>CAYWCE010000016.1:0-42834 GCA_964456755.1 uncultured Hyphomicrobiales bacterium
CCGGCGTCTCCATGCACGCGCTGTGCGCCATGCAGCTCACGGGCCAGGCCGGGGACATCCAGGTCGGCAACGCCAGGCTCGCCGGCATTTTCAACATGGGCGGCGCGGCGGTTGCAAACTACGTCAGCATCCTGGAGCGCATCAAATAGTCGGCGAGTAGCTGGCGATCGCCGATGTAACTTCGTCTTCCCTGGCCTGGCTTGCCGGAGCGACCAGAAACTGGGTGCGCGCGAGCTGCGCAAACTGGCCGTTTCGCGCGACAAGCTCGTCGAAACTGCCGGATTCGGCGATGCGTCCCCTGTCGAAGACGAGGATGCGGGTCGCGTTGCGGATGGTTGCGAGCCGGTGCGCGATGACGAAGGTGGTGCGGTTCTTCATCACCTCGTCGAGCGCAGCCTGAACCTTCGCTTCGGTCGTCGCGTCGAGCGCGCTGGTCGCCTCGTCAAGGATGAGGATCGGCGGATTTTTCAGCAATGCGCGCGCAATGGAAAGCCGCTGGCGTTCGCCGCCGGAGAGGAAGCGCCCGCGCTCGCCGACGCTTGCCTGCAGGCCTTCCGGATTGCGGTCGACGAATTCCAGCGCCTGTGCGCGCGCCAGCGCCGAGCGCATCTCCTCCTCCGTCGCGTCCGGCTTGCCGACATACAGATTGTCTGCGACCGACCGGTTGAGAAGGAGCACCTCCTGGAACACGACGCCGATATTGCGCCGGAGCGCCGCAAGCTTCATTTCGCGCAGATCGATACCGTCGATCCTGACGGCGCCGGCGAGCGGATCGAACACCCGATGCAGCAATGCGAGCGTGGTCGTCTTTCCGGCGCCGGTCGGTCCGACCAGCGCGACGACGTCGCCCGGCCTTGCGGTGAAGTTCAGGTCGGCGACAGTCGGCAGGTTGCCGTCGTAGGAATAGGAGACGTTCTCGAAGGTGACCTCGCCGCGCAGGTCGCCGGGATCGATGGCGTCGGCCCGGTCCCGCACCGCCGGGTTGGCGTCGAGGACTTCGAAAAACTCCTTCAGGCGCGGCGCGTCCATGAACACCTTGTTGACGAAGCCGACGGCCTGGTCCAGCCGCTGCACCAGAAGGCTCGCGAAGTTCATGAACATGACGATCTCGCCGAGCGTGGCGAGGCCCTGAAACAGCAGATAGGTGCCGAGCAGAAAAATCGCGAGCAGCGTCAGCGTGGTCGAAGCGCGCGTCGCCACCGCGACAACGGCCCACCAGGAAAGCACCGGCATCTGGGCGCTGAGCAGCCGGTGCACCACATTGCGCAATCCGGAAACCTCGGCCTCGATGCGCACGTAGCTTTGCACCAGCGCCACGTTGCCAAGTGCGTCGGACGCCCGTTCCGCCAGATCCGAATAATGCCGCTCGACTTCGGTCTGCATGTCGTTGGTCTTGCGCAGCACGATCGCGGTCAGAATCGAAAACAGCACGCACAGGCAGATCAGCAGCAGCGCCAGCCGCCAGTTCAGAAACAGCGACAGCGGCAGCAGGATGACGAGCGAGACGAAAGCTGCGAAATGCTCGCGAAAGAACGACAGCCACAGGCTCCACAGCGAGTCGGTTCCTGCCAGCATGACTTTCATCAGCCGGCCGGAATGCGCGCCCCCGTGATACGACAGCGGCAATTGCAGCACGTGCTCGAAATAGTCGGTCAGCACGGCGTGCCGCCGACGGTGCGCCAGCCGGTCTGCATACAGCGCGACCACGACGCCACAGGCGATGGTGAAAATGCCAAATCCCGCCCAGGCCAGCAGCAACGGCAGCAATCGCTCCATTGAAGTGCCAGCGACGTTCGCCTGCACGCCGGCAAGCGCGTCGATGATGCGGCCGAACAGGATCGGCTCTGCAAACTGTGCGGCAGCCAGCGCAACGTTGGAGACTGCAAGCAGCCATCCAAGCCGCGTCTCCGGCCCGAGCAGCATCAGCACCCGGCGATAAAGCTGAAAAAGTTCCATGCTGGCCTGCGCCTGCGTCCGTTATGCAACGATCAAAGGTATCATTTTACGGGACGCGATGCCGTGCCGGGACAAAGTTGAGAAAGCCTTGGCGCATTTCCGCGTGATCGCAATCGGGTTCTTACATTTCATTCAGGTTCGGGGCGCTGTCGAAGGATGCATCAATCGACGTTTCATCACGCCAATCAATAACCGAGAAGTGAACTGCGATTCTGCATGTGTATACATGACGATTGTGCGAAAATCGCTATTAGCAGGATTTCCGCCACCAGCTTTACCGAGACATGGCGAACATTCCGACCGAGTTGCTGCGCACACTGGTGACCGTCGTCGACTTGCGCAGCTTCACCAAGGCGGCGCATTCGCTCGGTATCACGCAGCCTGCGGTCAGCGCCCAGGTCAAGCGCCTGCAATTGCTGCTTGGATCGGAAATCCTCGACAAGAGCCAGCCCGGCGTCGTGCTGACCGCGACCGGCGAGCGCGTCGTCGGCCAGGCGCGTCGCCTGCTGTCGATCAACGACGACATTCTCGATCTTGCGATGCCGCGGCCGGCTTCGCAGACGATCCGTCTCGGGGTGCCGGGCGAGTTCGTCACGCCGTTTCTGCCCTGGTCGCTGGCCGAGTTCCGCACGCGCTGGCCGAACGTGCGGTTCAACGTGCGCAACGAGTATCACGAACCGATTATGCGCGAATTGCGGCAGGGCAATCTCGATCTGTGCATCAGCTTCTCCACCAGCGCGCTGCACGATGCACGGCACCAATGGACCGAGGACTTGGTCTGGGTGCGCAGCGCCACCCAGCTGTTCGACGTCAACGTCCCGGTTTCGCTCGTCACTTTCGGAGAGACCTGCGTTCTTCACCGCGCCATGATCGATTCCCTGCTGCGTGCCGGGCGCGACTACGAGGTCGTCTATAACGGCTCGAGCATGGCGAGCCTCGCCGCCGCGGTCAGTGCCGGAATGGGTGTGATGGCTCTCACCCGCAGTCGCGTCGGCGCATCGGGGCTGGTCATCTGGGACGATGCGCCGCTACCGAAGCTTCCGCACGTCTATTGCGGGATTTTCATCCGCGAGGGCCCGGAACAGGCGACGCTGGAACAGCTCGCCGATTCCATTGCCGGCGCGCTCAATCCGGCGCTGCATCCCGGATTGCAGGAACCGAACAAGCCTCCGGTCGGATTTTTCTAGCTCAGGCCTGCGCGAAGCCGGAACGCTGCGCCCAGCCGGTCATGCGGCGCTCCAGGATCGCCATCAGCCAGTACATGACAATGCCTTCGACGGCGAGCGCGATCAGGCCCGCGAAGATCAGCGGCACCTGGAATTGCGCCTGTGCCTGCAGCATCAGGTTGCCGATGCCGTGATTGGACGCGATGCTTTCGGAAATCACCGAGCCGACGAAGGCAAGCGTAATCGCAACCTTCAGCGAGCCGAAGAAATAGGGCAGCGAGCGCGGAATGCCGACCTTGCGCATGATGTCGAGCTTGGAGGCGCCGAGTGCCTTGAGCACGTCCTCAAGCTCCGGCTCGATGGTGGCGAGGCCGGTCGCCACGTTGACCACTATGGGAAAGAAGGAGATCAGGAAGGCGGTGAGCACCGCCGGCACGAAGCCGATGCCGAACCACAGCACCAGGATCGGCACTACCGCGACTTTCGGGATCGCATTGAAACCGATCATCAGCGGATAAATCCCGGCATAGATCGTGCGCGACCAGCCGATCACCAGCCCGAGCAGCAACCCGAATCCGACCGCGAGCCCGAACCCGATCAGGGTGGTCTCCAGCGTGATCCAGGAATTGCGATAGATCGCCGGCCAGTATTCGTATGTGGCGCGCGCGATTGCGGTCGGCGGCGGCAGGAAGAATTCCGGGATGCGGAAAATATGCACCGCGGCTTCCCAGATCACGAACAAGCCGATCGTGAACAGCCAGGGCGCCAGGCGGACGGTGAGGTTTCCGGACATCACTGCCGCGCCTTCACGATATGCGAGCGCAGTTCGTGCACGATGTCCTGGAATTCGGTGGAAAACGTCACTTCCAGATCGCGCGGCCGCGGCAGATCGACCTTGCGCTCGACCAGAATGCGGCCGGGCCGCGACGACATGACGAAGACGCGGTCGGCCAGAAACACCGCTTCGCGCAGATCGTGAGTGACGAGTATGATGGTGATCTTGCGCTCCGCATGCAGATCCCGGATCACGCACCACAATTCCTCGCGCGTGAATGCGTCGAGCGCGCCGAACGGCTCGTCGAGCATGAGCAATTGCGGCTCGTGAATGAGCGCCCGGCACAGCGAGGTGCGCTGCTGCATGCCGCCGGACAATTGCCAGGGATATTTCGACCCGAAGCCGCCAAGGCCGACGGAGGCGAGCAGCATTTCCGCCCGCTCGACATATTGGGCCTTCTTGCGCCGCAATTCGCTGCGGTGCGGCTGCACGATTTCCAGCGGCAGCAGCAGGTTTTCCAGCGTCGTGCGCCAGGGAAGGAGGGTGGGCGCCTGAAACGCCATGCCGGCGATCTTCACCGGCTGCTTGACCTCCTCGCCGCCCACCATCACGTGACCGGCGAAAGGAAATTGCAGGCCGGTGACGAGCTTCATCAAGGTGGATTTGCCGCAACCGGACGGACCGACGACCGCGGCGAATTCGCCGCGGTCGACGGACAGCGTGAGATCCTCGACAGCGAGAACGCCTTCGGGTCCGGCCTGGATGCCGCCATAGCGATGGCTGACGCCATCCAGCGAGATAAAGCCGTCCACGAATCCGCCCCCGATCTCCCGAACGCCCGGCGCCTACATTTTGCGGTCGGCGGCAGACGGCAGGAACGACGTGTCGAATACGTCAGAACCCTTCGGCTTTGCGTTCTTGAAGTCGTAAGTGATCGCGATCTGCTCGATGGATTTGTCGAGACGCGCCATATCGACGCCGCCAAAGCCGTTCGCCTTCACCTCCGGCGTGAGGATATTGTCCTTCAGCGCCATCTGCAGGCGTTCGAGTTCGACCGGCTTCTTGGCGACATCGTTGCGCTTGATCACCGAGTCCACCGCGGTGGACGGGCTCTTCACCGTCTCCTTCAGTCCCTTGAGAAAGGCATTGAGGAACTTCTTCACCACGTCTGGTTTTTCGGCGGCGAATTTCGGATTCACGATGATCGCGTTGCCGTAGAGATTGACCCCGTGATCGGCCATCAGAATGACGGAGATGTCGTCGGCGGGAACGCCGCGATCCTTCAGGTTGATGTAGGAGGAGAAGGAGAAGCCGGTAATGGCGTCGACCTGTCCGGCCGCCAGCATCGGCTCGCGTACCGGAAAACCGACATTCTCGATGGTGACCTTGGAGGCGTCGATGCCGTTGGCCTGGGTAAAGATTTTCCATTGCGCATAGGCGCCGTCGGGGGCCGGGGCACCGAGCTTCTTGCCTTCGAGATCCTTCGGCTTGCTCACGCCGCGGCTCTTGCGGCCCACGATGGAGAAGGGCGGCTTGTTGTAGACCATGAACACCGCCTTGATCGGCGTGCCCGGATTTGCGTCGCGGAATTTGATCAGCGAGTTGATGTCGCCGAAGCCCATGTCGTAGGTGCCCGACGCAAGACGATTCAGCGGCTCCAGCGAGCCGCCCGCCGTGTCGATGGTCACGTCGAGACCTTCGGCCTTGAAGTAGCCCTTGTCGATGGCCACCACGAACGGCGCGGCCGGGCCCTCGAATTTCCAGTCGAGCGTGAACTTGACCGGGGTCTGCGCGGCGGCCGGAGCCGCAATCGACAGCCCGATGGCGGCGAGCGCGGCCTGCCGGAGGAAACCAAGCTTACTCATGTCTGGTCCTTTCCTTGGGTATCCGCCGCGGCGCAAAAGCCCGGCCGGCGGGGCATTCGATTTCGATTGGAGGGGCGACCTTTCCGGCATCTCGCAGCTGCTATGCCCGAATCCGGCCGCTCCGAAGCTGTTCATTTCTGCATCAGCAAAGAACATGCCGCGTCAAAGAGCAAGGCGGCAGCGGGCCGCGTTGGCCGATCTGCACACCGCATTGGCAGGCCGGAATTTGCGGCGAGCAAAATGCAGGCAGACGGCAAGCGTCAGACCGGGAGCGCGGCGGTGTTCTTGACCTCTTCCATCACCGCATAGGTGTGGGTTTCCCGGACGCCCGGCAGGGAGAGCAGAACGTCGCCGAGGAATCTGCGATAGGCGGACATGTCGGCAACGCGGGTTTTTACGAGATAGTCGAACCCCCCGGCGACCATGTGGCATTCCAGAACCTCCGGCGCCCTGGCGACCGCGGCCGCAAACCGCTCGAACACCTCCGGTGTCGTGCGGTCGAGCTTCACCTCGATAAAGACGAGCAGGCCGCGGCCGAGCTTGTCGGGGTCGAGCCGTGCCGAATAGCCGAGAATGTATCCGTCGCGTGTCAGTCGCTTGACCCGCTCCGTCGTTGCGGTGGGCGAGAGACCGATGCGCTCGGCCAGTTCGACCACGGGCAGACGACCGTCCTGCTGCAGCACGCCAAGAAGCTTGCGGTCCAATATGTCGATATCGGAGTTGGCTGAAAACACTGCTGAAGAACTCATTATCCTGATAATCTCCCAATCAAATCGCTATTATGCCGATAGAACCACTAAGAATAATGGGTTACAATAGTGAAAATTGCAGAACGCTCGCATGGAATCGATTCCTTGGCTGCAGCAGAACACCCGTCGGCGCCGCCTCCGCTCCCGCCTTTTACGGCTGCCTATGCGCCTGCGGACGAAGCGTTAGCGGCAGACTGGCTAACACGGCCGGTTGCGGCCGCAGCGCAGGCCAGGATCGCCGCACAGGCGCGAAGGCTGGTTGCGGCGATCCGGGCCCGCACCGGCGGGCTGGGCGGGATCGAGGACTTTCTGCACGCCTATTCCTTGTCGAGCCGGGAGGGGCTGGCGCTGATGGTGCTGGCCGAAGCGCTGCTGCGGGTGCCCGACGCCGTCACCGCGGACGACCTGATCGAGGACAAGCTCGCCGGGCGGGACTGGTCGCATCCGGGCGGCCCGGCCGACTCGCTGCTCGTTTCCGCGTCCGCCTGGACGCTGGGCGTCACCGCCCGGCTGATCCATCCGGGAGAGACTCCGGAGACCATTCTCGACGGCCTTGTGAAACGCATCGGCTTGCCGGCCGTGCGCATGGCGGCCCGCCAGGCGATGCGGCTGCTCGGCTCGCATTTCGTGCTCGGCCAGACGATCGCGGAAGCGCTGTCCCGCGCCGGCGGCGGCGACACGTCCCGCTATTCCTACGACATGCTCGGCGAGGGAGCGCGCACGCAGGTCGACGCGGAACGCTACTGGCAGGCCTATGCGGATGCCATCGATGCCATCGGCGCACAGGCCGGCGACGGCGCGCTGCCCGATCGGCCGGGTATTTCGGTCAAGCTGTCCGCTCTGCATCCGCGCTATGAGGCAGTGTCGCGCGAACGGGTGCTGCGCGAACTGGCGCCGCGGCGCGCTGCCGCGTCTATGCGCCGGTGGGCGGACATCGCGACCTGCTGGCCTATCTGGTGCGGAGGCTGCTGGAGAACGGCGCCAACACATCGTTCGTGTCGGTCGCTGCCGATCCGCAGGTGCCCATCGAGACGGTCCTGCGCCAGCCGTGGGACGCAATCGCCGATGCGTCGCAGGTTCGGCACCGGAAAATTCCGCTGCCGCGCGACGTTTATGCGCCTGCGCGGGTCAACTCGGCCGGCATCGAATTCGGTCATCGCGAGAGCCTTGAGGCGCTGGTGCGGGCAGTGGCCGAGGCGGGCCGCGGCATGGCGCGCGAACGCCCGCCGGTCGGCGACAAGCCGGCGGCGGGTGAGGCGCGCCTGGTTGTCTCGCCCATCGACGGCGTTGCGCTGGGCACGGTGGTCGAAGTCGACGCGGCGACGGCCGACAGGGCGATGGCGGCTGCGGCGAAGGGCTTCGCCGCCTGGAATGCGCAGCCTGTCGACCGGCGCGCTGCGGCACTGGAGGCGACGGCCGCGCTGTACGAGCGCCATGGCCCCGCATTGCTCGCCCTGCTGCAGAGCGAAGGCGGGAAGACGCTTGACGATGCCGTCGCGGAACTGCGCGAGGCGATCGACTTTTGCCGCTATTACGCGGTCGAGGCGCGCCGCAGCCTCGCGCCGCTGCCGTTGCCGGGGCCGACCGGCGAGAGCAACGAACTGCGATACCGGGGACGCGGTGTCTTCGTCTGCATCAGTCCGTGGAATTTTCCGCTGGCAATTTTCACCGGGCAGGTCGCCGCGGCGCTTGCCGCGGGAAATTGCGTTGTGGCCAAGCCGGCGGAGCAGACGCCGTTGATCGCCGAACTGGCGGTACGGTTGATGCGGCAGGCGGGTATCGATGCCGATGCGCTGCATCTTGTGTTCGGCGACGGCCGCGCGGGTGCGGCGCTGGTGGACGATGCGCGAACCGCCGGCGTCGCCTTTACCGGCTCGACCGGGGTCGGGCGCCTGATCCATCGCGCGCTTGCCGCCAAGGATGGCCCGCTGGTTCCACTAATCGCGGAAACCGGCGGAATCAATGCCATGATTGTCGACGCTACGGCGCTGCCGGAGCAGGTCGTCGACGACGTGATCGTGTCCGCATTCCGGTCGGCAGGCCAGCGCTGCTCGGCGTTGCGGCTTCTGTGCCTGCAGGCCGAAACGGCCGACCGCCTGATCGGAATGATTGCGGGAGCGGCGCGCGAGCTTGCCATCGGCGATCCGCGCGACCCTTCGGTTCACATCGGTCCCGTGATCGATGCCGGGGCGCAAAAACGGCTGCTCGATTGGATCGGGGAATGGCGGCAACGGGGCCGGCTGCGGTTCCGATGGGACGACGGCCGGACGCTTCCCGCCGCAGGGTATTATGTCCCGCCGGCGATTGTGGAACTCGATCGTGCGGGCGATCTGCGCGAAGAGGTCTTCGGTCCGGTCCTGCATGTCGTGCGCTGGCATTCCGGCGAACTGGACCGGCTGCTGGACGACATCGCCGGCAACGGAACGGCGCTGACGCTCGGCATTCATACGCGCATCGACAGCCGTGTCGCGCAGATCGCCCGGCGCATGCGCAGCGGGAATATCTACGTCAATCGCAGCATGATCGGGGCGACCGTCGGTACCCAGCCGTTCGGCGGCACGGGAACTTCCGGTACCGGGCCGAAAGCGGGCGGACCGAATTATCTGCGTGCTTTCGCGACTGAACAGACATTCACAGTGAACACGGCGGCCGCCGGCGGCAATGCAAGCCTGCTCGCTGTCGACGAGTGAACGCATGCATTGCAGCATGCGACGCGCCGCCTGCACGCTTCCGCGCGCATCATTACAAAAACATAATGTTGCAGACACTGATGCTGCCCGAACATATGTCTTACACTGCGGTTCTGCTTAGGCAGTAAGCTGGCCTAATTGCGCAGGAACTGGCCAAGGGAGACGACCATGCGTGGCATGAAGACCCGCGTGCTTGCCGCCGGCACCGCCGCGGCGATCGCGCTCACTGTGGCGGCGCCGCTGCCTTCCGCCGCCGCGCCCGCCACCAAGCCGGTGCAGACCGTTCCGGGCGTGCAGGTCTCGGAGAGCACCGAGTTCAGCGCCCGCAAGCGGGTTCGCCGTCACCGCAACAATGCGGCAGCCGCAGCGATGATGGCCGCCGTCATTGGCGGCATCGCGACCTACGCCGCCGCGCGCGAGTACCGCAAGGCGCGTGAGCGCGAACTGCACTATCGCTACGGTTACGCGCCGTATCCCTATTACGGCTACCGGTCTCACAAGCGCTACTATTACTACTGGTAAGGGGCCTTGCCCCACTGCGCGCCCGGCGCTTCGGCGCCGGGCTTTTTTATGGCAGGGCCAAAGACTTAACACCTTTTTCCGCAGATCGCGGTATGGTCCTGCCATGAGTGATTCGATTGACCGCCTGTATGACGCCGTGGTCGACCTGAAAAAGGGCGACCCCGCCCGTTCGCGCACGACACGGCTGATCCGCTCGGGCCGCTCCAAGGTCGCCAAGAAACTGGGCGAGGAGGCGGTCGAGGTGGTGATTGACGCCATGCAGGGCGATCGCGAGGCCGTGGTGCGCGAAAGCGCCGACCTTCTCTACAATCTCGTCGTCCTCTGGGTCACCACCGGAATCAAGCCGCAGGATGTCTGGACGGAAATGAAGCGGCGCGAGCGATTGCTCGGCATCGCCGAAAAGATTCCCAAGGAGATGCCGGCCGACGCGCAGCGGCGAAAAGTTATTGCTCTGGAAGCGCGGCGCGCGCATAAGCGGCGCTGAATTCGCGCCGCGCCCCAGCGGCAACGCCCCCCGATATCCCCCGCCTCCGGGCTGTGCATGATCCGACGGCTCTACGAATGGTGCCTTGCCACCGCGCACAAGCCGCATGCGGAATGGATGATGGGCTTCGTCTCGTTCATCGAGAGCTCATTCTTTCCCGTCCCGCCCGACGTGATGCTGGTGCCGATGGCGATCGCGCGGCCGAGCCGGGCCTATTATTACGCGACGATATGCACGCTGACGTCGGTGGCCGGCGGCGTGGTGGGCTATGCGATCGGGGCGCTGCTCTACGATTCAATCGGGCAATGGCTGATCGCACTCTATGGCTATGGCGAGAAGGTCGATGCCTTCCGCGAGGCCTATAACGAATACGGCGCCTGGATCATCGTGCTGAAGGGCCTGACCCCGATACCCTACAAGGTGGTCACCATCACTTCGGGTTTTGCCGGCTACAATTTGCCGCTGTTCATAATTCTGTCGGTGGTTGCGCGCGGGATGCGCTTCTATCTCCTGGCCTTTCTGCTGCACCGCTACGGCGAGCGGGCTCGCGTCATCCTCGAAGAAAGGCTGGAATTCTGGGTCGTGCTCGCCACAATCGTCCTCGTGCTCGGGATCGTGGGAGCGCTCTACCTGTTTTGAGCGAAATCAACTATATTCGGTCATCGGGCTGACATTGATGTCACGCATCAACGCAGCGGCAGCTCACGCACATGGCCCCGCGTATGGCCCAGGACCGGGAACTGGACTTTCGCACGCAGCCGGATCGCAACCGGCGGCCTGACCGGCTGTCTGCCGTCATGGCCGCAGCCCTGCTGACGCTCGCTCTCGCCGTGGATGCGCGGGCGCAGACCGGCGGCGTCCAGCAACAGCCGGGGAGCCGGCCGGACGCCGGTCATATTGTCGCGCCCCCGGCCGCCGCGCCCGCGCCGCCGCCGAAGAAGGAGGGCTTCTTTGACGCCCTGGGCCGCTGGTGGGATCGTTCGGCCGCGGATTTCAACGCCAATGTCGACAAGATGAAAGGGCAGATCGAAGCGCTGAACGAGCGTACGGCCAAGGCCGCGCGCGATGCGGCCAGCGCCACCAGGGACGCCACCGACGCGCTGGTGCGACTGCCCAATACGCGCATCGTCGAAGGACGCGAACGCTGCGACATCGCGCCGAACGGCTCGCCCGACTGCAATGCGGCGGCGGAAACGATCTGCCGCAGCAAGGGCTTTACCATCGGCAAGAGCGCCAGCATCGAACAGGCGCGCAAATGCTCGGCGCGCGCGCTGCTTTCGCGCAGCGACGAAGACTGCACCAACGAGACCATCGTCACCCGCGCGGCCTGTCAGTAGCCGCCATCGCATCCAGCGATAATCGCATCCAGCGACAATTGACAAGTTGCGACCGGCCGGTGCACAGCCGGCAGCGGACAGTTTTCGGGGAAACGATATGAATCTGCATGCCAAGCTGCTCGAACGCGAAGCCGCGGGACGCCCGGTCACCGTCGGTCTGATCGGCGCAGGCAAATTCGGCACGATGTTCCTGTCGCAGGTGCGGCTGACCCGGGGCATGCATCTCGTCGGCGTCGCGGATCTGAACGTCGAACGTGCGAAGAACCAGCTCAGAACCGCCGGCTGGCCCGAGGACAGCTATGCCGCCGAATCGCCGGGCGCTGCGTTCAGGTCCGGCCGCACCCACGTCACCGACGACGCCGAATCCCTGATCGCATGTCCGGAAATCGAAGTGATCTGCGAAGCCACCGGCGATCCCAAGAACGGAATCCGTTTTGCCCTGGCGGCCATGCGCAGCGGCAAGCATATCGTCATGGTCAATGTCGAGGCCGACGCCCTCGCCGGGCCGCTGCTCGCACGCAAGGCGCAGCAAGCCGGCGTCGTCTACAGCCTGGCCTGGGGCGACCAGCCGGCGCTGATCTGCGAGCATGTCGACTGGGCGCGCGCCTGCGGCTTCAGGGTGATCGCCGCCGGCAAAGGCACGCGCTACCACCCGACCTATCATCGCTCCACGCCGGATACCGTCTGGGACATCCTCGACAAATATCTGCAGATCAAGGATCGCAATTCGATCAATCCGAAAATGTTCAACTCGTTCGTCGACGGCACCAAATCCGGTATCGAGATGACGGCGGTCTGCAATGCCACCGGTCTGGTGCCGCAAAGCGGCGGGCTGGGATTCCCGCCGTCGAGCCGGTTCGAACTTGCCGATATCTGCAAGCCGAGAAGCGAGGGCGGCACATTGGAAAAAGCCGGCGTGACCGAGGTCGTCTCTTCGGTCGATCGCGAAGAGCGCGACGTCGCGCATCATCTGGCCATGGGCACCTATGTCGTGTTCGAGGGAGAGAGCGACTATGCACGCCGCTGCTTCCGCGAATATCACTTGCTGCCCGACGGCAGCGGAAAATATGCCGCGCTCTACCGGCCCGTTCACATGATCGGTCTCGAACTGGGAATTTCCGTCGCATCTGCCGCGCTGCGAAACGAGCCGACCGGCGCGCCCACCGGCTTTCGCTCCGATGTCGTCGCCACGGCGAAGCGCGCGCTGAAGGCGGGCGAAGTGCTCGACGGCGAAGGCGGTTTTTGCGTCTGGGGCAGGCAGACGCCGGCGGATGTCTCGCTCGAAGCCGGGCTGTTGCCGCTCGGGCTGGCGCACGGTGTGGCACTCCGGCGCGATATCGCCGAGGGCGACAGTGTGAAATGGAGCGATGTCGCCTGCGACGAGAACGACTCCGCTGTGAAATTCCGCCGGGAAATGGAAGCGGCTTTTGCGCGCCTCAATAGCGGCTAAGCCTCGGAGCGTGGGAGCGGGCCCGCGGCTGTCTGCCGCTGTCGCGATTGGGCGACCGCGGCCGAATTAACCGCTAGGCAGCCGCCGCTGCCGCGTCTAACATGTTACCGGACGGGGCCGCAAAGAGCCCGCAATCAGGGAGGACCTCATGACGCGGAAATTCGCTTTCGTCGCCGCCGCGCTGGCTGCGCTCATGCTGCCGCAATCCGCCGGTGCGCAGCAGGTGATCACGCTGAACGGCGCAGTGCAGTTCAACGACGATCACGCATTCACCAAGGCACTCGTGAAATTCGAGGAACTGGTGAAGAAATATTACGGCAAGCCGATCAACTTCGTGCTGCACAAGAACTCTTCGCTCGGACTTGAGAAGCAGTATTTCGAGTATATGGCGCAGGGCAAGGCCGTGGACTATGCCATTGTCTCGCCTGCGCACATGTCGACGTTCTCGCGTGCGGCGCCGTTCATCGATGCCCCGTTCCTGTTCAGCGATCTCAAGCATTGGAACAAGGTGCTGGACGCCGATGTGCTCAAGCCGGTCGCCGACGAAATCGCGCAGAAGGCCGACGTGATGCTGATCGGCTATGCGGGCGGCGGCGTGCGCAACATTTTCATCAACAAGCCGATGGGCTCGCTCGCCGACATCAAGGGACTGAAAGTGCGCGTGCAGGGCGCGCCGATCTGGAGCCGCACGTTCCAGGCGGCGGGCATGGCGCCGACCGTCATCGCCTATAACGAAGTCTACAATGCGATCCAGAACGGCGTGATCGCCGCAGGGGAGAACGAGGCCGCCGGCGTCGAATCGATGAAGTTCTACGAGGTCGCGCCGCATCTGGCGATGACCGAGCACGCCATCACCATCCGGCCGATCTGCTTCTCCGGAAAGACGTTCAAGAATCTGCCCCCGGATCTGCAGGCCGCCATCGTCAGGGCCGGCAAGGAAGCGGGCGCATTCGGGCGCGAGATCGAGTCCTCGGAAGACGCCAAGAAGCTCGAAGCGCTGGAAAAAGCCGGCAAACTCAAGCGCGTGCCGTTCAAGGACCGCGCGCAGATGGAGAAGCTGGTGGAGCCGGTCATGTCGGCTTACGCGAAAGAGATCGGGGCGGACGCCATCTACGCCAAGATCAATGCGATGAAGAACTGACGGGACGGCTGCGGCCGGGCGCTTGCCCGGCCGCAATGTCCGCGTTTAGGCTCTTCCCCGCATGAGCAATTCCGCAAACGCTCCGCGCAATGTCTTTCGCAGCATCGTCGCGGCCTATAGCTGGCTTTTGTCGCAGCTTCTCGTGCTGTCGCTTGTCGTGCTGATCGTGCCGGTCAGCCTGCAGATTTTCTCGCGTTATACCGCGCTCATCCCCTCCTATATCTGGACCGAGGAAATGGCGCGGCTGCTGTTCATCTGGACGATCATGATCGGCGCGATGATCGGCGTGCGCGAGGGCTCGCATCTGGTCGTCGATGTCTGGTCCGGCCTGTCGCCGCGCGCAAACGCGGCGGTCTCGCTGATTTCCCGGTTTGCGATCCTGATCATCGCGCTGGTGTTTCTGTGGTCCGGCTGGGAATTCACCCGCTTCGCGTTCAACCGCATCTCGGAAATGGCGGAAATGCCGCTCTGGCTCATTCATGTCGCCTGGCCGCTGGCGGGGTTCACCTGGATCGTGTTCCTCGGCGAGCAGATCTACGACGATCTCAGGGTGCTGTGCGGCGGTGCGCGCGGGGGCGAGGCGGTATGACCGGATCGGTGCTTTCATCCGGCCAGGCCGCGCTGATCCTGTTCGGCCTGTTCTTTTCGCTTCTGTTTCTGCGCGTTCCCATCGCATTCGCGCTGGCGCTGTCCTGTCTTCCGATCCTCTTGATCGAGCCGCATCTGGGCGCCATGGCGCTCGCGCAGGAAACGTTCAACGCCTACAATTCCTTCATCCTGCTCGCGGTGCCCTTCTTCCTGCTTACCGCCAACCTGATGAATGTCGGCGGCATCACCGACCGGCTGGTGCGGCTGTCGCGCGACATGGTCGGGCATTGGCCGGGCGGCCTTGCACAGATCAACGTTCTGCTGTCGGTGTTTTTCGCCGGAATTTCCGGATCCTCGACCGCCGACGCCGCCAGCCAGTCGAAAATCTTCATCCCCGCGCAGCGCAAGGAAGGCTATTCCGACAGCTTTTCCGCCGCCATCACCGCGGTCTCCTCGGTGCTCGCGGTGATCATGCCGCCGTCGATCCTGATGATCGTCTGGGGCGGCATTCTCACCGTGTCGATCGGCGCGCTGTTTCTCGCCGGCGTGGTGCCGGCGCTGATGATCGCAGCCGCGCAGATGGCGACCGTGCATGTCTATGCCAAGTCGCGTGGCTACCCGACCTATCCGCGCGCGACCTGGGCGGAATTGTTCAAGGCGATGGTGGTGACGGTGCCGGCGCTGATGACGCCGTTCATCATCGTCGGCGGCAAGATTTTCGGCTGGTTCACGGCGACGGAGGCCGCCTGCATCGCCGTGCTCTATGCAGCCGTGCTCTCGATTTTCGTCTATCGCGAGGTCACCGCGGCGGGCCTGCACAGCGCGCTGCTGGAGACCGGAAAATTCACCGCGGTGGTGCTGTTCTGCGTCGGCACCGCCTCGATGTTCGGCTGGCTGCTCGCCTATTACCAGATTCCGCAGGCGATCCTGTCCGGCGTGCAGGGCTGGGGCATGGGACCGATCCAGACCGGGTTCTTCATCGCAGCCTCGTTTCTTGTCGTGGGATGCTTTCTCGACGCCATCCCCGCAATCATCATCGTCGGCACGATCCTCGATCCGCTGGCCAAATCGGTGGGCATGGACCCGGTGCATTTCGCCATTGTCGGCATCGTCTCGCTCGCCTTCGGGCTGGTCACCCCGCCTTACGGCCTGTGCCTGCTGATTGCCTGTTCGATCGCCAAAATCAGACTGATCGACGCGCTCAAGGACGTCTTGATAATGCTGATCCCGATGCTGATCGTGCTGGCGCTGATCATCGTATTTCCGCAGATCCCGCTGTTCCTGCCGGGCCTGATCTCGCCGGAATTCCTGCGCTGAAGGCGCGGCTATTCCAGTTCGATGGTGCCGCCGATCTCGACCGACAGGTCGACGGTGCCGAGCGTCAGGACGACCTTGGCCGGCAGCGCCTCTTTGCCTTTCAGTCGGCCCTGCGCGACGCCCTCGCGCACGGCCATCTCGATCTCGCGTTGCGCGGTCACGCCGACCTTCTTGAGAAACTTGCGGATGGTGGTGTTGAGGACGTCTTCGTTCATGGTCGATCTCCGGTCGCGTTCGGTGGCGGCGCGCGTTGGGCGCACGATTGAAATTCGAAAGGTATCGGAAACTGGTGCCCCTGGCCGGACTCGAACCAGCACGATGTTGCCATCACCTGATTTTGAGTCAGGCGCGTCTACCAATTCCGCCACAGGGGCTTTGCGGGCGCGATCATAGCGGTGCGCCGAGGCCGGTCAATCGGCCCGGCAAGGCATGTAGTGGCTGCGGCGCACGGGCTCAAGCGAATTTGTCCGGTGCGGGACAAGGACCGCAACCGCCATGATATCGACAGAATGCGGCTGCGGGACTAGAGGGGAGCCGCCACGCTCGTTCCGTATCGGACGGGCGCCGGTCCGATGGTGACGCAATGACCGCGCTGATTGCGAGATTGACCGCCGAACCCGCCCGCACGGCGCCGCTCGCCATAGCGGCGATCGGAGCGGCGGCGCTGGTCGGAGCCTGGATTTTCGAATTCGGATTCGGCATGCGGCCGTGTCCGCTCTGTCTCGAACAGCGCATCGCCTATTATTTCGCGATTCCTCTCGCCGTGCTGCTGGCAATGGGCGTGGCCTACGGCGCCTCGCGCAAGGTCTTGATCGCCGGACTGGTCGCGATCGCCGCCGGCATGCTCTGGAATGCCGGGCTCGGCGCGTATCATTCCGGCATCGAATGGGGTTTCTGGGCCGGACCGCAGGACTGCGCGGGGCCGGTAAATTCCTTCGGCAGCGCCGGCAGCCTGCTCAAGCAGATCGAGTCGATCCGCATCGTGCGCTGCGACGAGGTGCAGTGGCGCTTTCTCGGTCTTTCGCTTGCCGGCTACAACGTGCTGATCTCGCTGGCTCTGGCCGGCCTTGCGCTGTGGGGCGCCGCGGCACTCTGGCGCATGCACGGCGACGGTCGCGCCTGAGGACGCCGCAGCGCCCGTCAGTTGTCGGGCAGACCGGCCTTGAACTGCAACGCTTCGCGCAGCGGCGCAAATTCCGCTCCCGCAAATCCGGCCAGGAGGTTCGGCGCCGCGCTTCGCGTCCGTGCCTGGATGTCGCGCAGCGACGGGCCGTAGGCGACCTGCAGGGCGAGCTTGTCCTGATCGGAAGGGACGTCGTTTTGCGCAATGAAGCAGGGATCCCGCTCTCCGCGCCTGAACGCGCCTTTGGGAAACGAATAATGCATCACCGACAGCTTGTCGTAATTGGAATACACGTAGACACGCTTGTTCTGGTAGACGAAGTCCTCGAATTTCTCGAACTGCGCCATCATCTGGTCTTCGGATTCCCAGGCGTAGTTTTCGCGGATGTAATCGAAATTCCATTCGCAATTCGGCGCAGCGGGACTTTGGTGCTCGTGCCCGAGGCCGAGCGCATGACCCATTTCGTGCGCGACCAGATGGTCGAACTCGACCTGCTGCGGGCTGGTTTCGGTGAAGCCCTGCAGGTTCATGCTGCGTGCGTGTTTGAGGCTGATCGCGCCCGGCCAGGACCAGTAGCCGTCGCCTTTGCGGAAATCGACGCGGATGTCCTGCCTGGGCTGCGCCGCGCAGGTCGGCGGGTTGTCGAACGTCGCTGCGTCGTAGGTCAGCCTCTTGTCGGTCAGTTCCGCAAGCGGCCACATTTTCCGCATCGATTCGGTGACGCGCTTGCGCAGCTGCGGACTGCCGCTCCAGAAGCAGATGGTCAGCCGGCGCGGCACCGGCCAGAGAAACAGATTGTAGAGCACCGAGCGTGTCTCTGCGTCCGCGACCGGCGTCTTCGCCAGCGCGGCGCGGTGCGCTTGCGAAAGACCGGCGATGCGCTCGTGTATTGCGCCCTTGATGTCGTGTGCGACCGCGCGCTCGCACAGCCACGACAGAAGGGCCGCGGCGACGGCCACGGAAACGAGATGGCGCTGCATGGTTGCCCCCTATAAACCCGGCACTGGTCTTATTCGCGCTTTCCGGGTATAATTTTTCGATACTACCTTGGCGCAATGGTGTCGGCAAATGCGTTTCCTGGCTGTGGCGCACCTGCTCCTCGCCGGCATCGCGGCTGGCGGCGCGGCCGCTCAGACGGCCGCCGCGCAATCCGTCTTCGAAGGTGTCGATCCCTACAGGCTTGCGTCCCGGACCGCGCTTGTGATCGGCGTTGGCGACGTCGGGGAGAATTCCGGATTTCCGTCGCTGAAAAATCCGGTCCGTGACGCGGCAAAGGTCGCCGCGGAACTGCGCCGGATCAAGTTCAGGGTCGTGTCCCCGAACGAAAGTTACCCGCAGGACAAGCTTACGCGGCAGGTGATCAAAGCTGCCGTCTACGATTTCGCGACGATGTTGCGGTCGGTGGGCGGCGTCGGCCTTGTTTATTTTGCCGGCCATGGCATCGAGCGCAACGGCAAGCACTATCTCGCCCCGCATGGCGCCGCGATCCGGTTCGAGCGCGATTTCGAGGAGGAGTTGTTGCCGCTCGAACTCTTTTACGATGCGTTCGAATTCGCCGGCAATCCGCTCAATATCGTCGTCGTCGACGCATGCCGCGACAATCCATGGCAGGCGTCGTTGCAGCAGTTCGGCACCGCCGTATTGACCCGTGCGGCAAGTCCGGAAAGCGTGCGCGGAAAAACGATCGTTGCGACTTCCAGTCTGAGCGGCAGCAAGGCGCTCGACGGCAGCGACACGCACAGTCCTTATGCG
This sequence comes from uncultured Hyphomicrobiales bacterium, assembly GCA_964456755.1. Taxonomy (GTDB): domain Bacteria; phylum Pseudomonadota; class Alphaproteobacteria; order Rhizobiales; family Xanthobacteraceae; genus Pseudorhodoplanes. The sequence continues at coordinate 18,916 of CAYWCE010000016.1, forward strand.
CTTGCCTTCCTCGAATCGCTGAAGAAAGCCGACCGCTCCGCCGGCGATTTTTTCACCGAAATCGCGGCGGAGATGGAATTGTTGCGCGAAAAATATCCGTCCATCTCAATTCCCGAGATGAGCCATCGCGGTTCGCAGCAATTCATCTTCGTGCCGACCGTCGAAAGCTTCAATCGGGAGAAAAGCACCTACGAGAATGCCAAGCGTGCCGGCAACCGCGCGATGCTGCGCCGTCTGACGCTGCAACATGCCGGCGGCTATTTCTACAAGGCGGCGATGGAATGTCTGTCGGCCTGCAATTTCGCTCCCGAGCCGGCTGCCGTATCGGGGCCGCAGCCGGGGGCAAGCGATGTCGGCTCTGCCGGAGGCGCGTTCGATATCAAGGGGTCAAAGTGGAGCACCGGTGCCAGCGCGATCAGGGAAATTTCCGGGCTGAACTGGTTTGCGAGCAAGACGGTGCTGCCACGCGGCAGGGACGTCTATGCGGAAATCGCCGGCGTGCCGGAACAGCCGAAGACGCAGACCACAACCGTCCCGATCTCATTCGAAGCCGGCGGACAGCCCGGGGTCGAGGTTCTTGCCGCCGACAGCGTCGCGCGAATGACCGAAGCGCTGAAGGCGGCCGGGCCCTGGATCGGCACAAAAATCAGCGTCGTCGGCCGGGATTATCGGGGCAAGGAGAAGATCGTGCGCGACGATCTGAAAATGCTGGCGCGCCAGGCGCTGGTCGTCGGCGCACTTGCCGACAACGGATTTCACGACGTGGCGGCGCGGATCGCGGTGCGTACGACCGATGTCGCCGGCGACCACGGCAGGATCGATCTGGTGATCGACAGGCTTGCCGGACCGGTGAGCCGCTGAGCGGCCTTACGGATCCAGCTCCGTATCCCAGTAAAGATAATCCATCCAGCTTTCGTGCAGATAGTTCGGCGGAAACAGCCGGCCGTTGCGATGCAGGTGCTGCACGCTGGGCTGGAACGGCATCTGCGAGGGCCACATCTTCGCTTCGGCCGGCGTCAGATTGCCTTTTCGCAGATTGCAGGGCGAGCAGGCGGCGACGACGTTGATCCAGGTCGTATGGCCGCCGCGCGAGCGCGGGATCAGGTGATCGAAGGTGAGATCGTCCTCGGCGCCGCAATACTGGCAGGAAAAGCGGTCGCGCAGAAAGACGTTAAACCGCGTGAAGGCGGGATGCGTCGAGGGTTTGACGAAGGTCTTCAGCGAAACGACGCTCGGCAGCTTCATCTCGAAGCTCGGCGAGCGCACGGCGCGGTCGTAATTGGCAACGATGTTCACGCGCTCGAGGAAGACGGCCTTGATCGCGTCCTGCCACGACCACAACGACAGCGGATAATAGCTCAGCGGCCGGAAGTCCGCGTTCAGCACCAGAGCCGGAAAACCGCTGGGCGAGACGTGAACGTTCAATCGGGTCTCCTCAGACGACGCACGCGCACCATAATCTACGGGAGCATGACAGGATTGTGAAGGCAGGCAAGGGGGTTAACCCCATCCCGGGCCTCATCGCAGCGCACGCAACCGGCGCGCCAGGAACTCGCCGCCATGCCGTAGCCCGTCACCGTCGATGCCGTGTCCGATGCCGTGCGAGATGTGCCACTCGGTCGGCACTTCGAGGGCTGCGAGCGTTTGCGCGGCATGCAGCAGCGCCTGGACCGGGATCAGTTCGTCCTCGCTGCCATGCACCAGCAATACCGGCGGCCGCGACCGGATCTCGGCGGCAAACTGTTCCGGCGCCGTCTTCTCCGCAAGCACCAGCATGCCCGAATAGCCGACAATGGCTGCGGGTGCGACGGCGCGGCGCAAGCCGACATGCAGCGACATCATCGTGCCCTGGCTGAAGCCGACCAGCGCCAGCGCGGACGGCGGCAGGCCGTGACGGGCCAGCTCTCTGTCGAGAAAAGCCTCCAGCACCGGCGCCGCCTTGTTCACGCCGGTCCAGCGTTCGTCCGGATCGCGGAAGGTCAGTGCGAACCATTGCCGTCCCACCGGTGCCTGGCCGCAGGGCTCCGGTGCATGGGGTGATACGAAGGCGGTGTCCGGCAGCAATTCCTGCCAGGCGCGGCCGATGTCGATCAGATCGTTTCCGTCGGCGCCATAGCCATGCAGGAATACGACAAGGCTCCGCGCCTTGCCGCTGCGCGGCGCAAGCCGCGGGCCGTCGAGGTCTGCGGCCATGGTGTTCTCCCTATGCGTCGGGCTGGACCGGTACCGGATCGCGCTGTTTGATGACCCGATAATAATTCCAGAGCAAGTGTGCGGCCACGCCGCGCCACGGTCGCCACGGTTCTGCGAGCCGCCCCATCTTTTTCGCGTCCGGCCGCCCGCGCATGCCGAAGGCGATGCGGGCCGCTTCCTGCAGGGCGAGATCGCCGGCCGGCCAGGCGTCGGCGTGGCCGAGGCAGAACAGGAGATAGATGTCGGCGGTCCACGGCCCCACGCCGTGCAGTGCGGTCAGCGCGGCATGCGCGTCGTCGGCGGGCATCTGCGCCAGCGCATCGAGATCGATCGCGCCCCGGGCGACGGCCTTGCCGATTTCGCGCATGGTGCGGATTTTCGGCGCCGACAGGCCGATGCGCGCGAGCTTGTCGGCGCGGGCGCGGCGCACCGTGTCGCGATCGAACGGATCGAACGCGGCCTGCATGCGCCCCCAGATTGCCGCGGCGCTGGCGGTCGACAATTGCTGCGATACGACGATCGCGCACAGTCCGGAAAAGCCGGGCGCGCGGCGGCGCAGGCCCGGGCGACCGCATTTGGCGAGTACGGCGGCGAGGCGCGGGTCGAGGAGCACGAGCTTCGCCAGCGCCGCGTCCAGTTCGGCCTGCGTGTGGAGGACGAAATTGCTCATTTCCGCCTGTTGCCGGACTTGACCCGGCAATCCATCGAACGACACAAGGCTCTTGCACAGAAGATGGGTCTGCGGGTCAAGCCTGCGGACGAAGAGGAATGCCACCCGTTTTCCGCTTTGCGCCCTCGCCGAATGGCTATCTGCATCTCGGGCATGCCCTGTCGGCGATCCTGAACTACGATCTGGCGCGCGCGGCGGGCGGACGCTTCCTGCTGCGGATCGAGGATATCGACACCGCGCGCAGCCGACCGGAATTCGAACGCGCGATCTGCGAAGACCTCGCCTGGCTCGGCCTGGTCTGGGAAACGCCGGTGCGGCGGCAATCCGACCATCTCGCCGACCATGCACAGGCGCTGGCCCGGCTCGACGCCATGGGTTTGCTGTATGCAAGCTTCGAGAGCCGCAGCGAGATCGCGCGCATTGCGGCCGAGCGCGCGCCGTGGCCGCGCGATCCCGACGGTGCGCCGCTTTATCCCGGCATGGGGAAAGCTGTGCCCCCGGCCGAGCGCAGGCGGCGCATCGAGGCCGGCGAGCCCTATGCGCTGCGCCTTGACGTGGAAGCCGCCATCCGCAGGACCGGCCCCCTGACCTGGATCGAAAGCGGGGCGGGACCGGAGGGCGAGACGGGAGAAGTAGCCGCCCGGCCCGAAGCCTGGGGCGATGTCGTGCTCGCACGCAAGGATATGCCGACGAGCTATCATCTGGCGGTTACGGTGGACGATGCGCTGCAGGGCGTCACGCATGTGGTGCGCGGCGGCGACCTGTTCCGGTCGACCGGGATCCATCGCCTGCTCCAGGCGCTGCTCGGTCTGCCTGCACCGGCCTACCGGCATCATCGGCTCATTCTCGATTCCGACGGACGCAAACTGTCGAAATCGACCCAGGCCACGGCGCTGCGCACGCTGCGCGGCGGCGGCGCGACACCCGCCCATATCCGCCGTCTGGTCGGGCTCGACTGACCGGTTTGGCAGCCGCACGTCCGGCATGGCATTCTGACGCCAGACAGGAATCATGGCGCGGGACCGGGCCAAAGCCTCAAAATCGCAACGTGCGCGCAGCGCAGCGCGCCCGCGAGCGCGCGGCAAGCGTGCGGCGTCGCGGTCCCAAGCGGAAGGCCGTGCGATCGAGCAGGCGATGGCTTCGCTCGCCCACGACATCCGCACACCGCTGACCGGCATTCTGGCGTTGGCCGAACTTCTGTCCGCGTCCGAACTGGGCGAACGGGAGCGCCGCTGGGCGCTGGGCGTGAAAAGCGCCGCCGATCATCTCGCACGGCTGACCAGTATCGTCTGCGATGCGGTGAAGGCCGACGCCGCCGGGCTGACGCTGCAGGAAGAACCGTTCTCTCCGCGCGCCCTGGCGGAATCGGTCTCGGCGTCCCTCGTCGCGCGCGCGCAGATAAGCCGGCTGAAGACGGAAATCGTCATTGCCTCCGATCTGCCGCCGCTGGTGCGCGGCGATCCGGTGCGCCTGCGCGCGATGATCGAGAACCTGATCGACAACGCGGTGAAATTCACCGCGCGCGGCGGCATCCGCTTGGCCGTCTCGGCGCAACCGTTGCCGCGCGACAGGGTCCGGCTCGTCGTCGCCGTCACCGACAGCGGCATCGGCATGACGGCGGCTGAATTGAAGCGGCTGTTTCGCCCGTTCACCCAAGCCAGCGAATCGGTTTCGCGCCGTTATGGCGGCACCGGCCTCGGCCTGTCTCTGGTCAGCCGGCTGGCACGGGCGATGGGCGGCAGCCTCGCGGTGGAAAGCAAGCCGAAGCTCGGCAGCACCTTTACATTGAAGGTTGTCGTATCGGCCGGCCGCGGCAAGGCGCCGGCGAGCGGGCCGCCGCCCGGCAGCGCACGTGCCGCGGACGCACGATCGCTCGCAGTGCTCTGCGTCGAGGACAACCCCTTTGGCCGCGTCGTGCTCAACACCATCATGAGCGAACTTGGCCACCGCACCGAATTCGCCGGCTCGGGCGAAGCCGCGATCGCCGCGATCGGCCGCCGGCCCTTCGATCTCGTGATCATGGACATCGAATTGTCCGACATGGACGGGCTGGAGGCCACCCGCCGCATCCGCGCGCTGGATCCGCCCGCAGGCCGTGTTCCGATCGTCGGCGTATCGGGCAAGAGTGGCGCCGATATCGCCGGCCGCGCCCGCGCCGCCGGAATGAATGAATTTCTGGAAAAGCCGATCGACCTGGAGCGGCTGGTCGCCGCACTCGGCCGGGCGATGAGCGGATGAACTGCGCGCGCGGCGTCCGGCGCGGCAGCGGCGACGCCTTTCCGGTATCCGCTTCGCCTGAAAACGCCTTATGCGCGCCTCAAGCCACCTTCTCGGCGACATTCTCCACGAGCCGCACGAGGTCGCTCATGATGCGATTGATCGCGTAATCCTTCGGCGTGTAGACGGCGGCGACGCCGGCGCGCCTGAGAATGCGCTCATCTTCCGGCGGAACGATGCCGCCGACCACGACCGGCACGTCGTCCATGCCGGCCGATTTCATACGCTCGACCACTTCGCGCACCAGCGGGACATGGCTGCCGGAAAGGATCGACAGGCCGATCACGTGCACGTCCTCCTCCAGCGCCGTCTTGACGATTTCGGCGGGCGTAAAACGGATGCCGCCATAGACCACCTCGAACCCGGCGTCACGTGCGCGCACGGCGATCTGTTCCGCTCCGTTGGAATGGCCGTCGAGCCCGGGCTTGCCGACCAGGAACTTGATGCGGCGGCCGAGCTTGCGCGAAAGCCGCTCCACATCCGCGCGCAGCGGCTCCAGTTCCTCCGTCGTGCGCCGCGCCGCGCGCGCGATGCCCGTCGGCGCACGATATTCGCCGAATACCTTGCGGCAGACCGCGCCCCATTCGCCGGTGGTGACGCCGGCTTTCGCGCAGGCGATCGATGCCGGCATGATGTTGCGGTCCTCCGCGGCCGCCGATTCGAGATCCTTCAGCGCCGCGTCGACGGCCTTCGCATCGCGCTCGGTGCGCCATTGCCGCAGTCGCTCGATCTGGCCGGCTTCCACCTCTTCGGGAATGGTCAGGATCGAACCTTCGCCGCCGATCAGCGGCGAGGGCTCGCCCTCGGTAAAGCGGTTGACGCCGACCACGATCTGCTCGCCGCGCTCGATCGCCTCCAGGCGCTTCGTATTGCTCTCCACGAGTTGCTGCTTCATGTAGCCGGAATCGACCGCCGCGACCGCGCCGCCCATCGCGTCGATGCGCGCCAGTTCCGCTTTCGCTTCCCGCTTGAGGTCTTCGACCGTTCTGGCGATTTCGGTCGAGCCGTCGAAAATGTCGCCGTATTCGAGCAGGTCGGTCTCATAGGCGAGGATCTGCTGCATGCGCAGCGACCATTGCTGATCGAACGGTCGCGGCAGCCCGAGCGCCTCGTTCCAGGCCGGCAGTTGCACGGCCCGCGCACGCGCCTTTTTCGACAGCGTCACCGCCAGCATTTCCAGCAGGATGCGGTAGACGTTGTTTTCCGGCTGCTGCTCGGTCAGGCCGAGCGAATTGACCTGGACGCCGTAGCGGAACAGCCGCTGCTTCGGATCGCTCACGCCGTAACGCTCGCGCGCGATCTCGTCCCACAATTCGGCGAAGGCGCGCATCTTGCAGATTTCGGTGACGAACCGGAGGCCGGCATTGACGAAGAATGAAATGCGGCCGACGACCTCGCCGAACTGGCCCGCCGGCACTTCGCCCGAGGCTTTCACCGTGTCGAGCACGGCGATTGCAGTCGCCAGCGCGTAGCTCAGCTCCTGCACCGGCGTCGCCCCCGCCTCCTGCAGGTGATAGGAGCAGACATTCATCGGATTCCATTTCGGCATTTCCGCCGTGGTGAACAGGATCGTATCCTTGATCAGCCGCATCGAAGGCGCCGGCGGAAACACGTAGGTGCCGCGCGAAAGGTATTCCTTGATAATGTCGTTCTGCGTCGTGCCCTGCAGCTTTTCGCGCGGCACGTCCCGTTCGTCGGCATTGGCGATATAAAGCGCCAGCAGCCAGGCCGCCGTCGCATTGATCGTCATCGACGTGTTCATCTCGCCGGGCGGAATCCCGGCGAGCAATGCGCGCATGTCCCCGATATGCGAGATGGGAACGCCGACCTTGCCGACCTCGCCGGCGGCGAGGGGATGGTCGGAATCGTAGCCGGTCTGGGTCGGCAGATCGAAGGCGATGGAGAGTCCGGTCTGACCCTTCGCCAGGTTCCTCCGGTAGAGCGCATTCGACTCCGTGGCCGTCGAATGACCCGCATAGGTGCGGAAGATCCAGGGCTTGTCGCGTTTCGGCTTCTCTTCCATTCGTCTCCGATCCAGTCCGGCCTCGCAGTGGCGCTATCTCCTGATCAGGCCGATCACCACCAGCAGGATCACCGCGCCGATAATCGCATTGATGATCTCCGCCACCATGCCGCCGCCAATGGCGATGCCGAGCCGCGGCAGCAGCCAGCCGGCGATAAAGGCGCCGACGATGCCGACGACGATGTTGCCGATGAGCCCGAAGCCATAGCCCTTGACGATCAGTCCGGCGACCCAGCCGGCGATGGCGCCGATGACGAGCCAGACGATCAAAGCTTCAATAGTCATGAACAGCCTCCCTTGCGGGCGGAACGTCGCGTCTCCGCCCCCGATGTTGCATTACGACGAAAGTATAATATCGCGAAGGCCATCGGATGTCAGCGCAAGAGAACCGTTGCGGACGATGCCAACAGGAAAAGTGTCGGGCGTGCGGCCGCATTGCAGCGCAGCATAGCGGCTCGGCACGCGCGGTCCAATGAGCAACTTGGCTAGGGCGGTCGCCCCGGGCGGCGAACGGTCAGCCGCCGGCGGCTGTGTCGATGCGCACGGCGTTGCCTCCGTCGACCAGAACCTCGGCCGGCAGCGGGTGGCTGAGAAATCCGGTCGGGCTGGCGCTCAGGCCGTAGGCGCCCGATTGCAGCACGGCGAGGAGGTCGCCGGCTTGCAGCGCCGGCAATTCGGCATTGCGCGCCAGCGTGTCGAGCGGTGTGCAAAGCGGCCCGACGACCGTGCAGGATTCGCCCCCATCGGCGTCCATACGGGCGGGTGCGACCAGCGGATAGTCGCGCTTGATCACCTGGCCGAGATTCCCCGATGCCGCGAGATGATGATGCATGCCGCCGTCGGTGACGATGAAGCGCTTGCCGCGCGACTGCTTTACGGCGTTGACGGAAACGACATACAGACCGGCGGGACCGCACAGGAAACGTCCCGGCTCGACGACAATGCGTGCATTGCGCAGGAGCGGCTCGCCGTCGCGCAGCGCCGCAAGCCCGGGCAATGCCGACCGCACCGCATTCAGATCGAGCGGAGTATCGCCTTCATAATAGGGAATGCCGAGGCCGCCGCCGAGGTCGACCGTCTGCAACGGGCGGCCGATGCGGCGTGCGAGCCGTGCGGCGACTTCGAGACCGTGCCGCCATTGCGCAATCAGCACTCCGGCATCGAGAATTTGCGTACCGGCAAACATGTGCAGTCCGCGCAGCTCGAGCGCGGGTGCGCCGAGCACGCGGTCGGAAACGGCGTCGATATCCTCTTCGTCGAAGCCGAACGGAGAAGGCGCGCCACCCATGCGCATGGCTCCGCCCTGTGCCGCGGCGACAGGATTGATGCGCAAGGCGACCGGAACGGTCTGCCGCAATCGCGCGCCGATCGCAGCCACCCGCCCGATTTCCTCGATGCTCTCGAGATGGATTTCCCCGATGCCCCCGCCGATGACCGCTTCGAGTTCGTCGATCCGCTTGCCGGGACCGGCGAACAGGATACGCTCGGGCTGCGCGCCGGCTTCGCGCGCCCGCCGGTATTCGCCGAGCGAGGCGATTTCGATACCGGCGCCCTGGTTCACGAAAATGCGTGCGACATGCGGGTTCGGATTTGCCTTGATCGAGAAGCAGATGTCGGCGAATCCGGCCAGCGCTCCCGCCAGTTCGCGACAGGATTGCCGCATTGCTCCCGCGTCGTAGAGGTAAAGCGGCGTGCCGAAACGCTCCGCCAGCGCGCGCACGCTTTCGCCGCCGATCTGCAGATCGGGGCCGCGCACGGCAAAATGTTCGGCGACCAGGCGAGCCGCCAACATGCGCCGCGGCGCCTTATCGTTGTCCAGCATGGCCGGCCCGTTGCTGTACCAGAAGCCTGTAATCGACCTTGCCGTTCGCGGTGGTCGGCAGCATATCGACGAGCTCGATTGCGCGCGGCACCATGAATGGCGCAAGACGGCCCGAGGCCGCCTTCAGCAATCCGGACAGGTCGATCGTCCGGGTGGCCGCGATCCCGACGGCGTGAACGCGCTGGCCGGCCATCTCGTCGGGCAGGCCGATCACTGCGACCTGCCTGAACGCGCCGGTTGCCATAAGCACTTCCTCGACCTCCGTCGGGCTGATTCGATAGCCCGACGACTTGATCATCGCGTCGTCGCGTCCGACAAAATAGAAATAGCCGTCCTCGTCCTGGGTGACGAGATCGCCGGAATAGCAGACCGGATCGCCGCCCCGTTCCGGCGGAACGAGCGGATTGGGTCTGATCACGCGCGCGGTATCTTCCGGCCTGTTCCAGTAGCCGAGCGAGACGGTCGGCCCGCGATGCACGAGAATGCCGGCCTCGCCCGGCTTCGTGCGCCGGCCGTCGGCGGTGACGGCGAACACTTCGCATTCGGGAATCGCCTTGCCGATCGATGTCGGCCGGCGTTCGATTTCCGCTGGCGGCAGATAGGTCGAGCGAAAAGCCTCGGTGAGGCCGTACATGAGAAATATGTCGGTGGCGGGCAGCAATTCGCGCAACCGCTTCACCGTGTCGCTCGGCACCGCACCGCCGGAATTGGTGATGTAACGCAGGGTCGGCGGCGGACCCTTCGCCAGGTCCGGCGCCGCACGGGTGAGGATCGACCACATGGTGGGTACGCCGGCCAGACCGGTAATCCCGTGCCCGCGAATTGCGCGCACGATTTCGTCGCCGAAGCGGAAAGTCAGCAATACGGTCACCGCGCCCTGTTCGACGGCCGTGAGCAGCTGGTTAAGTCCGTAGTCGAAACTGAACGGCAGGATCGAGAGGATACGGTCCTGCGGCCCGATGCCGAGATAGCTGCGCACAATGCGCGTGCCGGCCAGAAGGTTGCGGTGCGAGAGCATCACGCCCTTCGGCCGGCCGGTGGAGCCGGAGGTATAGAGGATGGCGGCGAGATCCTCTCCGATCGCCTCCGGCTGCCCGGGCACGGCGCCGTTGGCGTGCGGCGGCATCGCCTCGACGTTAAGCATCGCCGGCGGTCCGAGCGGCGCAAGCACCTCGCGCAATGAATCGCAGAAGGCCGCATTGGCGATCACGATCCGCGCCCCGGCATCCTCGACAATGTGGCGAATCTGTTCGGGCCTGAGCAGCGGATTGACCGGAACGAACACGCCGCCGGCCATGCTGACGGCAAAAATCGACCAGCATTCCTCGATGCTTTTCGGCAGCACGATGGCGACGCGATCGCCGCGCTCGAGCCCGGCGCTTTGCAGCAGCGCGGCGCAGCGGGCGGCAGCCGCCCGCAAGGCGCCGTAGCTCATCGTGCGGGCATCGTCGATCAGCGCAATTCGACTCGCTCCGGCTTTCGCCGCGGCGTCGAGCAGATGATGCAGCAGCCAGGGATGCGCGGTCACGATTGCTTGCGCTCGACAAAACGGATCAGACGCCCGAGAGTCTCGAAATTCTCCGGCTCGAAATCGGCATCCGCGATTTCGATGCCGAAGCGTTCGGTCAGGAAGGCGGTCAGCTCCAGAATGCCGAGCGAGTCGATTGCGCCGCTGCCGATCAGGGCCGTTGCGTCGTCGGCGCGATCCAGCGCAAGCGTCGGAAAGCGCTGGCGCAGATAGTCGGCAATCGCGGTTCGCACATCGGTCGGTTGCGGTGACAGCATCGGACTCGCGCCGTTTCAGATCTGGAGGATAACGAATTCGGAATAGGCATGATTGACCGTGCGACGGTCCATCGCGCCTTTGTAGAAGGTCGGCGCCGCGCGCGGCAGAAAAAATCCGCCCGGCATCGGTTCGCGGCGATCCGCATTCACTGCGAGCAGTGCGCAGCGCTCGCGCATGAGGAAGCGCGAAATCGATCCGATATGGGCGGCGACAAGCGCGTTGCTTGCGGCATAGATCAGCCGCACGGCCGGCACGGCGCGCCGCAGCCGGCTGAAAATCAGCGGATGCAGCGTTTCGCCGTCCCACAGGCCGGCGGCGATGCAGCCGAATTCCTGATGCTGCGCGAGCATCTCGCGGATGGCGGCGGGAAAAGCGTCGTGCGGCAGGCGGTCGAATCGCTGCACGTCCGCCCGCGCTCGGCCGAGCGCCGACCACGGCAAGACGAACAATGCAATGCCGTCGGTCCAGGGACTGAAGCCGAACCGCCCGACCAGCCGGCTGACCGAAGGAGTCGGCGTCAGATCGGTATAAAGCACGCTGTCGTCGGCGACGACCTGCTGCAGCATGCGCGGTGCGAGCCAGCGCGCGGCTTCGTCGATATACCAGCTCGACAGATTGACGATCTTGCGCAGCCGGCCGTCGCCGTCTGGCTGCGCGCTCGCAATCGTCAATATGACGCCGGCATCCTTGCCGCCGGCCGACAGCAGGTAGCCGAGCGGAGCGCCGGTCTGATAGCGCGCGAGCCGCTCGAGCCCGCTCTGCCAGAATTGCGCCGGGTGAGAGGGAAATCCGCGCGCAAGGACGGTTACGGCGTCGCCGGCATTGTCCGCTGTTATGGGCCGCAGCATGTCCCGCTTTCGTCCCTGTCCGCGCATGGGGCGCCGGGCCCAATCCGTCTGCCGGGGCCTGCGCGACCGTGAACTTTCGGTTTAGGGCCGGGGGTTTAGAAAAGCGTTCATACGCGCGGGCCCGCGACACCCTGCCACGCCTGCCGGCGGGCCGGCGGGAACCGGGAGCCCTGCAACCGGCTTCGACCAATGCCGCAGGGGCTTTCCACCGGATTTTGTTGCGGCGCACAAAGGAGTGCGGCAGACTTGCGTCGTCAAAACGCGAACGTTGCCGGAGCGCGGACATGTCTTCAGTCGTGGAACTCAGGCCGTCCAGGGACGGCGCGGGCAAGGATCTGTACGGCATGGGAGAAATCCCGCCGCTCGGTCACGTGCCAGCGAAGATGCATGCCTGGGCGATCCGCAAGGAACGGCACGGCCCGCCGGAATCGTCGATGCAGATCGAGGTGGTGCCGACCTGGCCGATCGCCGAGGACGAAGTCCTGGTTTTCGTGATGGCCGCAGGCGTCAATTACAACGGCATCTGGGCGGGGCTCGGTCAGCCGATCTCGCCGCTCGACGTGCACAAGAATCCCTATCACATCGCCGGCTCGGACGCTTCCGGCATCGTCTGGGCGGTCGGTGCCAAGGTGAAGCGCTGGAAGGTCGGCGACGAGGTGATCGTCCACTGCAATCAGGACGACGGCGACGACGAGGAATGCAATGGCGGCGATCCGCTGCTCTCGCCCTCGCAGCGCATCTGGGGCTACGAGACGCCGGACGGCTCGTTCGCGCAATTCTGCCGCGTGCAGTCGCGGCAATTGATGGCCAAGCCCGGTCATCTGAGCTGGGAAGAATCCGCCTGCTACACGCTCACCCTGGCCACGGCCTACCGCATGCTGTTCGGGCACGCGCCGCACACGCTCAAGCCCGGCGACAATGTGCTGGTCTGGGGCGCCTCCGGCGGCCTCGGCGTGTTCGGCGTGCAGCTCTGCGCGGCTTCCGGCGCCAACGCCATCGGCATCATCTCCGACGAGAGCAAGCGCGACTACGTCATACAGCTCGGCGCCAAGGGCGTCATCATCCGCAAGGACTTCAATTGCTGGGGCCAGATGCCGAAGGTCAATTCGCCGGAATACGCCGAATGGACCAAGGAAGCGCGCAAGTTCGGCAAGGCGATCTGGGACATCACCGGCAAGCGCGACGTCGACATTGTGTTCGAGCATCCCGGCGAGCAGACCTTTCCGGTGTCTTGCCTCGTCGTCAAGCGCGGCGGCATGGTCGTGTTCTGCGCCGGGACCACCGGATTCAATCTCACCTTCGACGCGCGCTATGTCTGGATGCGGCAGAAACGCATCCAGGGCTCGCATTTCGCGCATCTGAAGCAGGCAAGCGCCGCCAACCAGTTCGTGATCGACCGCCGCATCGATCCGTGCATGAGCGAGGTGTTTCCCTGGGAGAAAATCCCTGCCGCGCACCAGAAGATGTGGAAGAACCAGCATGCGCCCGGGAACATGGCGGTGCTGGTCGGGGCCCCGCGCACGGGCTTGCGCAGCTTCGAGGATGTGGTGGAGGCGTGCGCCGGCATGTGACCTGAGGCCCGGTTGTCCCGGCGATTGCCGCGCCGGGCTTGTTCCGTCTTGCACCTGCGCTAATTTCGGCGGCCGCGCCTGATTTGCCCGGGCGCGGCGCAGGGAAGCCGGGGAACCGCACATGCACATGTTCGACCTGAAGGGCCGGGTGGCGATCGTCACCGGCGGCAATGGCGGCATCGGCCTTGGCATGGCCGAGGGGCTTGCGCGGGCGGGGGCGGACGTAATGCTTGCCGGGCGCAATGCAAAGAAGGCGGAGAACGCGCTGGCGCTGCTGCGCGGAACCGGAGGCAGGGCGGAGTTTTGCGAAGCCGACGTCACGAAAGAAGCCGCCTGCGGCGCACTGGTGGCAAAGACCGTAAAAGCGTTCGGTCGGCTCGACATCCTGATCAACAATGCCGGCACCACCGTGCGCAAGCCGGCCGAACGGCTCACGCTTGCGGAATGGAATCTGGTCATGGATACCAACCTGACCAGCGCCTTCATGTGTGCGCAGGCGGCATATCCGGCAATGTGCGAAGCCGGCGGCGGCAAGATCGTCAATATCGGCTCGATGCTCTCGATTTTCGGCACCGCCTATGCCGCTCCCTACGCGGCCAGCAAGGGCGCGGTGGTGCAACTCACCAAAGCGCTGGCAACCGGATGGGCCGGGGACAACGTCCAGGTCAATGCAATCCTGCCGGGCTGGATCGAGACCGAACTGACCGACGGCGCCAAGCGCGAAGTGGAAGGGCTCAATGAGCGCGTGCTGGCACGCACGCCGGCGAAACGCTGGGGCAAGCCGGCCGATCTTGCTGGGATTGCGGTGTTTCTGTGCAGCGCGGCTTCCGATTTCGTCACCGGCGCGGCGATCCCCGTCGACGGCGGGTTCTCGGTGCAGGGCTAGGACGTCCCGGGCGCAACGAGGCCGGCATGTCTGCCGTCGAGCCGCTCAGCGTTCGGTCCGCCGCTTCTCCTTCCGCCGTTTCATGATCACGGCATTCAACTCGCCGCCGTAAATAAAGATCAGCGCAGTGAGATAGAGAAAGACGAGCGCGATCATCGGCGAGGCGAGGCCTGCATAATAAACCGAGTAGGTGAAGGCGAAATCGGCGAGATAGCGGCCGAACAGGGTGCCGGCTACCAGCCAAAGCACCAGCGTCGCCAGAATGCCCGGGATGATCTCGCCAAATCGGCGGCGGCCGGCCGGCAGCCATTTGTGCACGATGATCAGCGGCCCGACGATCAGGACCGCGGCCACCGAGAACCGCAGGATGGTGATGATCTCGACAAACTCACGCAGCGCGGGAACGAAGCGGTAAGCGGAGCGGATGATCAGCGGCGCGAACAGCACAAGAAACGAGAGCGCCAGAACGACAATCGTCGCGACGATCACATAGCCGATCGATTCCACCCGCAGCAGCCACATCGGCCGCCGGTCGATCACCGCATAGGCGCGGTTGAGCCCGATGCGCAGGCTTTCGACGCCGCTCGAGGCGAAGAACAGGGCCAGCGCGGCGCCGACGGTCAATACCTGCTGCTGCGCGCCGTCGAGCACGTGCTGGATTTCCAGCGCAATCGGCGCGGACACCTCTTCCGGCCAGGCCTCCAGAACGAGGCGGGCGGCCTCGTTGGCGAGATCGGTCGAACCGATCATGCCGGCGACCGCGGTCAGCACCAGAAAGAACGGAAACAGCGCCATCAGTCCCGAGAGCGCGATGTGGCTGGCAATCGCCCACCCGTCGTCCGCATTGAGGCGCTGGAATGCCTCATAGGCGATGCGCCAGCCGCGTGAAATCGCCTGCACCGACGTGCTCCCGGCTCGTAAGAAGGCGATGCCGAAATGCAAATTGTGCCTCGGTTCGGACCGTTCCCTGTCGCGCAGCCGCGGCAGGGGCGATGCAACCGACGGGCCGGATGCGCCGCCTGCTGCTGGATATCGGATTTGCAGCGGCAATCAAGGGCCGTCCGGCACTTGTCGGGCCCATCCGCGGCCAATGGCGGACCCATGGCGTTCCTTGTCGGTCCTTGGCCGGTCCTTGGCCGGTCCTTGGCGCGCCGCCGATCAGGCGGCGGCGACGTCGCTCAGGAACGAGCGGATGTCGGTGTGCAAATGCTCGGCCTCGGCGGTGAGGGCATCGGCCAGCGCATTGACCTTCTCCGCCGTCCGGCGCGCATCCTGGCTGGCGGCGGCGACGCGGATCATTGCGTCGGCGCTGGAGCGCGCGTCGGTGGAGGCGCGATGCACGCCGTCGGCGATCGAAGACACCGCGCTGTTCTGCTGCTCGACGGCGATCGCGACGCTGGCGGCCATTTCCGACATTTCGCGGATGATGACGTTGACCTGCTCGATCGTGCCGGCGGCATCGCTCGCGGCGGACTGGATCGCCCCGATCTGGTTGGCGACGTCCTCGGTCGCCTTGGCGGTCTGGCCGGCAAGATTCTTCACCTCCGACGCCACGACGGCGAAGCCGCGACCGGCATCGCCGGCGCGCGCCGCCTCGATGGTGGCGTTGAGTGCCAGCAGGTTGGTCTGGCCGGCAATCGCCTGGATCAGACCGATGACTTCGCCGATGCGGTTGGCGGCGCCGCCCAGTTCGGTCATCGTCTTCACGGCGCGGTCGGCCTCCGACACGGCACGGCCGGCGACGCCGGTCGACTTGCTCGCCTGGCTTGCGATTTCGTTGATCGAAGCGGCAAGCTCTTCCGCCGAGCTTGCGGCCGTCGCCACATTGGCGGACGCGGCATTGACGCGGTCGCCGGCGGAATTGGCTTCCGCCGACATGGCATCGGCGGCGCCGGTCAGCGTGCCGGCCGCCTTTTCCAGTTGCTCGGCCGCACCGCGCACCTTGCCGAGCGCCGATTCCACCGTCTGCTCGAAATGCGCGATCGCCCGGGACACCGTTTCCGCGCGCTGCTCGCGCTGCCGGCCTACCTCGCCTTGCGCGGCGGCGAGCTTCTCGCGCTCCGTCATGCTGTCGCGGAAAACGATCACCGTGCGCGCCATCTCGCCGATTTCGTCCTTCAGTCCCGTTGCCGGAATGTCGATCCCGGTATTTCCCGTTGCGAGATTCTTCATCGCGGTTACCAGCCCGGCAAGCGGACCGGTGATGCTGCGGCCGATCAGGAAGCTGAACAGAAGGCCGAACAGCACGGCGGCGCAGCCGATGCTGATGATGATGTTGCGCGTGCGGGTCTGCGAGACGGCAAGATCGGCCGCGGCCACCCGTTCCCTTTCGCCGGCGGCCGCGATCAGCCGGTCGGCCAGCGGCATCAGCGTTTCGGTTCCGTTGAAGATGGCGTCGAGATTGTCGGATACTTTTTGCATCTCGGCCGTCCAGCTGCGGAACGCCTCGGCATAATATTTCACCGAATCGCGAACCGATGCCTTCATGATGTCCGCTGCGACGATCTTGTCGACCGAGGCGTTGAATTCGTCGAGCGCGGCGAAGAACGCTGCGCGCGCCTCCTCGCTCCGGTGCAGCATGTATTCGGCCTGATGGCGGCGAATGGTCGCGATCGCGATGCCGAGCATCGCCGCGTCCTCCGCCGTGAGCCAGCTCAGGTCGGAGGCCGAAGTCTCCGCGATGTAGATCGAATCGCGCAGCGTTGCGCGGATGCCCTGGTTGTCGCTGAAGCCGACGGCCTCCTGCGCGCCGAGCATCTTGCCGAAACCGGTCTTCAGGCCGGCGAGCGTGTCGCGAACCTGCGGGACGAACCGGTTTCCTTCCGCGTCGTTGAAGCCCTGGATGCGGTCGAGGCTGCGGGTGGCTTCGTTATGGCTGTCGTCGAATATCCGGATGTGAGCCGGCCGGGAATCGCGCGAAAAGTCGGTGGCTGCCGCGCGCATGCGCGACAATGCGTCCTTGAAATCGCGGCTTGCATCTTCGAGCGAACGGGCGCTTTTCAGACCGTCGAAGGCGGCGCCGACATCGGCTTCGCCGCTGCTATAGGCCCAGCCGTTCACAAGAAATCCGATGACCGGCACAAGGGCGATGATCGCGATCCGCATGCGTACGGAAATCGAGGAGATCGGCCGGGAAAGGTCGGGAAGCCGGGGGACGAACGTGCGAGCGATTTTCTTCATTCTTGGCGCCAGTGCAGGACAGGGTGACTGCGCAACGGGCAGCGATGCGCGAGAGCAAAGCGCGAATTCGTTAAAAACTGACTAGACTTTGGTTAATGCCTCCCTGCGTTCGGGGGGAGTTGCATTTGTGCGTTGCACCATTAGTGTGACTCGATACCGATCAAGCCCGGTCGCTAAAGGATTTCGCCATGCCGGTCGCAGCCCTCCGCTCCGACATTTCCGACTCCCTGCTCGCCCGCGGGCGCGCGCTTGTCGACGCCGCCGAAGCCCTGCTGGCGGACGCCACGCTGAGCGTGCGCGAAAAAGTCAACGTCGAGGGCCGCATGGTCGGCCGCCTGTTCGACCGCGAACAGCGCGCTGCGCACGGACTTGCCTGGCTTGCCACCTATGTCGAGGCGATGCGCCAGCTCCTCTCCTATGCCGAGCGCATGCAGTCGGAAGGGCGTTTCGGCGAGATCGAGGAACTGCTCGTCGGCATCGGCCTTTCCGAATACATGGCGCAGATTCTCGGCGGCATCCCGATGAGCCAGAACGAGATCGTGCGCCTGTCCGATCTCGGCCTGTCCATGGCGCAGGTCGCCGCGCGCGTGACGCCGGCCGTCGAAGACGCCGCCGCCAACGGCAACAGCGCGGTGCGGCGCGTGCGGCTGGTCGAACTGATCCGCGCCCAGCACGACCCGAATGTCGGCGACAGCGGCCTCGACGACACGCTGGAATCGATTCGCGAGGAAATGCGCAAATTTTCCACCAGCGAGGTCATTCCGCACGCGCAGGGCTGGCACCGCACCAACAGCTATATCCCGCTCGCCGTCGTCGCGCAGATGTCCGATCTGGGCGTGTTCGGCCTCACCATCCCCGAGGATTACGGCGGCATGGGACTGGGCAAGGAGTCGATGTGCGTGGTCTCCGAGGAATTGTCGCGCGGCTATATCGGCGTCGGCTCGCTCGGCACGCGTTCGGAGATTGCGGCCGAGCTTATTCTCGGCGGCGGCACCGAAGAGCAGCGGCGCAAGTGGCTGCCGAAAATCGCCTCCGGCGAAATCCTTCCCACCGCCGTGTTCACCGAGCCCAATACCGGCTCCGACCTTGCCTCGCTGAAGACGCGCGCGGTGCGCGAAGGCGACGTCTACAAGGTCTACGGCAACAAGACCTGGATCACGCATCCGGTGCGCGCCGACCTGATGACCTTGCTTGTGCGCACCAATCCGAAAGAGCCGGGCCATCGCGGCCTGTCCATGCTGCTTGCGGAAAAGCCGCGCGGCACCGACCAAATTCCGTTCCCGGCGCCCGGCATGAGCGGCACGGAAATCGAAGTGCTCGGCTATCGCGGCATGAAGGAATACGAGATCGCCTTCGACGGCTTCGAGGTGAAGGCGGAAAACCTGCTCGGCGGCATCGAGGGGCTCGGCTTCAAGCAGCTTATGCAGACTTTCGAATCCGCGCGCATCCAGACGGCAGCGCGCGCGATCGGCGTCGCACAGGCGGCAATGGAGCAGGCGCTCGGCTATGCCGAGCAGCGCCAGCAATTCGGCGAGCCGATCGTCAACTTCCCGCGCGTTGCCGACAAGATTGCACTGATGGCGGTCGAGATCATGACCGCGCGCCAGCTCACCTATTATGCCGCGCGGCAGAAGGATTCCGGGCGACGCTGCGATCTCGAAGCCGGCATGGCAAAGCTGCTGGCCGCGCGCGTGGCCTGGTCGTCGGCCGACAACGCGGTCCAGATCCACGGCGGCAACGGATTCGCGCTGGAATTTCCGGTCTCGCGCATTCTGTGCGACGCGCGCATCCTCAGCATTTTCGAGGGCGCTGCGGAAATCCAGGCGCAGGTCATTGCCCGCAGGCTGCTCGACGGCAGCAATTAACGCGCGATCGCAAACCGTCGTCCCGGGCCCGGCGACAGCCGGGACCGTCGTGCGAATTTCGGCTGCGCACGATTCCGGCGCCTGGGCATTGCAGATGCCGAATTTGCCGTCTTTGCCGTGGCCTGAAACCGCCTGTGCTGCGATACGTTGACCCGTTGGCGGCATACCGCGACTTGATACAACGCAAGGCCGTGCCGGCCCGGGAATGTTCACACTGGAACAGCGAGGGAGTTTTCGATGACCAAGGTGAAAATCGGCCAAGGCGACTGGGTCGTCGTCTGCGACGGCAGCAAGGCGCTGATTCTCGAAAATGTCGGCGACGAGAAATTTCCCAACCTGAAGACCCGCGAGGTTTACCGGCAGGACAATCCCAAGACAAAAGAGCACGGTACGGATGCGCCCGGCCGCTCGATCCAGTCTGTGGGCAGCGCGCGCAGCGCGATGGAGCAGACAGACTGGCACGAGCAGGCGGAGCGCGAGTTCCTGCAGAGTCTGGTCGGGCGCCTCGATGCCGCAATCGGCGCGGGCGATGCCAGGTCCATGATCCTGATCGCGCCGCCGCGCGCACTCGGCATGTTGCGACAGTCCTATTCGCCGCACGTGCGCGAGGCCGTGCGCACCGAGATCGACAAGGACTACGTGAAAATGCCGGTGCACGAGATCGAAAAGCAGCTCGTCGGCTAGCAGGAGGCGATGCGTCATGCCTCGTTCGGACAAGCCGGCGAGACGATATCGTCCGGCCGGCGTCCTGGCCGGCCTGCTTCTTCTGGTCTTTGCGATCGGCGCGGCCGGTTCTTACGTGACGCTTCCGAAGATTCCGGGCTGGTATGCGCAGCTCGCGAAGCCTTCCTTCGCGCCGCCCAACTGGGTGTTCGGCCCGGTCTGGACCGCACTCTATGTGGCGATGGCGCTTGCGGCCTGGCGGGTCTGGCGCGCGCCCGCATCGTCGGCGCGACACCATGCGCTGATTTTCTTTTTCGTTCAGCTTGCGCTGAACGCGCTCTGGTCGCCGGTGTTCTTCGGGCTCGAAGCGCCGCGCCTGGCGCTGGCCGCGATCGTGGCGCTGCTCGCAGCGTTAGCGATTACGACATGGCGCTTTTTCCAGTGCGACCGGATCGCCGGCTGGCTGCTTGTGCCCTATCTCGCCTGGGTCGCCTTTGCGACGATCCTCAACGGCGCGATCGCGGTCATGAACTGAACCGGCTGGCGGCGGTCCGACGCCAATGCTAAGGACTTGCCATGCAGAGTTTCTTCTACGCCCTCGTTCCCTTCGCCATTGCGGCGGTGGCGGTGGTTCTGGTGCTTGGGCTGTTCAACATGATGCGCGGCGGCTCGCCGCATCTGTCGCAGCGACTGATGCGGCTGCGCGTCTTGCTGCAATTCGTCGCCCTCGTCATCATCATGATTACGATCTGGCTGATGGGGCGCTGAGCGATGGTGGTCCTCAGTAAAATCTACACCCGCTCGGGCGACGACGGCACGACCGGGCTCGGCAACGACCAGCGGCGCAAGAAATACGACCTGCGTGTCGCCGCCTACGGGACGATCGACGAGACCAACGCCGCCATTGGGCTGGCGCGGCTGCACACCGCCGCCGATGCGCGGCTCGACGCCATGCTGGCGCGCATCCAGAACGACCTGTTCGATCTCGGCGCCGACCTTGCCTCGCCCGACAAGGCGAGGGGACCGGGCGGCGAGCGCATGTCGATCGTGGAAAAGCAGGTGACGCGGCTGGAAGGCGAGATCGACGAGCTGAACGAGGGGCTGGCGCCGCTGCGCTCCTTCGTATTGCCGGGCGGAACGTCCGCAGCCGCCTGTCTGCATGTCGCGCGTACCGTATGCCGGCGTGCCGAGCGGCTGGTTGTCGAGCTTGCCGACCGGCCGGACGAAGCGGTCTCCGCCGCGCTGGTCAAGTATGTCAACCGGCTGTCGGATTTTCTGTTCGTGGCGAGCCGGCACGCCAACGACAGGGGCGCCCGCGACGTGCTGTGGACCCCCGGGCAGAACCGCTGAGGCGGCGCGGCGCGCGGCATGCGCCGGACCCGCAATCTGACCGGCCGCGCCCGGCCATGTCCGGGGCATCCGTATCCTGCGCAGCCGTGTCCTGCGCATCCATGTCCTGCGCATCGTTGACTCGCGCGCGATCCCGACATTAGGTAGCCGCGGTTTTCGCATCTGCGAAGGATGGGACATGAAAGTTCTCGTGCCCGTAAAGCGGGTTGTGGATTTCAACGTCAAGGTCCGGGTGAAGTCCGACGGCTCGGGGGTGGAACTCGCCAACGTCAAGATGTCGATGAATCCCTTCGACGAGATCGCGGTCGAGGAGGCCATCCGCCTGAAGGAGGCCGGCAAGGCGACCGAGATCGTCTGCGTCTCCATCGGCCCCGCCCAGGCCTCCGAGACGATCCGCACCGGGCTGGCCATGGGCGCCGACCGCGGCATCCTGGTGAAGACCGACGCCGCCGTCGAGCCGCTGGCGGTCGCCAAAATCCTCAGGAAGATCGTCGAGGAAGAGAAGCCGGGCCTCGTCATCATGGGCAAGCAGGCGATCGACGACGATTCCAACCAGACCGGACAGATGCTCGCGGCTTTGCTCGGCTGGCCGCAGGGCACGTTCGCGTCGAAAATCGCCGTCGAAGGCGGGGACATTTCCGTGACCCGCGAAGTCGACGGCGGCCTGCAGACGGTGAAGCTGAAAGGCCCGGCGGTGGTCACCACTGACCTGCGGCTGAACGAGCCGCGCTACGCCAGCCTTCCCAACATCATGAAGGCGAAGAAGAAGCCGATCGACGAGAAGACACCGGACAGCTACGGCGTCGACATTGCGCCGCGCCTCAAGGTGGTGAAAACCGCCGAGCCCGGCGGTCGCAAGGCGGGGGTGAAAGTCGGCTCGGTCTCCGAACTGGTCGGCAAGCTGAAAGAAGCAGGCGTGATCTGATGTCCGTTTGCCGCGTCCGGTTCCTCCCTGTCCGGTCATGCGCGGGCCTGCGCGGCCCGGCTGACACCCATACCGAGGCCACCACATGACCACCCTTCTCATCGCCGAACACGACAACGGCACCCTCAAGGATGCGACCCACAAGGCGCTGACCGCGGCGAAAGCCCTCGGCGGCGATGTGCATGTGCTGGTCGCCGGCAAAGACTGCCGCGCGGTCGCGGAAGCGGCGGCCAGGCTCGATGGCGCAAAGAAGGTTCTGCTGGCGGACGCCGCGCCTTACCGGCACATGCTGGCCGAGCCGGTTGCCGCGCTGATCGTTTCGCTCGCCGGCAATTACGACGCCATTGTCGCGCCGGCGACGACGACGGGAAAGAATTTCATGCCGCGCGTGGCCGCGCTGCTCGACGTGATGCAGATTTCCGACATCACAAAGGTGGTGACGCCGGACACTTTCGAGCGTCCGATCTATGCCGGCAATGCGATCCAGACGGTGACGTCGAGCGACGCGAAGAAGGTGATTACCGTGCGCACCTCCACCTTCGCGGCGGCGGGCGAGGGCGGCGCGGCTCCGATCGAGGAAGCCGCCGCCGCCGCCGATCCCGGCATTTCCAGCTTTGCCGGCGAGGAATTGTCGAAATCCGATCGCCCCGAACTGACGTCCGCCAGGATCATCATTTCCGGCGGCCGGGCGATGCAGAACCGGGAGAACTTTGCGAAGTATATCGAACCGGTCGCCGACAAGCTGGGCGCGGCAATGGGCGCCTCGCGCGCGGCCGTAGACGCCGGCTATGCTCCCAACGACTGGCAGGTGGGGCAGACCGGCAAGGTGGTGGCTCCGGAATTGTATATCGCCGTCGGCATTTCCGGCGCGATTCAACATCTGGCCGGCATGAAGGATTCCAAGGTCATCGTTGCCATCAACAAGGACGAGGAAGCGCCGATCTTCCAGGTCGCCGATTACGGTCTGGTCGCCGACCTCTACCAGGCGTTGCCGGAGCTTGACGCCGAGCTTGCCAGGATCAGGGGCTGAGGGTGGCAAGCTGCGCCGGAACGGCGTAGAAACGGCGTCCGGCAAAGTCCGGACTTCGGAATGCGGGCTTGGGATTTCGTCGTTGGGATTTCGTAGTTGGGGCGGATGGGACGGTCAGCATGGCGCAGGGCATTCGCAAGGTCGGCGTAATCGGCGCGGGACAGATGGGCAACGGCATCGCCCATGTCTGCGCGCTGGCGGAATTTTCCGTGCTGCTCAACGACGTCAAGGCCGACCGCATCAAGGAAGGGCTCGCCACCATCAACGGCAACATGGCCCGACAGGTGGCGAAAAAGACGATCACCGAGGAGCAGCGCAAGGCCGCGCTGGCGCGCATCAAGCCGGCGGAAAAGCTGGAAGACCTGGGCGAATGCGATCTCGTCATCGAGTCGGCGACCGAAAAGGAAGAGGTCAAACGGCAGATTTTCTCAAGCCTTTGCCCTTCGCTCAATCCCGACGCCATCCTCGCCAGCAACACCTCCTCGATTTCGATCACCCGGCTCGCATCGGCGGCCACCGACCGGCCGGAAAAGTTCATCGGCATCCATTTCATGAATCCGGTTCCGCTGATGGAGCTGGTCGAGCTGATCCGCGGCATCGTCACCGGCGATCAGACGTTCGAGGCGAGCAAGGAATTCGTCGCCCGGCTTGGCAAGACCATCGCCATCGCCGAGGATTTTCCCGCCTTCATCGTCAATCGCATCCTGTTGCCGATGATCAACGAGGCGATCTACACGCTCTATGAAGGCGTCGGGAATGTGGAGGCGATCGACACCGCCATGAAGCTCGGCGCGCATCACCCGATGGGTCCGCTGGAACTTGCCGACTTC
>CAYWCE010000017.1:0-36781 GCA_964456755.1 uncultured Hyphomicrobiales bacterium
AAGCCGCTGTGGTCGAAATTCGGTACCGTAGTCGGGGTTGCGCTGGGCGGCCTCGACATGTGGACCAATGCGCTCGGCTTTTCGCTGTTCGGGACGCTCGGTCACGGCAAGGCCGATGCCGATACGCTCAGGCCCGCCGCGCAATGCGCGCCCATCGCCTACCCGAAGCCCGACGGCAAGCTGACCTTCGACCGCCTGTCGTCGGTCTTTCTCTCGAACACCAATCACGAGGAAGACCAGCCGCCGCATCTTGTCGTCGCCGATGCCGGTCTGCAGCGCGCCTCCGAGCACGATGTGTATGCCGGGCCGTCCACGCGCTATTGTCCGGCCGGCGTCTACGAATGGGTCGGCGAGGGCGCGGCGCTTCGCTACGTGATCAATGCGCAGAACTGCGTCCACTGCAAGACATGCGATATCAAAGACCCCAACCGGAACATCGACTGGGTTCCTCCCGAGGGCAGCGGAGGGCCGAACTATCCCAATATGTGAGTGCAGCGACCGCTGCCGCCCAAGGCGGCGACATTTGGTCACGATACCGCCCCTTTGCGGCGGCAGCTTGCAGGGCGACCGTCGGCCATCCTTGCGGCTCAGTTCCAAAAAGGCCATTCTGAAAACCGAGGCTCGGCGGGGCGGTTGCACGATTCGACGCCCTGCGCGATTCGACGGCCCGCATGATTTGACGGCCCGCATGATGGAGAAATTCGTGATCGTTTCCGCTTCATCCCGGCTGCTTGCCGGCATTGCGGCGTTGTCGGCGGGCATTGCGTTGGCCCCCTGCACCGGTCTGGCGCAGTCGAAGCCGCGCCCGGAGGCGCGCAGTTCGGTGGCCGGCAATTACCTGGCCGCCCGCCACGCCAGCGCCCAGCGCGACGCCACCGCCGCATCCAACTATTACCGCGCCGCGCTGCGGGCGGACCCGAAAAATCCGGAACTGCTCGAACGCGCCTTCGTCTCGGTGCTCGCCGACGGAGACATCGAGGAGGCGGCGCGGCTTGCCGACCGCCTGCTGCAGATCAACCGGACCGACCGCATCGCGCGGCTGGTCGTCGGCGTGCGCGCGCTCAAACAGAAGCAGTATGCGGCGGCGCGCGTTCAGATCGCGCAATCCGTGCGCGGCCCGGTCACCGATCTCACCGCTGCATTGCTGACGGCATGGACCCAGTTCGGCGCCGGCGAGCCGCGTGCGGGCATCGAGACGATCGACAAGCTTCAGGGCGCCGACTGGTATGCCCTGTTCAAGGATCTGCATGCGGGACTGATCTTCGATGCCTCCAACAACCGCAAGGAAGCTCTGACGCGGCTCGAACGCGCGCACAAGCTCGATTCCGGCGCGCTGCGCGTCGTCGAATCCTACGGCAGCCTGCTCAGCCGGCTCGGCCAGCGAGACCAGGCGACCAAAGTGTTCGCGGATTTCGAGAAGGCGCTCCCGCGCCATCCGCTCGTGCAGCAGAGTCTGGCCCGCGCGCGCGGCGGAGAAAAGCTGCCGCTCATCGCCGACAATGCGCAGGCGGGCGCGGCGGAAGTGCTCTACGGTCTCGGCGCGGCGCTCGGCCGGCGCGGCGGCGAGGATTTGGGACTGATCTATCTGCAGCTCTCGCTCTATCTCGCCCCGCAGCATCCGCTGGCGCTCTTGTCGCTCGCCGACATTTTCGAGGCGGTCAAAAAGCCCACGCTCGCCATCAAGTATTACGAGCAGGTGCCGCTGACTTCGCCGCTGCGCCGCAACGCCGAGATTCAGCTCGCCAGCAACCTGGATTCGCTGGACAAGACGGACGAGGCGCGCTCGCGGCTGGAGCGGCTGATCGCCGAACGGCCCGACGATCTCGAAGCGATCATGGCGCTCGGCAACATCATGCGCGCGCGCAAGATGTTCGCCGAATGCGGGGCGGTTTACGGCAAGGCGATCGACCAGATCCGCGAGCCGACGCGGGCGAACTGGCTGCTATTCTATTTCCGCGGCATCTGTCACGAGCGTGCGAAGAACTGGCCTGCGGCCGAAGTCGACATGAAGAAGGCGCTCGATCTCTACCCCGACCAGCCGCATGTGCTGAACTACCTGGGCTATTCCTGGGTCGACCAGGGCGTGCATCTCGACGAAGGGATGCGGATGATCCGCCGCGCGGTCGAGCAGCGGCCGGACGACGGCTATATCGTCGACTCGCTAGGCTGGGCCTATTACCGGCTCGGCAATTACGAGGAGGCGCTCAAGCATCTCGAACGCGCCATCGAACTCAAGCCCGACGACCCGACCATCAACGACCATCTCGGCGACGTCTACTGGAAGGTCGGCCGCGTGCTGGAAGCGAAGTTTCAGTGGTCGCATGCACGCGACATGAAGCCGGATCCCGACGACCTCAAGAAGATCGAGGAGAAGCTGCGCTCGGGCCTTCCTGAGGAAACCGCCACCACGGCCGACAGGAAGAAGCCCGGCAACGGCGGCTGATGCCGGGACACACCACCGCCGCCGGACTGAGCGAGCGCGCGGCGGCGAAGGTCAACCTGACGCTGCATGTCGGTCCGCGCGGTGCCGACGGCTATCACCCGCTGCAAAGTCTTGTTGCGTTCGCGCAGGAACACGATCTGCTGACGCTGCAGCCGGGCGCGGACGGTGCGCCGTCGCTGCGCACGGACGGCCCGTTTGCGGCGGCAGCCGGTCCCGATGCCGACAATCTGGTCCTGCAGGCCGCGCGCGCGCTGCAGCGCCGGATTCCGCAGATTGCGTCGGGACATTTCCGGCTTACCAAAAATATTCCCGCTGCTGCGGGCCTTGGCGGCGGCTCCGCCGACGCGGCGGCGGCGCTGCGGCTTTTGGCGCGGCTCAATGCCATTGCTTCCGCCGACCCGCGGCTGACCGCGGCCGCCCGCGACACCGGTGCCGACGTTCCGGTCTGTCTCGATCCCAAGCCACGCACAATGCGCGGACGCGGCGACGTCCTCTCGCCGCCGCTGGCCATGCCGGCCTTGCATGCGGTGCTGGTCAATCCCGGCGCAGCCCTTGCAACGCGGGATGTCTTTGCCGCCTTCGATGCGGCGATGGATGTCCGCAGCCGGCCGTTGCCTGCGGTGCAGGACATGCCGGCCACAGCCGACGCAGACCGATGGCTCGCCGTCGTTGCCGCCGCCGGCAACGATCTGGAAGGCGCGGCCGTCGCGCTGCAGCCGGCGATCGCCGATGTCCTGTCGGCCCTGCGCGCAACGGCCGGATGCCGGCTTGCCCGCATGTCGGGTTCCGGCGCGACCTGCTTCGGACTGTATTCCGCAGCCGACGCTGCCGACGCCGCGGCGCGCGGCCTGCAGACACGTCATCCCGGCTGGTGGATCCGCGCGACGAGGCTCGGCGCCGGCTGAGCCCGATCAATGCGCGCGGGCGATGCAGAAATCGACCGCCTCGATCAGGGCCTGTTTCAGCGGCGTCTCGGGAAACAGCGCCAGCGCCTCCTTGGCGATGGCGCCGTAATGCTGCGCCCGCCCCAGCGTGTCCTCCAGCGCATGATGCCGGTTCATCAACGCAATCGCGTGATCGAGATCGGCATCGGTCGCCTCGCGCCGCTCCAGCGCCCGCGTCCAGAACGCGCGCTCGGCGTCGGAGCCGCGGCGGAAGGAGAGCACGACCGGCAGCGTGATCTTGCCTTCGCGAAAATCGTCGCCGACATTCTTGCCGAGTCTCGCAGCCTTGCCGCCGTAATCCAGCGCGTCGTCGACCAGCTGGAAGGCGATGCCGAGATTCATGCCGTAGGAACGGCAGGCGGCGAGATCCCGCTTCGGCCGCCCGGCCAGCACCGGCCCCACCTCGCAGGCCGCGGCAAACAGCTCCGCCGTCTTGCCGCGGATCACCTGCAGATACTCGTCCTCCGTGGTCGCCGTGTTCTTGGCGACCGAGAGCTGCATCACCTCGCCTTCCGCGATCACGGCCGCGGCGGTGGAGAGGATTTCCAGCGCGCGCAGGTTGCCGACCTCGACCATCATGCGGAAAGCCTGGCCGAGCAGGAAGTCGCCGACAAGAACGCTCGCCTCGTTGCCCCAGAGCATGCGGGCGGCCAGTTTGCCGCGCCGCATCTCGCTCTCGTCCACCACATCGTCATGCAGCAACGTCGCCGTGTGCATGAATTCGACCGCGGCGGCGAGCCTGATATGGCCGTCGCCGCCATAACCGGCGAGGCCGGCCATCGCCAGCGTCAGCATCGGGCGCAGCCGCTTGCCGCCCGAACCGATCAGGTGGTTGGCCACCTCCGGGATCATCGTCACCTGCGATCCGGTGCGGGCGAGGATCGCGGCATTGACGCGCTGCATGTCGGGCGCGACCAGCGCCACCAGCGAATCGATGCCGGCGGGGGGCGGGCTTTCGAAAGGAACGACGACGGCCAAGAATCTCTCCCAGAAAAGACGCGCGAGAATAGAAACGCTATGCTAATGCGGCAAGAGTACCGGTTGCCGCAATGACTATATGCCTGCGCCCTCAGCAGCGGACGGGTCGATGCAAAGCGAACTGAAAGAGGCTCCGGCAAGGGATCGCGCCGGCGGCGAGGAAACCGGCCTGCGCATCGCCGTGCTGGTCCCCTGCTACAACGAGGCCGCCGCCATCGGGACCGTCGTCGCCGGCTTCCGCGCCACGCTGCCCAATGCCGGCATCTACGTCTACGACAACAACTCGACCGACGGCACCGCCGCGGCGGCCGGCAAGGCCGGCGCCATCGTGCGCAGCGAGACCCGCCAGGGAAAAGGCAATGTGGTGCGGCGGATGTTCGCCGATGTCGACGCCGACGTCTATGTGCTGGTGGACGGCGACGCCACCTACGACGCGCCGAGCGCGCCGGCGATGATTTCAGACCTGATCGAAAACCATCGCGACATGGTGGTGGCCGCGCGCGTCGACCGCGAGACTGCCGCCTACCGGCGCGGTCACCGTACCGGCAACCGCATGCTGACCTGGTTCGTCAGTACGGTGTTCGGCAAGAGCTTTACCGACATCCTGTCCGGCTATCGCGTGTTCTCGCGCCGTTTCGTCAAATCCTTTCCCGTTCTCTCCGGCGGGTTCGAGATCGAGACGGAACTCACCGTTCATGCGCTCGAACTTGACCTGCCGGTCGGCGAGATCAGGACGCCTTATTTTGCAAGGCTCGAAGGCTCGCAGTCCAAGCTCAATACCTGGCGCGACGGCTTCCGCATCCTGTGGACGATTTTCCGGCTCTATCGCTCCGAGCGGCCGCTCAATTTCTTTTCCGCTGTCGGCATCTCGCTTGCCATCGCCTCGGTCGGCTTCGCGATCCCCGTCTTCGTCACCTATCTGCAGGCGGGCACCGTCCCCCGCCTGCCCACCGCCGTGCTTTCGACCGGTCTGATGCTTTCGGCGCTGCTCGCCTTTGTCGCCGGGCTTATCCTCGACACCGTGACGCGCGGTCGGCGCGAAATGAAGCTGCTTGCCTATCTTGCGCAGCCGCCGCTGCAGGAGCGGCGGCAGGCGCCGCGCGCCTGACGCGGTCATGCGCGAAATCGTCCGCACCAACGACGCGATCCTGATCTCCGCGATCGAGGCGTTGCTCGACGGCGCCGGCATTCCGCATCTGGTACTCGACCGCAACATGAGCGTGATCGAAGGATCGATCGGTATCCTGCCGCGTCGTGTGCTGGTCGCGGACGCGCTGGAATCGGATGCGCGCGCGGTGCTGCGCGACGCCGGTCTCGGGCACGAGCTGCGCCCCGATGAGCCCTGAGCGCGCAGAGGTCACCGACGACGCCGTTCTCGATGGCACGCTGCGCCTGCTGCAGCCGCGCCGCGGCCATCGTTTCGGGCACGACGCCATCCTGCTTGCCGCATCGGTGCCGGCGCGGGCGGGCGATCGCGTGGCCGATCTCGGTGCCGGCGTCGGCGCCGCCGGTCTTGCGCTGCTCGCACGCGTGCGCGACATCGACGTCACCCTGGTGGAAATCGATCCGCAGCTGACGGCGCTGGCGGCGGCGAATATCGAGCGCAACGGATTTGCCGGCCGCGCGCGCGCCGTGACGCTCGACGCCGGTGCCCCGGCCCGAGCCTTTGCCGCACGCCATCTCGGGACGGGCGCGTTCGACCACGTGATGATGAACCCGCCCTTCAACCGGCCCGCCGACCCGCCCTCGCCGGATCGCGAGCGGCGCGGCGCGCACAGCGGGGAGGCCGGTCTGCTGGCGGTCTGGATTCGCGCCGCCGGCCGCCTGCTTGCCTCGGGCGGCACGCTCACGCTGATCTGGCGCGCCGACGGGCTTGCCGATGTGCTGCAGGCATCGATACGGGGATTTGGCGGGCAGAGGGTGCAGCCGGTCCATGGCAGGGCGGACGAACCGGCCATGCGCGTCATCGTTTCCGCCGTCAAGGGAAGCCGGACGCCGATGGCGCTGCTGCCCGGCTTTTCGCTCAACGATGCGGCCGGGCCGACTGCTGCGGCCGAACGGGTCATGCGGGCAGGCGCGCCGCTGCCTGCGGGGGTCAGTCTTGCGCCAGCGGCTTCCCGCCGTCGCGTTTCGCGGAAAAGTGCGACCAGGCCATGATCGTGCCCAGAAGCAGGACAAGAAAAGCGATCTTCATGACGGCCTCCACAATCGCGGCAATAACTCCGTCGCGGCAACGGAGTTCCGCGTTCACCGATGCGTCGCCGATGCGTCCATGCAATGAAACGGAAATCCCGGCTTGCCCGAACGATTCGGGAGCCGGCTTTAAGGGGCCCACATGACAGCCAACGGCAACCGCGCGGACGGATTTTTCACCCGGCTGCTGCCGGCGCGATTGCGGCCGGGGCCGATCGTCCCTGTGGTGCGTCTGAGCGGCGTGATCGGCGTGGTCACCCCGCTGCGACCCGGGATGACGCTGGCGAGCACCGCGCGCCTGCTGGAACGTGCGTTCAAGGTCAAACGCGCGCGCGCGGTCGCCGTCGCGATCAACTCTCCGGGCGGATCGGCGGTCCAGTCGCACCTGATTTACAGCCGCATCCGTGCGCTCGCCGAAGAACACAAGCTGCCTGTCTATGCCTTTATCGAAGATGTCGGCGCGTCGGGCGGTTACATGATCGCCTGCGCCGCCGACGAAATCGTTTGCGACCAGTCGTCCATCGTCGGATCGATCGGGGTGATCGGCGCAACCTTCGGCATGCACCGGGCGCTCGACAAGCTCGGAATCGAACGCCGCATCTACACCGCGGGCGAACGCAAGGCGATGCTCGATCCGTTTCTGCCCGAAAATGCCGAGGATGTGGCCCGCCTGAAGGCGATTCAGAGCGACATCCATCGCAACTTCATCGCGCTGGTGAAGTCGCGGCGCGGAACCAGGCTGCAGGCGCCGGATTCCGAACTGTTCTCCGGCGAATACTGGGTAGGCAGCAAGGCGGTGAAACTCGGGCTTGCCGACAGCGTTGGCGAGATACGCGCGGTATTGAGGGAAAAGTTCGGCGACAAGGTTACAACGCCGCTGATCGCGGAGCGCGGCTGGTTCGGGCGCAGATTTTCCGGCATGTCCGCGCATGCATTGTCCGGACGGACGGACGGTCCGGGCATCGGCGAAGACATCGTTTCGGCGCTGGAAGCGCGTGCAATCTGGGCACGCTACGGGCTCTGACCGAAGGTCACAAGGAGAGGACAAATGCCGCTGCCTGCCATTCCCGCACTTGCCGCCTGGGCGCTTGGCGCGCTCGGCGCCGCCGCAATCGTGCGGCTGCTGGCGCGCGAATACCGGCGCGCGAACGACGAACTCGATCGGGTGCGTCGCCCGCAAGGCGGAGAGACCGTTGGGCAGGCGGCGCGCCCGACATTGCGGCGCGACCCGCGCACCGGCATCTACCGCCCCTGAATCCGCGGGAAAGCTAAACGGTCCGGTGTGTGCCCCACGGCCCGCCCGGGCCCGGCAACGGAAAATTCCACGGTCCGCGGCCCTCCGGCCCGGTCGGCTCTGCGGGCGCAGGCCGTTGCTCGGCCGGCTCGTCCCGATCCTCCCCGGAATAATCCTCCGTCAATTCGCCCATCGGTCCCGGATCGCGGCCGCCGGCAAATTTCACCAGCGCCGCACAGCGCCGATCGATCGACGGGTGCGTAGCGAACAGGTCGACGATGCCCTCGCGCGGATTGTCGACGCACATTTCCATGACCGAAGAAGTGACGCCGCGCAGTTCGCCGCGCCCCTCGATCTTGCGCAGCGCGGTAATCATCGCGTCGGGATTCTTCGTCAGTTCCACCGCGCCCGCATCGGCGAGGAATTCGCGCGAGCGCGACAGCGCAAAGCGGATGACGATGGACAGGAGCCAGGCCAGCGCGATCAATGCGACGGCGATGAGGATCGCGCCGCCGCCGCCCTTGCGGTTGCCCCCGGAGCCGCCGCCGTAGCGGATCGGCCGGCCGGCATCCATCGAGCGGAAGAACAGCTCGGCCACGAAGGATATCACGCCGGCGATGACGACCGCGATCACCATCATGCGCACGTCGCCGTTGCGGATATGCGTCAGCTCATGCGCCAGCACCGCTTCCAGCTCGGCATCGCTGAGCCGGTCGATCAGGCCGCGCGTGACGGTGATCGAATATTGCTTCTCGTTGAGACCGGTGGCGAAGGCGTTGAGCGCGCCGGTATCCATCACTTTCAGCTTCGGCATCGGAATGCCGCGCGAGATGCAGAGATTTTCCAGCAGATTGTAGATGCGCGGCTCCGCCTGCCGCGAAACCGGCCTGCCGCCGGTCAGCGCATCGATCATCGACTGGTGGAAGCGATAGGCGATCGCGATCCACAGTGCGGCGCCCAGCGTTGCAAAGGGCAGGGCGACGATCAGGTGATCCCACGCCCGCGCGACGAGGACGTTCAGTTCCTGATCGCCGTACAGCACGCCCTGCGCAAGCAGCGCGCCGGCAAACACCATGATATAGACGAGCAGAAACAGGCCTCCGAGCAGGGCGATCGACCGGCGCTTGTTCGCGGCAATATGGCTGTAGAGGCCGTAGGCGGTCATCGATCGGTCCTGCGCATGTGCGATTGAAGCGGATTGCGGGTCAGAATTTCACCTGCGGAGGCAGTTCGAGCTGCGGCCGCGCCTCGCCGAGATCGAAGAATTCGCGCTTGGTGAATCCGAGCGGGCCGGCGATCAGCACAGCCGGGAACTGCTCGATGCCGGTGTTGAATTCCTGCACCGCGTTGTTGAAGAAGCGGCGTGCGGCGGCGATCTTGTTTTCCAGATCGGCCAGTTCGGTCTGAAGCTGCTGGAAATTGGTGTTGGCCTTGAGGTCGGGATAGGCCTCCGCCAGCGCAAACAGGCCGCGCAGCGCGCCGGTCAGCATGTTCTCGGCATTGGCCTGCGCCGCAGGGCCCTGCGCCGCGATGGCGGCATTGCGCGCCTTGACCACGGCATCGAGCGTCTCGCGCTCGTGCGTGACATAGCCCTTTACCGTTTCGATCAGGTTGGGAATGAGGTCGTGCCGCTGCTTGAGCTGCACGTCGATGTCGGCAAAGGCCTGGTTCACGCGCTGCCGCATGGCCACCAGGCCGTTGTAGATCACGACGATATAGGCTGCGGCGACGGCGATGACGCCGAGGACGACCAGGGTCGATGTGGACATGGCGCAAGGGCTCCTGAAAGAAATGCGGCACGGCGCAATCACCGTGCCGGCCGGAGATCGATACCGGCCATTCTATCACTTTTGGGCGTCAATGGGTCGCAATCGGGGCGAAAGGGGTTCAAAGGGAACGCTCGCGGCTGCCGCGGCGTTGTCGGACTGTTGCAAATGGAGACAACGGGAGAGTGCGGGCATGGCATTGCGCAGATGGTTCAGAACCACGACGCTCAATCCGGTCGAAGCGCGGCAAGGCTTTCTCGACCG
The DNA here is from genome assembly GCA_964456755.1 of uncultured Hyphomicrobiales bacterium. Lineage (GTDB taxonomy): Bacteria > Pseudomonadota > Alphaproteobacteria > Rhizobiales > Xanthobacteraceae > Pseudorhodoplanes. The sequence continues at coordinate 9,823 of CAYWCE010000017.1, forward strand.
CCCTGTCCTCGCGGTTCTTGTGATCAGCATCGCGCTGGTCTGCCTCGCCTTCGGGGTCGCCTGGCTGACGACCTGAAAGCCGGCTACGGCGGCCTGAGGGCGGGCTACAGCGAAAAGTCGATCACCGCCTTGATGTCGCCCTCCTGCGGCATCAGCGCTTCGCGCCAGCGTTCGAGCGGCTCTCGCCGGGTGATCAGCCGCGACAGCCATGACCGGTCCGCCTGCGCCAGCGCCTGCGCCGCCAGTGAATAATGCGCGCGATTGGCGTTCACCGTCCCGAACACCACCTCGTTGTTCAGCACCAGCTTGCGGTTGAAACCGCCGATATCGAACGGTCGCGTCGCGCCGGGGACCGAAACGCCGACCAGGCAGACGATGCCCGCGGGCGCGCAGCGCGCAATCGCCGCCGCGATCACCGGCGCAGCGGCCGTGCATTCCATGATCACATCGAATTGCATGTCGCCGAGCGACTCGGGCCCGGTGTGGTAGACGCCGCCCAGCGCCTGCACCAGTTCGGGCTTCGGGCCCTCGCGATTGCGGTCGAGCACGTGCAGTTCGAGCCCGCGCTGCGCGCCGATCAGCGCGCCCAGAAGCCCCACCGGCCCCGCCCCCGTCACCAGCAGGCGGGAGGGCACGACGATCCGGCTGCGGCGTCCGATCGCCGCGACATGTTCCCAGGCCTTGGCCATAACGCTGGCCGGCTCGGTCAGCACGGCAAGCAGGCCGAGCGCCGGGTCGGCCTTCACCGCAAATTCCGGTTCGAGGCGAAAATACTCGGCGCCGAATCCGTGCAGTTCCTTGATGCCGCGCTCGGTATAGAGGCCGTTGCGGCACATGTCCCATTCGCCGGCGGCGCAGGCCGCACACGGCAGCGGATCGGGCCTGCGCACGATCCCGACCACATGATCGCCGGGCGCAAAGCCGCTGTCCGTCGGCGCCTCCTCCACGATGCCGAGCGATTCATGACCGAGCACCAGCCGCTGCGCGCCGGGTGGCGCTGCGCCATAAAGCCCGGCAAGGATTTCGTGGTCGGTGCCGCACACGCCCAGCGCAAGCGTGCGAACCAGGAGCGCGCCCTCCGCGCGGTCGGGCGGCGGCAGCGTGTCGAGCCGCGCGGAATTTGCAACGCCGGGCAGAATGGTGATCGCGCGCATGGTCCTCGTCGGCAGGTCGTCGCCTTGACCCGTTGATGACAGACTCTGAAACGACAAAATAGCAAAACGGCCGCCGGCGGCGACCGTTTCGCGTCGCAATACGGCGCAATCAGCGCGCGGGGTGCAATTGCAGACCGGCCACGCCGGCGGCAAGGCTGACCCCGCTCTGGCCCTGCACGGACAACGGCTGCAGCATGACGGTGCGGTTGGAGCCGCCGATCAGCGCATTGGCGCCGACGCCGGCGCCGACAGTAGCCTCCGCGCTCGCCCCGCCATAGCCGCCGGCCAACGCCCAGGCACGCGCCGTGGTCGGCGCATAGACCGCCCAGAGCAACTGTCCGCCGCCGGTGGCGCCGAGATCGATGCCGATGCGCGTGACATTACCGACATAGGCCTCGCGGCGACGTCCGCGATCCGAAGGCGAGAACGTGCAGCGCAGTTCCTTGCGCGAGGCGACGATCATGCCGATGCCACCCGACATGTCGCAGGCCAGCGTGCCGATCTTCACGCGCGACTGCGCCGAAGCCGGTTGCGCGACAGCGAGCGCGACGCCGATGGCGATGGTGAAGGCAGCAGCACGGATCATGAATCCCTCCTTGGTGGCGATGAGTGCAGCTCGGCTGCGAACAGGGCGGGCCTCGCCGCCTGCCGCACACGGCAATTCAGCTGAACGAACGTGCGCAAGTTTTGTTCCAAATGAGGCAACGGAACCCGCGCGCGGAACCGGCGTTCTATCCGCGGCATTTTTCCGAACGGCGGGAGCGGGCGAACGGAAAGATCACTGCCGCAATTCGAAACCGGAGCGATCTCATGACCCTTGGCACCATTCTTTTGATCATCCTGATCCTCGCGCTGATCGGCGCCATCCCGGCCTGGCCCTATAGCGGCGGCTGGGGCTACGGACCCTCGGGCCTGATCGGCACCGTTCTGGTCGTTGTGCTGATCCTCATACTGATCGGACGAATCTGAGCCGCCGCTCGCATTTCTGGACGGCGCGCCGAATTCGCAGAATCGCAAAGCCGGGCCTCGCGGCCCGGCTTTGTTGCGACATGCATCCGGCAATACGGGTCCGGGACCGGGCGCCTACGGTCGCACCGCCGCCATACGCGCATGCGGGTCGGCATGGGCCAGGCACCGTCCGCTGATGCCGGCCATCGAGGGCACGGTTACCGGACTGAAAGAGGGCTCGCAGGCGAACGGCGTCTTCGGCTTGTCCGGCTTCGACGGATGCGGCAGCGGCGAGCGCCGATCGGTGCTCTGCGGCGCGGACGGGCGCGTCATCTTGTGAACGACCGTCATGCGCAGGCGCGGATCGACGTATTTGACGATCGTGGTCTCGCCCGCTGCGACGCCCGGAAGCCGATCGCCTTTCGCGACCGTCGCTTGCGGCAGCCACCGCATCTCGAACGAGGCCGGAACGGAACCGTCGTCGGCAAGCGCCGGCACGAACGTCGCAAGCACGCCCGCAGTACCGGCGAGAATTGCAATGGTGCGTCTCATCTGACGCCTCTTCCCTGTTGCTGGATTGTCAATCGCAATAACGCCGGGGCGACTTTCGCGTTCCGGACGCCGGACAGGGCATTTGTGCGGCAAAACGAAAGCGGCCGGCGCAGGGGCCGGCCGCAATCGCGTGCAAATTATGGTCTGCGTATCGCGCCGGTCAGCCGACCGCCCGGCGATCTGCGCGCCGCGCCTTGCGCTCGAAGAACAGCGCCTGACTGACCACCGCCGATACGGTCGCCGGCTGAAACGGCTTGGCGATCAGGAAGGCCGGCTCGGGCCGCTCCCCGGTCAGGAACCGCTCGGGATAGGCGGTGATGAAAATCACCGGCACCTCGAAGGTGCGCAGCAATTCGTTGACGGCGTCCAGTCCGGAACTGCCGTCTGCGAGCTGGATGTCCGCCAGGATCAGGCCGGGGCGTTTGGACCGGGATAAACTCACGGCCTCGGCATGCGTGCGGGCGATGCCCAGAACGTTGTGGCCGAGCGACTCGATCAGCCCCTCCAAATCCATGGCGATGAACGGCTCGTCCTCGATGATCATCACGTCGGTTGCGATCTCGGCCGCCAGTTCTCGCCCGGATTCATCCACCAGCCGGCGCACCTCGCCGACATCGCAATCCAGCACGCTGGCCGCGTCCTGCTCGGAAAAGCCCTCCAGCGCCACCAGCAGGAAGGCCTGACGCGGGCGCGGGGTGAGATTGCCGAGCCGCTGTTCGGCCGGCAGCGTCGGATCGACGACATTGGCGCGGCCGTTGACCAGCACCGAATTCCAGATTTTTGTGAAAAGACGGTACAAAGATACCCGTATCGAGCCGCCTTCCTCCAGGAGGCCCGGATCCTCAACCAGGGCCTCAAGCGTTGCCGCGACATAGGCGTCACCCGATGTCTGGCTGCCGGTCAGGGCGCGGGCATAGCGCCGCAGAAACGGCAAATACGGTGCAATCGCTTGTGCAGAAGACACGTGCAACCCTCCCTCATGGGCACATTACACCCCTAAACGCGGCGCCCCAAATTCGGTTCCCGGGGCGGGAACCTTTTGTCTCCGCCCCCGTTGAACGCAGGTGCAGGGGGGGTGTCGCCTAACCAGCCGACGGCGGCAAGGATCGCAATGAACGACAGAAAGACAGACAAAACCCGAACCCCAGACTCGTCAATGCAAAGCATGTCCGCGGAGAAAAAGGTTGCCGGCAGTCCTTCCGGCCTGAATCGCGAGATCCAGGCCAAGATCGGGCAGCAACTGCGCGCGATGTACGACGACGTAGTGCAGGAGGGCGTCCCCGACCGCTTCGTGAGCCTGCTGCGGCAGCTTGACGAGCCCGAAAGCAAGCCGTCGACCGACGAAGGGAAGCCCGAATGACGCTGGACCCGAAGGTCCGAGACGAGATTCTGGCCGCAGTGCCCAGCCTGCGTGCGTTCGCCATTTCTCTCAGCGGCAACGTGGACCGGGCCGACGACCTCGTGCAGGAAACCATGCTGCGCGCGCTGGCCAATATCCATTCGTTCCAGCCCGGTACCAACATGCCGGCCTGGCTGTTCACAATCCTTCGCAACCTGTTCCGCTCCGAATACCGCAAGCGCCGCCGCGAGGTCGAAGACACCGACGGCAGCTTCACCGACAGTCTGAAATCGCATCCCGACCAGGTCGGCCGCGTCGAATTCCAGGAATTCCGCGCCGCCCTGCGCCAGCTCCCCGACGAACAGCGCGAGGCTTTGATCCTGGTCGGCGCCTCCGGCTTTTCCTACGAGGAAGCCGCCGACATCTGCGGCTGCGCGGTCGGCACCATCAAGAGCCGCGTGAACCGCGCCCGCAACAGGCTGGCAAAGCTGATGTCGGTGGACAGTCTCGACGATTTCGGTCCGGACAAGGCGACGCGCGCCGTGCTCGCCGGCAACGATCGCTGAACGGGCAATGGTCGGCGACGGCCATGGCGCACAAGTCCCGAAGCCGGCACAGTCATCCCCACGCCATCCATGTGCCTCCTCCGCAGCAGGACTGGTTCAGCTGGTTCTCGGTCCACGTCGCCCATTTAGCCGGACGACCGGTGACGTTTCTCGTCGCGGCCGGACTCGTCGGCGTCTGGTTCGCCAGCGGTCCGCTGTTCGGGTTTGGCGAGAACTGGCAGCTCATCATCAACACCTCGACGACGATCGTCACCTTTCTCATGGTGTTCCTGATCCAGAATACGCAGAACCGCGACACCATGGCGTTGCAGATCAAGCTCGCCGAATTGCTGCTCGTCGTGCGCGGCGCCAGCAACAGGCTCGCCACGGCGGAGGATCTTTCGGAGGAAGATCTGGAGAAACTGCACGACGCCTACCGCAAGCATGCCGACGACATGCTGCATTCGCTGAAGCGGCGCAAAGGCAGAAGCCGCAGACGCAAATGACGCGCCGGGAACGGCCGCGGCCGCCGGCGTTTTCACTCCACAAGAGAAAGGGTAACGCATGCGAAACTTGATCATGGTTGCACTGGCGGCATTGCTTCTCGCCGGCTGCCAGACGGCACGCCAGGAGCGTGCGCTCGCCGGCGCCGCGCTCGGCGGCGCGACCGGAGCGGTCATCGGCGGCGTGGCCGGCGGCTCCGGCGGCGCGGCCCTTGCGGGCGGAGCGATCGGCGCCGCCACCGGTGCGGCGATCGGGGCTGCGACGGCGCCGCCGGAACGCTGCTACGTGCGCACCCGCTCCGGACAGCTGCGTCCGGTGCATTGCTAGAGGGCGGCGTAACGCCCAGGCAGGAGACGAGACCCCGACCGGGTCTCTTCTCATTTCTGGCAGGCGGGGCAATAAAAGGTGGACCGCCCGCCCTGCACGATGCGCCGCACCTTGCCGCGGCAGCCGCGGCTGGGGCAGCGCTGACCCGCGCGGTCGTAGACGCGGAACGAATGCTGGAAATAGCCCAGTTCGCCGCTGGTCCGGCGATGGTCGCGCAGCGAGGAGCCGCCGGCCTCGATTGCCTCTGCCAGCACGGCCCTGATCGCATCCGCAAGCCGCACCGCGCGCTCGTTCGGCGCGCCGGCGGCATCGGCAATAGTGGAGGCGCGGCGACGCGGCGACAGATGCGCACGACTGAGCGCTTCGCAGACATAGATGTTGCCAAGCCCTGCAACGACGCGCTGGTCGCCGAGCGCGGCTTTCAGGCTCGTCTTCTTGCCGCGACAGGCATTTGCCAGCAGGTCCGCGCCGAAGGCATTGCCGAGCGGCTCCGGACCGAGCGCCCGCAACAGCGGTTCGCGGTCGAATTCGCTGCGCGTCACAAGCTTCATGAAGCCGAAACGGCGCGGGTCGTTGAAAATGACGCGCGCGCCGCCCGCCATATGAAAGACGACGTGATCGTGTGCGGCTGACTTGGAACGCTCGTGGTGGAAATCGCCCGGCGCGCGATCGTCCGTCCCGTCCCGCGCTATGCGGAAAGAGCCCGACATGCCCAGATGCATCAGCAGCACGTCGCCGGAGGAGAGATCGGCAAGCAGATATTTGGCGCGGCGGCCAAGCCCGGTGACGGTCTGCCCCTGCAGCCGCGCTGCGAAATCCGCCGGCAGCGGCCAGCGCAGATCGGGCCGGCGCGCCTCCACCCTGAGAATGCGCGCACCCTCCATCGCCGGCGCGAGGCCGCGGCGAACCGTTTCGACTTCGGGCAGTTCGGGCATTGCGCCATTCACCATCGCAGAGCGGCGGGGAGCAGAGTGATAGCGCCGCGCGGCGCCGCAGGCTATGGTATTCGCAGGAAAGGACAATTCATGCCGCAATCGGGATCGGAGACGCATTTCGGCTTCCGCCGGGTGCCGCTTGAGGACAAGCAGGCGCTGGTCGACGGGGTGTTCGACAAGGTCGCGCGCCGCTACGACCTGATGAACGATCTGATGTCGGGCGGACTGCACCGGGCCTGGAAGGAGGCCATGGTCACCGCGATCGACCCGCCGAAGGGCGAGCGTCCGTTCCACCTGCTCGACGTCGCCGGCGGCACCGGCGACATCGCCATGCGCGTGATAGCGGCGGGCGGCAGCGGCACGCGCGTCACCGTTCTCGACATCAATTCCGACATGCTCGCGGTCGGACGCGAACGCGCGGCACACCGGGGCAAAGGCGGAGACATCGTGTTTCGGCAGGGCAATGCCGAAGCGCTGCCGTTCCCCGACCGCAGCTTCGATGCCTATTCGATCGCTTTCGGTATCCGCAACGTGCCGCGCATCGAGGCGGCGCTTTGCGAGGCCTATCGCGTGGTGCGGCCGGGCGGCCGCTTCGTCTGCCTGGAATTTTCCACCGTGGACGTCCCCGGGCTCGACCGGCTGTACGAACTTTATTCGTTCAACGTAATCCCGGCGCTCGGCCGCCTCGTCGCCGGCGACGCCGATTCCTACCGCTATCTCGTCGAGTCGATCCGCAAGTTTCCGGCGCCGGAAGCGTTCGCCGCCATGATCCGCAATGCCGGATTCGCCCGCGTCACCTGCCGTCCGATCAGCGGCGGCATCGTCGCATTGCATACGGGCTGGCGGCTGTGACATTTCCTGGTTCCGATCCGGCCCGACCGTTGCGCGCATTCACGTGATATCGCCCCTCGCCCATCTCGTCCGCCTCGCCCGCGCCGGCTTCGTGTTCGCGCGCGAGGGCGTCGTATCGCTTGTCGATCCGCAGGCGGTGCCGGCGCCGGCACGGCTCGGCCTGTATCTGGCGCATATGATCGAGCGTCCCGGCAGCGAAGGCACCGCCGGCCGGCTCGCCGCCGCGCTGACACGGCTCGGCCCCACCTATGTGAAGCTCGGCCAGTTCCTGGCGACGCGGCCGGACATCGTCGGCATCTCGCTCGCGCGCGACCTGGAAAGCCTGCAGGACAAGATGCCGCCGTTCCCGCAGGCACAGGCGGAGGCCGCGATCGAGAAGGCGTTCGGGATGCCGCTGCGGTCGGTTTTCGCCGGCTTCGGACCGCCGGTCGCAGCCGCTTCCATCGCCCAGGTGCATCGAGCCGAAGTGGAGACGCCGCAGGGGCGCAAGAAGGTCGCGGTCAAGGTGCTGCGGCCCGGCATCGAGCGCCGATTCAGGAGCGATCAGGACGCGTTCGCCTTTGCCGCACGCACGGCCGAGCGGCTGTCGGCGGAGGCACGCCGCCTGCGCATGATCGAGACGGCGGCGACGCTGCGCCGCTCGGTCGCGCTGGAGATGGATCTGCGGCTGGAAGCGGCCGCCCTGTCGGAGATGGCGGAGAATACGCGCGACGATGCCGGCTTTCGCGTGCCCGCAGTCGACTGGGAGCGAACCGCACGGGACGTGCTGACGCTGGAATGGATCGACGGCACGCATCTGTCCGATCACGCCACGCTGATCGCGAAAGGCTTCGACCTGCCGCAGCTCGGCCGCGCGGTGATCCAGAGTTTCCTTCGGCATGCGCTGCGCGACGGCTTCTTCCATGCCGACATGCATCCGGGAAATCTGTTCGTCGACGACCAGGGGCGCATCGTCGCCGTGGATTTCGGAATCATGGGCCGGCTCGGGCCGAAGGAACGGCGTTTCCTCGCCGAAATCCTGTTTGGATTCATCACCCGCAACTATCACCGCACGGCGGAGGTGCATTTCGAGGCCGGCTATGTGCCGGCGCATCATTCGGTGGAGAGCTTTGCGCAGGCGATCCGCGCCATCGGCGAACCGATCCACAACCGGACCGCCGAGGAAATCTCGATGGCGCGGCTGCTGATGCTGCTGTTCGAGGTGACGAGCCTGTTCGATATGCGCACGCGTCCGGAACTGCTGCTGCTGCAGAAAACCATGGTGGTGGTGGAGGGCGTCGCGCGCTCGCTCGACCCGAAGCTGGATATGTGGACGACCGCCGACCCGGTGGTGCGCGAATGGATGGAACGGCATTTCGGGCCGGCCGGGCGGATCGAGGACGCCGCCGGCGGCGCCGTCGAGGTCGGGCGCTTTCTCGGCGGCGTTCCCTCGCTCTTGTCGCGCGGCGCGGACCTCGTTACCCAGCTCGACGCCATCACGCGCGACGGCCTCGTTCTCGCGCCGGAAACGGTGCGCGCCATCGGCGAAGCGGAGGCCCGGCGCGGCCGTTCGACTGCAATTGCGCTCTGGGCGATTGCGGCCCTGCTGGCCTATATTGTCTTTCTGCTGCGCTGAGCTGCGCGGCGTTAACCATAGCCGCGCCGGCCGATGAACGCTTCCGCCGCAGGGCGGAAAGGCTTAGAAGAAGGCACGGATCGGGCCGCCATGCTCAAAGACAAGCGCATCCTCCTGATCGTCGGCGGCGGCATCGCCGCCTACAAGTCGCTCGATCTGATCCGCCGTCTGCGCGAGCGGGGTGCGTCGATCCGCGTCATCCTCAGCAAGGCGGCGCAGGAATTCGTCACGCCGCTCTCCGCCGGAGCGCTGTGCGGCGAGCGCGCCTATACCGACCTGTTCGACCTGCAGAGCGAATTCGACGTCGGCCATATCCGGCTTGCACGCGATACCGACATGATCGTGATCGCGCCGGCCACCGCAGACCTGATCGCGAAGATGGCTGCCGGCCTTGCCGGCGACCTGGCGACGGCCGTGCTGCTCGCAACCGACAAGCCGATCCTCGCCGCCCCGGCCATGAATCCGCATATGTGGGCGCATGCCGCAACCACGCGCAACGCCGCCCGGCTTGCCGCCGACGGCGTGCACTTTGTCGGGCCGAAGGACGGCGAGATGGCCGAGCGCAATGAGGCCGGAATCGGCCGCATGGCGGAGCCGCTAGAAATCGTCGCGGCCGTCGAAGGCCTTCTGGCGAGGCCGTCCGCCCGCCCGCTTGCCGGCAGGCGCATCCTGGTGACGTCGGGCCCCACGCACGAGCCGATCGATCCGGTGCGCTACATCGCCAACCGCTCCTCCGGCAAGCAGGGTCACGCCATCGCGCGCGCCGCCGTATCGGCCGGCGCCGACGTGACGCTCGTCTCCGGACCGGTGAGCATCGCCGATCCAGCCGGCGCGCGGACCCTCAAAGTGGAAACCGCACGCGAGATGCTCGCCGCGGTGGAGAATGCTCTGCCCGCCGATGTCGCAATCTTCGCTGCCGCCGTCGCCGACTGGAGCGTGAGGCAACCGGACGCGCAGAAGATGAAAAAAGACAAGTCGGGCGTTCCGCAGATCGAACTCTCGGAAAATCCCGACATTCTCGCCAGCGTCGCACGGCGCAATGCCGCAAGGCCGCGCCTGGTGATCGGATTTGCCGCCGAGACCGAGAACGTCGTCGAGCACGCGCGCGAGAAGCTGCGCCGAAAAGGCTGCGACTGGATCCTCGCCAACGACGTTTCGCCGGCGACCGGCGTGATGGGCGGGGATCGCAATACCGTGCATCTGGTCTCCGGCGACGGCGTCGAATCCTGGCCGCCGCAATCCAAGGACGAAGTGGCGCACACGCTGATCGCGCGTATCGTCTCCGCGCTGGCGGGAGCGGCGCGGTGAATTCACTGCGCCTGCAGGTCAAGCGCCTGCCCCACGCCTCCGATCTGCCGCTGCCCGCCTACCACAGCGTCGCTGCGGCGGGCATGGATCTGCATGCCGCCGTCGATGCCGCAGCCGCGGTCGTCATCCCGCCCGGGCGCTACGCTTCGATCCCGACCGGGATTGCCATCGCTCTTCCCGCCGGCACCGAAGCGCAGGTCCGGCCCCGTTCCGGCCTCGCCGCCCGGCATGGCGTAACCGTGCTCAACGCGCCCGGCACGATCGACGCGGACTATCGCGGCGAGATTACGGTTCTTCTGATCAACCACGGCGACGAATCGTTCGCGATTACCCGCGGTATGCGCATCGCACAATTGGTGATCGCAACGGTCGCAATTGTGCAATTGCAGGAAGTGGAGACGCTCGCGGAAACCGAGCGAGGGTCGGGCGGCTTCGGCTCCACCGGATTGAAAACGGGTGGATTATAGAGGAGTCGACTAGACCCGGCGCGAATTAATAGATTATCTTTATACGCCATAATTCACCGCGAGGCGTTGACATGTTATTGTCCCGCAAGGGGATCCTTGCCGTCGCAGCGGTGATCGACGTAGCGCTCAATGCCAAGGACCGGCCGGTTTCCGCCAAGGCTCTGGCAAGCCGGCATGGACTACCGCCACGGCATCTGGAACCCGTCCTGCAGGCACTGGTCCATGAAGGCATTCTCCGCGGCGTGCGCGGACCGCGCGGCGGCTACGAACTGGGCCGCAAGGCGACGCAGATCAATGCTGCAGAAATCCTGCGCGCGGCAGGTACCGCCGACGACGCTATCGACAAGCAGCTTCCGACCGACGGTCTCGTCGGCACCGTCGTTCTGCCGGCGGTCGCCCAGGCCGAACGCGCATTCGCAGCAGCGCTCGGTGAAATCGTCATCGAAGACCTGGTGCGCCGGACGTCCAAATAAACCGGTCGGTCGCACGGTGCGGTGTTCACGGTCTGGACTCTTTGGCCCGTCTCCCGTTGCGGTTACAGTCAACCGATTCGCGTGGCGCTTGCGGCGGTTAGCGCCACGCAGCCGGTTGTGCGCCCCAGTCTCCCAGTCGCGTTGTTGGGCGTTGCAGCGGCCTTCGGGGCAACGGACATGCAGGAATGAAGCGGGGGATGGGCGGACGGCTGCGAGCCACACCGCGTCACGGGCGATTCGCGATCGCCGCAGCGTCGGCGCTGGCCGCGTGTCCCGCCCTGGCCGCGGGTGACGAATACGATCCGGCGGTGCTGGCCGGCGCATATTTCGCCGCCCTGTCCGAATTCCAGCATCAGGCGGTAGCCGCGCTCGGACTCTTTCTCGGGCTGTTGTTCTCGCTCGCGGTCACCGCCATCCTTTTGCTGCGTTCGCGCCGCCTGGCGGCCGCGGTGGAAGCGGCGGCGCGCGACCAGATCATCACGCTGACCGCCGACGCCGACCGCGCCAATGCGCTGCTGCTGTCGGAGCCGCAGATCGTCGTCGCCTGGGCCGCGGCTTCCGACCGTCCCGAAATCGTCGGCGACATCGCCATCGTCGCCGCCTCCGGCCAGCCGCAACGCGTTCTGGCGTTCGGTTCCTGGCTGCCGCCCGAGCAGGCGCAGGCGATGGAGCGGGCGGTCGAAGCGCTGCGCGGCACCGGCGAGGGATTTTCCATGCCGGTGACCACGTTGTCGGGGCATCCGGTCGAGGCCGAGGGCCGCGCCATCGGCGGCCGCGCCGTGCTGCGGCTGCGCGACGTGCGCGGCATTCGCCGGGAACTCGTCGAGCTGAAGGCGCGATACAATGAAACGGCCGGCGAAATGGCGGCGTTGCGTGGGCTGATCGAGGCCTTGCCCTGTCCGGTCTGGTCGCACAACGAGGCGGCCGGGCTCGAATTCGTCAATAAGGCCTATCTCGACGCGGTGGAAGCGCGCGATGTGCACGACGCGGCCCTGCGCGGCCTGGAATTGCTGGAAAGCCGCACGCGCGAGGAATCCGCACGCGTGCGGCAGGCCGGTGAGAATTTCCGCGCCCGCGTTCCCGCCATCGCAGCGGGCGCACGACGCATTTTCGAAGTGCTGGAGGTGCAAACGCCGCGCGGCAGCGCCGGCGTCGGCATCGATGTCACCGAAATCGAGAGCCTGCGCGACGAACTGGCGCGCATCGTCGAATCGCATCGCCGCACGCTGGACCAGCTCGCAACCGGCGTTGCGATTTTCGGAGCGGACCAGCGCCTCACCTTCTATAACAGCGCCTATCGCACGCTCTGGGATCTCGACAATACCTTTCTCGACGACAGCCCGACCGATTCGGCGGTGCTCGACCGCCTGCGCGCCGCGCGCAAACTGCCCGAAGAGCAGGATTTTCGTCAGTGGAAGTCGCATCTGCACGAAGCCTACCGCGCGCTCGATGCGCGCGAACTGCTCTGGCACCTTCCGGACGGACGCACGTTGCGCGTCGTCACCACGCCCAATCCGGAAGGCGGCGTCACCTATCTGTTCGACGACGTCACCGAGCGCTTCGATCTCGAACGGCGCTTCGATGCGCTGATCCGCGTGCAGGGCGAAACGCTCGACAATCTCGCCGAGGCGGTGGCGGTGTTCGCCAGCGACGGACGGCTGCGCCTGCACAATCCGGCCTTCTCGACCATGTGGAAACTTGCGCCGGAAGTGCTGGCCGAGCGTCCGCATATCGAGGCGATCGTCGCCTGGTGCGCGCCGCTGCACCCGGAAGATGCCACCATGCGCGCGCTGCGCACCGCAATCACCTCGATCGGGCAGCGGGATCCGGTCACCGGCCGGCTCGAACGCCGCGACGGCAGCGTGGTCGATCTCGCCACCATCCCGCTCCCGGATGGCGCGACGCTGGTCACCTTCCAGGACATTACCGACAGCATCAACATCGAACGCGCGCTGCGCGAGCGCAACGAGGCGCTGGAAGCCGCCGACCGGATCAAGGTCAATTTCCTGCACCACGTGTCCTACGAACTGCGCTCGCCGCTCACCAACATTATCGGCTTTGCGCATTTTCTCGGCGACCCGGCAACCGGCCCGCTCAACGCCAAGCAAGCCGAATATCTCGGCTATATCACCGTCTCCACCAACGCGCTGCTTGCCATCATCAACGACATTCTCGATCTTGCCACCATCGATGCCGGCGCAATGACGCTCAATCTCGGCGAGGTCGATATCGTTCGCATCATGAGCGAGGCCGCCGAAGGCATCCGCGACCGCCTGGTCAAGAACGAGATCCGGCTCGACACCCGCGTCGCCGACGATATCGGCAGCTTCACCGCGGACGAGCGGCGGGTACGCCAGGTGCTGTTCAATCTGCTGTCCAACGCGGTCGGCTTCTCGCCGCCGGGGGGCACGATCCTGTTCGACGCGCAGCGACGCAACAACGCTATCGTGTTTTCGGTCACCGATCATGGGCCGGGAATTCCCGCCGACATGAAAGACCGCATATTCGACTGGTTCGAAACCGACCCGCTCGGCTCGCAGCATCGCGGCGCCGGGCTCGGCCTGTCGATTGTGCGTTCCTTTGTCGAGCTGCATGGTGGTACGGTGATCCTCGATTCCGACGTTGGACGAGGCACGACCGTCATTTGCGCATTTCCTCTCGAACAGCCGGCCGAGCGCATCGCCGCCGCCTAGGCGGGTGACCCATGCTGCCGATCACGCCCGGCGGTACCAGCTTGTCCATCGCGCTCGAAGACGAGCAGGCCACCGAACGTCTCGCGCTCGACCTCGCCATGGCGCTCGAGCCAGGCGATCTGGTGACGCTGTCCGGCGACCTCGGTGCCGGCAAGACGACCTTTGCGCGGGCGCTGATCCGCACATTGTCAGGCGACAGCACCCTGGCGGTGCCGAGCCCGACCTTCACGCTGATGCAGACTTACGACTTGCCCCGCTTTCCGCTCGTTCACACCGACTTTTACCGCCTGTCGGGCCCCTCCGAACTCGCCGAGCTTGGCTTCGACGACCTCTCCGACGAAACCGTCATACTGGTGGAATGGCCGGATCGCGCCGCCGGCTTTCTGCCCGAGGACCGATTCGATCTGGCGCTGACGCTGGCGCCGCAGCACGGCATGTCGCACCGCCAGGCGCGGCTGACCGGATACGGCGCCTGCGCCGCGCGCGCCGAGCGTTTCGGCGCGCTCCGACAATTCCTCGCGCGCGCCGGATTCGCCTTTGCGCAACGCACGCACATGCAGGGCGACGCCTCGACGCGCACCTATGAGCGGCTCGCGCTCGACGGCCGCACCGCGATCCTGATGAATGCGCCGCCGCGCCCGGAAGGCCCGCCGGTGCGCGACGGCAATCCCTACAGCGCCATCGCGCATCTCGCCGAAGACGTGAAGCCGTTCGTCGCTCTCGCCAACGGCCTGCGCGAACGCGGCTTCTCCGCACCGGAAATCCATGCCGCCGACATCGAGCACGGATTTGTCGTGATGGAAGACCTTGGCAGCGAAAGCTTTGTCGAAGGCGATCCGCCCGCCCCGATCGAGGAGCGCTATCTGGCTGCGGTCGATGCCTTGCTGTCGTTCCACGGCTACGAGGTCCACGACACGCTGCCGGTGGAGCGCGGCGTCGAGTACCGGATTCCGCCCTACGATCTCGACGCCTTCCTGATCGAAGCGGAATTGCTGCTCGACTGGTATGTGCCGCGTCTGACCGGGCCGGTCGGCGGGGCGGCACGCGCGGCCTTTCTCGCGCTGTGGACGGAGGCCCTGCAGCCGGTACTGGCGGCGGAACAGACCTGGGTTCTGCGCGACTTTCATTCGCCCAACCTGATCTGGCTGCCGGAACGGCTCGGCATCAGCCGCGTCGGCGTGCTCGATTTCCAGGACGCCCTGATCGGGCCTGCGGCCTACGATCTCGCCTCGCTGCTGCAGGATGCGCGCGTCGATGTTCCCGAGCAGCTGGAAATCGCGCTGCTCGGCCGCTACGCACAGACGCGGCGGGACGGAGATCCGAATTTCGATCCGCCAGGTTTCGTTCGGACTTACGCGACGCTCGCCGCCCAGCGCGCCTCGAAAATCCTCGGAATTTTTTCTCGGCTCGACCTGCGCGACGGCAAACCGCAATATCTGCGGCATATCCCGCGCGTATGGGGCTATCTGCAGCGCTCGCTTGCCCATCCCGGGCTTGCCCCCCTTGCCGGATGGTACCGCGTGCATGTACCGCAATGGCCGGACTGAGGGGGCCGACCGACGAATGAAGACATTGCCTCGCAACGCCGCGCCGCGCGCGGCCATGATCCTTGCCGCCGGCCTCGGCGAACGCATGCGTCCGCTCACCGAGACCACGCCCAAGCCGCTGATCGAGGTCGGCGGCAAGCCGCTGATCCAGCATGGGCTCGAGCGCCTTGCCGCTGCGGGCGTGGAAACCGCCGTGGTCAACCTGCATTATCTCGGCGGGCAGATCGAGGCGCGGCTGGCCGGCTGGCGCGCACCGCGCATCGTATTCTCCGACGAGCGCGAACGACTTCTCGGGACCGGCGGCGGCGTCGTAAAAGCGCTGCCGCTGCTCGGCGACCGGCCGTTCTTTCATCTCAACTCGGACAGCATCTGGATCGACGGCGTGCGGCCGAATCTGCAGCGACTCGGCGCCAAATTCGACGAAGAGAGAATGGACGCGCTGCTGTTGATGGCGGCGGCCGCGACCAGCATCGGTTATTCCGGGCGCGGCGACTATGCCATGCTTGCCGACGGGCGGCTGCGGCGGCGTGCCGAACGCGAAGTCGTGCCGTTCGTTTATGCGGGCGGGGCCATTCTCTCCCGGCGTCTTTTCGATGGCGCGCCGGAGGGCGCCTTCTCGCTGACGCGGCTGTTCGATCGCGCCGAGGAAGCGGGACGGCTATACGGGCTGCGGCTCGACGGCCTGTGGATGCATGTCGGCACGCCCGAGGCCATTGCGCTCGCGGAAGCCGCGATCCTCGCCAGCGCCGCGTGACCGGCGCCGGTAGGAAGCGCGCGAATCGCCGCCTATGATCGCGGCATGAGCGATTCTGCGGCGCGCGTCTTCACCGTTCCCGCTTCGGTTCCCTTCCTGCCGGCGCTGATCGCGGCGCTGCTGGAGGGGCGGCTCGTACCCGGCTTTCGGTTTCGCGACGATCCGTTCGCGCTCGCTGGCGCGACGATCTACCTGCCGACACGGCGCGCCTGCCGGCTGGCGCGCGACGTCTTTCTCGACGTCACCGGCACGCAGGCGGCGATCCTGCCGCGCATTGTCGCGGTCGGAGACATCGACGACGACGAGATCGCCTTCGCGGAAAGCGCGCTCGGCCCCCTTGCCGACGAGGCCCTCGCGCTGGCGCCCGCGATGGAAGCGATGGAACGGCGCTTGCTGCTTTCGACGCTGGTGCGCGAATGGGCGAAGAGGATCGCGTCGGACGGCGGCACACCGCCGATCGTCGCAGCTCCCGCATCCGCGCTCGCGCTCGCCGACGAACTGGCGCGACTGTTCGACGACATGACGACGCGAAACGTCGACTGGAGCCGGCTCGATGGCCTCGTTCCGGACGATCTCGACCAGTATTGGCGGCTGACCCACGATTTCCTGAAAATCGCGCACCGGCACTGGCCGGAAATTCTCGCCGAACGCGGGCGCATCGAGCCGGCCGCGCGCCGCGACCGGCTGATCGCGCTGGAGGCGGAACGATTGGCCCGGAGCGGCGGCGGACCCGTGATCGCCGCAGGCTCGACCGCATCCATGCCCTCGACTGCAAAGCTGCTCGCTGCGATCGCGCGCCTGCCGAACGGCGCGGTGGTGCTGCCCGGCCTCGACACAAATCTCGACGAGGAAACGTGGTCGCTGGTCGCCGACGACGAATCGCCGCTGCCGGGGCATCCGCAATACGGCATGGCCGGCTTTCTCAAGTCGCTCGGAATCGCGCGAAGCGACGTAGAAACGCTGTTGCCGCCGGCGGCGCACGGCCGCGAAATCCTGCTCAGCGAGGCGCTGCGTCCGGCCGCCGCGACCGAACGCTGGCGCGCGCGGCTGAGCGACGCGCCGTTCGCCGCGCATGCGCAGGCGGCCCTCGGTTCGATCGTCGCGATCGAGGCGGCGCATTCGGAAGACGAAGCACTGGCGATCGCCATTGCGCTGCGCGAGGCGGTCGACGACGGCGGTCCGGCGTCCCGCTCCCACACCGCCGCGCTGATCACTCCGGATCGCGGCCTGGCGCGGCGCGTTCTCGCCGCGCTCGACCGGTGGAAGGTGCCGGTCGACGATTCCGGCGGCGACCCGCTGCACGATACCCCGGCAGGCGTCTTTGCGCGTCTGGTGGCGGAAACCGCGCTTGGCGGCTTCGCATCCGTACCCCTGCTGGCCTTGCTCAAGCATCCGCTTTGCAGCCCGCATGCGCATGCCGCAACGCTCGAACGCGCATTGCTGCGCGGCGCGCGGCCGGCAGCAGGCATCGGCGCATTGGCGCGGGCGCTGCAGGCGCTGAGCGGCGAATTCGACGACCTGCATCGCAGCGATCCGCGCCGGACGCTGGCGCGCGCCGATCTTCAGCAGGCCGGCGCGCTGATCGAGCGCCTCGCTGTCGCCCTGGCGCCACTGGAGCGATATGCGAGCGGCACCGCGCCGCTGCATGCGATCGCACAGGCGCATCGCAACGCGATCGCCCGGCTTTCCGGCGACGCGCCGGAGCCGGGTGCGGCCTTTCTCGGCGCAGACGGACTGTTGCTGGCGCAGGTGTTCGACGAGATCGACGGCAGCGGGACGGCAAAGGCATGCCTGCTGGCGGGCTACGAATACGCCGATTTTTTCCGGCAATTGATGGCAGCACGCATGGTGCGGCGACCGGGTGCGCCCGGGGCGCGGGTGCGCATCTACGGTCCACTGGAGGCGCGTCTGCAGGTGGCCGACCGCATGGTGCTGGGCGGACTGGTGGAAGGCATCTGGCCGCCGGAGACTCGCAACGACCCCTGGCTCAGCCGTCCGATGCGCAAGGAGCTTGGTCTCGACCTGCCCGAGCGCCGCATCGGCCTGTCCGCGCACGATTTCGCGCAGGCGCTTGGTGCGCGCGAGATCGTGGTGGCGCGTGCAGCCAAAGTCGACGGCACCCCGACCGTGCCGTCGCGCTTTCTGCAGCGCCTTGCAGCGATTGCCGGAGAAGAGCGCTGGAATGCGGCGGTCGCGCGCGGCGCGAAATACCTGCAATGGGCGCACGCTCTGGATCGGCCCGCCGATGTGGAGCCGGTGCCGGCGCCGGCGCCGCGCCCGCCCCTTGCGACACGGCCGAAGGCGCTCTCCGTCACCGAGATCGAGCACTGGCTGCGCGACCCCTACACGATCTATGCGCGGCACATTTTGAAGCTGACGCGGCTCGATCCCGTCGGCCTTGCCGCGGGAGCGGCCGAGCGCGGCAGCGCCATTCACGGCGCCATCGGCGATTTCTCGCAGGCGCATGCCGGCGACCTGCCCGCGGACGCATTCGAACGGTTGTTGGCATTCGGGCGCCGGCGCTTTGCACCGTTCGAGGACGATCCCCAGGTTCGCGCCTTCTGGTGGCCGCGATTCCAGCAGATCGCCCGCTGGTTTGTCGCCTGGGAGCGCGAACGGCGCGCCGACATCGACACGATCGTGGCGGAGCGGCGGGGCGGATTGTCGTTCCAGGCCGGCGCAACGCAGTTCAGGCTGACCGGAATTGCCGACCGTCTCGAGCGGCGCAGCGACGGCCGCTACAGCATCGTCGATTTCAAAACCGGCGCGGTGCCGACCGGCAAGCAGGTCCGCGCCGGCATCGCGCCGCAGCTCACACTGGAAGCCGCAATCCTGCGCGGCGGAGGATTCGAAGGCATTCCTGCCGGCGCTTCGGTCGGCGAACTTGTCTATGTGAAGCTCAAGGGCGGGGATGCCGGCGGAGAGGCTGATGCGGTCGACCTCAAGGACATGAGCGCCGATGCGGCGGCGGAGCATGCGCTCGCCAAACTCAAATTGCTCGTCGCTCGCTTCGACGACCCTGCCGAGCCCTATCGTTCGCTGGTAATGCCGATGTGGAAGAACCGCTACGGCACCTATGACGACCTCGCGCGTGTCAAGGAATGGTCGGCAAGCGGCGGGCTGGTGGAGGGCGACGACACATGAAGCCCGCGCGCGACATTCCCGACATCGTGCGCGAACGCCAGGCGCGCGCTTCCGATCCGCAGCGCTCCGCCTTCGTCGCCGCCAATGCCGGATCCGGCAAGACGCATGTCCTGGTGCAGCGCGTGATCCGCCTCCTGCTCGGCGGCACCGATCCGGCGCGGATTCTCTGTCTGACCTTCACCAAGGCCGCCGCCGCCAACATGGCCACCCGCGTATTCGACACCTTGCGGCGCTGGACCGCGCTCGACGACACACAATTGCGCGCGGCCATGCAGGAGACCGGCGCGCCCGCCGCAAGCGACGTCGACGTTGCAGTCGCGCGGCGGCTGTTCGCGCAAGCGGTGGAAACGCCCGGCGGCCTGAAGGTGCAAACCATCCATGCCTTCTGCACGCGGCTGCTGCAGCAATTTCCGGTCGAAGCCGACGTGCCCGCGCGCTTTACCGTGCTCGACGATCGCATGCAGAAGGAAATCCTCGATCATGCGGCGCTGTCCGTGCTGCTGCAGGCGGCCGACGCGCCCGACAGCGGGCTCGGCGCGGCGTTCCGCACCGCCATGAGCGCCGTCGCCGATTCGACCTTGCTCGAAGTCGTCAATGCTGCGATTGCGCGACGCGACGGCCTGCAGCGCTGGATCGAGCGCGAAGGCGGTCTGCAGCAGGCCCTGGCCGGTCTGGCCCGGCGGCTCGGATTGCGCGAAGGCGACAGTGCAGACGCCATCGAGCGCGAGATCGTCGAGGGGCCGTATCTGCCGGCCGCACAATGGGCCGAAGCCGCCAGGATATTCACATCGGGCAAAACGGCCGACAATCGGCAGGCCGAGCGTCTGCGCGCAGCCATGAGCTTGTCCGGCGCGCAGAAAGTCGAGTGCTACCTTTCGGTTTTCTACACCGGCAAGGGAGAAGCGCGGGCCGCGCCGGCAACCAAAGGGCTCGCCGCTGCCAATCCCGCATTCGCCGCGCGCCTGTCGCAGGAGGCAAAACGTCTAGAAGGCCTTTGCGAGCGGCGGCGTGCGGCGGCCGCACAGGCGCGCACCGCCGCGCTGCTGACCATCGTGCTGGCCGCTCTGGAGCGTTACCGTCACGAAAAAGAGCGGCGCGGGCTGCTCGATTACGACGACCTGATCGACAAGACTTTGCGCATGCTCTCGAAAGTCTCGCCGTCCTGGGTGCATTACAAGCTCGATCGCGGAATCGACCATGTGCTGATCGACGAGGCGCAGGACACGAGCCCGCGGCAATGGGAGATCGTCGAGAAGCTGGTTTCCGAATTCTCCGCCGGCAAGGGTGCGCGCAACGTCAGGCGCACGGTGTTTGCCGTCGGCGACGAGAAACAGTCGATCTTCTCCTTCCAGGGCGCGGCGCCGCGCGAATTCGATCGCATGCGCCGGCATTTCGAAGCCGCTTTCGACCGGCCCGAACTCGGCTGGAGCTACATCGAGTTTCAGCACTCGTTCCGCTCCGGCGTCAACGTGCTGGGGGCGGTGGATGCCGTATTCGCCGCGCGCGACGTCTATCTCAGCGTCACCGCCGACGAGGGCGGCATCCCCCCGCACATGGCGCTGCGCGACACGGCACCGGGAGAGGTCGAACTCTGGAATCTGATCGAGCCGGAGGAAACGCACGAGATCGAGGGCTGGGACGCGCCGTTCGACGCGCTGGCGCAGACCAGCCCGCAGGTCGCGCTGGCGCGGCGCATTGCGCGCCGCATCGGCAGGATGCTGCAGCAGGGCCGCAAGGCCGGCGACATTCTCGTGCTCGTGCGCCAGCGCGGCATCCTGTTCGAATCGATCATTCGTGCGCTGAAAAATGCGCACCTGCCGGTCGCCGGCGCCGACCGCCTGAATCTGACACAGCATATCGCAATCGAAGACCTGATGGCGCTCGGCGACGCGCTGCTGCTGGACAGCGACGATCTCGCGCTGGCAGTTTCGCTGAAAAGCCCGCTTTTCGGCTTCGACGACGAGGCGCTTTTCCGCCTGGCCCATGACCGCGACGGCACGCTGCGCGCCGCGCTGCGCGCGAAAGAACCCGCAACGGGCGCGACGATCGACCGGCTTGCGCAGGAAGCGGTCCGCATGACGCCGTTTTCCTTTTATGCGAATCTGCTCAACCGCGAGGGCGGCCGGCGCAGGATTCTCGCACGGCTCGGGATGGAGGCAGCCGATGCGCTCGACGAATTTCTCAATCTCGCGCTCGTTTACGAAGCGCGCGAGACGCCTTCGCTGCAGGGTTTCCTTGCCTGGCTGCGCGCCGCCGAGACCGAGATCAAGCGCGACATGGACATTGCGCGCGACGAGATTCGGGTGATGACGGTGCACGGCGCGAAAGGTCTGGAAGCGCCGGTCGTCTTCCTCGCCGATACGACGACGAAGCCGGAGGGACGGCATGCCCCGCGGCTGATTTCGCTTGCGGACGGCGAAGAGGAACGCGGAGCGCAGCCGTTCGTCTGGGCCTCGGCCGGCCGCAACGACACCGCGGTCCTGGCCGCGGCAAGGGAAGATCATCGGCGCGCCGAACGCGACGAATATCGTCGCCTGCTATACGTGGCGATGACGCGCGCGGCACAGACGCTGATCGTGTGCGGCTGCACCGGCAAGCAACGGCGCAGCGAAGGCTGCTGGTACGATCTGGTGCGCGATGCGCTCGGCGCCGCGTTGGTCGAGGTGGAAACGCCGGACGGTCCGGTATTTTATTTCTGGAAAAGCCGGCCCGCAGAGCGGCCGGCGGCAACGCCGGAAACGGCAGCTTTGCCGGCGCAGGCGGCCCTGCCCAACTGGATCCTGCGCGACGCCCCGCAGCAGGCGCTGCCGGTCAGGGCGGTCGCGCCCAGCGGCTGGCACGACGACGATGTTGCTATCCCCGCTGCGGACGGCCGTCGCGCCCGGGCGCTCGCGCGCGGCACGCTGGTGCACCGGCTGCTGCAGTCGCTGCCCGACATTCCGCGCGAAAGGCGGGCGGATGCAGCCCGCCGTCATCTCGCCCGCGCCGGCCCGGATTTCGACACCTTGGAGCATGAAGAGATTGTCGCGCAGGTGCTCGCCATCCTCGACAATCCGCGCTTCGCCGAGCTGTTTGCGGATACCAGCCGCGCCGAAGTCTCCGTGGTCGGACGAACGCCCGCCGCGGACGGCACGTCCGTTGCTGTAGCCGGGCAGATCGACCGGCTGGCGGTTACTGCGCAGCGCGTGCTGATCGCCGACTACAAGACCAACCGTCCGGCGCCTGCGCGCCTTGAGGACGTTCCGCGCGCCTATATCCGTCAGCTCGCGCATTATCGCGCGCTCCTGGCCGCGATCTGTCCCGGCCGCGACATCCGCGCCGCCCTGATCTGGACGGAAACGGCGGAACTGATGGAAATTCCGTCGCAAATGCTGGACGCGGCGTATTCGGAAACCGCAACCCTCACCTCTGCGTGACGCGGGCTTGACCCTCGCCGGGGGGCTCCATAGGTTCGCCTCCTGATTTCGGCATGGCCGGACGATTCGAGCGAGGTGACTTCATGGCCGTTGAAAAAGTGTCGGACGCGACCTTCGAGAACGAGGTGCTCAAGGCCAGCGGACCGGTGGTGGTCGATTTCTGGGCGGAGTGGTGCGGACCGTGCCGCATGATCGCCCCCGCGCTCGACGAGATTTCCGGACAGCTTGGCGACAAGGTGAAGATCGTCAAGCTCAATGTCGACGAGAATCCGAACACCGCTGCGAAATACGGGATCATGTCGATCCCCACGCTGATGATCTTCAAGAACGGTGAACTGGCCTCGCGTCAGGTCGGCGCCGCGCCCAAACAGAAGCTGGAGCAGTGGATCAGTTCCGCGGTGTGAGCGCGGTTGCATCCGCAGGCTCGCCATACCGGCCGGCAGTCATGCCGGCCGTTTTTCTTGCGGCGGGGCGGCGGGCGGAAAGTCGGCGGCTGTGCCGGTCGCGACCGGCTCACGCCGGCAGCGTGCCGTTGGCCTTGAGCGCTTCGCCGGCGAGATAAAGCGAACCGGTGATGAGAATGCGCGGCGGCGACAGCGTAAGCGCGGCGGCGCGCGCAAGCGCATCCTCAATGCCCGCGGCCGGCTCCGCGGCGATCCCGGCGGCAATGGCCGCATCGGCGACCGCCTGCGCCGGCAGACTCTTCTCCTGTCCGGGGATCGCAATCGCATAGAGGCGGTGCGCAAGGCCCGCGAAATTGCGCAGGAAGCTCGCATGGTCCTTGCTGGCGAGCATGCCGACAATCATCACGAGCTGACGCGGCACCCGTTCTTCCAGATCGGCGAGCGCGGCGGCAATCGCCCGGCCGCCGTCCGGATTGTGTCCGCCGTCGAGCCACAATTCGCCGCCCGAGGAAACGAGATCGGCCAGCTTGCCGTGCCCGAGCCGCTGCATGCGCGCCGGCCAGTCCGCCCGGACCAGTCCGGCATCGAACGCCGATGCCGGCAGCTTCAGCCCGGCGGCGCGCAGGGCAGCGATGGCGGTTCCGGCATTGACCGTCTGATGGCGTCCGAACAGCCGCGGCGGCGACAGGTCGAGCAGGCCGTCGTCGTCCTGGAAAACGATGCGGCCATGCTCCTCGCTCACGATCCAGTGCTCGCCGGATACATGCATGGGAGCGCGCAGGGCGAATGCGGTTTTTTCAATTACCTCGATGACCTCGGGCGGTTGCGGCGAAACGATCACCGGCACGCCGTGCTTGACGATGCCGGCCTTTTCGGCGGCAATGCCGGCAAGGCTGTCGCCCAGATAGTCGCGGTGGTCGAGCGACACCGGCGTTATCACGCTGGCGAGAGGACGTTCGATCACATTGGTCGCGTCGAGGCGGCCGCCGAGCCCGACCTCCAGCAGCAGGATGTCGGCGGGGTGGCGCGAGAACAGCAGCAGTCCCGCCGCCGTCGTGATCTCGAACACGGTGATCGGCTCGCCGGCATTGGCGCGCTCGCATTCGGTGAATGCGGCATCGAGCGCGGAATCGGAAACAAGCATGCCGCCGCCGGGCGCGCCGAGACGGAAGCGTTCGTTGAAGCGCACGAGATGCGGCGAAGTATAGACATGCGCCGACCGGCCGGCGGCTTCGAGAATGGCGCGCATGAACGCAACCGTCGACCCCTTGCCGTTGGTGCCGGCGACCTGGATGACCGGCGGCAGGTTGCGCTCGGGGTGACCGAGCCGGTCGAGAATGCGCCACATCCGGTCGAGCGACAGGTCGATCAGCTTGGGATGCAGCGCCATCAGCCGCGCCAGCGTGGCGTCGATGGCGGTCATGGCGGAGTCTTCGCTGCGGCGCGCCCGATCACCCCTGCGCCGCAGGCGCCGGCATCGACGGCGCCGGCAGGCTGGAGCGCCCCTTCGGCGGCGGCGCCTTCACCAGCGTGCGACAGAGCGTTGCCAGCACCGACCGCAGCTGATGACGATGCACGACCATGTCGACCATGCCGTGATCCTTGAGATATTCCGCACGCTGGAAGCCGGGCGGCAGCTTTTCGCGAATGGTCTGCTCGATCACGCGCGGCCCGGCAAATCCGATCAGCGCGCCCGGCTCTGCGATGTGAACGTCGCCGAGCATTGCATAGGACGCCGTCACCCCGCCTGTGGTCGGGTTGGTGAGCACGACGATATACGGCTTCCTCGCCTCGCGCAGGGTCTCCACCGCAACGGTCGTGCGCGGGAGCTGCATCAGCGACAGGATGCCCTCCTGCATGCGCGCGCCGCCGGAGGCTGCAAACATGATGAAAGGCGTGCCGCGCTCCGCGGCCGTCTCCAGCCCCTTGACCACCGCTTCGCCGGCCGCCATGCCGAGCGATCCGCCCATGAAATCGAAATCCTGCACCGCCGCGGTGACCGGTAAACCTTCCAGCATGCCGAAGGCGACCTTGATCGCATCGTCCAGTCCGGTCTTGGTGCGCGCATCCTTCAGACGGTCGGCATAGCGGCGCTCGTCGCGGAATCGGAGCGGATCGACCGCAACCTCCGGCACCGCAACGTCCTCGTATGCGCCGTCGTCGAAAAGCAGCTTCAGGCGCGACGTCGCGCCGATGCGCATGTGATAATTGGAGCCGGGTATGACGAACTGGTTGGCCTCGACGTCTTTGTAGAACACGAGCTGTCCGGTCTCCGGGCATTTGACCCAGAGATTTTCCGGCACCTCGCGCTTGAGAAACGAACGGATTTTCGGCCGGACGACGTTGGAGATCCAGTTCATCGAGGGTTCTCGGCTTCCTGCATGGCGCCCGGACCCCGGCCCCGGCGCGGATCGATGGATAGCACGGATTCAGATGGCGTGCCGCAGCCGTTCCGGCAATGGCCGGTTACGCCCGTTCCGCGGCAACCTTGCGCGCGGAGCGTATGCCGGCGGCAAGTGTCGCCACCAGATCGGCCACCGCCTGCACGGTTCCCGCCGACGCCCTGCCGTCTGCATCGAGACTTTTTGCCAGAACCTCGACCAGGGCGGAGCCGACCACGACGCCGTCGGCACCCTCGGCGATGGCGCGCGCACGCTCGGCGTCGCGCACGCCGAAGCCCACTGCGATGGGAAGGCTGGTATGCCTCTTGATGCGCGCTACGGCCTGCGAGACGCGCGACGCGTCGGGCGCCGCCGCGCCGGTGATGCCGGTGATCGAGACGTAGTAGACGAAGCCCGATGTGTTCGCGAGCACGGCCGGCAACCGCCTGTCGTCGGTGGTCGGCGTGGCGAGGCGGATGAAGTTCAGCCCGGCTTTCAACGCCGGCTTGCACAGCTCGTCGTCTTCCTCGGGCGGCAGATCGACCACGATGAGGCCGTCGGCACCCGCATCCAGCGCGTCGTTGAGAAAGCGGTCGACGCCGTGGATATAGATCGGATTGTAATAGCCCATCAGCACGACCGGCGTTTCGCCGTCGGTCTTGCGGAATGCGCGTACGAGGCCGAGCGTCTTTTTCAGCGTGGCGCCGCCGCGGAGCGCACGCGAACCCGCCGCCTGGATGGTGGGACCGTCGGACATCGGATCGGAAAACGGCATGCCGATCTCGATCACGTCGGCGCCGGCCTGCGGCAGGGCGGAGAGAATCGCAAGCGAGGTTTCGTGATCGGGATCGCCGCCCATGAGGAAGGTGACGAGCGCGGCGCGTCCCTCCGCGCGCAATTTCGCGAAGCGTCTTTCGATGCGCGTGGTCATCCGAAATCGCCTCCCAGATGCTGCGCGACCGAAGCGAGATCCTTGTCGCCGCGACCCGAGAGACTGACCACCACCCGGTGACCCTCCCGCTCTTCCGGCGCGCCCTCGATCACCCTGGCGAGCGCGTGCGCGGGCTCGAGCGCGGGAATGATGCCTTCGAGCCTGGAACAGAGCTGGAAGGCATGCAACGCCTCCTCGTCGGTCGCCGAGAGAAACGTCACGCGGCCGACTTCATGCAGCCAGGAATGTTCCGGCCCGATGCCGGGATAATCGAGCCCGGCGGAAATGGACTGCGCGTCCTTGCTCTGGCCGTCGTCGTCCATCAGCAGATAGGTCCGGTTGCCGTGCAGCACGCCCGGCCTGCCGCCGGCGATCGAGGCCGCATGCTGGCCGGAATTGAGGCCGTGCCCCGCCGCTTCGACGCCGTAGATCTCGATCTGCGCGTCGTCGAGAAAAGGATGGAACAGACCCATCGCGTTGGACCCGCCACCGATGCAGGCGATCAGCGAATCGGGCAGCCGGCCCTCCGCCGCCATCATCTGCTCGCGCGTCTCGCGGCCGATGACCGACTGGAAGTCGCGCACCAGCATCGGATAGGGATGCGGGCCGGCGACGGTGCCGATGATGTAAAAAGTATTGCCAATGTTGGTGACCCAGTCGCGCATGGCTT
>CAYWCE010000017.1:36791-42516 GCA_964456755.1 uncultured Hyphomicrobiales bacterium
AGCGCCTCGTTCATCGCATCTTTCAGCGTGCGCGAACCGGACTGCACCGGACGCACTTCCGCGCCTAGCATTTTCATGCGGAAGACGTTCGGCTTTTGCCGCTCGACGTCGACCGCGCCCATATAGACGACGCAATCGAGGCCGAAGCGCGCGCACATCGTCGCCGTTGCGACACCGTGCATACCCGCGCCGGTCTCCGCGATGATGCGCTTCTTGCCCATGCGCCGCGCCAGCATGATCTGGCCGAGCACGTTGTTGACCTTGTGCGCGCCGGTATGGTTCAGCTCCTCACGCTTGAAATAGATTTTTGCGCCGCGCAGGTGCTCGCTCATGCGTTCGGCGAAGTAGAGCGGCGAAGGGCGGCCGACATAATGGGAGAGATAGCCGTCCATCTCCTTCTGGAAAGCGGGATCGCGGCGGGCCTGCGCATAGGCCTTTTCCAGATCGAGGATCAGCGGCATCAGCGTTTCGGCGACGAAGCGCCCGCCGAATATGCCGAAATGACCGCTTTCGTCGGGGCCGGTGCGAAAGGAATTGGGCTGCTGGACGGTCATGCTCTGCTCGTGACTTTCATCGTTGCGGCCGCCTCGCGCGCGGCGCGGACGAAGGCCCTGATCTTGTCCGGATCTTTTTCGCCCGGCGCCCCCTCGACGCCCGACGATACATCGACGCCGGGGGCCCGCGTTACAGCCAGAGCCTCCGCGACATTGCCGGCGTCGAGCCCACCGGAAAGCATGAACGGTATGTCCGGTTCAAGACCTTTCAGCAGCGACCAGTCGAAAGTCCTGCCGAGCCCCCCGGGCCGGGTCGCCTCGCGCGGCGGGCGCGCGTCGAACAGGAGCCGATCGGCCACCTTTTCGTAGAGCCGAACCGGGGAGAGGTCGGCGCGGGTCTCGACCGGCAGCGCCTTCATTACCGGCAGCCCGAATCGGGCGCGGACGACGGCAACGCGTTCCGGCGTTTCCCTGCCATGGAGCTGCAGCAGGCCCGGCCTCAGGCTGTCGACGATACGCTCGAAAGTGGCATCGTCCGCATCGACCGTGAGCGCGACTTTCAGCGCACGCCCCTCGGCCCGCTCGCCGAGCAGGCGCGCAGCCTCATAGCCGAGATTGCGCGGCGAAGGCGGAAAAAAGACGAAGCCGACCATGTCGGCGCCGGCCGCAAGCGAGGCATCGAGCGCCTCGGGCGTCTTGAGGCCGCAGATTTTGACGAGGAGGGTCATTTTTTCGGTACGTTCGATCATCGCGATGAGCCGTTCGCGTTCTTCGATCGGCGGGTCGAGCCGTTTTTTTCAATGACTTGAGCGATGATTTCGCGATCGACCTGCCAATAGGCATGTACGAGAAGATTTTGCAGATTGGCAATCTGCCGCCAGGGCAGGGCAGGCGCCGCGCTTTTCACTTCGGCGGATACTCTGTGCAGAGTGCCCCCGATGACGACGAGATCGTACAAGGCGGCATGCGGGGGCTGATGAGCATCGGCCAATATCATACGATTTCGGCAAGGCGCGGAAATTCCTCGGCTTCACGGCCTTTCAACCCGCTTTTAAGGACGATGCCGACCCGGCGTCCCAGAAGATCGCCCAGTTCGATTTCCGCCTCCGACAGGCCCAGCAGATCGAGGCCCGGCCGCTTCTCTGCCAAGACGTCGAGCGCATCGTCCTCGAAAACATGCGCAGCGCTGCCGCGCGGCAACAGCCCGACGATCCTGATCGGGTGCCTGCACTCGATCGCGGCAATGTGCATGCGCAGGATCGCGCGGTTGATGTCGGGTCTGTTCATGGCCGATCGATACAATAGCACGCTCAGGGGCGAGATGCGAAGCTGGCGCAACGAAGGCCGGCGGCACCGCAATGAGTCAGACGGACGTCTCGCCTCGCAGCCGCCACACCAGCATCGCGGCGGCCAGATCCTCGATCGCGGTGCCGACCGACTTGAACAGCGTGATCTCCTCGTCGCTTTGACGGCCCTTGACCGTGCCGCGGCACAGATCGAACAGGTCGGCCTCGATGTCGGTCTCTTTCAGCACGCCGCGCGACAGCGGATCGACGATGTCGCCCGCCTCTTTCATCGCGCCGGCCCGCGTATCGACGAAAACGCGCGCGCGGCGGATCGCTGCGTCGTCGGCCTCGCGCATTTTCGGCGTGAAGCCGCCGACCAGATCGACATGCGCGCCTTCTTTCAGCCATTCGCCGCGCACCAGCGGCTCCGCCGTCAGCGTCGCGCAGGAGACGATATCGGCTTCGCGCACCGCTGCTTCGAGGTCGTCGGTCACATCCACCGTCAGGCCGCCCTCGGCCAGCGTAAATCCCATCGCCACCGCATTCCTCTGCGTGCGGTTCCACAGCGTCACGCGCCGGAGCGGCCGCACGCTGGCATGCGCGCGCACGAGATGCGGCGCGAGCGCGCCCGCCCCGATCATCACCAGATGCGAGGCATCCGCACGCGCGAGATGGCGCGCGGCGAGCGCCGACGCGCAGGCCGTGCGCCATGCGGTGAGCGTGCGCCCGTCGATCAGGGCCAGCGGCTCGCCGGTCTCGCCGGAGAGCAGAAGGTATTGCCCGTAAACCGACGGAAGGTTTCTCTTCGCATTGTCGGGAAAGACGGTGACGATCTTGCAGCCGAGATATCGTTCTGTTTGCGGAGCGCGGTCGGCAAGAGTGGAATCCGCATCTGCGTCCGGCCGCGCGATCGCCAGACTTGTCCATGCCGGCATCAGCAGCAGCGTCGCGTCCGCACCTTCCTGCGGGATCGTGTGGTGATGCCGCACCGGCACGGAAATTTCGCTGCGAAACGCCTCCGCCAGCGCTTCGATCAGGGCGGGGTAGGTCAGCAGGCGCGCCACGTCGCCGGCGGGAACAATCTGCATGCGGCGGCCTTCGCTCACGCCGCCGGCGAGCGCAGCGGCAGGCGCGGCGCATCCGAAGGCGGATAGGCCGGCGCCTCGTCGAGCCGCGCATTGAGCAGTTCCACCTCGCGGCGCAGGCCGGCCAGTTCCGTGCGCAGGTTGCGCGCGGTGCGCCGGTATCGCGCCTGCCGCAGCCACGCGGCAAAGCCGCCGATCAGCACGCCAAGGCCGAGAAACACGAAAATCATCACAAACAAAGGCATGCGAAGCGACAGGGCCGGATCGGTCCGGTCGAAAGGATCGAACGACACGGTGACGACTTCGCGATTGGCGACCGCAAACATCACCAGCAGCAGCGCGAGCGGAACCAGAATCCCGAAAAATACCAGCTTACGGACCATGCGACCTTGCCTTGGCTCCGCCACCTGCGCCGGTCCGGCGCCGATGCGGAACCTCCGGGAAACATGCGGCCGCCGGCGGCCGAAGCGGGCCCCGGCCGGCACTCTAACACGGCACCGCGTACGGAAAAGTTCCCGCCCGGACAGCGGTCCTAGGGAGCGGACCTGTTGAGCCGCTCGCGCATCTCCTTGCCGGTCTTGAAGAAGGGTACGCACTTCTTCTCGACCGAGACATGCGCCCCGGTGCGCGGATTGCGCCCGGTGCGGGCCGGGCGGTGCTTCACCGAGAATGCGCCGAAGCCGCGCAGCTCCACGCGGTCTCCGCGCGCAAGCGCCTCGGTGATTTCGTTGAGGATGGCGTTGACGATATTCTCCACGTCCCGCTGATAGAGATGCGGGTTCTGCGTGGCAATATGCTGCACAAGCTCGGACTTGATCATCGGACTGCGCTCACTGGCCTTGCTCTGCTCGACGGACCGGCCGCGTTGCGCGCGCTCTTGTTGTGACAATACGGTCCGCTTCCCCTCGGACGGCATGGCCCCTGCGGTGGTGCAATACCGATGTCTCACTCTGTCGTGACAGGGTGCCAAAGCGCCAATAGACCGTCAAGGTTCAGACGCTCGATCATTTTGAACGTCCCGGATCGCTCGATGCGTTCGGCGAGCGCGGTCAGGCCCGCCGCCTCGAATACGGTCGCGGCGGCGACGTGCAGGAACGGCAGGTCGGAGAAGCGCGGGCGCAGCCGATAATTGCGCACCGGGGTGTCCGGCTTGATCCCCTTCTCCTTGGCCAGCCATTCGACTGCGGTCTTTTCGTTGCCGATCTGGTCGATCAGCTTGAGTTCGAGTGCCTGCCGGCCGGTAAAGATGCGTCCGTCGGCGACCAGTTCAAGCTCGCTGCCCTGCAGCCGGCGATTTTCGCGCACCAGGTTTCTGAACCACTCATACGAATCCATCACTACAGCGGCGAGCGCGGCGCGCGCTTCCGGGCTTGTCGGCTCGTATCCGCTCGGGGCGGCCTTCAGCGGCGAGGACTTGATCTCCTCGACCTTCACCCCGACGGTCTTCAGAAGCTCGTGGACGTTCGGATACTGGAACAACACGCCGATCGAGCCGACCAGCGATGCGCTCTGGGCAATGATGTGGTCGGAGGCCATGGCGGCGATATACCCGCCGGAAGCCGCGAGCCCGTCCACCACCACCACCATCGGCTTCTTCGCCTTTAGTTCAATCAGCGCCTGATAGAGCTGTTCGGCGCCCGCCGTGGTCCCGCCGGGGCTGTCGATATGCACGATCACCGCGCGGGCGCGCGATTTGCCAAGCTGCTCCAGCGCGATTACCCGGTCCTGATCGCCACGGATCAGACCGCTGATGCGAATGCGCGCAATCGAGCCGGCCGTCACATCGGTCATCCCGCCGACGCCGCGCGAAGAGACGGCGGCAATGCCGGCCACCGTCACCACCACTAGCAGCACGGCAATCACACGCCAGAAGGTCAGTTTGCGCCGCATGCGGCGGCGGTCCACGATATAATCGGCGTCGAGCGACATGGCTTTGGCTCCCTGCAACGGCCGGCAATCCCGCCATTGCCGCGAATCGGCGGGATTCGTCCCCAGAATCGTCCCTGCCGGTTTCCTGATTATGAACAATTATGACCAAACGAAGAGCCCCGGCCTTGGCCGGGGCTCAGCTTGGCTGCCGGACGGCGAGGCTTGCCGTCAGTCCTCGGTCTTTTCCTTGTCCCCGGTCGCCCGCTTGAGCGCGGTGCCGAGAATGTCGCCCAGCGTCGCCCCGGAATCGGAGGAGCCGTATTGGGCGATCGCTTCCTTCTCTTCGGCCACCTCCAGCGCCTTGATCGAGACGGAGACCTTTCGCGCCTTGCGGTCGAACTGGGTGACGCGCGCATCGACCTTCTGGCCGACCTGGAACCGGTCGGAGCGCTGGTCGCCGCGGTCGCGCGCGAGGTCGGCGCGGCGGATAAAGGCTTCGAGATCGGTGCCGGCGATCCTCACGTCGATGCCGCCCTCCTTCACGTCGATCACCTCGCAGGTGACGACATCGCCTTTCTTCAGCTCGCCGGCGGCGCCTTCGGTCATCGGATCGGCGCCCTGCAGCTGCTTGACGCCGAGCGAGATGCGCTCCTTCTCGACGTCCACGTCGAGCACCGTCGCCTTGACCCTGTCGCCCTTCTTGTATTCCTCGATCACCTGTTCGCCCGGACGCTTCCAGTCGAGATCGGACAGGTGCACCATCCCGTCGACGTCGCCGTCGAGCCCCAGGAACAGGCCGAACTCGGTCTTGTTCTTGACCTCGCCTTCCACGATCGATCCGGGCGGATATTTCTCGACGAAGACCTCCCACGGATTGCGCATGGTCTGCTTGAGGCCGAGCGAGATGCGGCGCTTCACCGGGTCGACTTCGAGAATCTGCACCTCCACTTCCTGCGAGGTGGAGACGATCTTGCCGGGGTGAACGTTCTTC
>CAYWCE010000018.1:0-42223 GCA_964456755.1 uncultured Hyphomicrobiales bacterium
TGGCTCCTCGCCGAGGAAGAACTTCACGATCTCGGGCATGTAGGAATAGACCGCCTTGTCGTCGGCGACGCCGGTGCCCACCGCGTTGGCGAGCGTGACGTTGCCGGCCTGATAGGCGGACATGATGCCCGGCACGCCGAGCGCCGAGTCGGGTCTGAAGGCGAGCGGATCGAGAAAATCGTCGTCGAGGCGGCGATAGATCACGTCGACGCGCTTCGGCCCCTGCGTCGTGCGCATGAACACTTCCTCGCCCTTCACGAACAGGTCGCGACCCTCGACCAGTTCGATGCCGATCTTGTCGGCGAGAAACGAATGCTCGTAATAGGCGGAATTGTAGACGCCGGGGGTCAGCAGCACGACCGTCGGTTCGGCGACGGCGGAATGCGGGGCCACCGACTGCAATGTCGCCAGCAATTCGTCGGGATAATTGTCGACCGGGGCGACGCGATGGCGCGCGAACAATTCCGGAAACAGCCGCAGCATGATCTCGCGGTTCTCCAGCATGTAGGACACGCCGGAGGGCGTGCGCGCATTGTCCTCCAGGACATAGAAGGTGTCGGCGTCTACGCGCACGATGTCGATGCCGGCAATATGCACATAGATATCGTGCGGCACTTTCTGCCCGTTCATTTCCGGGCGGAAGACCGGGTTCTGGTAGACGAGGTCTTCGGGCACGATTCCCGCGCGCAGGCATTCGCGCCGGCCGTAGATGTCGCGGATATAGGCGTTGATCGCCTTGACGCGCTGCTCCAGCCCGCGGCCGAGCAATTTCCATTCCTGCGCGGAGAGAATGCGCGGGATCACGTCGAAGGGGATCAGCCGCTCCTGCGAGTCCGCCTCGCCGTAGACGGCAAAGGTGATGCCGATGCGGCGGAACAGCAGTTCGGCTTCGCGGCGGCGATGGTCGAGCACGTCGGGGCGGACTTCGCCGAGCCAGTCGGACAGCGCCTTGTAGGCCGGACGGACCGCGCCGTCCTGTCCCTTCATCTCGTCGAACGCAACCGCCATGCAGTGCCCCTCCGGAACCGCCGGATCGCCCTGCGATGTTAGCTGCAAGCTTCGCACCAGCCAAATGGCCGGGCCTCAAGCGCTCGATGTTGCCGCCATTGCGGGAATTGACCGGTTTTTGGGCGGCGGCTGCCGCAGCGAACGGCAACCGCCGGCTCAGCCGATCGCAATCACGTCCGGGTCGGGTCGCGCGGCATACAGCCGCGCGACATCCGCCGCCCGCCGCTCCAGCGCCAGGCGCTGGTTGATATAACCCTTGTCGGTGATCTCGTTGCCGTCGATGGAAGGCGCGTCCGAAAGCAGGATCGCCCGTGCGACGCGCTGCGAGGAACCCGGGTGCTGGGCATTCCATTGTGCGAGGCGCTCGCGCACGTGATCCCGCACCTTCGGGTGGGCGGCCAGTTCGGGCAGCGTTTTCGGCGCGCCTTCGCCGACGATCTGCTGGCAGCCGGCGGCGTTGAGCCAGGCGAGCAGGCCGACAAAGGGCCGGTTTTCGCCGGCGACGATCGCATCCTGCAGGGCGGGAGAAGCGGCGGCGAGTGTGCCGACGCGCAGCGCGCCGACCGCAACCCAGGTGCCGGTATCGAGCTTGAAGTCCTCGGCGATGCGGCCGTCGAACACGACGCCGCGTGCGGGGTCGGCGGGATCGGCAAAGCGCACCGCATCGCCGATCATGTAGAATCCTTCCGCGTCGAAGGCCGCGCCGGTAAGGTCGTCGCGCTTCCAGTATCCGGGCGTGATATTGGGGCCGCGCACCCGCACCTCGGTCTTGGCGCCGGCCGGCACCAGCTTCAGCTCGACCCCGGGGATGGGAATGCCGATCACGCCGGCGCGGTCGATCGGATAATGCGCGGCGGTGGCGAGCGGGGCGGTCTCGGTCGAGCCCCAGGACGACGTCATTGGAATGCGCTCGCCGACCGTGCGCACCGACACCGCTTCCAGCCGCTCCCAGATGTCCTGCGGCAGGGCGGCGCCGGCATAGAAAATCATCCGCAGGTTCCTGAAGAAGGAGCGGGCGAATGCCGCGTCGGTTTCCAGATGCGGAAGCAGGCCGGCGTAACCGGCGGGGACGTTGAAATACACGGTCGGCGAAATCTCCGAGAGGTTGCGCACGGTCTCGCCGATCATCGCCGGCAGCGGGCGGCCGCCGTCGATATGCAGCGTGCCGGCGTGGCGCAGCACCAGATTGAAATTGTGGTTGGCGCCGAACGTGTGGTTCCACGGCAGCCAGTCGACCAGAACGAGCGGGCCCTCGTTCAGGAACGGCCAGATTTGCGCGATCTGCTGCTGGTTGGCGGCGAGCATGCCGTGCGTGTTGATGACGCCCTTGGGCAGGCCGGTGGATCCGGAGGTGAACAGGAATTTGGCAATGGTGCCTGCGCCGATCGCGGCCACCGCCGCATCGAGCGCGGCGCCGGGCGTCGTCTGCGTCAAGGCGTCGAAGGCGGTGGTCTCGGGCAGGCCGGCGCCGTTGCGATTGGCGACGACGATGCGTCCGTCGAGATCGAGCGCGGCGAGCGCGGCGGCGAAAGGTCCGGTGTCGGCGACATAGATCAGGCCCGGATCGAGCAGTTCGGCGATGTGCCGGAGCTTGGCGTGATCCTGACTCTGCAGCGAATAGGCGACCGAAATCGGCGCGACCGGAATGCCGGCGGTGTGTCCGGCCAGCGTCAGCAAGGCGTGGTCGACGGAATTGCCGGACAGGATCATCACCGGCCGCGCGGCGGAAAGCCCGCGCTCGATCAGCGCGGCGGCGATGGCGTCGACGGCCTCGCGCGCCTGCGCGTAGGTCAGCCGGCGCCAGCCTTCGCCGGCGCGTTCGGCAAGAAAGACGCGGTCGGGCTGCGCCGCCGCCGAATTGCGGAACATGCGCGCAAGGTTGGCGTCGTAACCCGCAAGCGCGATGCTCGATCGCACCACGACGCAGCCGTCGGGTCGCCTGTCGCATTGCACCTCGGCAGGCGCATAGGCGATCGGCCGGACCGGCGCGGGCGGCTCCGCACGCGCGGCCTTGAGGCTCTCCGGCATGGAGGCTACTCCCCTTCTGTCCGGCTGTTTGGCGCCGGTTCGTCGATATGCATTATAGTGCAGGTCGGTCGGTTTTGTACAGGACTCGCATCGGGGGATGTGAAAATGGCTGCAGCGGTGCAACCGGCGGATATCGTCACCGCCGCTCTGCTGGTGATCGGCGACGAAATCCTCTCCGGCCGGACCAAGGACAGGAATATCGGCTACATCGCCGAATATCTGACCGCGATCGGCGTCGACCTGAGCGAGGTGCGCGTCGTCCCCGATGTCGAAGCCGAGATCGTCGGCGCGCTCAACGCGCTGCGCCGGCGCTACACTTATGTCTTCACCACCGGCGGCATCGGTCCCACCCATGACGACATCACCGCCGACTGCGTCGCCAAGGCTTTCGACGTGCCGATCGGGGTCGACGCGCGCGCGCTTGCCGTCCTGGAAGAGCGTTTCCGGCAGATGGGCACGGAAATGAACGAGGCGCGCATGCGCATGACGCGTATCCCGCACGGCGCCGAGCTTGTGCCCAACAAGGTCTCGGGCGCTCCGGGTTTCTGGATCGGCAACGTCATCGTCATGGCCGGGGTGCCGACCATCATGCAGGCGATGCTCGACGAAGTGGCGCCGAAACTGAAGACCGGCAAACA
Source organism: uncultured Hyphomicrobiales bacterium (assembly GCA_964456755.1). Lineage (GTDB taxonomy): Bacteria > Pseudomonadota > Alphaproteobacteria > Rhizobiales > Xanthobacteraceae > Pseudorhodoplanes. Next base: position 3,675 of record CAYWCE010000018.1, read on the forward strand.
GGTACTCTCGGAAACCCTGCGCGCGGATTTGCGCGAAGGCGATATCGGCAGCGAACTTGGGGAGATCGCCCGCGCGTATCCCGGCGTCACCATCGGCAGCTACCCGTTCTTCGACGACGCGCACGGCCCGAATACGAATGTCGTCATTCGCGCGCGCGAGCGCGACAGGCTCGATGCGGCAAAGGCCGCGGTCGAGGAGATGTTGCGCAACGTACGGGCGCGGCTGAAGGGCCGGTGACCGGAACGCGACATAGTGCGCGCTGACGCGCTCGTGATTCGGGACGCTGGCTCCGCCGCATTAAGCTTGTGTCATGCTTGGCTCGGTCATTCGCGGCGCGGTCGTTGCGTGCCTGCCGCTGTTTGCCTTTCCCGCTTGCGCCGGCGAAGCCGACCTGTGGGCGGCGCTGCGCAGCGGCGGCAAGGTCATGCTGGTCCGTCATGCCGACGCGCCGGGAGGCGCGGGCGACCCGGCGGGATTTCGCCTCGACGACTGCACGACGCAGCGCAACCTGAGCGATCCGGGACGCGCCGAAGCCAGGGCGCTCGGTGCGCGTATCCGCGCGCAAGGCATTGCCGCAGGCCGGGTCGTCACTTCGCAATGGTGTCGCTGCCGCGAGACGGCGGCGCTGATGGCGCTTGGCGAGATCGAGGAGGCGCCGGCATTGAACAATGCCTATGTGCTGCGCGATCGACGCGAATCGCTCGCTGCCGCAGGCCGCGCGCTGGTGGCCGGATGGAGCGGACCGGGCACGCTGGTGGCGGTCACGCACGGCGCCAATATTCTGGCGCTGACCGGGATCCACCCGCGACAAGGAGAAATTGTCGTGGTCGAACCGCAGCCGCATTTGCCGGACAGGCTTCGCGTGCTCGGCCGCATACCGCCGTCCTGAATTCTGGAGAACGCCATGCAGAACAGCAACGACAAGTCCCGGCGCGTGTTTCTCGTCACCGGCGCTGCAGCGGCGACCGGGCTGACGCTGGGGCTGCCCGTCGGCGGGCAGGCGCAGGCGCTGGCCCTGACGCCGCAATGCAAGGACGGCGACGAGCCGACGATCCGGCAGACCGAGGGTCCGTTCTTCAAGCCGCGCTCGCCGCAGCGCGCCGATCTGCGCGAACCGGGCCTGCGCGGCGATCCGGTGGAACTGGGCGGGCTGGTGCTGACGCGCGACTGCAAGCCGGTGGCCGGCGCGCTGGTCGATCTGTGGCACGCGGACGGTAACGGCGACTACGACAACCGGGGCTTTCGCGGCCGCGGCCATGTGTTCACCGACGACCGCGGACGCTATCGCTTCGCCACCGTTCTGCCCGCGCGCTATACCGGCCGCACGCGCCACTATCACGTCAAGGTGCAGGCGCCGCACGGACCGGTTCTGACTACGCAGCTTTATTTTCCGAACGAACCGCAGAATGCGCGCGACGGTCTGTTCCGACGCGAATTGCTGATGCAGGTGCGCAAGGCCGAGGAAGGGGTGGCGGCGCGCTTCGATTTTGTGATCGATACCGCCTGACGCCGGCACAGCGCGCGATTTTCCTGTGGATCGCGCCGGCCGGCGATTGGCAGCGCGCGCCCGCGCCGGAATGGTGGCGGCAGTTTGCCGGGGGATCGGACATGTCGGAGCAGCAGGCGCAGACACAAAAAGTATTTCCGGTCTCCTGGGACCAGTTTCACCGCGATGCACGCGCGCTTGCCTGGCGGCTTGCCGCCGCCGGCCCGTTCCACGCCATCATCTGCGTGACGCGCGGCGGGCTTGTGCCGGCCGCCATCGTTGCGCGCGAACTCAACGTCCGGCTGATCGAGACCGTCTGTATCGAGAGCTATACCGGCATCGGCCGGCAGGGCGACCTGCGCGTGCTCAAGAATATCGACCGCAACGTCGTCGAATCCGGCGGCGGCGCCGGCAAGGGCGTGCTGATCGTCGACGATCTCGTCGACACCGGCAAGACCGCGCGCGTGGTGCGCGATCTCGTCCCGAAGGCGCATTTTGCAACCGTCTATGCCAAGCCGATGGGCCGGCCGCTGGTCGACACCTACATCACCGAAGTCTCGCAGGACACCTGGATCTATTTTCCCTGGGATACCGGCCTGGCCTTCGTGCCGCCGATCCGCGAGGGCGGCTAGGGCAACGCTTGCTTGCGGCGATGCGGTCCCAGCGCCTATTTTGCAAGGCAAAGCGGACGTGGCGGAACGGTATACGCAGCAGACTTAAAATCTGCGGCCCACAAGGCATGAGGGTTCGATTCCCTCCGTCCGCACCAAACGCCGGTAGAGGGATGCCGCCTCCGCCCTTCTTTCGCGGCGGTGCTTAACGGCGGATTCATTATCGGGTCCGTTTGCACGCCCGCGACGGCGGCGCAACGTCGCATTTGTCGCCGATGTAGATCGAATTTAACCGGCTTTGCGGTGGAATCGGTCCGAATCGGCCGCGCTCCATTCGCGGCGCGGCACCATGGCCGGCGACCGGTTGGCGGTCCGCACGGCCGACACATGACAGGCGGAGACATGGCATGCGTGCGGAATCGCTGACCTGGACTTCGAGCGGCGGCTGGACGATGAACCCGGCCACCGAAATCGAACCCGATCTCGTCCTCTATTTCGGTTCGCGCGAGGGCCTTGCCTGCGGCGCGCGTTTCCGCGAGTTGCAGGAGAAATTTCCGCAGGCCGCGCTGGTCGGCTGCACCACCGGCGGACAGATTCACCAGGACGACGTTGTCGACGACGAAATCGCCGGTGTCGCCATGCGGTTCGAGCGAACCGCAATCCGCGTCGCATGCGAATCGATCGGTTCGGTCGAGCACTCGCGCCAGTGCGGCCGCAACCTTGCGGAGGCGCTGGCGGGTCCGGGACTCGCCGGCATTTTCGTGCTCTCGGACGGGCTGAACGTGAACGGCAGCGAGCTGGTGGCCGGGCTGACGGAAAAAGCCGGTCCGCATGTGCCGCTGACCGGCGGGCTTGCCGGCGACGGCTCGCGGTTCGAGTCCACCCTGGTCGGCGCCAATTGCGCGCCGCGCAGCCGCGCAGTCGCGGCGGTCGGTTTCTACGGCGACAGCATTCGCATCGGGCACGGCTCGGCCGGCGGATGGGACGTGTTCGGTCCGCGCCGCAACATCACGCGCTCGTCCGGCAATGTGCTCTTCGAGCTGGACGGGCAGCCGGCGCTCGATCTCTACGAGCGCTATCTCGGCGAGGAGGCGGCAGGTCTGCCCGGCACCGCGTTGCTGTTTCCGCTGCGCATCCACGATCCGCGCCATCCCGAGCACGAAGTCGTGCGCACGATTCTCGCCATCGACCGCGACAAGCGCAGCATGACCTTTGCCGGCGACGTGCCGGAAGGCTGGGTGGCCCAGCTCATGCGCGGCAACTTCAACCGCCTGGCCGAGGGCGCTGCCGAAGCCGCGCGTCAGGCGCGGCAGGGCCTGGCCGAGGGCCGCGACTGGCATGGCGTCGCCGTGCTGGTGAGCTGCATCGGCCGACGGCTGCTGATGGGCCAGCAGACGGCCGAGGAGATCGAGGCGGCCGGCATCGAGCTTGGTTCGCATCTCGCCCGGCTCGGATTCTACTCATACGGCGAGATTTCGCCGCATGCGCAGTCGGGCATTTGCGATCTGCACAACCAGACGATGACGGTGACCACAATCACCGAAGCGGCCTGATTGCGGCGGCGGCCGGCGCAAAAGACCGCTCTTGACCGGCCGGCAGGGCGGTGTCAGTGGCGTGCCGATGCGCCCCGATCCGGCCATATCGCCGTCACACGATCGGCGCCGGCGCCGCTCCCTGCGGCGCGGGGAGATCCGATGCCGGTTCGCGTAGTCGACGCCCTGCGCGCAGCCCGTGCGGCCCGGCGGGCCGGCGCGGCATTGTCGCTGTGCGCCTTTGCCGCCGCCTGCGCGCTGCCCGACCACCAGGCCTCGACCATGGTCAATCCCGGCAAGTATTCGTTCTATAGCTGCGACCAGCTGGTGCAGCAGGCGCGCGTGAAAATCGAGCGCGAGCGCGAATTGCGTCATGCGATGGAGAAAGCCGTGCGCGGGCCCGGCGGCGAAGTGGTCGTCGCCGTCGCCTACCGTTCGGAATATCTTACAGTGAAGGGCGAAATCGAGGAACTGGAGCGCACCGCGCACCAGAAGAATTGCCGCGGCTCGCTGCACGCGGTCAGCGACGGCGTCATTCGCTAGAGATGTGATCTTTCAATAGATTGTCCATCCGGTCCGGACCGGTTCCCGCTTCGGCGGATCGTGCTCCGGCGGCGCTACAGGCCGTAGCTCTGCACCAGCGAGCCTGCGACCAGCGTCCAGCCGTCCACCAGCACGAAGAAGATCAGCTTGAAGGGAAGCGAAACGACGATCGGCGGCAGCATCATCATGCCCATCGACATCAGCACCGAGGCGACCACGAGGTCGATGATCAGAAACGGCAGGAACAGCAGGAATCCGATCTCGAAGGCGCGCTTCAGCTCGGAAATCATGAAGGCGGGAATGAGAATGCGCAGCGACGTTTCCTCGGGCGTCTGCGGACGCGGTTCGCGCGACATGTCCATGAACAGCGACAGATCCTTTTCGCGCACATTCTTGAGCATGAATTCCTTGAACGGGATCGAGGAGCGCTCGAATGCCTGCTCGACGCTGACCTCGTTATTGATCAGCGGGCGGATACCGGTGTCGTAGGCGCGCTGGAATGCCGGCCCCATCACGAAGGCGGTGAGAAACAGCGCGAGCGAGATGATCACCGCGTTCGGCGGGGCGGTGGCGGTGCCCAGCGCCGTGCGCAGCAGCGAAAGCACCACCACGATGCGGGTGAACGAGGTCATCATCACCAGGATCGAGGGGGCGAGGGTGAGCACGGTGAGCAGCGCGACGAGCTGGATCACACGCTCGGTCAGCCCTGCGCCTTCGCCGAAATTGATGCTGATATCCTGCGCCGCCGCCGGAACGGCAAGGCCGGCGCATGTCGCTGCAACCGCCACTCCAGCCGCCGCCGTCGCAAGACGGAACCGGCGGCTGGGAGCGGATCGGGTCATGCTTTTCCTGGCGGTCGGCCGAGCAGGCTTGCCATTTCCTGTTCGAGACTGCCGAATGCCGCGGCGCTTTCATCCTGCGCCGGCGCAGCCTCAAGAGTTGCGGCGTGGTCGTGTCCGCCGCCATTGACAGAATCGATTCGCGGGGCGCTGGCAAGGGGCTGGCGCGCAGACGCAGCGCCGCCGGGACGACGCAGGGCCGCTTCAAGGCGCTGCGCCATTTCGGCGAGATTGGCGTCGCCGCCGCCATTGGCGCCGGCGTGATGACGGGCGTCCGGCTGAAGCTCGTATGCGGGCTGCGCCGGTTGTTGTTGCGCGTGCACCGGTGCGGCGCCCGGACGCACATGGTCGAGCGAGAGCGCATGCCGTTCGATCGGCGGGGCGGGCCGCGCCGCGGGGGCCGGGGCGGCATCGGCATAACCGTTCGGCCGCGCAAGTTCCTGCGCCAGACCGGCGAGCGTGTCGGCCGGGGCACGTTGACGGCGGGCGGCCGGCGCCGGGGCAAGCGATGGAGCGGGCGGCGGAGGAGGCGGTGCGACCGGCTCCGCCGGCATGTTCCATTGCAGCGTGTCTTCCGGCATCACCGGACGCGGGCGCGGTCCGGGCTCCGGCGCGAGCGGCCAAGTGGTGGCGTTGTCGCCGAGCGGCAGCGCGCGCGGCAACGGCTCGGTGACGGCGGGGCTGCGCGGCTGCGCGGCTTCGCGCTGGCCGCGCACGATATTCTGTTCGACCACGATGTCGGTGGGGCCGCCGATCATCAGCAGATGTTCGACATTGTCGCGGCGGATCAGCACCAGGCGGCGGCGGCCGTCGACCGCGCCGGCCTCGATCACCGCCAGGCGCGGCTGGCGCCCGCGCGCGCTCTGCCCGCCAAGACGCGCGACGCCGAAGCGGCGCACCGCCCAGGCTGCGGCTCCGATCAGTCCGAACACGACGACGAAGGCAATGAAGAACCGCACAGCGAGTGGCGTCTCCGCACCAAACAGGCTCTCGAACATGAAACGTCCCCGGGGGCCGCGGGCGGAGCATCGGAGTGAAGCGTCCGGAGCGGGCCTGCGGCGTGTCAGTCGCCGCATAGTAACAAACTCTTAACGCCGCCGGACCGCTTTTTTCCCCCCGCCCGGTGCGCATGCGAGATGATGGTAAACAAAGAGTACAAGGCGGATTCAAGGCGAGCGGCCCCCATGCGTTTACCGCTCGTTAACCATACCCCCGGCAAAGTTTGCCGGGCGCGCCGTCCGGCTCGCCGTCCATCGGGAGCATGCCATGGCCATCTCCGACGTGCCGATCCTGTCGATGCTGCGCACCCGGATGCACTGGCATCAGGAGCGGCAGCGGCTGCTGGCCGAGAATGTCGCCAATGCCGATACCCCGATGTTCCGCCCGCGCGATCTCCGGGAGCCAAATTTCGAACGTCCGCCGCTTCCGGGGGTGGCGCTGGCCGCCACCAGCCCGGCGCATCTGGCGGGGCTGACGCCTGCAGGCTCGTCCCGGTTCCAGACCAGCCGCGACGACGTCTTCGAGACGCGCCCGGCCGGCAACGCGGTCAGTCTCGAGGACGAGATGATGAAAGTCGCCGCCAACCAGATGGACTACCAGGCGGCCACCACGCTCTATTCGCGCAGTCTCGGTCTGGTGAAGACCGCGCTCGGCAAGCGCTGAGGCAGGATCATGGATTTCGTCAAGTCGATCGCCGTCGCCGCATCCGGACTGCGCGCGCAGGCCGGACGCATGCGGGTCATCGCCGAGAACATCGCCAACGCGGATTCCACCGCAAGCACGCCCGGTGCGGACCCCTACCGGCGCAAGATTCCGACATTCCGCACCGAGGTGGACCGCGCGCTCGACGCCCGCACGGTGGGGATCGGGCGCGTGCGGCCCGACCCGAGCGACTTCCAGCTCAAATACCAGCCCGGCCATCCGGCAGCCGATGCGACCGGCAACGTGAAATATCCGAACGTGAACTCGCTCGTCGAAATGACCGACATGCGCGAGGCGCAGCGATCCTATGAAGCCAATATCAATGTGATCGGCGCCACCCGCCGCATGATCCAGCGCACGCTCGACATCCTCAAGGCCTGACGGAGACCTGCCATGACCTCGCCAATCGGAGCCGCCAAGGCCTATGCCAATCTCGCCCGGCTCACCGATCCGGGCGCCGGATTTTCGAAGACCGTCGGCGCGACCGTCGGCGGCGACAAGAGTTTCGGCGGCATGGTGCGCGAGGCGATGGGTGCGGTTGTCGAAGCCGGGAAGAAGTCGGACGCGCAGTCGCACGCATTGGCCAGCGGCAAGGCCAACGTGGTCGACGTGGTGACGGCGGTCGCCGAAACCGAAGTCGCCATCGACGCACTGGTCGCCGTGCGCGACCGCGTGATCCAGTCCTACGAAGAAATCATGCGGATGCCGATCTGAGGCGGCGCGGCCCGACGGGCGAGGGACAATGCAATGACCGGACCGGAAGTGCTCGATGTCGCGCGCGACTCCATCCTCACGCTCGTCTTTGTGGCAAGCCCGCTGATGCTGGTCGGGCTGGCGGTCGGCGTCGCCATCTCGCTGTTTCAGGCGCTGACCCAGATCCAGGAGATGACGCTGGTCTTCGTGCCGAAAATTCTCGCGATCTTCGCCGCTTTGCTGATTGCATTGCCGTTCATGGCCGACATCCTGCAAAGCCACATGATGCGGCTGGCGGCCCGCATTGGCGGCGGATGAGGCCGCAGCCGGCACAATGCCCGTGTCCGCGGCCATGCCGGTGAGGCGCGCATGAGCGTCGACGTGTCCTTTCTGCCGTCCATGGCGGCGGCCTTCCTGCTGGTCTTCGCCCGTATCGGTACCATGATCATGCTGCTGCCGGGTCTCGGCGAGATGAGCGTGCCGGTGCGCGTGCGGCTGGTGACCGCGCTTCTTCTCGCCGCGGTGTTCATGCCGCTGCATCGCAGCGCCTACAACGTCGACCTGACCACGCACGGGCCGGTTCTGCTGCTGCTCGGGCAGGAAATCCTGATCGGCGGCGTGCTCGGAATGACGGCGCGCCTGACCATCTCGGCGCTTGCCGTGGCCGGCGCGGCGGTCGCCTACCAGATGGGGCTCGGTTTCGTCACCGCCATCGATCCGAGCCAGGGCCAGCAGAATGTCATCGTCGGCAATTTCCTGACCGTTCTGGGCGTGACGCTGATTTTTGCGACCGACCTGCATCACCTGGTGATCGCCGCGCTCAATGACAGCTACCGGCTGTTTGCGCCCGGGGACGTCATCCCGGTCGGCGACATCGCCACGCTGGTGACCAGGACGGTCGCCTCCGCCTTCCGCGTCGGCGTCCAGCTTGCCGCGCCGTTTCTCGTGTTCGGCCTGTTGTTCAATATCGGGCTGGGCATTCTCTCGCGGCTGATGCCGCAAATGCAGGTTTTCTTCGTAGCCCTGCCGCTGTCGATCCTGCTCGGCTTTGTCGTCCTGCTGTTCGTGATCGGCGCGATGATGGGCACCTTCACCGGATTCCTCGGCGGCGTCCTGCGCGAACTTGCGCCCTACTCATAGGAGCGGCGCATGGCCGAGATGCAGGACGAATCCGAGAAAACAGAAGACCCGACACAGAAACGCATCGACGATGCGCTCAAGCGCGGCGATGTCGCCAAGAGCCAGGAGGTCTCGACCTGGTTCATCATGTCCGGCGCGGCGCTGATCATGGTCGCCTTTGCCGGCAATTCCGGCGGCGCGCTGACCACGACCATGCGCGGCTTTCTCGCCAACGCAGCGTCGATCCCCGCCGACGGCGGCGCGCTGATGCGGCTGACCGCGCAGGCCCTGCTGGAAATCCTGTCCGCGCTGGCGATCCCGCTGTTTCTGCTCGCGCTTGCGGCCTTCGCCGGCAATGCCATCCAGCACCGCTTGGTCTGGTCGGGCGAAAGCCTCAAGCCGAAAATCGACCGCATCTCCCCGGCCGCAGGCCTGAAGCGGCTGTTTTCCAAACACGCGCTGATGAATTTCGCCAAGGGCATCCTCAAGCTGGCCTTGCTCGGCAGCATCATGGCGGTGCTGCTGTGGCCCGAGCGCGGCCGGCTCGAAGCGCTCATCACCGCCGATCCGGCGGCGATCCTGCCTACCGTCCTGTCGCTGACGCTGAAACTGTTCGCGGCCGTGGTCGCGATTCTGGCTTTCATCGCCGCCGCCGATTTTCTGTTCCAGTACCAGCAATGGTTCAAGCGGCAGAAAATGTCGATGCGGGAACTGAAGGACGAATTCAAGCAGACCGAAGGCGATCCGCACGTCAAGGGCCGCATCCGCCGCATCCGCGAGCAGCGCATGCGCAAGCGCATGATGGCCGCGGTGCCGGAGGCATCCGTCGTCATCACCAATCCGACCCATTTTGCGGTGGCGCTGAAATACGAACGCGGCGACAACGCGCCGACCTGCGTCGCCAAGGGGCTGGATGCACTGGCGCTGAAGATCAGGGAGGTGGCGCAGGCGCATGCCGTGCCGGTGGTGGAGAACCCGCCGCTCGCCCGTGCGCTGCATGCCGGCGTCGAGATCGACCAGGAAATCCCGCCGGAGCATTACCGCGCCGTTGCCGAAATTATCGGCTATGTGATGAAGCTGCGGCAGGCGGCGCGGTAGTTTACAACATCGCCGCCGGTTTGGGCGGCAGCGCCCGGTAGCGCTATAACGGCGGACCGGAATCGGGACTGTAGCGGCATATGGCGGCGACGGACGCGGAAGACGTACCCGTAAGGATGGCGGTGGATCGCACGCGGCGCGGCGGCAGCGCCGGTCTCGTGCTGTTGGTGGCGATGGCGCTGGCGGGGGCGGCGGTCGGGCTGATCTTCGTGCCGCCGGACAGGGCCGGCAACTATATCCTGACGCTGCTGGCGACGCTGTCGACCGTCGGCGTCTTCGCGCTGTTCGGGATAGCCGCCGGCATTCTGCGCTTCTCCGGCCGCGACGCCGACAATCCGATGATCCGCTCGCTGGTCGACGGCGCTTTCGACGGCATCGTGGTCACCGATGCGGCGGGCCGCGTGGTCTATGCCAATGCCGCCTATCTCGAACTGACCGGCGCGACCGGCACGCGCGACGTGCGGCCGATCGAGCGCGTCTTTATCGGCGATCCCGACGTCTCCGAGGTGATTTACCGCCTGCTCAAGGCGGCGCGCGAGGGCCGCCGCCTGCAGGAGGAGGTCCGCATTCCCGGCGGGGAGGGCAATGCCGGTCGCTGGCTGCGTCTGCGCGTGCGCCCGCTCGGCGACGGCAAGCGCGGCAGCCGTTCCACCGTCTGGACCGTCGCCGACGTGACGCGGGAGCGCGAGAAGCAGGAGAACGTCTTTCAGGAATTGCAGCACGCGATCGACTATCTCGACCATGCGCCGGCCGGGTTCTTCTCGGTCGATGCGCAGGGGGCGATCGTCTATCTCAACGCCACGCTTGCCGGCTGGCTCGACTACGATCTGGCGCAGGTGGGAACCGGCGGCCTGAAGCTGTCCGACATCGTCTCGGGCGAGGGCGTGTCGCTGCTCACCACCATCGGCGGCGCACCCGGCGACGTGAAGACCGAGATTCTCGAACTCGACCTGAAAACCCGCGAAGGCCGCTCGGTGCCGGTGCGGCTGTTTCACAAGGTCGCGTTCGGCGCCGACGGCGCGGCGGGTCTTTCGCGCACGCTGGTGCTCAACCGCACGCGCGAGGCCGGCGACGATCCGCAGCGCGCGGCCGAAGTGCGTTTCATGCGCTTCTTCAACAACACGCCGATGGCCATCGCCACCATCGACCGCAACGGGAAGATTTCGCGCAACAATGGGCTGTTTGCCCGCCTGTTTCACGAATTGCAGGCCGACGGCGCGGCGGCCGCCGACCGCTCCATCCTCGCCTTCGTGCATGAGCGCGACCATGCCGCGCTGCAGGCGGCGATCGCCAGGGCGGCGGACGGACAAAGCGACATCGCGCCGGTAGAAGCCGCGCTCGCCGGGCCGGGCGACCGCTACGCGTCTTTCTATGTCACGCCGACCGAGGACGAGGAAGGCGACGGCGAGGCAGCCATCGTCTATGCGCTGGAGACGACGCAGCAGCGGGTGCTGGAAAACCAGGTCAAGCAGTCGCAGAAGATGGAATCGGTCGGCCAGCTGGCCGGCGGAATCGCGCACGACTTCAACAACGTCCTCTCCGCCATCATGATGGCGACGGATTTCCTGCTCAACGCGCATCGCCCGACCGATCCGTCCTTCCAGGACATCATGCAGATCAAGCAGAACGCCAATCGCGCCGCCTCGCTGGTGCGGCAGCTGCTGGCCTTCTCGCGCCGGCAGACATTGCGCCCGCAGGTGCTCGATCTGGGCGAAGTGCTCTCCGACCTCACCATGCTGCTGCGCCGGCTGATCGGCGAGAACGTCAAGCTCGATGTCGTGCATGGACGCGACCTGTGGCCGGTGCGCGCCGACATTTCCCAGTTCGAGCAGGTGATCGTCAATCTGGCGGTGAATGCGCGCGACGCGATGCCGGAGGGCGGTGCGCTGACGCTGCGCACCGCCAATGTCGCCGCGCAGGAAGCGGGGCGGCTTGGCTATACCGGGATGCCGGCGGCGGATTACGTGCTGGTAGAGGTTGCCGACCGCGGCACCGGCATCGCGCCGGAACTGCTGCCGAAGATTTTCGAGCCGTTCTTCACCACCAAGGACGTCGGCAAGGGAACCGGCCTCGGCCTTTCCACCGTCTACGGCATCATCAAGCAGACCGGCGGTTTCATCTATCCGGAATCGGAGCCGGGCAAGGGCACGACATTCCGCATCTTCCTGCCGCGGCACGTGCCAACGGCGGAGGATGCTTCCGAGCGCGACGCACCTGCGGTCGCCGGGGCGCTGGTCGCCGCCGGCAACATGGCCAGGCTCGCCAGCGCCGACCTGACCGGGCGCGGCACGATCCTGCTGGTCGAGGACGAGGAGGGGCTGCGCGCGCTCAATGCGCGCGGGCTCGCCTCGCGCGGCTATACGGTGCTGGAGGCGAGCAACGGCGTGGAAGCGCTGGAGCTGATCGAGAAGAACAGCGGCAGCATCGACCTCGTCGTTTCCGATGTGGTTATGCCGGAAATGGACGGCCCGACCCTGCTCAGGGAAATGCGCAAGGCCAATCCCGACCTGAAAATGATCTTCGTCTCCGGCTATGCGGAGGAAGCGTTCCAGAAGCACCTGCCGCCCGGCGGCCAGTTCGCCTTCCTGCCCAAGCCGTTCACGCTCAAGCAGCTGGTCGCGGCGGTGAAGGAAACGATGGCCGCCTGAACGTGGCTTGCGGGACCGTGAAAACGCCGGGCTGTGCGCCCGGCGTTTTCACGCTGCGACGACGCTCAGCGGCAGACCCGCACATGGCGCCATCCGCCGGCGACGCGCTGGCGGACGGTGCGGCAGGACGGTTCGACATAGACGCCGCCCGAATAGGCATAGGGCCCGTAATACGCGTAAGGGCTGTAGCCATAGGCATTGGCATGCGCCGTCGAGGCAATCGCCGCCCCGCCGAGCAGCACGCCGCCGACAATGGCGGGGGCCACCCACCAGGCATGGGCGGAAGCGGGCGTGGGCGCTGCGGCCAGCGACGCTGTGCCGATCAGGGCCGCGGCGGAGACGGCGGTCAGAGTTTTTTTCATGGATGTCTCCCTCGTTCTGACCGCGGGAAAACCGCTGCGCCGCAGCCGATGTTCCTGACCGAATTGAGGAAAGTTGGTGACCATGCCGGCAGGACGGCGCCGGAGCGCGCAAGCGCGGGCGGCATGCGCGTCAGCATGCCGCAGTGCTGCCATCGCCGCGTCCTGCCGTTGCCGTGCGCCGCGACTTATATATAGCCGGCCGCACCTGTAATCGGCCGCAATGCGTCGGCCGCAAGCCAGTTCCGGGGAGAGGCTGAATGTTCACGCCGAGGCGCCTTAGCGTCCTGACTGCCGTCATCGCTCTGTTGTCCGCGATCGTGCTGATCGCATCCTCCGCCGACGCCCGGGTCGGGCGCGGAGGCGGGATCGGCAGCCGCGGCGCGCACACCTATTCGCCGCCGCCGATGACGCGCACCGCGCCGAACCAGGCTGCGCCGATCAACCGTTCGGCCACCCAGCCGCAGCGCCCCTCCGCCGGCGCGGCGGCAACGGCGCCGGCACAGGGCGGCCTGCTCGGCCGTCCCGGCTTTGCCGGCGGACTGATGGCCGGCTTTCTCGGCGCCGGACTGCTCGGCCTGCTGTTCGGCGGCGGCCTGTTCGGCGGACTGGGCGCGGGCTTCGCCTCCTTCCTCGGACTGCTGCTGCAGATCGTGCTGATCGTTGTGATCGTGCGCTTGCTGTTGAGCTGGTGGCAGCGCCGCAATGCGGAAGCCTATGCGCCGGCCGGCGGGCCTTCGCTGCGCGATCTGGCGCGCGAGCGCGCCCCGGATGCGTCTTTCGGCGGCGGTGCCGGCGCCATGTCGCATGGCGTGCAGCAGGGCATGCAGCCTGGCGAGCAGCCGCTGGAAATCGGCGAGGCCGACTACAATGCCTTCGAGCGGCTGCTTGCCGACATTCAGGCTGCCTATTCGGCGCAGGATACGAACCGGCTGCGTGCGCTGGTCACGCCGGAAATGCTCGGCTATCTCGCCGACGACCTTGCCGACAATGCCAGCCGCGGGCTCGTCAACGAAATCGGCGATGTCAGGCTGCTGCAGGGCGATCTTGCCGAAGCCTGGCGCGAAGGTACGGCGGAATATGCGACCGTCGCCATGCGCTTCTCGCTGACCGATGCCACGATCGAACGGGCGACCGGCCGCGTGGTCGAGGGCTCGCGCGAGACCCCGCAGGAGGTCACCGAAATCTGGACCTTCCGGCGCGCGCCGGGCGGCAACTGGATTCTCTCCGCCATCCAGCAGGCGTGAGCGCCGCGCAGCGGACAGTCATAAGCCCGGCGCCAATGCCGGGCTTTTGTCGTTGCGCAAACGCCCGATGGCCCGCCCGCGTCAGCGGACGATGCGCCACAGCCAGAGCACGACCGCAGCGCCGATCATGGCGCCGATAAACGGCGCCAGTATCCCCGTGCGCATCAGGGCGAGCAGGATCGTCAGATGAAAGCCGACAAAGGCGCCGGCGATGCCGATCAGCGACAGGGTGAGCATGCCGCGCCGCTCGTTGGCGACTTCGCGCGAAAACCAGCCCGGCCGCATCGCGCGCTCGAAAATGAGCCCGGCGACAATCCCGATCAGCAGGACAAGAAGAAACGTGACGGCGGGATCGACGCGCATGGAGTGTCTCCGTGAACGAACGATGTTAGCGCGCCGCCCACACCCACACCAGTTCGCAGGCGGCCGGGCTGTGGATTGCGCGGCTTTTGCCGCGCGAGGGTCGCGATGCTAGGGAGCGGGACGCAAGAGCGTCAGGAGGATGCCCGATGGAAATCAAGGCTTGCGGCGCAGCCGCGTCGCGGAAGGCGAGCGGCGAGTATTTCACCGGGACGGTGTGGCAGGATCCGATCGTGGAAGCACCCGCGCCGGCGCGCGTGCGCGCGGTCCGTGTCAGCTTCGAGCCGGGCGCGCGCACCTTCTGGCATACCCATCCGCTCGGCCAGACATTGCATGTGCTATCCGGTTCGGGTCTGGTGCAGAGCTGGGGCGGCCCGGTGCGCGCCATCCGTGCCGGCGATACGGTGTGGATCGCGCCGGGCGAGAAGCACTGGCACGGTGCCGGGCCCGCGACCGCGATGGTGCATATCGCCATTCAGGAATCGCTCGACGGCAAGCATATCGACTGGCTGGAGCGGGTCGGCGACGAGCAATATGCGGCCCCGCCCGCGGCCTGATCCGGCCATTTACCGCACGCTAACGCTAACGAGTTAGGCATGAATGCGGCGCCGCGCGGCCGGTATTGCCGTAACGCAGTCACGAAATAGCCGTGGCGTGTTGCTGAATTCCGCCGCGCGGGGGATGCGCGCGGGAGGGGACCATGCGTGCTGTAGTCGGTCTTGTCGCATGGCTTGCGGTCGCGTCCGCGTCGGTTGCCGCGCCCGGGCTCGAACTTCATTCGCGCGATCAGGCAATGACCTGGATCGCGCAATACCGCACCAAGCCGCAGCCGGCGCTGTTGCCCGATCTCGTGCGCGGCGTCAGCGCCATGGGCGTATTCAACGACCCGGAATCGGCCGGCGCCTATGTCGGGTTCATCGCCGGCGTGCTCGGATCGAATCCGTCGCGGGCGGAGCGGCTGATCGAAGCCATGCTGCCGATCCGCACCGAAGACCACTGGGTGATTGTGCGCGCCGTCGCCTATTCCGGCCTGCCGGAATGGAAGACGCTGCTGCGGCAGTTCGCCGGGCGCATGCCGACGCGCCGGCCGATGATCGACAAGTTCGTCGACGGCCGCATTCCGACGCTGATGCAGGCGGCTCCGGACAAGGCCCCGGAATTCGGAGACAGGATGAAACGTCTGTTCTCCGGCGAGAAAAAAGAGCGCACCATGACCTGGGCGCTCGAAGCGAGCCCGGAACTGCTCGATACGTTGTGGGGCTATTACTTCGCCACCGGCAGCTACGGCCCGATCTACCGCATGATCGCCATGCTGCACTGGTCCAAGGACAGCGATAACGCCGAGAAACTGACCATCGGCAGCATGACCAAATACACGCTGGCGGTGAATGCGACGCGCGACCATCAGCTTCTGGCGATGTTGCGGCGCGCCCAGGCGCACCAGCCGAAACGGATCGGCGCCGTTCTCGCCGAGGTGATCGACGCGGCGGAGAACGCCGACACGGTGAAAATCCGCAAGGAGCAGCTCGCCGCGATCGAAGACCTGAAGCGGCGCGGGCCCGGGTCGCGCCGCAAGCTGAGCGGCTGGGGCCAGCTCGGCGAGGGCGCGATCGGCGTCGGCTGCGTCACCGCCGCAGTCATGAGCATGACCGCGCTCGGCATTCCCTGCGTGGTCGGCGGGGCGGCGACGTCTGCGGCTTTGCGTTACTGGAGTTCGCAGCAATAGCTGCGTTTGTCCGGCTCAGGCGATGAGTCGCAGCGAATCGGCCTGCCGCAGGGTCGCGGCGGCATCGGCCTCCACCAGTGGCATGATCTGGTCGATCGGCGCCGGCCGTCCCATCAGGAAGCCCTGCACCTCGTCGCATTTTTCCTGGCGCAGAAAGTCGAGATGCGCCTGCGTCTCCACGCCTTCCGCCAGCACCGGCACCTGCAGGCTCTTGCCGAGGCTGAGCACCGCGCGCACGATCGCCGCCGACTGGTGCTCGTGGCGGACCTTGTCGACGAAGGAACGGTCGAGCTTGATCTTGTCGAACGGGAAGGCCTGCAGCGTCGACAGCGACGAATAGCCGGTGCCGAAATCGTCCATGGCAATGGTGACGCCGAGCGCCTTGATCTGCCGCAGGATGTGCAGCGTGCGCTCGAGATTCTCGATCAGGGTCGACTCGGTGATTTCCACTTCGAGCCGGCCCGGCTGCAATCCGGTTTCCAGCAGCACCTGGTGGATCATGGCCGGCAGATTGGCGTGGCGGAACTGCACCGGGGACAGGTTGACCGCGACCTTGTAGGGCTTCGGCCAGATCGCCGCGTCGCGGCAGGCGGTGCGCAATACCCATTCGCCGATCGGGATGATCAGGCCGGTCTCCTCCGTCAGCGGGATGAACTCGGCGGGCGGGATCAGTCCGCGCGTGGGGTGGTTCCAGCGCAACAGCGCCTCGAATCCGCAAATCTCGCCGTTCTCCACGGTCTTCTGCACCTGGTAATGCAGCACGAACTGGTTGTTGGCGAGCGCATCCTTCAGCTCGTGCGACAGCGCACGGCGCCGCCTGATGGCGTCGTCCATGGTGCGCTCGAAGAAGCAGATGCTGCCGCTGCCGGCGCTCTTGCTCCGGTACATTGCGACGTCGGCATTGGTGAGAAGCTGCTCGGCGGTATCGCCGTCGTTGGGGAAGATTGCGACGCCGATGCTGGTGCCGACCTGCAGCGACTGCCCGTCAATGTTGAAGGCTTCGACGAATTGCCGCGACAGCCGTTCCGACAATTCTCCCGCCGCCGCCGGCTGGTTCGGCGCCATCTGCAGGGCGATGAATTCGTCGCCGCCGTGGCGCGCGAGAAACTCGCCCTTGCCCAGACATTCGCTCATGCGCCGCGCTGCCTGGGTCAGCAGCTTGTCGCCGATGCCGTGCCCGAACACGTCGTTGACCTCCTTGAAGCGGTTGAGGTCCATGCACAGCACGGCGAGCCCGGAGCCGTTGTCGCGGCAATGCGCGATGTCGGCGAGCAGACGTTCGCCGAAGGCAACGCGATTGGGCAGGCCGGTCAGCGAATCGTGAAAGGCGAGGTGATGAATGTAGCGCTGCGCTTCCTCGCGCGAGCGGCGGTCGACGATATACGACGCAAAGCCGGTGCTGACCGTCAACAGCGCCGCGCCGGCAATGGAGAAGGCGAGAATGTCGGAAGAAATGCCGTTTGGGGGAATGAAAAAGCGCGGATCGGGTTCGATCGTCATCGCCGCCATGCCGGTGAAGTGCAGGCCGCAGATGGCGAGCGTGAACAGGGCCGCGGCGGCGTATTTGCAGTAGCGGGAAACCGGCCGCGCCGCGCGGTTGACCGCAAGCGACGCAAGCAGGATCCCGATGACGACCGAGGCGACGACATAGGCAATGTCCCAGTCCACCCGGCCGGAGACCCGGTAGGCGTTCATGCCGAGGTAATGCATCGTGCCGATGCCGAGTCCGACCAGGCCGCCGCCGAGTTCCGGCGCCAGCGGCAGGCTGCGCAGGCTGGCGAGGCCAAATCCCGCAAAACAGGCCGCCACCGCCACGAACAGCGACAACGCCGTGTAGAGCGGATCGAACGTGCTGGACAGCGTCGGCTGGAACGCGAGCATGGCCACGAAATGCGTGGTCCAGATCGAGGCGCCGGACGCCACCGCCGTCATCACCAGCCAGCCGGCGCGGGTCACTCCGTCGCTGGCGCGCGCGCGCATGAACAGCCGGATCGAGATCCAGGCGCCGGCGACGCAGACCAGGCCGGCCAGCGCGACAAGACGCAGATCGTGATCCTGGGTAATGCAATCGATTACGCGCAGCACAGCCAGTCCCTTTGACCTTGCGCTTGCAGTCCTTTTGACCTTGCGCTTGCGAATCTAAAGACAGCGCGCTTAACCGTCGGTGAAAGCTGCAGCGCCAATGCCGCACAACCGGCGCGGCGGAGAAGGTTCCATCGAACAGGATTAATTCCCCGTTAGCCAAGGCGCAGGTACGTGCGTCCGGCCCGACTTCGATTGCATTTTAGTGAATATGATCCGGTTTCGTTAGCCGCCGACAGCTAGCATCGACGGGAGGGGAGTTCGATTCCGCGGCACGGTGCGTGCGCGGTCCATGCGACGGGGAATGGCGTTTCATGTCGGAAGCCAAGAATCTGGCGCTGCTGGCCGCCGATGCGCTCGTCTATTTTGCGGTTCTGGCGGGTCTGTTCCGGTTTCGACACCGGCTCGGCATCGGCGCGTTCTTTTGCGCGCTCGGGGTGATGCATTTTCTCGAATCCTATCTGGCCGCGGTCTTCTACGTCGATGTCGGCAACGCGATCGTGACCTCGCCCGGATCGAGCGTGCTGTTCACCGGCAAGCTCATGCTGCTGCTGATGGTCTATATCCGCGAGGATGCGGCGGTCGTGCGCCAGCCGATCTACGGGCTGCTGTTCGGCAATCTGCTCGTGCTGGCATTCGCGTTCCTGCTGCGCCAGCACGATGCGCTTGCGCTCGTCCCCGGAGCGCCCGCCGACATCGCCTTTCTCGACCGGATCGGTCTGCTCATGCTCTGGGGCACGGTCATCCTGTTCGTCGACGCGATCCTGCTGATCGTCCTCTACGAGCGTTCGCGCGCGCTGTTCGGCGAGCGCATCGTCCTGCGGCTGGCCGTCTGCGGGGCCGCAATTCTGAGCTTCGACCAGCTCGCTTTTTTTGCCGGGCTGCATCTGCTGACCGGTGCCGGTGCGGCCGTGCTGGCAGGCGGCTGGGCCGCGAAGATGGCCGCAGTCGGCTTCTACGCCGCCCTGGTCGGGATCTATCTGTGCTGCATCGAGAAGACGGATGGCGCCCCGGCGACACGGACCAGGGCCTGCGACCTGTTCGGCGTTCTCACTTATCGCGAGCGCTATGAAGATCTGCTGGCGCGTTCCGGCTACGATGCGCTGACCGGCGTATTCGACCGCGGGCGCCTGGAGCGGCAGGGCCGGCGCGCGGTCGAGGCGGCGGTGCGCCTGGGCCGGCCGGCAAGCCTGCTGCTCGTCGATATCGATCATTTCAAGAGCTACAACGACCGCTTTGGCCATGCAGCGGGCGACAAGGTGATCAAGCGCATCGCCGCATCGATCGTCGCCTGCGTGCGCGCGACCGATCCGGTATTCCGGTTCGGCGGCGAGGAATTCGTCGTCATTTGCGACGGGCTCGGCGGCGCGGCGGCGCTGGCGCTGGGCGAGCGCATCCGCAGCGACATCGCGGCTCAGAACGGTGTCGGGGCACAGCGGGTCACCGTCAGCATCGGCATCGCCACGGCTCCGGACGACGCGCAGGCCTATGACGGATTGTTCGCCGTCGCCGATGCGCGCCTTTACGCGGCCAAGGCGGCGGGGCGCAACCGCGCAATCGGCGCAACCTTTCCCGCCCTGCAGCCGCCGGTGCGGCTCGCCGGTTAGCGCCGGCATCGGCCGTCCCGCTTCGTCGGCTCCGCAGGCCCGGGGCCGGTCGCGGCAACGCCTCAATGACCCTTGCCGTTGCGGCGCGCCTTCAGCCGTGCGAGCTGCCGCTTTCGCTTCGCGCGATAGGCCCGCTGCCGCTCGCGCCGCTTCTCGCGGCACTTCTCGCATTTGCAGCCGATCGGCTTGAGCACCGACTCGAAATAGTCCTCGCCGTAATCGTAGGTGATCTCGTCGCCGGGGCGGATGGTCTTGACGGCACGCAGGAACACCTTGTGGCCGCGCGTGTCGGATTCCGCATTCGGCCGGCAGGAATGGTTGGCGTAGCGCGCGACGTTGCTGCGCGGCGAGCCGTCGATATGCCAGCGGCTGTTGATCGTATAAATGTATTTCGATCCGCGCCGCTCCAGCTCGTCGGCTTCCTTGGTCGTAAGGATGGGCCCGGTATATTCGGCGATGTAATCGCCTTTCCTGAATATTCCGGTGGCGAAGAGGCCGAGGCCTGTCCGGGATCGGCCGACGCGGAAGGGTCTGTCCGACTTTTTCGACTTGGATGCGGGCATTTCAGGCATGGGACCGTGACGACGATCCGAACGCATTACATTGAGTCGGGTTTTCGTCAAACGTTGAACCTCTCGCCCGGTTGCCTGCGACCCAGTGCGGCTTGCGCAGGCAAGCCCCGGCGCGCGGGCGGGTCCGGCCGCGGCGCGGGCTCGCGCGCGGCCGTCGCCACGCAGTCCCGGACCGCTTCAAGAGGGGAACTCAAGTCATGAACCGTTTTGCGAAGGTGCTTGCCGCCTGCGGCCTCGCCGTATCTTTCCTTGCCGCGGCGGCTGCGCCGGCCGACGCCCAGACCCTTTTCAAGATCGTGACCGTGAAGGACGAGATTGTGGTCGGCCTGTCGGACGCCGAACTGGCCCAGATCGGCGGCAACGACGCCGGCGCGCTGGCCAGGGCGATCGCGTCGAAGGGCTCGGTGACGCTGTGGCAATACGCAGTGAAACGGGCGGCCAACGGCGACCTGCAGCAGGCGCCGTTGCAGCAGGTCGGCATCCTTGCCAGCAGCGCGCTGCGCGTGGAGCCCTACAAGACGCCGCTCAAAATCCTGCCGCACAACTGAGTGCCGCGACGTCGGAGCGGCTGCGCGCGAGGCGCGCGCGGCCGCGCCGTCCGGCCGCCTCAACGCGGGTCGGTTCCGATCCCGACCAGCACGATCGCATCGTCGGCGGGCGAGATTTCGACCGCGGACTGTTCCGACAGGGCGAGATAGTCGCGGCGCGACAGGGTCGCATGTTGGTTGCCCATCTTGTCCAGTTCCACCCGCAGGCGTTCGAGGATGGCGAGCGATTCGGCGGCCTTGGACCGCCGCATCTCGATCGAGACCATGGATTTCATGATCTGAAGCTGATTGCCGACGCGATGATTGATCTCGCGGATCAGCCTGTCCTTCTCCTCGGTGCGTTCGGCAATCATCCGTTCCAGCGTGGTGCGCTGCTGACGCGGAGAGGGCAGAACCTTGATCTGCGGCAGCACGAAAGCGAAGGCGATGGCGGTGCCGACGGAGGCCAGGGCGGTAACGAGGCTGATGCCGGCATGCAGCTGCAGATATTCCGCGCCGCTCAGCGCGGAAAAAACATGCGCCACATGCGTGAGACCGCAGGCGACGATGAAAGTCACGAACAGCGTCCACAGCCACGGATAGGGGATGTCGTCCTTGCGGTGCCAGGCGACGACGGCCATCGTTACCGGTATGGCGAAATAGGCCGCGGCGATCGCCATGTCGCTGATCAGCACGCTCCAGAACAGCGTCGTGGACGAGGTGCAAAAGGCCACAATCTGCTGCAGCATCAGAACATCCCCCGGGGCGCCCCACATACCGGCATTTCCGTCCGCCTGCGATTCATTACCCGCAGGACGTGGCCGGCGCCATATCTGCAACCGGTTGCGCACCGGTTTGCATGCGGAACCTGTGCAGGCGCCCACACGGCGTCCGCCATTCCGTATTCAGAATCCATAGACCCTGATACCCATAACGAAGGCGGCAAACGGCAACAGATGCACTGCCGGCGCTGCAACCAGCAGCGCGAGGCACAAGGCCGCATTGCGGTTGAGAACGGCGAGCGCCAGAGCAATGGCGGCGAAAAGCGGCGATATGACGGATTCGGCAAGCGCCGCGGCATAGGTGAACCATGGCGCGCCGGCCTGCGCGAGCATCGTAAAACCGAATTCGAGGCCGGCCGAAAACCAGTAGAGCTGCAGCGCTGCCAGCGCGCCGGCGATGAGGCGTCGGACGGTTCGTGCCGGCGGCATGTGGCGCGGGGCATTGTCCGGCGGGGCGGTTATTGTGCCGGTCGGTGCGACGCGCATGTTCCCTCCGGTTCCGGTATGGACCGAACCGTTGGTCGCGGCAGCGCCGAGCCTGGTTCACGCCTGCGGCGTCAGCGGCCGTTCGGTGCGCCGCCTTCGCGCTCGTCGTAAAGCGCGCGCAGGGCATCGTTGATGCTCTCGAATTGCGTTCCGGGCGAGGCGATTCGCGGCGCGGAAACCGGCCGGGGCATTGCCGGGATGGACGGCTGCGTCTGCAGCGCGGGTTCTTCGGCGCGCGGGCTGCGCCGCCGTTCGCCGGCACCGTTATGCCGGTATCCGTTCAGTCCGTGCGCATCGTCGCGGATATGGCGCAGCAGGGACGCGATCTGCGCGCGCAGGGCGTTGTTGTCTTCGGTGAGCGAGGTAATTTCGTTCTGCTGCGTGTCGTAGATACGCACGCGCCGTTCGAGCGCGGTGGCCAGGCTGGCGATTTCGGCGGTCATTGCCGCAACGCGGCTGTCGGCCTCGCGCAGCGCCTCGTTGCGGTCGGCAAGCTGCGTCTTGACCGCGTGCAGTTCGTCATAGAGCGACGACGTTCGCTCCTGCGTCGCGCTTTCGCGTGCCTCGATCTGCCGCAGCTCGGCGGTGCGTTCCTCAAGTGCCGCCTGCACGCGCGAAACGATGTCGTTCTTGCGCACGAGCTCGCGCGCATAGGCTGCCGTCTTGTCGCGCAGACCGGCGATGCTCGTCTCCAGCGCACGGGTCGAAATGGCGAAGCCCGCGCGCATCTGGTCGCGCTCGGCGCGGATTTCGTGCATCGAGGCGGGCATGATTTCGTATTTCCGCCGCGTCAGGCGCACGGCGCGCCCGTGCACGGCGGCGATCGCCATGACGGCGAACAGACACGCCGTCAGGAAGCCGATGCCGAACAGCATCAAGGATTCGACAGATATAATCCCCGGCGTCATGATGCCGTCTGCATGGCAATTCCGCTGCCCCAGAGCAAATCCGTGACATGGCGGGATGCCTGCCGCAACCGCGCTCCGCGATTAACCTCAATGCGGCAACGGGCTGGTTAATGCCGGCAATGCGCGTCTTGCGTCGCAGGCGCGGCGCTCAGAATCCGTACACGGAAATTCCGACGGCGAAAGCCAGGATGCCGAGCGCGGAGACCGTGAGCGGCGTCGCTGCGAGAATGGCGGCAAGCAGCAGCCGTTCTCCGCGCAGCGCCAGCACGATGGAGGAGGCCGCCAGCAGCGGCACCGCCACCGTCTTCACAAAGATGTAGATGCCGGGAATGCCGCTGCCGGGAAAGCCGTCCGGCGATGCGATCACCACCGGCAGAAACCCGGCCCAGCCGAGCAGGCCGATCAGCGCCAGGGCGACGATGGCGGGCACGATCCGGTCCCGCATCGCGAAGTAAAGGAGCGCGACGGCGGCCAGTGGCACGAGCGCGAGTTCGGCGCCGACCGCGAGACCTCTCCATCCGGGGCCGGGCACCTCCGGGTCGCCGGCGAACAGAACGGCCAGCTTGCCCGGTATGCCGACGAATTCGATCACGGCGGCGGCGATCAGAAGCAGGCGCGTTGCGCGTTCGGCGGCAGGCGAACCGGCTTGCAACGAAGCGGCGGACATGGCTGGACCTTTCTGCCGCCGGCGGCGGCCGCGTACCAGCTAAGTCGCCCCGGGAGGCGAAACGGTTCGGAACGGCTCAGCCGCAGCAGGCTGCACGGTTTTCCCGTTCCAGCCAACGCTCGCGCGGCTTGCAGCTTGACGGCCGCCGGGCAAGCGCGATGCCGACGATCCCCGAGACCGGGTCGGCCTCGATCGACACGGCTTTGTACAGGCGCATCGGCTCGACGCCGTCGCTGACCTCGAAGGTCAGTTTGGCAGCCGGATCGAACGGCACGTGGGCGGACACCTTGCGCATGATGCCGAGAAATTTGCCGACCGGCATGAAGCCGCGTTTGGGATCCTCCGCGACATCCCAGAGCTGCACGAAGGTCTCCCGCCAGCTTTCCGGATTGGCGCCGCAATCGAGCGCGGAAAACTGCCCGTCCTTGACCTCGGTGACATGGTAGCCGGGGCGCAGGTCGCGCCCCTCGCAGTTGAAGACCAGCACGGATTGCGGATGGCTCTGCAGCCGTTCGAGGATGCAACCGAGGCTGAGTTCCGGTGCGGACAGGTCGGGTCCGGCAGTGGGCCCGCAGCAGGGGGCATCCGCACGATTGTCCTTGGCAAGCACGGTCATGGCGGCTATCCTGATTTCAATGATCATTTAATTAAAAGATGATTGAAATATGGACCAGCGTCAAGCCCTCCTCAGCTTCGCGGCCCTGTCCCAGGACACCCGTTTGCGCATCCTCCGTCTGCTGGTGCGCGCGGGCTCCGCGGGCATCGCCGCCGGTGGAATCGCCGAAACGCTCGGCGTATCCGCCTCCAACATGTCGTTCCACTTGAAGGAGTTGGAACGCGCCGGGCTGATCGCCTCGCGGCGCGCGGCGCGCTCGATTCTCTACACCGCCGACTATGCGACACTGGGCGGACTGATCCGATTTCTGATGGAAGATTGCTGCGCGGGACGACAGGAAGTCTGTGCGCCCGTCCTTGCCGCGCCGTGCTGCGCCGTCGCCGCCAAGGAGGAGGAGCATGTCTGACCGCGTCCGCAACGTACTGTTTCTGTGCACCGGCAATTCCGCGCGCTCGATCGTTGCCGAAGCCATTCTCGATCGCGAAGGACGGGGACGCTTTCGCGCGTTTTCGGCCGGCAGCCAGCCCAAGGGCGAGGTCAATCCGCATACGCGCGCGCTGCTCGGCGGAATGGGTTTCGACGTGAACCGGTTCCGCTCCAAGAGCTGGAGCGAGTTTGCGGCGCCGGATGCGCCGCATTTCGATTTCATCTTCACCGTCTGCGACAGCGCGGCATCCGAATCCTGTCCCGTCTGGCCGGGACATCCGATGACGGTTCACTGGGGCGTGCCCGATCCCGCGGCCGCGACCGGCACCGAGGCCGATATCCGTCACGCCTTCGCCGAGGCCTTCCGCATGCTCGAGGAGCGCATTCGCGCATTGCTGAATCTGCCGCTGCATGCACTCGACCGGTCCGCCTTGCGCCAGCGGCTCGAAGCCATCGGCAAGGGCGGTTCCGATCCCGCCGCGGCCGCATGAGCGCGCCGCCGGCCGCAGCGTCGCCGGTGCGACCGGGCACCGACGTCGCCGCGCTGACGCAGCGTCTCGGCGCGGAATCGCTCGGCACCGCTTTCCTGCTGGCGACCGTGATCGGCTCGGGCATCATGGGCGAGCGGCTTGCGGGCGGTAACGTCGCCATTGCGCTGCTCGGCAATACGCTGCCGACCGGCGCGATTCTCGTGGTGCTGATCCTGATTTTCGGCCCGGTCTCGGGAGCGCATTTCAACCCCGCCGTCAGCGCCGCACTGGCCGTGCGCGGTCATCTCTCGCCGGGGCTCGCCGCAGCCTACATGGCCGCGCAGGTGGCCGGCGGTGTGATCGGCGTGTGGGCGGCGCATCTGATGTTCGAATTGCCGGTGCTGCAGGTTGCTGCCAAGGTGCGGTTCGGACCGGCGCAATGGTTTTCCGAATTCGTGGCCGCGTTCGGCCTGTTGCTGACCGTGCTCGGCTGCCTGGCGCGCGCGCCGCAGGCGGTCGCCTACGCGGTCGGCCTCTACATCACGGCGGCCTACTGGTTCACCGCCTCGACGTCGTTTGCCAATCCGGCGGTGACGCTGGCGCGCGCGCTGTCGGATACGTTTGCCGGCATCGCCCCGCACGGCGTGCTGCCCTTCGTCGGCGCGCAATTCGCCGGCGCGATGGCGGCGGTCGCGATCGCCCGATGGCTGTGGATCGGCGAGCCGGCGCGCAAATGAAGCGCGACCTCCGGCGGGGGAGCATGCCGGAGGCCGCGTCTGCCGCCGTTTGCGTTCGCGAACCGCAGCGGCGTGGGAGCTCTGTGGACCGCCCGCGGGCGGACAGGATCAGAACGGCAGCAGCACGTCGAGCACCTGCTGGCCGTAGCGCGGCTGCTGCACGTCGGTGATCTGCCCGCGGCCGCCATAGGCGATGCGCGCCTGCGCGATTTTCGTCGAATCGATGGTGTTGTCGCTCTCGATATCCTCGGGACGCACGATGCCGGCGACGATCAGTTCGCGCACTTCGAAATTGACCCGCACCTCCTGCTTGCCTTCGATCACCAGATTGCCGTTGGGCAGCACCTGGGTGACCACGCCGGCGATGTTCGTCGACAGCTCTTCCTTGCGGTCGACCGAACCCTTGCCTTCGCTGCCGGCGTTCGAGTCGGCGGTCAGGATGCGGCCGGGTATGCCGACCTTGTTCAGCGGCGGCATCAGCTTGGTCTTGCCGAGAAAGGCGTCGACGCCGGAATCCTCGGAATTCTTGCGGCTGCGCGAGGTTTCGTTTTCCAGCGTCGCCTTGTCGGTGATGCGCACCTTGACGGTGAGGATGTCGCCGACCTGGTGCGCGCGCTGATCCTTGAAGAAGGCGCGCGAGCCGTTGCGCCACAGCGAATTCGGACTGAAGGAAGCCGGCTGCGCCATCGGCATCGGCATTTGCACCGGCTTGTAACCGGGCGCGGCGGTCGGGTTTTCGATCGCCGAGAGTTTCGGTTGCTCGCCGATCTGCGACAGCCGCTCGATGGCGGCGCAGCCGCCCAGCAGCGCGGCCGCCGCCGCAACACCGATCACCCGACAGGACAGACTGACGATTGTTTTCATTGTGACTCTCACTGCGACCGGCGGCTGCCGACCGGACGGTTGGGATTGACGAATTGCGCGGCGACCTGTTGCGGCGCGCCGTGCCGCGCCGCCGCCTGCGGCTTCAGGCTGGATACGGTGACGCGGCCGGGGCCGGTAACGATGCCTTGCACCTGGCGCTTGGATTGCGGATTGACGACATGCACCAGGTCGCCTTCGGTGCCGCTGTCCAGCGCCGTGCCGCGCAGCGTCAGCGACAGGCCGGGCGCTTCGAACACGAGCATGACCGGTTCGTTGCGTTGCACGAGTTCGGGCTTGGCGAGGTCGGCGCGGCGCAGCATCTGCCCGTTGCGCAGCGGCTGGCGCGCCGAGAGGCCGATTACGGATTCCGGATCGGTGACGCTGTCGCCGGTCACCTCCGCTTTGGGACGCCGTTCGACCGCGATATCGCCCTTGCGCAGCACCTCGCCGCGCGCGACGGCGCGGGCGAGAACGGCGACATCCTGCATCTCGGCGGCAATCCCGGTATAGCGCAGCGTGCCGCGGCGGTAGCTGCCGGTTGCGGGCAGGTCGAACGTCACGTCGAAGCGGCCGCTGCGCGGATCGAACGACACGCGCGTGGCGACGAGATCGGCGGCCTGTTCCGGCGCGGTCTGCAGCGCCGTGATCTCGCGGTCGAAGGTGACGCCGATCCGCCGGGCGTCGCCGAGGCGGAACTGTTCCGACAGGATCGCGGCGATTTTCGCTTCGATCTCGCGCAGGCCGATGCTGCGGCTCGCGCGCGTCACGCTGATCTCGGAGAAGCCGCGCGAATCCACGGCGATGACGCCGTGTGCACGCACCGCCTCGATCACGCGCTGCACACCGATGCTGCCGGTAAGGCCGAGATCGGGCGCGCGGAAAATCGCGACCTGCGCCGCCGCGCCCGCATTCTCGACGAGATCGCCGATGCGCACCAGTTCGCTCGATACCACGACATTCTGCTTGATCGCGGGGGCGACCGGCGCGTCGGCGGCCTGCGCCGGAACGCAAAGTCCGGTCAGCAACGCGATGGCGAGCACAAGACGGATCATGGCGGTCGCTCCTCAGCGGAACAGGTTGGAAGTGGCCTGCAGCATCTGGTCGGATGCGGAGATCACTTTCGCGTTCATTTCGTAGGCGCGCTGCGCGGCGATGAGATCCGATATTTCGCTCACCGCCTCGACATTGGCCTGTTCGAGATTGCCCTGCTGCAGATTGCCGAAGGCTTCGGTGCCGGGCGTGCCGTTCTGCGCCGGCCCGGACGCCGGCGTTTCCAGGAAGAGATTGTCGCCGATCGCCTGCAAGCCGGCCTTGTTGACGAAGACCGAAAGTTCGAGCTGGCCGACCTGGGCCGGCGTCGTGCTGCCGGCGGGAATGGCGGACACCTGTCCCTGTGCGTTGATCGTGACCGAGGTCGAATTCTGCGGAATGGTGATGCCGGGCTGCACCACGTTGCCCTGCGCGGTGACGAGCCGGCCCTGCGCGTCCAGCTCGAAGGAACCGTCGCGGGTATAGCCGGTGCGGCCGTCGGGAAGCTGGATGCGGAAGAAGCCCTCGCCGCGAATGGCGACGTCGTATTCCTTGCCGGTCTGTGCGATTGCGCCCTGGGTCATCAGGCGCGGCGTGGCGACCGTCTTGACGCCGGAGCCCAGCTCGACGCCGACCGGCAACATGTTGCCCTGCTCGGATGTCTGCGTGCCGACGCGGCGCACATGCTCGTAAAGCAGATCCTGGAATTCGGCGCGCTGGCGCTTGTATCCCGTGGTCCGCATGTTGGCGATATTGTTGGAGATGACCTGGACATTGAGTTCCTGGGCCATCATTCCGGTCGCCGCAGTGTGGAGTGCTCGCATTCACGCTCTCCTTGGATACGCAGGTCAGGCCGGGACTTCGGCGAGTTTCTCGACGGCGGAGCGCCGCATGTCGCCCTGGTTTTGCAGGATTGTCGAAACGTGCGTGTAGCTGCGCGAAACCTCGATCATTCGAGTCATTGCGATCACGCCGCGCACGTTCGACTGTTCCAGCGAAAACTGGACGACATTGGCCGCCTCCGGCGCAGCCGGCTGCGGGTTGAGGCCTTCGGGCGCGGCAAAGGTCGAACTGCCGTCCTTCTGCAGCCGCTCAGGCGCCTCGAAGGTCACCAGGCGCAGCCGGCCGCGCGGGCCCTCGGGTACGGCAACCGAGCCGTCGCGGCCGATGACGATGTCGCGGTCGTTGGCCTGGAACTGGATCGGCCCGGCATCGCCGAGCACGCGAAAGCCTTCCGAGGTGACCAGTTCGCCGGCGGCGTTGATCTGCATCGAGCCGTTGCGGGTGAAGCGCTCGCCGCGCGGTGTCTCGACTACGAGGAAGGCGCGTCCGTCGATTGCGACATCCAGAGGATTTCCGGTCTGGTGCACCGGTCCCTGACCCATGTCATGCCAGGTCGAGCGGTCGACGACATAGGACAGGGTACGGTCGGGGCGCGCGAACTGGTCGGCGCTCGCGCCGGGCATGAGAAATTCTTCGAACACCGCGGTGTCGGCCTTGAAGCCGGTGGTGTTGATGTTGGCGATGTTGTTGGCGACGATGTCCATTTCGCGCCGCAGGCTCATTTGCCGCGACAGCCCGATGAGAAGTGCATTCTCCATCGCATTCTCCCCTTCAGCGCGGCCGCCAGCCCTCCCGAGGCGGCGGATGCGTCGTTCCGCATGGCTCTCCCAAGCCGTGCGGCAGCGAAGGGTTTGCAGGGGGCGTGCCAATACAAAAGATACAGCAATATCAATTATTTAGACAAAATGGCGCCGCCGCGCGCGCCGGCACGGGGCAAGAAAATCCGGTACAGGCCGGCAAAAAATTCCCAATCGGCCGTCCAGGAAAGCTTCCGTTAACCATTGCGGACCTACGTTTTGCGCATCAACGCGCCGGGATCGTTGCGGCAGCGGCATTCGATTGTGTGGTTCGTGCCGCCGATTGCGACCCGCGCCTCGACCGATCGGGGGGCCTGAACATGGCAAAAAAGAAAGAGGCGGAAGCCGAAGCCGAGACCGAACTGGACGAAGGCGCCGAAGGCGAAACCAGGCCGTCCCGGCGCAAGCTGCCGCTCAAGCTGATCTTGCTTGCCGCGATCGGCCTGATGGTGTTCGGCGGCGGCGGCACCGCGGCGTTCTTTCTGATGGGCGCCAAGAGCGCGAGCCAGGCGGCGGCGGCGGCGCCGAAGCCGCCGGTCTTCCTCGATCTGCCCGAGACGCTGGTCAATCTCGCCAATACCGGAGCCGAGCGCGCGCAATATCTGAAAATCAAGATCGTGCTGGAACTTCCCGACCAGACCATGGTGCAGCAGGTGCAGCCGGTTCTGCCGCGGGTGATGGACGCGTTCCAGACCTACCTGCGCGAATTGCGGCCGACCGATCTCGACGGCTCCGCCGGCCTCTACCGGCTGAAGGAGGAACTCACGCGCCGCGTCAATGTCTCGATTGCCCCGAACCGGATCAACGCGGTCCTGTTCAAGGAAATCGTCGTGCAATGACCCTGCCGGCGCGCGCAAATCGCCATGTCGAATAACCAGATCGACCAGGACGCGCTGGCGGCGGAATGGGGCCTCGCCTTCGATTCCGACGACCCGGCAGCCGAAACGGGAAAGCCGCAGCCGTCCGGCGCTGCCGAGACCGCACCCGACATGGAGGGCGACGACGCCGTCGCCAGCCAGTGGGCGGCGATGGTCGAAGAAAACCAGATGGCGCAGGCGGCCAAGGGCGCCGACCGCATCCTCAACCAG
This sequence comes from uncultured Hyphomicrobiales bacterium, assembly GCA_964456755.1. Taxonomy (GTDB): domain Bacteria; phylum Pseudomonadota; class Alphaproteobacteria; order Rhizobiales; family Xanthobacteraceae; genus Pseudorhodoplanes. Next base: position 34,139 of record CAYWCE010000018.1, read on the forward strand.
GAAGAAATCGACGGCCTGCTCGGCTTCAACCTTGCCGACATCAACTTCAACGACAATTCCGGCATACGCGCCATCATCGATTCGGCGATGGTGTCCTACGAGCGTCTGCCGATGCTCGAAATCGTCTTCGACCGGCTGGTCCGGCTGCTGACGACGTCGCTGCGCAACTTCACCTCCGACAATGTCGAAGTCTCCATCGACCGCATCACCTCGGTACGTTTCGGCGACTATCTGAACTCGATCCCGCTGCCGGCGATCCTTGCGGTGTTCAAGGCGGAAGAGTGGGAGAATTTCGGTCTATTCACCATCAATTCCAGCCTGATCTATTCGATCATCGACGTGCTTCTCGGCGGCCGCCGCGGCAACACCGCGGTGCGCGTCGAAGGACGGCCCTACACCACGATCGAGACCAACCTGGTCAAGCGCATGATCGAGGTTGTGCTGGCCGACGCGGAACTGGCCTTCAAGCCGCTCTCTCCGGTGAAATTCAACATCGACCGCATCGAGACCAATCCGCGCTTCGCCGCGATCACGCGGCCGGCCAATGCGGCGATTCTGGTGCGTTTCCGCATCGATATGGAAGATCGCGGCGGCTATGCCGAATTGCTGCTGCCTTACGCGACCATCGAACCGATCCGCGGCGTGCTGCTGCAGATGTTCATGGGCGAGAAATTCGGCCGCGATCCGATCTGGGAAGGGCATCTCGCCACCGAAATCGGACTTGCGGAAATCGCGGTCGAGGCGGTGCTCTACGAGGCCAAGCTGCCTTTGCGGCAGATGATGGCGCTGGAAGTCGGCGACACGCTGCCGCTCGGCGTGCGGCCGGATTCCGCGGTGTCGGTGCGCTGCGGCAACGTCACGTTGACCGAAGGCCGGATCGGACGCGTCGGCGACCGCGTCTCCGTGCGCGTCGCCAAACCGCTGCGCAAGCCGAAGACGACGCTGGCGATGTTCGAGAACGCTGACGAAAACAGAAACAGGGTTGAGGCACAATGAACAACATGATGGGTTTGGCCATCGAGAGTCTGGTCGCGGTGCTGCTGCTGCTGACCATCCTCTATTGCGCGCGGCTGAATGCCCGCATCAAGCTGCTGCGGGCCGACGAGCGCGCGATGAAATCGACCATTGCCGAGCTGGTGCTGGCCACCGAGAACGCCGAGCGCGCGATCGGCGGCCTGAAGCTCACCGTGCGCGAGGCGCAGGATACGCTTGAGGGGCAATTGCGCGACGCGGAAGACTTCAATTCCGCGATGGCGGAACATCTCAGGGCCGGCGAGGACGTGCTCGACCGGCTGCGCAAGATCGCGCAGGCCGGCCGTCTGATGGGCGCAACCGGGCCGGCGCCAGGAGCCGGGCCCGACGTCGAATCCGCGCCGGCCGACACGCGCGCGATCGCGGCCGCGGCCAAGGCGCTGGCCGAGCGCACGCGCGCGCATGTCAACGGTCCTGTCAACGGTCTTGCCGCATGATCCGCTACGCCCGCGATTTCCGTCTCGTTCCCATCGTGCTGATCGCGGCCGGCAGCCTGCTGCTGCTCAAGGTGGCCGGGCTGGTGAGCGAGGGCGGCTATACGCTGGGCGCCGGGCACCTCGCCAAGAGCGACCGCATGGCGCGCGAGGCGGCCAGCATGGCGGCGAACCAGCTGTTGCGCCCGCCTGCCATTGCGCAGGCCGGCGACGGCGCCGAACCGAAACAGGCTCCCGCGCGGCAGCAATCCTGGGCGCAGGAAATGTTCAACTATCCGGATGTGACCGGCTCGGTCGGCGCGGCCAAGCCGAAGCCCGACGAGAAAAAAGAGGCGGCGAAGCCGCAAACCGGGCCCGCCGATCCGAAACCCGCGGTCGCCGGCAAGATCATCGCCGTCGAACCGCAGCCGGTATCGCCCGCCGAGCGCGCGATCCTCGAACGGCTGACCGAGCGCAGGCTCGAACTCGACGAGCGCGAGCGCGAAATGCAGGTGCGCGAGACGCTGCTGCAGGCGCAGGAAAAGAAGCTCGAGGCCAAGGCCGCCGAGCTGAAGGATATCGAGCAGCGCATCCTCGCCGCGACGAAGAAAAAGGAAGAAATGGAAAACGCGCGGCTGAAAAGCCTCGTCACCATGTACGAAAACATGAAGGCGAAGGATGCCGCCAAGATTTTCGACCGGCTCGACATCAGGCTGGCGACCGAGGTCGCCAACCAGATCGCGCCGCGTCGCATGTCCGACATCCTGGCGCAGATGACGCCGGAGGCGGCCGAGCGGCTGACGGTCGAACTCGCCAACCGCAACACGGACGCCAGATCGAAAGACGCCGGCGCGCGGCCGGGAGCCGAGCTTCCCAAGATCGAGGGACGCTCGAACGGCACATGACGGCGTGGGTTAACGCAGGATTAAAGGCGACCGCTTACGGTCGCGGGCGCTGAATTCGAATTTTCCGACCGCGGGCCGGTTCCGGCATGATTTTTTTGCGCAGTCTGCAAATATTCGCCATGCGCCCGCAACGCCGCGCTGCGGCTGCCGCGGCGCTTGCGGCTTTTCTGTGTGCGATCGCCGATCCCGCGCCGGGCCAGGGGCAGGCCGTCAAGGGCGAAGTCAGCGCGGCCGTCAGCGGCGGCTATGCACGCATCGTCGTGCATCTTGCCGAAGAAGTGGAATCCTCGGTCAAGGTGGCGGGCGGCATCGTCGTCGTGAACTTCAAGCGGCCGGTCAATGTGCCGATCGAGAAGGTGAGCACGGCCGTGCCCGATTATGTCGGCGCCGCGCGCCGCGATCCGGACGGCACCGGCCTGCGCATCGCGCTGGCGCGCAAGGTGACGGTCAATTCCATGGCCGCCGGGGAGCGGCTGTTCATCGACCTCCTCCCCGAGACCTGGACCGGGCTTGCGCCCGGCCTGCCGCAGGAGGTGATCGAGGAACTGGCGCGCCGCGCGCGCGAGGCCGAGAAACTGCTGCGGCAGCAGCGCAAATATGTGCAGAACCAGCGGCCGACCCGCATTCGTATCGCCTCGCAGCCGACCTTCACGCGCTATGTGTTCGAACTGCCCGATGTCGTCGCCGTCTCGGTCGAACGGGACAAGGACGTGCTGACAGTTTCCTTCGCCGCGCCGCTGCAATTCGATCTCGCCGACGCGAAAGCAAGCCTGCCGCGCATCGTCAAGTCGATCGATTCTTCGGGCGATTCCGGCAGCGCGCGCGTGCGCTTCGCCTTTGCCGACAAGGCGGACGTCCGCACCTTCCGCGACGAGGGCAATTACGTCGTCGATATCGGGTCGGCCGACGGCGCCGACGATGCCGGCACGAACGATAGAATCAACGACCCCTCCGGCATCGGAACGCGCGGCGGGCTGCCGTCCTTGAACGGTCTCGATGTGCCGGAAACCATTCCGGCGGCCGGCCCCGCCGCCGCCCAGCCTTCCGGCTCGCGCCCCGCGCAACGCGCCGCAGCGCCCGCTGACAACGCGCGCCCGCAGCAAAGGGCCGCAGCGCCCGTGCAGGCCTCCGCCGCGGAACCGCCGCGTGCGACCGAAGCGGCACCGGCGCAGGCCCCGCCTCCGGTTGCCGCGCCGCAGGAGACGCCGCCCGCACCGGCCAAACCGGTCGCCGATTCCGCACCGCCGCGCGACGCCCCGTCGGCGCCGCCACCGCAGACGACGCCGGCCGCAGCGCCGGCAGCGCCGCCTCCCGCTGCCGCTGCGGTGCCCGCCGAAGCGCCGCGGCTCGCCGCCGCAGATGCCGCGCCCGCCAATGCGCAGGCTCCGCCGGCAGCGGCGGCGCCGAAAAGTCCGCGCGACCCCAACCTGGTCGATGTCCAATTCGCCCGCCTGGGCGACGATCTGCGTCTGACCTTCCCCTTCGCCGCGCCCACGCCCGCAGCCGTGTTTCGCCGCACCGACACGCTGTGGCTCGTGTTCGACACCGAGGCGACGATCGACATCGAGGCGGTCAAGGCCGACAGCACCGGCACGGTCCGCAGCGCGCAAGTCCTGCCGCTGCCGGGCGGCCAGGCCGTGCGCATCAAGCTGGAGCGGCCGCGGCTTGCCAGCGTCGTCTCCGACGGCACGCATTGGGTGCTGGCGCTCGGCGATTCCGTCGAGGAGCCCACGCGTCCGCTCGGCATATCGCGCAACATCGCCGGCACCGTGCGTCCCAGCGCCACCATTCCGATCGACAATCCGCGGCGCCTGTTTCGCCTCGCCGATCCCGATATCGGCGATACGCTGCTGGTGATCGCCGCGCTCGGTCCCGCCCGCGGCTTTCTCAAGAGCCAGGATTTCGTCGAGTTTCGCCTGCTGGCCTCGACCCAGGGCATCGTGATCCAGCCGATCGCCGACGACATGCATGCGGAATTGTCCGCCGACAAAATCGTGCTCAGCCGCCCCGACGGGCTGACGCTGTCGGGCGCTGCCGTCTCCGCGCGCAATTCGGCGGCGTTCCGGCCGGTGGTCTTCGATCCGCAGCTTTGGGGATTCGACCGGCAATCCGACTTTACCGAACGCAAATACAAGCTGGTGGCCGCTGCCGCCGAGGCCGCCGAATCCAAGCGCGGCGTGCCGCGGCTCGAACTCGCGCGCTTTTATCTCTCGCGCGAGATGTATGTCGAAGCCAAGGGCGTGCTCGACATCGCGCTCGGCGAAGAGCGACCGACCGCAGAAAATCCGACCGGGCTGGTGCTGCGCGCCATCGCCAAGATCATGCTCAACCGCCCGGAAGAGGCGCTGAAGGAGTTGTCCGACCCGCTGATCGGCGACCAGTACGATTCGCCGCTGTGGCGCGCCTTCGCCTATGCGCGGCAGGGAAAATGGGGCGAAGCGCGGCAGGGCTTCCGCAATATCGAGGCCAAGATCGCGGCGTTGCCGATCGAGCTGCAGCAGATTGCGCTGAAGGAAGCGCTGCGCGCGGCGATCGAGGTGCGCGATTTTGCCGGCGCGGCGGAACGCCTGCACGAATTCGAGACCATCGGTATGCCGCGGCACATGCAGCCGACGGTGCTGGTTCTCAGCGGCCGGCTGGCGCAGGGGCTGGGCAAGAACGAGGATGCGCTGAAGGCGTTCCGCGCGGCGGCGGAGACTTCGGACCGGCCGGCGGCGGCGCAGGGCCAGTTGCGCGAGATCGCCTTGCGCTACGGGCTGGGCGACCTCAAACGCGGCGACGTGATCGCCGAACTGGAGACGCTGACGGCGCTGTGGCGCGGCGACGAGACCGAGGTCGAAGCGCTGCAGATGCTGACGCGGCTCTATACCGAAGAAGGTCGCTATCGCGACGCCTTCCATGCCATGCGCACGGCGCTCAAGGCGCATCCCAATTCGGAGGCCACGCGACGCATCCAGGAGGACGCGGCGCAGACTTTCGATTCGCTGTTTCTCGCGGGCAAGGGCGATGCCATGCCGGCGATCGACGCGCTCAGCCTGTTCTACGACTATCGCGAACTGACCCCGATCGGCCGCCGCGGCGACGAGATGATCCGGCGTCTGGCCGACCGGCTGGTGTCGGTGGATCTGCTGTATCAGGCGTCCGAATTGCTGCAGCACCAGATCGACAAGCGCCTGCAGGGTGCGGCGCGCTCGCAGGTGGCGACGCGCCTGGCCGTGATCTACCTGATGGACCGCAAGCCGGAAAAGGCGCTCGGCGTACTGAAGGCGACCCGGCTCGCCGAACTGACCGGAGACCTGCGCAGCCTGCGCCTGCTGCTGGAAGCGCGCGCCCTGTCCGATCTCGGGCGGCACGAACTGGCGCTGGAAATCATCGCCAATATCGAAAAGCGCGAGGCGATTCGCCTGCGTTCGGACATTCTCTGGGCGGCCAAGCGCTATGGAGAGGCGGGCGAGCAGATCGAGCTTCTCTACGGCGAGCGCTGGAAAAATTTCGAGCCGCTGTCGGATGCCGAGCGCGGCGACGTGTTGCGCATGGCGATCGGCTACGCGCTGAGCGAAGACGGCATCGGCCTCGGGCGGCTGCGGGAAAAGTACGGTGCGAAAATGCTGGAAGGGCCGGACCGCCGCGCCTTCGACATCGCGACGGCGCCGTTCGGCGCCAACGCCGCGGAGTTTCGCGATATTTCCCGCCTGGTGGCGGCCTCCGATACGCTGAGCACGTTCCTGCGCGAGATGCGCACGAGCTACCCTGAGATCGGGGCCATGTCGGGAATCGATTCGCCCTATGGCGAGAAGGCGTCCGCCCGGCCGGCGCCGGCGGGGCGCGAAGCCGCCCGCGGCAGCCCGGACGCGATGCCGACCGGCTCGATTCTGCCCGACCGGGCCCGCATGCGCCGGTGACAGCGCCGGCCGGGTTCCCTATCATCGTATCCGGCGGGGCCTAACGCGGTCGCAGCATCCCGCGCATGGAACCAGCGCGGTTCCCGTGCATTTCCAGCTATCGACCGAGGAGGCTATTGCCCATGTCGCTGCTGATCAGTGCGCTCATTACTTTCGTCGTCGTCATACTCGTTCTCTATCTCGTCAATCTGCTGCCGATCGACTCGCGGGCCAAACAGATCGTCCGCATCATCGTCATCATCATCGGCGTGCTGTCGCTCCTGCGCTATCTCGCCGTCTTCTAGGACGATTGCAGCCTGGTTCCGCGCAGCCGCAGGGCGTTGCCGACGACGCTGACGGAAGACAGCGCCATGGCGGCTGCCGCGATCATCGGCGACAGCAGAATGCCGAAGGCCGGGTAGAGCACCCCCGCGGCCACCGGCACGCCTGCGGCGTTGTAGACAAAGGCGAAAAACAGATTCTGCCGGATATTGCGCATCACGCGCTGCGAGAGCAGGCGCGCGCGCACGATACCGGTCAGGTCGCCGTGCAGCAGCGTGACGCCGGCGCTTTCCATCGCCACGTCGGTGCCGGTGCCCATGGCGATGCCGACTTCGGCGGCGGCAAGGGCAGGGGCGTCGTTGACGCCGTCGCCGGCCATGGCGACGACGCGGCCCTCGCGCCGCAGCCTTTCGACCACCGCGCTCTTCTGGTCGGGGAGAACCTCCGCCTCCACCTCGGCAATGCCGAGCCGGCGCGCCACGGCCTGCGCGGTGGTGCGGTTGTCGCCGGTCAGCATGACAACGCGCACGCCCGCTCCCTTCAGCGCCGCGAGCGCGGCCGGCGTCGATGCCTTGACCGGATCGGCGATGGCGAGGATGCCGGCCGCCTTGCCGTCGACCGCAACGAAGATTGCGGTGGCGCCGTCTTCCCGCAGCCGGTCGGCCTGCGCCTCCAGCGCTTCGGTTGCCACCGACAATTCGGCGAGAAACGATGCATTGCCGAGCGCAACGCGCTTGCCTTCGACTGTGCCGAGCGCGCCCTTGCCGGTCGGCGAGTCGAAATCGCCGACGGCGGCGGTTGCGAGCTTGCGCTCGCTCGCCGCATGCACGATCGCCGCGGCGAGCGGATGCTCGCTGGCGCGTTCCACGCTGGCCGCCAGGCGCAGTATTTCATCCTCCGCAAAGCCGGTGGCGGGGACGATCGACACGACTTTGGGCTTGCCTTCGGTCAATGTGCCGGTCTTGTCGACCACCAGCGTGTCGACTTTTTCCATTCGTTCCAGCGCTTCGGCATTCTTGATCAGCACGCCGGCCTGCGCGCCGCGTCCGACGCCGACCATGATCGACATCGGCGTCGCGAGACCGAGCGCGCAGGGGCAGGCGATGATCAGCACGGTCACCGCCGCGACCAGGCCGTAGGCGAAGCGCGGCTCCGGTCCGAAGGTCGCCCAGGCGAGGAAGGCGAGAACGGCGATGACGATGACCGATGGCACGAACCAGCCGGATACCTGGTCGGCCAGCCGCTGGATCGGCGCGCGCGAACGCTGCGCCTGCGCCACCATCTGGACGATCTGCGAGAGCAGCGTCTCGCGTCCGACCTTGTCGGCGCGCATGACGAAGGAGCCGGACTGGTTCAGCGTGCCGGCAATGACCCTGGCGCCGACCTCTTTGGTCACCGGCATCGACTCGCCGGTCACAAGCGATTCGTCGAGCGAGGAGCGGCCTTCGATCAATTCGCCGTCGACCGGCACCTTCTCGCCCGGACGCACGCGCAGCCGGTCTCCCGGTGTGACGCTATCGAGCGCGATATCCTCGTCGCCGCCGTCGGCGCCAACGCGGCGCGCCGTCTTCG
>CAYWCE010000019.1:0-41724 GCA_964456755.1 uncultured Hyphomicrobiales bacterium
GTTCGGGTCGCTCGTCAGCCTCCCACGCATTTTCGGACATTGGGCTGCGCGGAACCAAAGGCGAGAAGAGGCGCGGTCCCGGAGGCAGGATGAGCGAGAAGAAGGGCGGCGCACGCAGCTCCGGACCGGCGCCATCGGCAGCCGCGCCGGCGTCCGATTCGGGCGGCTATCGCGTCCTGGCCCGCAAGTACCGTCCCGCGACATTCGACGATCTGATCGGCCAGGACGCGATGGTGCGTACCGTCTCCAACGCATTCGAGAGCGGTCGCATTCCGCAAGCCTGGATTCTCACCGGCGTGCGCGGCGTCGGCAAGACCACGACCGCGCGCATCCTCGCACGCGCGCTGAATTACGAACTGCCCGACGGTTCGGTCAAGGGACCGACCGTGGCCATGCCGGCGCCCGGCGTGCATTGCCAGGCGATCATGGACAGCCGGCATATCGACATCCTGGAGATGGACGCTGCCTCGCATAACGGCGTCGACGACATCCGCCAGATCAACGACGCGGTCCGCTACGCGCCGGTGAGCGCCCGCTACAAGGTCTACATCCTCGACGAAGTTCACATGCTCTCGCCGGCCGCGTTCAATGCGCTGCTGAAGACGCTGGAGGAACCGCCGCCGTACGCCAAGTTCGTCTTCGCCACGACCGAGATCCGCAAGGTACCGGTTACGGTGCTGTCCCGCTGCCAGCGCTTCGACCTGCGTCGCGTCGAGGCCGGCTTGCTTGTCCGTCATCTGGAGGGGATTGCAGGACGGGAGGGCGTCGCCGCCGAACCGGAGGCGCTGGCGCTGATCGCGCGTGCCGCGGAAGGTTCGGTCCGCGATGCGCTGTCCCTGTTCGACCAGGCGATCGCGCATGCGGCGGGGCCGGTTCAGGCGCTGCATGTGCGGCAAATGCTCGGGCTCGCCGACCGCGCCCGCATCGTCGATCTGTTCGAGGCGCTGCTGCGCGGCGATATTCCCGCCGCGCTGGCCGAACTGCGCGACCAGTACGATTCCGGCGCCGATCCCGCAATCGTTCTCACCGATCTTGCCGAATTCACGCATTTCGTCACCCGCGTCAAAGTGGTGCCGGCCGTCGCCGACGACCTGTCGCTTTCCGAAGAAGAGCGCGTGCGTGGACGTTCGCTCGCCGCCGCGCTGTCGATGCGCATTCTGTCGCGGACATGGCAGATGCTGCTGAAGGGCATCGCCGAAGTGCAGAATGCGGGACGGCCGGTCGCTGCCGCCGAGATGGTGCTGGTGCGCATCGGCTATGCCGCGGATCTGCCGGCACCGGACGAGGTGGTGCGCACGCTGGCCGGTGGCGCGCCGGCCGGTGCTCCGCAGGGCAATGGCGGCGCGCATCCGGCGCCGGCCGCGCCCCGCCTGGATGCGTCTCGCGGCGCGCCGCGCACCATGTCCGCCGCCGCAAGCCCCGCGCGCGCCGTGATGCCGCATCCGGAAACGCCGGTCCTGTCGCTCGGCCGCTTCGAGGATATCGTCGCGATGGCTGCGGAGAGGCGCGATCTGCAGATCAAGACCGCTCTCGAGCGCGATGTCAGACTGGTCCATTGCGAGGACGGCCGGCTGGAAATCGCACTCGAGCCGGGGGCCGCGCGCACGCTGGTCAACGATCTGGCGCGCAAGCTGTCCGCCTGGACCGGCCGGCAGTGGATGGTGGCGGTCTCCCGCGACGCGGGCCAGCCGACGCTGAAGGCGCAGGCGGAGACACGCGACAAGGAACTGAAGATCGGCGTTCAGGGGCACCCGCTGGTCCGCGCGGTGCTCGACCGATTTCCCGGCGCCGAGATCGTGGCTGTGCGGGGCGGCGAGCCGGCAACCGCCGAATCCGGCGACCCCTTAACCGATCGTTCCGACACCGGCGAAGCGTCCGAGGATTGAGGCAAGATGGCAGACTTCATGGGCATGATGAAGCAGGCGGCGCAATTGCAGGCACGCATGAAGGCCCTGCAGGAAGAGCTGGAAGCGCTGGAGATCGAAGGCGTGGCCGGCGGCGGGCTTGTCGGCGTCGTATTGACCGGCAAGGGCGATCTGAAGAGCGTACGCATCGACAATTCGCTGCTCAAGCCGGAAGAGAAGGAAATCGTCGAAGACCTGATCGTTGCCGCTCATGCGGACGCCAGGCGCAAATCGGAATCGGCGGTGCAGGACAAGATGAAGCAACTGACCGGCGGCCTGCCGCTGCCGCCCGGATTGAAGCTGTTCTGACCATGAGCGATGCCGGCGATTACCTGATCAAGCCCGACCCGCACGATCCGCGGCTCACCGAACGCGTGACCGGGGTCGACCAGACCGGCGCGCGGATCGAGACCGTCGTCACGGTCGAGCGCGCGCTGACGATCTATCTCAATGCGCAGGAGATCGTCACCGCCATGACGATCGGGGATCATCCCGATTATCTCGCCATCGGCTACCTGCTCAACCAGAACATGCTGCGGCAGGACGACGTCGTCACCGACGTCGATTTCGACGAGGAACTGAGCGTGGTCGTGGTCCGGACCGAACGCGCGACGGACTACGAACAGAAGCTGAAGAAGAAGGTGCAGACTTCCGGCTGCGCCCAGGGCACCGTGTTCGGCGACCTGATGGAAGCGCTCGAAAATGTCTCGCTGCCGCCGAACGAATTCCGCACCTCATGGCTTTACGCGCTCACGCAGACGATCAACACCACCCCCTCGCTCTATCTTGAGGCCGGCGCGATCCACGGCTGCGTGCTCGCGCAGCAGGACCGGCCGCTGGTCTATATGGAAGATGTCGGACGCCATAACGCCGTCGACAAGATCGCCGGCTGGATGTTCCGCGAGCGCGTGCCCGCACACGACAAGATTTTTTACACCACCGGGCGGCTGACTTCGGAAATGGTGATCAAGACCGTGCGCATGGGCATCCCCATCCTGGTATCGCGATCCGGCTTTACCGCCTGGGGCGTGGAGCTTGCGCGAAAGGCCAACCTCACGCTGATCGGGCGGGCGCGCGGAAAGCGCTTCGTCGCGCTGGCCGGGCTCGATCGCATCGTGTTCGACCAGGATCTCGCCTATGTCGAAGAAGAAAGCGCCAGACACCGGCGCAAGGCGGCCGTGCATGAGGAGTGAGCGGGCCGGCGGCATTTCCGCAAGGGCGGACCGGTAGCAGCGTGCCGCAGGACATTCCCCCGACCGTGGGCCTGGTTCTCGCCGGCGGACTGGCGCGGCGGATGGGCGGCGGCGACAAGGCGCTGATCCAACTCGGCGGCAGGACCATCCTCGAGCGCGTACTGGCGCGGCTGCGTCCGCAATGCCGCACGATCGTGCTCAACGCCAACCGCGATCCCGGCCGTTTTGCCGGCTACGGCCTGCCGGTCATCCCCGACGACATTCCCGACTATGCCGGCCCGCTTGCCGGGATCCTGGCCGGACTGGACTGGATGGCGGCGAATGCCGCGGACTGCGACTGGATGCTGAGCGTGCCCGGGGATTGCCCGTTTCTGCCCGGCGATCTGGTGGCGCGGCTGCATGCGGCGCGGCTGGCCGGGAACCAGCCCTTGGCCTGCGCCCGCTCCGGCGACTGGCGCCATCCGGTCGTCGGACTGTGGCCGGTTTCGCTGCGCGCGGATTTGCGGCATGCGCTGGAGGCGGAAGGGCTGCACAAAATCGAAGTCTGGACCGCCCGGCACGGCGTCGCCATCGCCGAGTGGGCGGACAGCCCCGTGGACCCGTTTTTCAACGTCAACACCCCCCAGGACCGGGACCGGGCCGCCGCTATTGCGGCGCAATATCGCGACGCTGAGTCCGCTTGATCTCTTTGGAATTCCGATAATTATAATGCTACAGAAACCGGTGTGGTTGGGAGGATTACATCATGAAGAGCTTTCTGTCGGCCTGCGCCGTTTCCCTGGTTCTGGCGGTCGGCGCCTGGATTGTCCTCGATCGCGTGCAGGTGCCGTCCGACCGTGCATTCACGACGACCGGTGCGCGGATCTGAGGCGCGTCAGCCGACCAGTACCGGGTACGGCAGGAAACCGACGGTCGAGCCCGGCTCGACCGTCGTTTCGTTTTCGGGCAGCTCGACCAGGCCGTCGGTTTCGGTGAGCGAGGTAATCACGCCGGCGCCGTCCTGGGCGTGCTTCACCGCCTCCAGCGCGCCGTCGGCGCCGCGCCGCAACGAGACCCGCACATATTCGCGACGGCCGGTCTTTTTCCGGTAAGCGAAGGCGGCGCGCACCGGCAGCGCAACCAGCGACAGCGGTTCGGCACCGGCAAGCCGCAGCAGCAGCGGCCGCACGACGCGCACGAAGGTGACGAAAGCCGCCACCGGATTGCCGGGCAATCCGACAAAAGCCGCCCCGCCGATCACACCCATGGCGACCGGACGGCCCGGCTTGATCGCCACGCGCCAGAACACCAATCGGCCGATCGCCTCCACGGCGCTGCGCACATGGTCGGCCTCACCGGTCGACACCCCGCCCGACGTCAGCACCAGATCGTGATCGCGCGCGGCGCCGGCGATGGCGCGTTCGATCTCGTCGCGACGGTCGGGCAGAATGCCGAGATCGGTGACGCTTGTGCCGGTCTGCCGCAGCAGCCCGGCAAGCAGGTAGCGGTTGGCGTCGAACAGGGCGGTCTGCGGTCTGCGGCTGCCCGGCTCGACAATCTCGTCCCCGGTGGAGAACAGGGCGACGCGGACGCGCCGACGCACCCTGATCGCGGTCACGCCGATAGCGGCCGCAAGCGAGACATTCTGCACGTCGAGCAGACGACCGGCGGGAATGGCGCAGGAGCCTTTGCGGATATCTTCGCCGGCAAGCCGCCGGTTCGCTCCGCGCTTGAGGCCCGGCGGCACCACCACCGCATCGCCGTCGACGCGGCAATCCTCCTGCATATAGACGGTGTCGGCGTCGGGCGGCATCGGCGCGCCGGTGAAAATGCGGATCGCCTCCCCCGGCGCCAGGCGACGGTCCGACGCCGCTCCGGCGGTGACGCGATCGACGACGCGCAGCCGCATCTGCTCGCCGTCCGCCAGGTCGGCGTGACGCACCGCATAGCCGTCGACTGCGGAATTGTCGAAAGGCGGCAGGTCGATCGGGGCGGTCACCGCCTCTGCGACGATGCGGCCCTGCGCCTGCGACAGCGGAACCGTTTCGGTTTCGGCAACCGGGGCGATGCGCTCGCCGATGATGCGCTCCAGGTCGTCCACCGGCAGCAGCGGACCGTCAAAGGCGAAGCAATCGTCGGTGAGCTGCGCCATCAGCCCACCCGTTCCGGCTCCAGCAGACGGTCGACCGGAATGGCCTCGGCGAGGACAATGTCGGCGATGCGCTCGATATCGTCGAGCGACACGACCGGGACCGCGGAACCCGGCAGCGCCGAATCGGAGGCGATGGCCACGATCCACGCATCGTCCGGCTGCAACAGCGGCTTGCCCACTTCGGCGCGATGAATTTCCAGCTTGGGGATGCGCTCGCGCTTGTAGCCCTCCACGATCACCAGATCGGTGGGCGAGAGCGCCCGCAGCAGGTCGTAGAGCCCGGGCTCGGGCGCGCCGCGCAATTCGTGCATGATCGCCCAGCGTCTGGCCGACGCGATCAGCACCTCGGTCGCACCCGCCGCGCGATGGGCATAGGAATCCTTGCCCGGCTGGTCGAGATCGAAGCCGTGATGCGCGTGCTTGAGGGTAGACACGCGTTTGCCGCGCGCCACCAGGCACGGAATGAGCTTGGTCACCAGGGTTGTCTTGCCGGAGCCGCTCCAGCCGGCCAGTCCGATGATGCGCATGGCTTCTATATAGCAAAGCGCCCGGCGGATTGCCGCCGGGCGCCGGATTGACCTGACAGGCGGGACGCTATTCGGCCGGTGTGGCCCGGGGCGAGGCGCGGCCGGTTCCGCTCATTTCCTCTTCCAGCCAGACGCTGTGATGCTCCTTGGCCCAATTGACGTCCACCTCGCCGGATCCCATGGCCTGGAACGCGCCCTCCATGCCGATGGTGCCGATATAGATGTGCGCCAGCATCGCCGCCACAAACAGCACCGCCACGATGCCGTGCACGATCTGCGCAAGCTGCATGCCCGCGACGGTGGTGCCGTAGAACGGGAACATCAGGATATAGCCGGAGACGGCAACGGCCGCGCCGCCGAGCACGACGATCCAGTAGATCATCTTCTGGCCGGCATTGAAGCGGCCCGCCGGCGGATGATCGTTGCCGATAATTCCGCCGCCGCGCTTGATCCATTCGACGTCGCGCCGGTTCGGGATATTGCCGCCGATCCACATCAGGAACATCAGCACGACGCCGATGGTGAACGGGAAGCTGAGATAGTTATGCGCGTATTTCAGCCATTGCGACCAGGCCGTGAACGCATCCGGACTCATCAGCGGCAGCAGGGTGAACTTGCCGAAGGTGATGTTGAGACCGGAAATGGCCAGGATAATGAAGCACGTGGCCGTCATCCAGTGCACGAAGCGCTCGAACGCGTTGAAGCGCACGATGGTGCGTCCGGACGGCCCCCTCTCGAGCCGGACCATGCCGCGCATGAGATAGAAGACGACGAGAGCCAGCAGCATGCCGAGAATGGCGATGGCGCCGATCCACGGCAGCGTGACCTGATGGAACTGCCGCCAATCGCGGCCGGCCGGCTGGATCAGGATGCCTTCCTTGGCGTCGGGAATGCTGACGCGTCCCTGCACGCGCTGCAGCTCCTGCAGGAGCTGTTCTTCCTTGACCGCGCTTGCAGTCGGATTGACCGAGGTCGGCTGCTGCGCGGCAACGGGCGCCGCGAGCGCGACGACGAAGGCAAAGGTGAAGGCGACGATGGCGAGCCGGATGCGAGCGATGCTTTTCATGATTCGCTCCTCCCCTGATTTTCTGAATGGTGCCGAAGGTGGGTGCGGCGGGGAAGACCCCGCCGCACAATCGTGGAGATGGTATCAGGACGCGATCGTTTCCCGATAGGCCGTTTTCCAGCCCCATGCGCCGGAACCGTAGCCGCGCTTCACCACGCGCTCCTTGTAGATGTTGGCGATGATTTCGCCGTCACCCGCGAGCAGCGACTTGGTCGAGCACATTTCGGCGCAGAGCGGCAGCTTGCCCTCGGCAAGACGGTTGGTGCCGTACTTGTCGTACTCGGCCTTGCTGGAATCCGCCTCCGGACCGCCGGCGCAGAAGGTGCACTTGTCCATCTTGCCGCGCGAGCCGAAATTGCCCACCCGCGGATATTGCGGCGCGCCGAACGGGCACGCGTAGAAGCAATAGCCGCAGCCGATGCAGAGATCCTTGGAATGCAGGACCACGCCGTCGGCGGTGGTGTAGAAGCAGTTCACCGGGCAGACCGACGCGCAGGGCGCGTCGGTGCAGTGCATGCAGGCCATCGAGATCGAGCGTTCTCCGGGCTTGCCGTCATTGATGGTGACGACGCGCCGGCGGTTGATGCCCCACGGCACCTCATGCTCGTTCTTGCAGGCGGTGACGCAAGCGTTGCATTCGATGCAACGGTCGGCGTCGCAAAGAAATTTCATACGAGCCATTGTTGCGTCTCCTCCTTACGCCGCTCTGACCTGGCAGAGCGTGGCTTTGGGTTCTTGCATTCCGGTAGCGGGATCGAACCCGTAGGTCGTGATCGTGTTCACGCTCTCGCCGAGCACGATCGGATCGGTACCTGCCGGGTAGTTGCCCCGCTGGTCCACACTCTGGAACCAGCCGGCGAAGTGGAACGGGCACCAGGTCACGCCGGGACCGACGCGCTCGGTGACCAGAGCCTTCATCCGGCACGCCTTGCCGGCATCCATTTCCGGACCGCTCACCAGCACCCATCCGCCGTCGACGATGCCGCGTGCGGCGGCGTCGCGCGGATTGATCTCGATGAACATGTCCTGCTGCAGCTCGGCGAGCCACTTGTTGGAGCGGGTCTCCTCGCCGCCGCCTTCATACTCGACCAGACGGCCGGAGGTGCAGATGAGCGGGAATTGCTTGGCAATGCCCTTGTCCACTGCAGCCTTCTGCACGTCGAAGCCGATATCCGGCACGCGGAAGCGTTGCGCATTCGCGTAGGTCGGATATTTGGCGACCAGTTCCGGACGCGGCGTATAGATCGGCTCGCGATGCACCGGCACCGGATCGGGCAGGTTCCACGCCACCGCGCGGGCCTTGCCGTTTCCGTAGTGGATCACGCCGTGCTCCATGCACACGCGCTGGATGCCGCCGGAGAGGTCGATCGCCCAGCCGACCGCATCCGGGTTCGCCGGATTGATGCGCTCGATGGTCGCCTTCTCTGCCGCGGTGAGGTCGCCGTCCCAGCCCAGCTTCTTGAGCACACCGTAGGTGAACTCCGGATAGCCGTCCTTGATCTCCGACCCGAGCGAGTAGGAGCCGTCCGAAAGCAGGCTGACCTTGCGGGTCGTGCCGTCGGCGAGCTTCTCCTCGCGCTCCACGCCGAAGCGGGCGCGGAAGGTGCCGCCGCCGTCCTTGACGTGCAGATGGGTGTTGTAGAGCTGGTGCGTGCCCGGGTGCCGGATTTCCGGCGTGCCCCAGCACGGCCACGGCAGACCGTAATAGTCGCCGCCGACTTCCGGGGTGTCCTTCGGCGCGCGCAGCGATACCAGGTCGAACTTGCCCTGGTTCTTCATGTGCGCCTTCAGACGCTCCGGCGACTGTCCGCAATAGCCGGTGGAGAAACCGCCGCGATTGATCTCGCGGAGGATGTCCTCGGCCACCACGGCGCCGTTTTCGAGCTTGATGTTCTTGAACATCTGCTCGGCGAAACCGAGCTTCTTCGCCAGCATGTACATCACGTCATAGTCGTTCTTCGATTCGAAGATCGGCTTGACGATCTGTTCGCCCCATTGCAGCGAGCGGTTGGATGCCGTGCGCGAGCCCGCGCATTCGAACTGCGTGCAGATCGGCAAGAGGTAAGTGCCGTTCTTGCGGTTCGACAGGGCCGCCCAGGTGGTGGGATGCGGATCGGCGACGACCAGCAGGTCGAGCTTTTCCAGGCCTTCCGCCGCCTTGGGCATGCGCGTCACGGTGTTGCCGCCGTGACCGAACACGATCATCGCCTTGATGTTGTCCTTCTGCGTGACCTTGTCCTTCGGCAGGGTGGTCGCGTCGAACCAGCGAGTGGACGGAATGCCCGTCGCGCCCATCTGCTTCGGATCGTCGAAGCGGGCCTTAATCCACTCGAAGTCCGTCTCCCAGACCCGGGACCAGTGCCGCCAGGCGCCTTCGACCAGGCCGTAATAGAGCGGCAGCGTGCCGATATCGAGGCCGAGGTCGGTCGCACCCTGCACGTTGCAGTGACCGCGGAAAATGTTGGCGCCCACGCCCTGGCCGCCGACGTTACCCGTCGCCAGCAGCAGGTTGCAGAATGCGCGCACATTCGCCGTCGACACCGTGTGCTGGGTCGCGCCCATGCACCAGATGAAGGTCGAGGGCTTCTCGGTTGCGAACGCCTTTGCGACCTTCTCGAGCTGCGCACCGGGAACGCCGGACACCTGCTCGACAACGTCGGGCGTCCACTTCTCGCATTCCTTGCGCACCTCATCCATGCCGTAAACGCGCTGGCGGATGTATTCCTTGTCCTCCCAGCCGTTCTTGAAGATGTGATACATCATGCCCCAGATCACCGGGATGTCGGTGCCGGAGCGGAAGCGCACATATTCGGTGGCATGCGCCGCGGTCCGCGTCATGCGCGGATCCATGACGATCATGTTGGCGCGGTTGATTTCCTTGCCTTCGATCACGTGCTGCAGCGAAACCGGGTGAGCCTCGGCCGCGTTGGAGCCCATGAAGATGATCGTCTTGGCATTGCGGATGTCGTTGTAGCTGTTGGTCTGTGCGCCGTAGCCCCAGGTATTGGCGACGCCGGTCACCGTCGTCGAGTGGCAGATACGCGCCTGATGGTCGACGTTGTTGGTGCCCCAATAGGCCGCGAACTTGCGATACAGATACGCGCCCTCGTTGGAGAACTTGGCCGAGCCGAGCCAATAAACCGAATCCGCGCCGGACTTGCCGCGGATTTCCGTCATCTTGTCGCCGATCTCGTTGATCGCCTGTTCCCAGGAAATCCGCGTCCACTGGCCATTGACCAGCTTGACCGGGTATTTCAGGCGGCGATCGCCGTGCACCAATTCGCGCACCGCCGCGCCCTTGGCGCAATGCGAACCGCGATTGATCGGGCTGTCCCAGCCCGGCTCCTGACCGACCCACACGCCGTTTTGCACTTCGGCCACAACCGTGCAGCCGACCGAGCAGTGCGTGCAGATGTTCTTGCGGATCGTCGTCTGCGCGCCCGGCGTGGGGCCGGCCGCTTCCGCCTTGCGCACGCTCGCCAGCGGCAGCGCGCCGACGGCAGCGAGACCGCCGGCCACGAGGCCGGAGCGGCGCAGGAAGGTCCGGCGGTCGATTCCGCCGGCAGACTGGTTGCCGAGCGCTGCGGCCAGATTGCCGCGCCGCGCCTGTCGTTCTGTTCTTTTGATCAACACGGCGTTCTCTCCCTTAGCTCGGATAACGGTTGGTCCGGTAGAAGGTCTTGACGTGATCGGTTTCCTTGTAGCGGGCCTTGCGCTTCTCGTCGTTGCTCTCCGAATCGGCAACGGCGGTGGATGCCAGCGGTCCCGAAGCCGCCACGGCGACGCCGGCTCCCGCGCCGAGCGCGCGCAGAAATTCGCGGCGTCCGACCTGTGTCTTGCGTCCTGAACTCATCGCCCTCTCCTCCTTTGATCTTGTGCGTTCCTTGCAGGCCTTCGCGCTCACGCAGCGAGCGTGAAGGCCTCCGTCTCGATTTCCATGAAAACACGGCCGAGTGTCCCCACCCGGCGGTAGAAGTCGGCATTCTCGGCGCGTTCGAGATCGGTGAAGAAGCGGCCGATCCATGGCGCCATGTGCTTGTCGAAAAGCTCCTTGTCGGCGCCTGCCGGAGCCGGCAGGCGGCCGCCGATCACGCCCGACATGATTTCACAGAGAATTCCGGCATGGTCTTCCGGCTCGCAATTGCCTTCGCTGCGTTCGATTCCCAGGCGCGCGAGATCTTCGCGCAGCCGGGCAAGCGGACGTTCGTGCAGAAAGCCGGTGAGATAATAGGAGCCGTAAGGCATTAACTCGCTGCGGCCGACGCCGATAAAGAGGTTGAAAAATTCACGCTCGGCGCGCTCGACGGTCGTCTTCGCTGCCGCATCGGCGAGTTCGACATGCGCCATCCCGATCAGGCTGGCGTCGCCGCGCAGCCCCGCGATCTGGGCGAGCAGCGTGGTGTCGGGCGTGCGCGTGAGCAGGACGGCCAGCAGCGCATATTCCTGCGCCCGCGCGGCGTCGACGTCGTCGATGTCGGCATTGTCCTGCGCGCCGTAGAGATCGGGCCGCAAGACCGAGCGCGGAACGTTGGTGATCGATTCGACGCTCAGGACGCGCTCCGCCGGAATCCGGCTCCAGTTGGAAACCGAGGGCTGCGAAATGCCGAGACGGCGCGCGAGCTCGCTCACGCTGCCGACAGCACGAATGGCTTCTTCCAGGCCCTGATCCCGCATTACCGTCGAGCGCCTTCCCAGAGTGACCGCGTCCCGGAGTGACCGCGTCGGGTCTTTTTCTTGAGAAAAGTTAAAAAGAGTATCTGCCACCCCTACTAAAGGGTCAATAGGTCGGGCCTATGGGGATCCGATTTGCCGCAGTTTGGGCAAGCCACGCAGCAAGCTACTCGGGAAGCGCGCGCCCATGCCCACGCTGGCGTTGGGAAGGCATCGCGGCATCGCGCGCCGTGTCCACAGCGTCGACAGCCGACATGCTGCGTTGCACAAGTTGCGGCTGCGCCGATTCGTCGGCCGACGATTCCCGGTCGTCGCGTTGCACTGCAGTATCGGAAGACGGAGGCCCGGCATTCCCGGACGGAACTGGAATGCCTTGTGCCACCGTGGAACCGTGGCCGCCCGCTGCCGACGCTTGCGTTTCCCCCGCCGGCTCCTTCGCATCCGCAACCGCTTCCGCGACCTTGTCGCGAACCTTGCCAAAAACTTCCTCCAGCAATTGCGGGACCTGGCTCTGGTCGAGCGGGCCGAAGCCATGGATTTCGTTGGGCACGTTGAAGTCCCACGAATACTCGGACAGGCCGATGTAATCGCGGATGGCCGGATCGGCGGTCCAGACGCGACGAAGCGCCGCATTTCGCAACGATGCCGGAACGCCCGGCTGCAGGAAGCTGCGGATGTCGGTCGTCGCGTCGATCGAATCGAGCGACGGCAGGCTCGCCGGATCGAACGGCGCGGGCGCCTCCTCCGGCACGCCGCCAGCCGCGCGATCGCGTCCGCCATCCGCGTCGCCGGTCCGCATCCCGTCCGATTCCGGCTCGTCCGCCGGAGGCTTGTGCGCGTCGAACGGCTCGCGACCGGCATCGGCGTTTTCACGCTTGCGCCGCGACCAGCGCGACAGGAAATCCTCGTCTGCGCTCATTGCCGGCCGTCCTTGCCTGCACCGGGCGTGCGGCGCGCCAGCGCCTCGGGATTGGCGCGATCGCGCTTGCGCTTGAAGAACGGCGTTTCGACGTGATGCTCCGCGACGAAGGCCGCAAGGACATCCTCGATCGCCTGCGGCATCGGCACCGCCTCGACAATATCGGTGCCCGCCTGCGTGTAGCCCTCGCCCTCGGTCGGATCCGCCGTGACCGCAAAGAGACGGTAGGGCATTTCCGCCTCCGCCGACCGCAACGCCACCCAAATCGATGGGCGTCCGGAGACAAGGTTGTCCCGATAGTTTCCGGTTTCGGCGCGATAGATTTCAAGATCGGCGGCGCCGGCATAGAACGTGGTCGTATCGCCGTCGGATTCGACCACCGTCCACGCCGATGCCTCCGGCTCGCCGACCAGCACTTCGACCGGCTGCCAGAGGTGGTCGATCCACTGGCTCGTCGCCCTGCTGCGCCTGACCAGCACGCCCACCGGAATTCGCAGATCCGGACCCGCCATCACGCCGTCTCCCGTTCACGCACCGGCAATCCGGTGACGAAATTCTGCGGCTTCATGCGCATGATCTTCTCGGAATTCATGGCAAGGATGAGGAAGACCGGCTCACCCCCGATCTTGTCGAGCACGACCGCGGGATCGGCGAATTCCAGCCGGAACAGACCGACCACGCGCGCGCGCTCCTCCTCGTCCAGTTCTCCGCCGTTCCACAATTTGTCGCCGATGCGCGTTCCTTCGGCGTCGAGCCCGAGATACCAGGTCAGACTGGCATCCCGCACCTCGATCAGCGGCTCGATGCCGACCTCGATCGACAGCAGGTGCCCGATCCAGCGCTCGATCACGCGCGCCAGCGCCTCCAGTCCCTTGCGGCCGCCGGTCAGATCGATGGCCATGTCGAAAAGGTCGCTGCGCTCCCAGTAGGAATCCGCATTGTCGTCGCCGAGAATGTCGATTTCCGGCACCGTCTGCAGACCCAGCATGGAGACCAGCGGCGAGGTCGGCTGCGCACCCGTTCCCTCGATCGTTTCTTCGTCGGCGGCGATCAGCGACCCCTCGTGCAGCGTCAGCCGCTGCGCGCGAAAGAACATCTCCGCCGCACGCAGCATGAGCGCATCCTCGCAACCGTCGAGGGCGTTGCGCAGAATGACGTGCACGAGCTGGTTCAGGAACAGCGGCGGAATGCCGTCCAGTCCCTTGCGCACGAAATCGAGATAGGCCGCCTCGATGGTGCGGTGGCGTATCAGACGGTCGCGGAAGGCGACCATCAGCGACCAGTTCTCGCGCGCATCCGGATCGGCGATTGCCGCGATATCGGCTTCGGCAACCGGCCGGCGCGGCTCGGCCATCAGCGCAGCGTGCAGCGTGCGCTCCACCGCGCATGCCTCCGGCGGCGGCGCAAGTTCCGGCCGCGCGAGATAGACCTTGAGGAAATCGTCGGTGACAACGAGGCCGCCGCCGTCGTCGCGATCGAGCAGATGATGGCCGCAGGACAGCCAGAAATCGCTCATTGGCGCTCTTCCCTGGCGAGCCGGACCAGATCGACCTCGTCGGCGGGCTGCTCGTCTTCGCCCTCGACTTCGAGAAAGGAGAATGCGCGCAGCGGCTTCGGCCCGCCGCGCGGCTGCAGCGAGCGGAAAGCTTCGCGGATTTCTCCTGCCTCGTGGCTGCGATGCAGAGCGATCAGCGTATCCTGCGGATGGTTGCACAGCGACATGGCGAACGCGACTTCCTCGGCAGCGGCCGGCAGCGCGGTCTGCAGATCCGGTGCACCGAAGGACTCGACGAGGCGCTGCGCGAGCTGCTCGGTGACCCTGCTGCGGTCCTCCTCGCTCGCCTCGACGATCTGCACGAGCGTCGAAAAGCCGAGCGAGCCGATGCCGAGAAAGCCGCTGCGGAACGCGCTGCGCGCCTTGCCCTGCAGCATGGCGGGATCGGTGTCGGCAAACGCGAACGTGCCGCATACGGCCCATTCGCCGGGCTCGGCCGCGCGCTCGAACACGAAAGTGTCGGACGGATCGAGCCGGATCGTGCGCAGGAGTTTCACGAACGCGGCCCCCGCGTCTTCGGATCGAGCCAGGATGGCTGACGCAGCGCGGGCAGCAGCGCGTGCCGGTCGGCTTCCCGTCCCATCATGTAGCGGACCGCAAGATCGCCGTTGTCGGCGATGTCGCGGCGCGTTCCCTTTTCCGGTTTCAGCCGCGCCAGATAGTCGCGCGCGATTACGCCAAAGCCCTGTTCCTGCCAGGCGTCGATCCCCACCATCAGGTGTCGGGCGAAAGTCTCCAGCAGCCGGCCGGAGGCAAGATCGTCGAAACCCTCCTCGTCCAGAGCCGCGGCGAGTGGACGCAGGCCCGGTTCCTTGTCCGACATGGATACGGTGCGGATCATGGCGCCGAAGACGAGCCATTCCGGCACGTCGCCCTCATCCGTATCGTCCGGCCAGCCGAGCCTGCCTCCGCCCACCAGCCCGCCGTCGACATACACCGCATCCGGCCAGACGAATTCGATCGGCTTTTCCGGCGGCGCATGCACGGCCAGCGCGTCGGCGAGCGCCGTCATGCCGGCATAGAAGGCGCGGCGCGCCTGCTGCAGCGGCTCGTCGGGTTCCAGCACCACGGCGAATTCGGCGAGATCGAAGCGGCCGACGAATACCAGCGTGCCGGCTCCCTCCTTCGCTGCGATCGTGCGGGCATGGGCAAAGGCATCGCCCACCTCGCGCAAGGTCACCAGGCGGAAGGCCGGCGGGAGGACGATGTCGGGGTCGCTCAGAACGTTGGTACGGGTCGTCATCTGCGGTGCCGTTGCGATACGCGGCCTGACTTTTACATTGATAGAATTATAACGTATGGGTCGTCGCGACCAGTCCTGCAATGTGGGCGTCGGGGCTTCGGAAAAAATCATGGCGGATTTGCCGCGTCATATTGTGGTGTGTTCGTGCGAAGACACCATGCCGGTCGATGCCGAACGGCTTCGCCGTCATTGCGGCGGAGCCGCGGTCGCCGGCGGACGGCAGATGTGCCGCGCCGAACTCGACCGGTTCCGCAAGCTTGCCGGCGAGGGCGGCCCGGTCACCGTCGCCTGCACGCAGGAAGCGCCGGTCTTTGCCGACGCAGTCGCGGACGGGCCCGACGTAGCGCTCAGCTTCGTCAATATCCGCGAGAATGCCGGCTGGTCGCGCGAGGCGGACCGGGCGCTGCCGAAGATGGCGGCACTGCTCGCCATGGCCGCCGAACCGGAACCGGACGTGCCGCTGGTCGGGATGACCAGCGAGGGCGTCATCCTGATCTACGGTCGCGACGAGACGGCGGTCGAGGCGGCCGAGTTGCTCAAGGATCGTCTCGACGTCACGGTGCTGATCGGCAAGCCGTCGGGAATTCTTCCCCGCTCTCCGACCGAATATCCGATCGCCAAGGGCACCGTGCGCGCGGCCAGCGGCCATCTCGGCGCATTCGAACTCACCGTCGACGACTATGCGTTGCCCGCGCCCTCCTCGCGCAGCGAACTGGTGTTCGGACATGCCCGCGACAACGCCACCTCGCGCTGCGACCTCATTCTCGACCTTTCCGGCAATCCGGCCCTGTTCCCGGCAGCCGATCTGCGCGACGGCTATCTGCGCGCCGATCCCGGCGATCCCGCCGCCATGCTGCGCGCGGTGCTGCGCGCGCGCGACCTGATCGGCAGCTTCGACAAGCCGCGCTACGTGCGCTTTACCGAAGACCTGTGCGCGCATTCGCGCTCGAAGATCGTCGGCTGCCGGCGCTGTCTCGACCTGTGTCCGACCGGAGCGATTGCGCCGGACGGCGATCATGTCGCCATCGACGAATTCATTTGCGCCGGCTGCGGACAATGCGCCGCCGCCTGCCCGACCGGCGCCGCAGCCTATGCGCTGCCGCCGGCGGATGCGCTGATGCGCAAGCTGCGCGTACTGCTGTCCGCCTATCGCGAGGCGGGCGGAGAAAACGCGATCCTGCTGCTGCACGACAGCGAGCATGGCGTGCCCATGATCGAGGCGCTGGCGCGTCACGGCGACGGTCTGCCGGCCGACGTGTTGCCGGTGCGGGTGAACGAAGTGACGCAGGTCGGGCTTGAGGCGATTGCCGCGGCCTTCGCCTATGGCGCGGCGACCGTGCGTTTTCTGCTGCGGGCCCGGCCGCGGCACGACGTTGCCGGCCTCGCGCGCACGATGACGCTGGCGCAGCCGATCCTCGCCGGGCTGGGGCTCGCCGGCGAACGGGTTGCGACCGTGGAGACCGACGATCCTTTCGCGCTCGGCGAAGCGCTTCGCGGCATTGCGCGTCAGGACGGCGTAAAATCCCCGGCGACCTTCTTGCCTGTCGGCGCAAAACGCGATGTGCAGCGCCTGGCCCTGCGCGAATTGCATCGCGTGGCGCCTGCGCCGGTGGACGTCGTCGCCCTGCCGGCCGGCGCACCGTTCGGCGCCGTCGAAGTCAGGGCCGAGGGCTGCACGCTGTGCCTGTCCTGCGTGTCCGCCTGTCCGACCGGCGCATTGCTCGCCGATCCGGAGCGGCCGATGCTGCGCTTCTCCGAGGACGCCTGCGTGCAATGCGGACTGTGCCAGGCGACATGTCCGGAAAAGGTCGTCAGTCTCAAACCGCAATTCGACTTCCGCGCCGCGACCGCGTCCGCGCGCGTGCTCAAGGAAGAAGAGCCGTTCGCATGCATCAGTTGCGGCAAGCCGTTCGGCGTGAAAAGCACGATCGAGCGTGTGATTGCCAAACTCGAAGGCCAGCACTGGATGTTCAAGGGCCAGGCCGGCCGCCTGCAAACCCTGAAAATGTGCGAGGACTGCCGCGTGCTCGCCGTCACCGAAGAAAAATTCGATCCTTACGGCGTACCGGAGCGGCCGAAGCCGCGCACGACGGAAGACTATCTGCGCGAACGGGAAACCGAGAAGAAGACCGATAGCTGACCCTCGCAGCTAAGCGACGGCCGGGCGGCGCGCGGCGTGCTATTTCTTTGCCGTCGCGCGCGCGAGGAAATCGACCAGCGCCTTGCGATCCCGTGCGGAGGTGATCTGCTGCTCCGGCATCTTGGTCCCGGGCGTATAGGCGGCGGGCCCGATCTCGAACAGCTTCGACACGGTTTCCGGCGTCCACACGATATCCAGCCGCTTGAGCGCCTCGGAAAAATTGTAGCCCGGCAGCGTGGCGATCCTGCGCCCGTAAATCCCCGCCAGCGTCGGACCCGCACGGTTGCCTTCGTCGGGGGACAGCGTGTGGCAGGCGATGCAGGCGCGGTAGACTTCCGCACCGTGATCGCCGGCATAGGCGGCAAGCGGATCGACGGCTTCCGCCACCGGAACGGAGCCGATGTGATCGCCGCTGACCGCATTCCAGCGCCGCACCATGCGGTCTGTGCCCCCGGTCAGAATCGTCCTGCTGTCGGGAAAGAAACCGACCGACCAGACCGGGAGGCCCGGACCGACCAGCGTGCGCTCGACCTTGCGGCTTTGCCGGTGAACGACTGCGACCGAACCGCGAATGCCCGCAGCGGCGATCAGCGCGCCGTCGGGCGAAATCGACAGCGAGATAATCGGGGTCTCCGAGGCGGCGATTTCCGCCGCCAGTTCGCCTTTGGCCGAAATGATGAAGACGCGGCCGTCGGCCGCCGCGGTGGCGATTTCGCCGTCGGCGGCGACGGCGATGGCGTTGAGCGGCGCCGGCACGGTGACGACGGCAACGTTGTCGCTGCCGCCGAGCGGCCAGATGCGCACCGTCAGATCGTAGCCGGCGCTGACCAGCGACTTTCCGTCGGCGGTGAACGCCACGCCGTTGACGTTCTGCGTATGGCCTTCGAGCACGCGCGGTGAGCCGCCGCCAAGCGGCCAGAGCCGGATCGTGCGGTCCCAGGAGGCGGAAGCAATCGTCTTGCCGTCGGGCGACAAAGCCAGCGACACGATCGGCGCCGTGTGTCCTTCGAAGGTCTGAAGCGGAACGGGATTGCCCGGCTTCCAGACGGCGATGCGCCCGTCTTCCCCGCCGGTAAACACGCGCCCGTCCTTTGCGATTGCCACCGCGTTCACCGCGCTTTCGTGGAAGCGCAGCACCTGCGCCGCCGCATTGCGCTCGAGCGACCACAGGATGGCGGAGGTATCGAAACTGCCGGAGATTGCCGATTTGCCGTCCGGCGAGACGGCGATGGCGCGCACCGGCCCGCCATGTCCGCGCAATTGCGCGAAAGCGGGTCCGGTCAGCATTGCGGTGAGAAGAATGAGGGGAAGAATGTACCGACGCATGATCGTGTCCGGAAACCTCAAGTGGCTACGCTATCGTTAGCCATCTCATGTGTCATCAGCGGGGCGCATGCCAAGCTCGCGTATGCGACTTTTTGCGCGCTCCTCGCGCAGCGCGGCGAGAAAGGCCTGTACGGCAGGACGGTCGCGCCGGCTTTCGACCAGGAGAAAATCGTAGTGCTCCGGCACCAGCGGCAGGAATCCCAACCCGTAAAGCCGGGCCACGGTTTCAATGGCGATTCCCCAGTCCGAACGTTTTTGCGCAATCGAGGCGGCGACCGCGTTATGGGACTTCGGCTGGTTGGCGTAGCCGGGCGGGCGGGCCCCGCCAAGCAGCCGGTCGATCAGCAGGCGCGTTCCCGCCCCGGCATTGCGGTTGACCATCAGGCAGGACGGATCGGCAAACGCCGCCGCCACCGCCTGTTCCGCCGTCTTGCCTTCGAAGCGGGCATCGGCTGGCCGGAACAGAAAGCCCTGCATGCGCTGCCAGCCCCGCACCAGGGAGAGGCCGGGTCCGAGCAGATGCACGTTGTAGAGGCCGCTGTCCGGATCGACGAGATGCACCGGCGCCAGATCGCATTCGCCGCGCTGTGCCGCCGCGACGCCGCCGAGACTGCCGACGGCGATCACCCGCGTCGCAAATCCCCGCTCGGAGAGCATCCCGACCACCGCATCGAGCGCAATATCGTGCGAACCCATCAGGACGAGGTCGGGCGCGCGCACCGCATCGCCGATCAGCGTGACGCAGGCTTCGCCGCCGGCATCGCGCGCATTTGCCTGCGCGTCGATCTGCAGAAATCCGTCCGCCTGCGAAAACGCCGTCACCGAGCCCGAACCCTTGGGAGACGGAAACGCGACCGTCCCGTGTTTGCCCTGCACCAGCGACACGAGCACGAATTCGCGGCGCCCCATCTCGGAGGGGATGCGGACGGGAACGCTCGCCGTCGCCGTTTTCGCGCTTTCCGGCGGCAGGCCGGCCCAGGCGCGGATCAGCGGAGCGACGAAGGCGTGAAACGTGAAGATGGCGGAGGTGGGAAAGCCGGGCAGAACCACCACCGGCGTCGTGCCGGATACGGCAAGGCAGAGCGGCTTGCCGGGCTTGAGCGCGACGCCATGCACGAGAATGCCGGGCGGATCGAGCCGCGAGAGCACGCGATGGGAAATATCGCCCGCGCCCTTCGACGTGCCGCCGCTGAGAATCGCCATGTCGCATGTCGCGATAGCCTGCGCGATCGCAGCCTGCAGCGCCGTTTCGTCGTCGGCAAATGCGCCGAAGGGAACCGGCTCGCCGCCCGCCTCTGTGACGGCTGCGGCGACGATGGCGCCGTTGCTGTCATAGATGCCCGCCGGACGCAGCGGCGCGCCGGGCTGCACGAGCTCGTCGCCGGTGGAGAGCACGGCGACCTTCGGCCGGCGCACCGCTTCGACCGAAGCGATGCCGCAGGCCGCGAGCATGCCGATTTCGCGCGAACCGATGCGCGTTCCGCGCCGGAGCAGGGTCTCGCCGCGCGCGATGTCGGAACCGGCATGGCCGACGAATTGGCCCGGCGCAGCCGCGCGCCGCAGTTCGATCGCCGGCCCGTCTTCCGTCTCCACCGGTTCGGTATGCTCGATCATCACCACGGCATCGGCGCCGCGTGGAAGCATGCCGCCGGTGGCGATGGCCGTCGCCGTGCCGGGCGCGATCTCGATCCCCGGCGCGGTGCCGCAGGCGATCACTTCCCCGTTCAGGCGCAGCCGCACCGGCGCCGCATCGCTCGCCCCGGCGGTATCGCCCGCGCGCACGGCAATGCCGTCGACGCCGGAGCGGTCGAACGGCGGCACATCGATCGGCGAGACGACATCGTCGGCAAGCACGCGGCCCGGCAGCGCCGCCAGCGCAACCGGCTCGCTGCCGATCGGCGCGCGATCGACATGCGCGTGAAATCGCCGCTCCGCCTCCTCGGGCGAAACGACCTCCAGGAACTGCTCCTGCCGCGCCGCGCGCCGTACCGCGGCGAGAAGCGCTGCCTGCTGCTGCGCCGGATTTTTCGGAATCTCGTTCATTGCAGCGTCTCGACGGTGACCTGCGCGCCGGCCGGAAAGCCTTCGCTGCCGGCGGGCACGACGACAACGCCGTTGGCGCGCAGGATCGCCTGCAGCGGCCAATAGGCGCCCGCGAGCGGTTCGGCGCCCGCGTCGCTGCAAAGGACCGGCGCGATATCGACGATGCCGATGGTGGAGGCGATCTTGCGCGTCAGCTTGGCAGAAGACCCCGGCGTCGCCGCGCGCGCACCGGACATGAGCCGGAGCAGCGGCCGGCCGAGCATCAGCCATCCCGCAAGCGCCGCGTCGATGCGTCCGGGCAGGATCAGCACCGGTTTGTCCGCCGCCAGCCCGACGGCGGTGGTTTCGCCGGGCATCAGGCCGATGCCGTGGAAAGCGACCTCGCCGCAGCCGGCGAGCGTCTGCACGGAACGGTCGTTTTCGCCGCAGCCGGTTCCGCCGATGCCGATCACGGCATCGGCCTGCGCCGAACCGAATGCGCCGGAGAGCGTGGCGCCGTTCTCGACGATCGCAACGCCGCCTTGCGCCGCGACGGCAAGCGCAAGAATCGCGACGGCGGAACCGACGATCGTGTCGTCGGCCCGCGCATCGGAGACGATTTCGATTCGCGGCGCGCAAACCTGCACCGCACCGACCCCGCAGGCAGCCAGCAGGATGCAATCCCGCGCACGCAGCATCGCGCCGGCGCGGCAAAGCACCTGCCCCTGCAGCATATCGCCGCCCGCCGGCAGCACGCCGTCGCCCGGCGCGAGCGGCGTCGTGACCTGCGCCAGCGCGCCGTTTCCCTCGATGGCGTCCGGCGGCGCAATGCAGTCGTGACCTTCGGGCAGCGCAGACCCGGTATTGAGCCGCGCCGGCCGCGCCGGCAGCGGCGCCGGACCGTAAGGGCTGGCATCGGCTGTCGTCTCCGCACGCAGCGCATATCCGTCGCGCAGCGCGATCGCCTGCGGCGGCATTTCCTGCGGCGCCGTTACGTCCTGCGCCAGGATTCGCCCCGCAGCCGCAGCAACGTCCATCCGCCGTGCGGCAACGCGCTTGACCTTGACGTGCAGAAACGACAGGACATCGGCAAGCGGCGCAAGCCGCGTGATACGCTGATCACGATGTCGATCGACCACCATGCTGTGTTTCTGGCGAACGGCCGATGCCGGGTCAAGCAACGGCACGACTCGAATGCCGGCCCACCGATGCGGCCATCGGCCCATAGCTTTCGGCTATGAACATGGCTGAGCGCACGATCAATCTGCGCGGCCTGAAATGTCCGCTGCCGGCGCTGCGCACGCGCAAGGCACTGTCCGGCCTTTCGTCGGGGGATGTCATCGTGGTCGAGTGCACCGATCCGCTGGCCGCCATCGATATCCCGAATCTGC
This sequence comes from uncultured Hyphomicrobiales bacterium, assembly GCA_964456755.1. GTDB lineage: Bacteria > Pseudomonadota > Alphaproteobacteria > Rhizobiales > Xanthobacteraceae > Pseudorhodoplanes. The sequence goes on from CAYWCE010000019.1 coordinate 22,089, forward strand.
TGCGGGAAACCGGCGACCATCTGGTGGACAGCGCGCGCGGCGAGGACGTGCTCAGCTTCCGCATTCGCAAGGCCTGACGCCGGCACGCCGTTCCCGCCGCGGATGGACATTGGCGGGCATTTCGAGGATGTTTCCGGCCCGGCCAAAGAAGCCACAGGAACACCAGCCGGACATGCCGGACCAATCGCTGCCCCGGGCGTCGACCGCGCTCTCCCGTTTCACCGTACTCGACCTCTCCCGCGTGCGCGCCGGCCCCACCTGCGTGCGCCAGCTCGCCGACTGGGGCGCCAATGTGATCAAGATCGAAGCGCCGGAGCGGCTGGAACCCGGCGATCCGATCGGCGGGGCGCGGCAGGCCGGCGACTTCCAGAATCTGCACCGCAACAAGCGCAGCATCACGCTCGATCTGAAATCGCCGCAGGGCCGCGCCGCGCTGCTGCGCATGGTCGGGAAAGCCGACGTGGTGGTCGAGAATTTCCGCCCCGACGTGAAGCACAGGCTGAAAATCGCCTACGAGGACATGCGCTCGGTCAATCCGCGCATTGTCTATACGAGCATTTCCGCCTACGGCCAGACCGGCCCCTATCGCGAGCGGCCCGGCTTCGACCAGATCGCGCAGGGCATGGGCGGGCTGATGTCGATCACCGGCCTGCCGGGCCAGGGTCCGGTACGCGCCGGTGCCGCGGTCGCCGATGTCGCGGCCGGGCTGTTTGCCGCACTCGGGGTGATGGTTGCGTTGCTCGAACGCGAGCAATCCGGCGAAGGCCAGTATGTGGAAACTTCGCTGCTGGCGGCGCAGATTTTCATGCTCGACTTCCAGGCCGCGCGCTGGCTGATCGACGGCATCGTTCCGCGTCAGGCCGGCAACAACCACCCGACCAGCATCCCGACCGGGGTTTACGGTACGCGCGACGGCCACATCAACATCGCCACCACCGGGCAGCCGACCTGGGCGCGCTTCTGCAAGGCGATCGGCGCCGAAGACCTGATGGCGCATCCCGACTACATGAGCGCCGAGCTGCGCTCGCAAAACCGCGACCGCCTGAATGCGCGCATCGATGCCATTCTTGCGACTGCGACCAGCGCCGAATGGATCGACCGTCTCAATGCCGAAGGCGTGGCCTGCGGACCGATCTATGCGATCGACGAAATGTTCGCGGATCCGCAGGTCAGACATCTCGGCATCGTCACCCGGATGCAGACGCGGGATCGCGGCGCGCTCGATGTGTTGCGCCAGCCGGTCACGCTGTCGCGCACGCCGAGCGCGGTGGCGCTGCCCACGCCCGAGCGCGGCGAGCATACCGACGATATCCTCGCGGAATTCGGCTTCAGCGCCGCGGATATTTCCGCCCTGCGCGCCGCCAACGCCATCTGACCGAAAGCCGGGCCACCCTTCGCCGGAGATATGGAGCGCCTGATGACGACGACGGACAAGATGATCGCGCGCAGGGAGGGGCGCGTCGGGTATGTGATCTTCAACAATCCCGAACGGCTCAACGCAGTCTCGATGGAGATGTGGGAGCGCACCACCGAAATTCTCCGCGAATACGCGCAAGACGACGAAATCCGCGTGGTCGTGCTGACCGGAGCGGGCGGCAAGGCCTTCGTCTCCGGCGCAGACATCTCCAAATTCGGCGAGGAACGCTCGACCATGGAAGCGGTGGAGCGCTACAACAGGATGACGGAGGAGACCTATGCCGGCATCCACGACTTTCCCAAGCCGACCCTCGCCATGATCAACGGCTATTGCGTCGGCGGCGGACTGGGGCTGGCGGTGAGTTGCGACATGCGCATCTGCTCCGACAAGTCGCGCTTTGCCGTTCCGGCGGCCAAGCTCGGGCTCGGCTACGACTATCCCGGCCTGAAGCGGCTGATCGACGTGGTCGGCCCCTCCTTTGCCAAGGAAATCTTCTTCACCGCCCGGCAATTCGACGCCGAGGAGGCGCGCACGATGGGTCTCGTCAACAGGGTGGTTCCGGAGGCGCAGCTCGAAGACTATGTCCGGGACTATGCAGACACGATCGCGGCCAATGCGCCGCTGACCATCGGTTCGGTGAAGCTCGTGGTGGGCGAGGCGATCAAGGACGAATCCGCGCGCGATCTCGCGCGCGCCGCCGAATCCGTGAAACGTTGCTTTGCCAGCAGCGATTACGTAGAAGGCCGCACGGCTTTCATGGAAAAGCGCAAGCCCGTATTCACCGGGCGTTGATCCCGGTCACATTCCTGCCATGCCCTGCGGCATGGAGCGTTTTGCGAGGACAGCATCATGTATACCGACCTTCAGCTCTATATCGACGGCGAGTGGCTCAACGGCAGCGGCCGCAATGCCGAGGATGTGATCAACCCGGCCACCGGCAAGGTGCTTGCCGCGCTGCCGCACGCCGGCAAGGCCGACCTCGACCGGGCGCTCTCCGCGGCCGAGCAGGGCCTGAAGCTCTGGCGCGCCACCTCGGCATACGACCGCGCTCGGATCATGCGCAAGGCCGCCGAACTGGTGCGCGAAAGGTCCGACGCCATTGCCAAAGTAATGGTGCAGGAGCAAGGCAAGCCGTTTCCCGAGGCGCGCGCCGAGGTCGTCGGCACCGCCGATATCGTCGAGTGGTTCGCGGAAGAAGGACGCCGCGCTTATGGACGCATCGTCCCCGGCCGCGGCAAGAATACGCGTCAGCTCGTGATTCAGGAGCCGGTCGGCGTCGTCGCCGCCTTCACACCGTGGAACTTTCCGACGCTGACGCCGGCGCGCAAGATCGCCGCCGCGCTCGCCGCCGGCTGCTCGATCATCATCAAGGCATCGGAAGAGACGCCGGGTTCCTGCGTCGAGCTTGTACGCTGCTTCGCCGATGCCGGTCTGCCCAAGGGCGTCCTGCACCTCGTATTCGGCGTGCCGGCGCAGGTTTCCGAGCACCTGCTGGCCTCGCCGCTCGTGCGCAAGATTTCCTTCACCGGCTCGGTGCCGGTCGGCAAGCATCTCGCCGGCCTCGCCGCCAAGGGGATGAAGCGCGCCACCATGGAGCTTGGCGGCCATTCGCCGGTCGTGGTGTTCGGCGACGCCGATCCGGAAAAGGCGGCCGATACCATCGCCGCGTTCAAGTATCGCAATGCCGGCCAGGTCTGCATTTCGCCGACGCGCTTTTACGTGCAGGAGCCGGTCTATGACCGCTTCCTCAAGCGCTTCACCGAATATGCGAACGGCATCAAGCTCGGCGACGGGCTCGAGAAAGGCACGACCATGGGGCCGCTCGCCAATCCGCGCCGGCTCGATGCGATGGAAGCCATCATGCAGGATTCCAAGGCGCGCGGCGGCAAGGTCGTCACCGGCGGCAAGCGGCACGGCAACCAGGGATTCTTCTTCGAGCCGACGGTGATCACCGACCTGCCCGACGATTCCAAGCTGATGACCGAAGAGCCGTTCGGGCCGATCGCGCCGATCGTCGCCTTCAAGACGTTCGACGAAGTGGTCGAGCGGGCGAATTCGCTGCCGTTCGGGCTCGCCGCCTATGCCTTCACATCGTCGGCGCAGACGGCGACCATGATCGGCGACGCGCTGGAATCGGGCATGGTGGGCGTCAACTCGGTTGCGATCTCGACGCCGGAGACCCCGTTCGGCGGCGTCAAGGAATCCGGCTACGGCCACGAAGGTTCGATCGAGGGGCTTGAGGCCTATACCAACCGCAAGTTCATCTCGCAGGCGTGAGCTTGTTTGACGGGCGGCGGCGGGGCGCGGCCCCGGCGCCGCCCGCCTTGCATCCCCCGGCGCGCGCGCTATACGGCGGGGCGACGACGGAGAGCGCGAATGTCCGACATGCGGATTGCCATTGCCGGCGCCGGCGGGCGCATGGGGCGAACGCTGGTTCGCGCCATCGCCGAAACCGGAGGTCTGGTCCTCGCCGCCGCGCTGGAGCAGGCCGGTTCGCCGCTGATCGGACAGGATGCCGGCCTGTTGTCGGGGCTCGGCAGTAACGGCGTCCTGCTGGGCGCCGATTCCGACAACGCCCTGGCACACGCCGATGCCGTCGTCGATTTCACCATTCCCGCCGCCAGCAGCGCCCTTGCGGGAAGGGCCGCCGCCGCCGGAATCGTTCACGTCATCGGCACCACCGGCTTTTCCGCCGACGACGAGGCGAAAATCGGGCAGGCGGCGCAGCGCACCGCAATCGTCAAATCCGGCAATATGAGCCTCGGCGTCAATCTCCTCGCCGCGCTGGTGCGCCGCGTCGCCCGCACGCTCGACCAGGACTTCGACATCGAAGTCCTGGAAATGCACCACAACAGAAAGATCGACGCGCCCTCCGGCACCGCCCTCTTGCTCGGCCACGCCGCCGCGGACGGCCGCGGCATCGACCTGAAGGCGCGCAGCGTCATGGCGCGCGAGGGCCATACCGGCGCCCGCAAGGCGGGCGATATCGGCTTTGCCACGCTGCGCGGCGGCACCGTGGTCGGCGAGCACAGCGTGATTTTCGCCGGACCGGCCGAACGCATCGAGCTTTCGCACAAAGCCGAGGACCGGATGATTTTCGCGCGCGGCGCGCTGAAGGCCGCGCTGTGGGCGCGCGGAAAGAAGCCCGGGCTTTATTCGATGGCCGACGTGCTGGAGTTGACGGATTTTTGAAGCAGGCCTTGCGCAGGCCGGTCGTTGCATGAGGCCGATTGCGGGAACGGTCCCGGCCCCGGCAACGACAAGGTGAAAAAGGAAGCATGATGTCCGACCGTCTTCTCGTGCTGGTGCGGCACGGCCAGAGCGAATGGAATCTGAAAAACCTGTTCACCGGCTGGCGCGACGTCGATCTCACCGAACAGGGCGTGGCCGAGGCGAGGCTCGCGGGGAAAAAACTCAAGGCGCAAGGGCTCGGCTTTGACATCGCCTACACCTCCGCGCTCCGCCGTGCGCAGCGCACGCTGGACATCATCCTTGAAGAGATGGGCCTGCCCGACATACCCGTGCACAGGGATCGGGCTTTGAACGAGCGCGACTACGGCGATCTTGTCGGAATGAACAAGGACGATGCGCGCAAGAAATGGGGCGAGGAGCAGGTGCATGTCTGGCGCCGCTCCTACGACGTGCAGCCGCCCGGCGGGGAGAGCCTGAAGGATACGGTGGCCCGCACGCTTCCCTATTACGTGCAGGAAATCCTGCCCGCGGTGCTGCGCGGCCAGCGCACGATCGTGTCCGCGCACGGCAATTCGCTGCGCGCGCTGGTGATGGTGCTGGAGCGGCTCTCGCCCGAAGGCATCCTTAAGCGCGAGCTGGCGACCGGTGTGCCGATCGTCTACCGCCTCAACGCGGACGCGACGGTCGCCTCCAAGCTCGACCTCGCCGCCTGAGCGATCGCGTTTACCTTAACGGCCGCCGCCGGCCCGGCCGCCCGCCGGCCGCTGGACACGATGCCGCGTTCGCCTATGCTGGCTGCGGGGGTGAGGCGTGCGTCTGCGTATTCGTGCCAGTGCCGCAATCTTTGCGGCTGCGATCGTGTCCACCGGCAGCGCCGCCGTCGAGCGGCCGCCGCAATACGTGGCGATTGCCTTCGACAATTGCACCGAGCTTTACCGCTGGCAGGAATGGGCGGACTTCGCCGCGGCGATGAACGCGGACGGCGACCGCGTACATTTCACCTTCTTCGTCAGCGGCGTAAATTTCATTTCCATGCAAAGCCGCGCAATCTACGAGGCCCCGCACGAGAAGCGCGGCACTGCGCGCATCAATTTCGGCGGGACACCCGCGGATGTCGCAATCCGCGTGCGCTACATGAACGAATTGCGGCGGCGCGGGCACGAAATCGCCTCGCATGCGGTCGGCCATTTCGACGGCCGCACCTGGTCGGCCGCCGACTGGAAGCGCGAATTCGACGCCTTCGACGACGCTTTCCGCAACGTCGCGGCCCATAACGGGCTGCCCCCAGCGGACGGATTTGCGTTTCCGCCCGCCGACATCGTCGGTTTCCGCGCGCCGTATCTGGCGACCAGCCCGGGCCTGTTCGAGACAATGCGCGCCGGCCGCTTCCGCTATCACGCCAATGGCGGCGTGGAGCCCGACCACTGGCCGGCGAAGGAAAACGGCCTGTGGCGCTTCAGCCTCGCCAATATCCGGCTCGCCGGCATGCGCCGCCGCACCCTGTCGATGGACTACAATTTTCTGGTGGCGCAGTCCTTCGGCCTCGACGATTCGCGCAATCGCGACCTGTTCCGCCGGCAGATGCTGCAAAGCTATTTCGACTATTTCGCCGCCAACTATGCCGGCAACCGCGCGCCGGTCCATATCGGCCATCATTTCAGCGACTACCAGCGCGGCGCCTACCGCGAGGCATTGCAGATTTTCGCACGCAGTGTCTGCGGCCTGCCCGAGGTGCGCTGCGTCACCTATGCGGCGCTCGCCGATTTCATGGACGGTCTCGACGAAGCGACGCTTGCCGCCTACCGGCGCGGCGACTTTCCGCGCGCGGCAGCCCCGGCGCTCGATTCCGACGCTTTCGCGCCGGCGCCGCCGGTAACGACGGTCGCTGCCGGCCAGCGGTAGGACAAGACGTCCGGGCGCGGGAGAACCCTATCCCGTCCGCCCCGCCTCCCAGCCGAGCATGGCGCGCTTGCGGGTGAGGCCCCAGTGATAGCCGGTGATGGCGCCGCCTTTTCCGACCACGCGATGGCAGGGGACGACGAAGGAGATCGGATTGCGCCCGACCGCCGCGCCCACCGCGCGCGAGGCCGCCGGAGTGCAGACTTTCGCGGCGATGTCGGAATAGGTCACCGCGCGTCCCATCGGAATCGCCAGCAGCGTCTCCCACACGCGCACCTGAAAGTCGGTGCCGATCAGCACCACGCGCAGCGGACGCTCCGGCCGCCACTGCGCCGGATCGAAAATGCGCCGCGCCAGCGGGGCAGTCGCCTGCGCATCCTCGGCATAGTTCGCCCGCGGCCAGCGGCTGCGCATATCGGCCATCGCAGCTGCCTCCTCGCCCGCATCGCCGAATGCGAGACCGGCCAGACCGCGCTCGGTCATCATCGCCAGTGCAACGCCGAACGGCGAGGGATGAAAGCCGTAGCGGATCGTCAGGCCCGCCCCGCCCGACTTCCACTCGCCCGGCGACATCGCCTCGTGCGTGACGAAAAGATCGTGCAGTCGCCCCGGTCCGGACAGGCCGACCTCGAAGGAGGCATCGAGCACGCTCGCCGAATCGCGCAGCAGGCGCCGGGCATGGTCGAGGGTCAGCGCCTGCAGAAAAGCTTTCGGGGTCAGTCCGGCCCAACGCCGGAACAGGTGATGCAGTTCGGTGGGGGTAACGCCCGATGCGGCCGCGATCGCGTCGATTTCCGGCTGCGCGCGCCAGTTCTGCGAGATAAAGGCGATCGCGCGCCGTACGATATCGTAGTCGGCGGCCGCCAATTGCAGCGGCGCAAGGTCTTCGATGCGTTCGGGCGACAGCATGGCTTTCTCCATTGCGCTGCCCCTCTACGGCGCCTGCGGCGCCCGGCCCACCCGATTCCTGCCGATCCGCCGGTCAGTGCAGCACGTTCCGGGTCGGTCCCCGTTTCGCCTGCTGCAGGGCGTCGATCAGCGCCGCCGCGAAGCTTTCCTTTTCCTGCGGCGACAGATCGCCGGCAATGGCGAAGCGCCGGTCGCGCGAAACGATGAACAGCTTCTGCAGACCGTAATCGGGGTCGCTCTGGCGTTCGAGCCGGATCCAGGCCGGATTGAATTGAAATTCCGAGCGTTTGCCGCGGTGGCTGATGCGGCTGACCAGGAGTTCCGACGGCGTGACGGTGACGATCTCGCAGGCGGCGGCGGCGCGATAATTGGCGCGGAAGGCGAGATAGACGAGCAGGACGTCAAGGCCGAGAAAACCGACCACCGGCCAGGCGCCGGCGACGAAGAACACCACCCCGCCGACAAAGCTGACGCCGCCCACCGCGCACATCAGGACGACAAATCCGGTGCGGCCGAGAGAGCGATGCGGCGTGATGGTTGCGCAGAAGAGCGGCGCTTCGGAAAGCGGGCGGTTGCCGGGCATCATGCCGGCTAATATAGGGGGCAAATGACCGCGCGCACGACAAAAACCGTTGCACGATCCGCACGAGGCAAGCCCGGCAAGGCCCGGGCGCGGCAACGCCGACAGACTGCCGCCAAGGGCGGCACGGCGGTGAAGGATCGGACCGGACGGGCCGCCGCCGGCCGAAACGCGGCACCGGCCGCAGTCGCTCAGCTCACCGCCGCAGAGACCGCCGAGGTGTTCCGCCGCCTGCATGCCGCCAATCCGACGCCGAAGGGCGAACTCGAACACGTCAATCCGTTCACGCTTCTGGTCGCCGTTGTGCTCTCGGCGCAGGCGACCGACGCCGGCGTCAACAAGGCGACGCCGGCGCTGTTTGCCGCGGCCGATAGCCCGCAGAAAATGCTGAAGCTCGGCGAAGAGCGGGTACGCGACCTGATCAAGACTATCGGCCTGTTCCGCACCAAGGCGAAGAACGTGATCGCGCTGTCGAAAAAGCTGATCGAGGAGCATGGCGGAGAGGTGCCGCATACGCGCGAGGCGCTGGAAACGCTGCCGGGCGTCGGGCGCAAGACTGCCAATGTCGTGCTCAATATCGCGTTCGGAGAGCCGACCATCGCAGTCGACACGCATGTGTATCGCGTCGGTAACCGCACCGGACTCGCCGTCGGCAAGACGCCGCTCGATGTTGAGATGCGGTTGGGCGAAGCGATTCCGGACCGGTACCGCCTGCACGCGCATCACTGGCTGATCCTGCACGGGCGTTACGTATGCCTGGCGCGCAAGCCCTTGTGCGAAAAGTGCGCGATCGCGGATATCTGCAAGTGGCCGGGCAAGACGGCGATGGCGTGATCGGCGCTGCGCGGGCACCGACGGCGCATCCGCCGCAACGAAAGAGACATTGCCCGGCCGGCCGCAGCGACCGCCGGTTGCGGACGCGTTACCGTCCCGCCTCGATCATTCGCTCCTCCGCCCGCCGCGACAATTTCTTGTGCATGTGCACCATCAGCGCCATCCCGAACAGCGGCGTCGCCAGATTGACGACCGGAATGGAGACGAAGGCGGCGATCAGCAGACCGGCGGTGAAGACGGCAGTGTGATTGGCCTTGCGGAACGCTTTCGCCTCGGCAACCGGACGGAAACGCATGGCGGCCAACTCGAAATATTCGCGGCTGAGCAGGTAGGCGGCGGCGAAGAACAGAATGAACAGTCCGAGACCGGCGAACAGGATAAAGGGCAGCGCCACGAGATAGACCGCGACCGCAACCAGCGCCGTCTTGGTGCCTTCGAGCGCGGAGCGCGCCACCGGCAGCGCCCGCCCGCCGGGCTCCTGCGGATAATGCACGCGCTCGACCTGTTCGGCGATCTCGTCGACAAAAAAGCTGCCGACAAAGGCGGTGACCGCCGGCATCAGGAACACGCCGCCGATGACGATGCCGAAGCTCGCGGCAACCGAGACGATCCAGATGGCGACGGAGACCGGCGTCTGCCAGCCGGCGCCGAGCGCGGTCTCCGCCATTGCCGAGCCGTTGGCGGTCAACCAGCTCAGCAGCTGATGCAGCCCCACCCCGAACAGCACGATCGTGACGAGCGCCAGCAACGCCGACTTGATCAGGACCGAGCGGAATCCGGGCGAAAAAAGTTGCTGGAATGCCTTGCTGGCGGCATCGAACATGGCGGCCTCCGTGCGAACCGCGCACAGGTAGCGATCCGCCGGCCGGCGTACAAGGCTTGCAGGCCGCGGGCGAAAAATATCTCAGACGCGCTGCGCGAGGCGGGCGTCGTCGGGCGGCTCCGGACACAGCGGAAGGTCGTCGTCGGCCAGCGGCAGCGGCCCGTCGCCAAGCTGCGCGATGGCCGGCATGTCGGCCCACTGCATTTTCTTGTAATCGAAGCCGTTGCATAAAGTCGGCTTCACCACCTCGAAATACGGCGAGATGTCGAAGTCGCGCGGCGCGTAGAGCGAGGAATGGCGGATTTCCAGGATTTCCTCGCGCGCCACCTCGCTTTCCAGCCGGGTGATTTTCGGCAGGATCGGATAGCGCACGGTTTCGAACGCCTGCGCAATCAGCGCCGAGCAGATGATGCGGGTCGGGTCGCCGGAGCCGAGCGCCATCATGCGGCGACGCCAGCGCGCCGGTACCGGCAGCGGAAACAGGTAGCGCATCAGGTCGATGATGTTTTTCAGGTCGTAGTCGAAGCCGATGCGCTCGGCCGCATAGGCGCATACGCGCACGCGGTCCTCGTCGGAAAGTCCGATCGGACGACAGATGCGGGTGTGGAAACGCGCATATTTCGAGAGCGGCGCGGCGACCACGCCCTCGCCCAGATTGGCCTCGACCAGCACCAGCGGCTCGCCATCCGCGCTCTCCCGGTCGCCGACGCGTCCGACATAGAGCGCCGCATGCGACCAGGTCGACTGGGTCAGATACTTGATGACGCCGGAGACATGGCTGTTGCCCTCCACCAGCAGCACGTCGCCGGGCCGCAGCGACTGGCGCAGCGCCTCGGCATCGCTCGGCGTGAAGGGCTCGTAGCCCTGTACCGGCTTCTCCAGATAACGCGCGATGACGCGGCCCATGCGGTCGAGCACAAAAGTCATTCTCGCTTCCCCCGGCGCGCGTGCGCGGCGCGCGCATTTTCCGAAAATGCTAGCCGAAAGCTCTTGCATTTTGGTTCACCGGCAGACCCGGGCGCTTACGGTTCGTTAGCCATGATCGTTGCCGCTGCGCGGAACTTCGCGCTATCAAGGGCGGCGCAGGCAACCAGACGCAAACCATGCCGACAATCTCCCGCCGCACCTTTCTCGCCGCAGGCGCAAGTCTCGCCGCCGCGCCCGCCCTGGCGCAGGGGGGCGGATCGCATCCCGACATCGTCGTCGTCGGCGCCGGAGCCGCGGGTATTGCCGCCGCGCGGCGCATCGCCGCGGCGGGCCGGCAGGTCGTGGTCGTGGAAGCGTCGGCGCGCATCGGCGGGCGCTGTATCACCGATATGCAGGCGCTCGGCGTGCCGCTCGACCTCGGCGCACACTGGATCCGTTCGGTGGAGACGAATCCGGTGGCACGGCTCGCCCCGGGTGCCGGCGTCGACATCTATCCCGCCCCTCCCGGCCAGCGTCTGCGCATCGGCCAGCGCAATGCGCGCGAGGGCGAGCTTGAGGATTTCCTTGCCGCGCTCGTGCGCTGCAACCGCGCCATTCGCGGCGCGGGTGGCGCATCCCCCGATTCCGACTGCGCGCGCGCCCTGCCGAAGGATGTCGGGCCAATGCTGCCGCTGGTCGCATTTGTGCTCGGCCCGCTCGCCTGTTCCAAGGATCTGGACGAAGTGTCGGCGCAGGATTTTGCGCGCGCGGCGGAACGCTATGGCGACGCTTACTGCCGCCAGGGTTTCGGCACGCTGCTGTCCCGGCTTGCCGCCGGCCTGCGGGTGGAGACGGAAGCGCCGGTGACGCAGATCGACAGCTGGGGCCGCTCCGGCGTCGAGATCGCGACCGGCAAGGGACGGTTTTCGGCGCGCGCGGTCATCGTCACCGCCTCGACCAATGTGCTGGCGTCCGGGCAGGTCAAATTCGGCCCCGATCTGCCCAAGCGCCAGCTTGACGCTTTTGCCAAGCTGTCGCTGGGCAGCTACGACCGAATCGCCATCGCGCTGAAAGGCAATCCGCTCGGCCTGCAGCGCGACGATTACGTGCTCGAGCGCGCCGATTCGAGCGGTACCGCGAGCCTGCTCGCCAATGTGTCGGGCACCTCCGTCGCCTATCTCGACGTCGCCGGCAGCTTCGGCCGCGAGCTTGCCGCACGCGGCCCGCGCACTATGGTCGGCTTTGCCGAGGAATGGCTTACGAATCTTTATGGCAGCCACCTGCGCGGCGCCATCGGCCGCACCCACGCCACGCAATGGAACGAGGAGCCGTTCGTGCAGGGCGCATGGTCGGCAGCCTCCGTCGGCGGCCAGCCGTCGCGGCGCGTGCTGATGGAGCCGCTGCGCGACCGCATTTTCTTTGCCGGCGAGGCCGTACACGAGACGGCATGGGGCACGGTGCAGGGCGCCTGGGAATCGGGCGAACGCGCCGCGGCGGCAGCCTTGCGGCTGTTCGGCATCGGCCCGCGCCCCGAGCGGCCGAAGCCGCCGGAGCGGCCGCAGCCGCGCCCGGGCCGCCGGCAGGCTGGCTGACGCAACGCGTCAGCCGCGCAAGCTGCCGCCGGTGCGCTTGCCGACTTCGGCGACGATCTTTGCGGCGAGCGCCTCGATTTCCTCGTCGGTCATCGTCTTATCGCGCGGCTGGATGGTCACCGCGATGGCGACCGACTTTTTCTCCGGGTCGACGCCTTTGCCTTCGTAGAGATCGAACACCTCGACGCCGGCAATCAGCTTCTTGTCGGCGCCTTGCGCCGCACGCACGATGTCGGTGGCCTTCACCGCGCGATCGACGATGAAGGCGAAGTCGCGCGTCACCGGCTGGAACGGCGACAGATCCAGAACCGGCTTCGCTTTGGTGGGTCGCGCCTTCGGATCGGGAATTCGCTCCAGGATCACCTCGAATGCCGCCATCGGCCCTTCGGCGTCGAGCGCCTGCAGCGCGCGCGGATGCAATTCGCCGAAATGACCGAGCACGTTCTGCGGCCCGATCTGGATCGTGCCGGAACGGCCGGGATGGTACCAGGCCGGTCCGCCCGGCACGACCTGCAGCGCCTGCATCGGTGCGCCGGCGGCGGCAAGCGTGGCGAACGCATCGGCCTTCGCATCGAAGACATCGGCGCCGGCGCCGCCATTCTGCCAGTGCCGGCCGGAGCCGCTGCCCTTCGAGAGGCCGCGCCGCACGCCGCTTGCCGCGGTCACCTGGTCCTCGGGCCGGTCGCCCCGGAAAACCTGTCCCACTTCGAACAATCCGGTGTCGGCAAAGCCGCGATCGGCGTTGCGCTGCGCCGCGCCGACAAGCCCGGGGATCAGACTGGGGCGCATGTCGGAGAGATCCGAGGCAATGGGATTGGCAAGCACCAGTTCCGCCTGTCCGCCGCCGAACAGCGCAGCCTGCCGGTGCGAAATGAACGACCAGGTCACCGCCTCGACGAGGCCGCGCGCAGCGAGCGCGCGTTTGGACTTGCGTGTGCGCACCTGACCCGGCGTCAGTACCGGCTTGCGCGGGGCCTCGCCGCGCGGAAACTCCGCCGGCGGCACGCGGTCGACACCGGCGATGCGCACCACTTCCTCGACGATATCGGCCTTGCCTTCCACGTCCGGCCGCCACGAGGGCACGGCGATCTTCACGCTCTTGCCGGAGCCGGCGACGAAAAAGCCGAGATGGCCGAGGATGCGCTTGCTCTCGGCCGCCGATATGTCGAGGCCGGCCAGCCGCCTGATCTCGTTGGCGGGAAATTCGATCAGGCGGTCGGGCGATTTCGCCTCGCCGGCAATCTCAATCTCCGACGGCGTGCCGCCGCACAGGTCGAGCACCATCTGGGTCGCAAGCTCGAGGCCGGGCAGCATGAAATTCGGATCGACGCCGCGCTCGAAGCGATAGCGCGCGTCGGAATTGATGCCGAGCCTGCGGCCGGTCTGCGCGATATTGAACGAATCCCACAATGCCGACTCGATCAGTACGTCGGTCGTGTTCTCGTCGCAGCCCGACGCCTCGCCGCCCATGATGCCGGAGAGCGATTCCACAGCGCTCTCGTCGGCGATGACACAGATGCTTTCGTCGAGTTCATAGGTCTTGCCGTCGAGCGCGAGCAGGCTTTCGCCCTTCTTCGCGCGGCGTACGGTGAGATTGCCGCGCACCTTGGCGGCATCGAACACGTGCAGCGGGCGGCCGCGGTCGAAGGTCACGTAGTTCGTGATATCGACCAGCGCGTTGATCGGACGCAGGCCGATGGCGCGAAGCCGCTTCTGCAGCCAGTCGGGCGAAGGGCCGTTCTTCACGCCTTTCACCAGCCGCAGCGCGAAGGCCGGGCAGAGCGAGGGCGTCTTGCCGAAATCGAGCGTCACCTTCACCGGACAGGGGAACGCACCCTTCACCGGCTTCGGCGCGTTTTCCTTGTACTTGCCAAGCTCGGCCGCGCCGAGGTCGCGGGCGATGCCGTTGACGCCGGTGCAGTCGGGGCGGTTCGGCGTCAGGTTGATCTCGATGACGGGATCGCCGAGGCCGGCCCATTGCGCATAATTCGCGCCGATGGGCGCGTCGGCCGGCAGATCGATGATGCCGTCATGGTCGTCGGAAATCTGCAATTCGGCAGGCGAGCAGAGCATGCCGCGGCTCTCCACGCCGCGGATATTGCCCACGCCAAGCGTGATGTTCTTGCCCGGGATGAAAGTGCCGGGCGCGGAGAACACGCTTTTCATGCCGGTACGCGCATTCGGCGCGCCGCACACGACCTGCACGGGATCGCCCGTGCCGGTATCGACCATGCACACCCGCAAGCGATCGGCATTGGGATGCTGCTTCGCCTCGATCACGTGCGCAACGGTGAAAGGCGCAAGCAGCTTCGCCTTGTCCTCGAGGCTCTCGACCTCAAGCCCGATCATGGTGAGCTTGTCGGCGATCGCCTCGAGCGAAGCGTCGGTGTCGAGATGCTCTTTCAGCCAGGAGAGGGTGAATTTCATGATGCAGGCTCGTTGCTTTGCTCCCTCCCCCGCTTGCGGGGGAGGGTCGGGGAGGGGGCGGCCGCGAGCGAGGCGGCTATCGTTTCGGCTACACCCTGACGATTCGTCATCACGTCATGATTGTGGAAACGAAGTACACGGAATCCCTTGGCGGCAAGGAACGCATCCCGCCGCGCATCGCGCTTGGCCTGTCCGGTTTCGAAATGCTGGCCGCCGTCGATCTCGACAATGAGATGCGCATGGCGACACATGAAGTCTGCGACGTAAGGACCGATCGGCGTCTGTCGCCGAAAGCCTGCTCCGTTTAGGCGATGGGCGCGCAAGAGATTCCAGATCGCACGCTCGGCTTCCGTCTGCTCGCGGCGAAGCGTGCGTGCCCGGGCGCGCATCTTGCGCGAGACTTGCCAGGCAGGTCGCTTTGCGAAACTCACGGCCCCCTCCCTATCCCTCCCCCGCAAGCGGGGGAGGGGATTACCTGAATACGCCGACCTTCTCGCACGCCGCTCGCAAGAGGAGAAACGGATGCGCGCGACGAGCCGCCTTTCACTCAAGAAAGCCCCTCACGTGCTCAATCCCCCCGCCAGCGTCGGAAAATCGAGCGGCCGGAAGCCGTAATGCGAGAGCCAGCGCACGTCGGCCTCGAAGAACGGACGCAAATCCGGCATGCCGTATTTGAGCATGGCGATGCGGTCGATGCCCATGCCCCAGGCAAAGCCCTGATATTCGTCGGGATCGAGCCCGCAATTGCGCAGCACGTTCGGATGCACCATGCCGCAGCCGAGAATTTCCAGCCAGTCCTCGCCTTCGCCGAAGCGGATTTCGCCCTTGTCGCGGCGGCACTGGATGTCGACTTCGAGCGAGGGCTCGGTGAAGGGAAAGAACGACGGGCGGAAGCGCATCTTCACGCTGTCCACCTCAAAAAACGCCTTGCAGAATTCTTCGAGAATCCATTTCAGGTGGCCGAGATGCGCGGTCTTGTCGATGACGAGTCCCTCGACCTGGTGGAACATCGGCGTATGCGTCTGGTCGGAATCGCTCCGGTAGGTGCGGCCGGGACAGATGACGCGGATCGGCGGTTTCTGCCCGAGCATGGTGCGCACCTGCACCGGCGAAGTGTGCGTGCGCAGAAGCATGCGCGAGCCGTCCGGCTTCGGATTGAAGTAGAACGTGTCGTGCATGTCCCGCGCCGGATGGCCTTCGGGAAAGTTCAGCCTGGTGAAATTGTAGTCGTCGGTCTCGATGTCCGGGCCTTCGGCGACGGCAAAGCCCATGTCGGCGAAGATCGCGGTCAGTTCGTCGATCACCTGGCTGATCGGATGAATGCGCCCGCTCTCCGCCGGGCTCTCGCACACCGGCAGCGTCACGTCGACCGTCTCGGTATTCAGCCGCGCTTCGAGCGCGCTGGCCGCGAGTTCGGACCTGCGCTCCGCGATCGCCTGGGTAACGCGATCCTTCAGCCCGTTGATGAGCGGTCCCTGCGTCTTGCGCTCCTCGGGCGTCATTTTGCCGAGCGTGCCGAGCAGTTCCGACACCGAGCCCTTCTTGCCGAGCGCGGAGACGCGCACGCTCTCCAGCGCCGCCTCGTCGCCTGCGGCGGCTATGCCGGCGAGAATTTGCTGTTCCAGTGCTGCGATGTCGGACATGGTTCAGGCCGCCGCCAGCGCGATCCGTGCGCCGATCACGCGCGCGATGTGTTCCGGATCGCCTTCGAGAACGTTGAGATCGATGTCGAGCGGCGTCTGGCCGGCAAGTTCGAGGCGCATCGTCTGCATATTTGCGCGGCGCAGGAGAAAGACGCAGGTGGCGAGGAACACGACGACCACCGCGAGAATGTTTCGTACCGGCGCCGGCCGGCGCAGACCGCCGATTGCGGCGAAATCGGCCGGGCGCGCGGCGTCGCCGACCAGAAGCCGGTCCGGCATCAGAAGCAATGGCGCCGACGCCCCAGCCGCCTTCAGGCGA
The DNA here is from genome assembly GCA_964456755.1 of uncultured Hyphomicrobiales bacterium. Lineage (GTDB taxonomy): Bacteria > Pseudomonadota > Alphaproteobacteria > Rhizobiales > Xanthobacteraceae > Pseudorhodoplanes. The sequence goes on from CAYWCE010000019.1 coordinate 38,630, forward strand.
CGCGTCAGGTAACCGGCCGCGGCCGCCGCGACGACGGACAGGAGCAGCAACGGCAGCACGAACGGATGGCCGATCGCGCCGACGGCGCCTTCCGGCATGGCGTGCAATCCGGACCAGAGCGCCGCGCCGCCCGCCAGTACCGCAACCGCGACGCAGACATTGCGGTCGCGCGTCAGCCGTCTGTCGTACCGCGCGAACGCCACGTGCCCGTGCCGTTCGGCATCGCTGAGATCGCCATAGCTATCGTCCGGCAGTCCGGTCCAGGCGCCTGATGCTGCAACGTAGGTCATGTTCGCTCCTGCCAGTGGCGGCGCCGGCCAGCGCAACCGTCGGACGGAGAATGCGGCTTTGACTTAAGCCGGCAGCGCGGACTTCGCCTTCTCCACGATCGCCTGGAACGCCGCCGGCTCGCGGATGGCGAGATCGGACAGCACCTTGCGGTCGATGGTCAGGCCCGACTTGTTGAGGCCGTCGACGAAGCGGCTGTAGGTCAGACCGAACGGACGCACGGCGGCATTCAGGCGCTGGATCCAGAGCGCGCGGAACGTGCGCTTGCGCCGCTTGCGGTCGCGATAGGCGTACTGGTTCGCCTTCTCCACCGCCTGCTTGGCGACACGAATGGTGTTCTTGCGGCGGCCGTAAAAACCTTTGGCGGCCTTGAGGACTTTCTTGTGCTTGGCGTGGGCGGTGACGCCACGTTTGACGCGGGCCATGACAGATCTCCTTCGCGGGAATTATCGTTGCCGAACGGATCAGCCGTTGGGCAAAAAGTATTTCTTGATGTTGTCACCATCCGTCTTGAACAGGACGCTGGTGCCGCGGAGCTGGCGTATCTGCTTGTTGGTCCGCTTGATCATGCCGTGGCGCTTGCCGGCCTGCTGGTATTTCACCTTGCCGCCGGCCGTGATCTTGAAGCGCTTTTTGGCGCCGGACTTGGTCTTGATCTTGGGCATTTGGCTCTCCTTGAGCCGGCGCAATCGCGCGGGAAGGCCCGCGGAAGCCGGCGGTGCTCGACAATGAGCGATGCTCGGATTGAGCGTTCCGCGCCGCCACGGCAGCCCTTGTTCAGCCGGGCGGCGGGAGGGCCGGGTTATGGCAGAGCCGCCCTGGAAACACAACCGTTTCGCTCCCGCGGCGATGCGCCCGGCGGTGGGTCCGTCCGGCGCCGTTCCAGGCCTGTCCGGCACCGTGCCCGCGACCTCCGACCATGGTCGCGCTGGAACCGCGCCCGGGGCTGCCTATTTGCCGCTGCGGAGCCGGCGCCACGCCGGGCATTTCCGGAGGAGCCGTGACTATTTCCCGTCTGCCTTCCGCCGTCGCGATTCTGTTCTGTCTGGCCGGCACCGCCCCGGCTGCCGCCGGGCCCTTCGACGGCAACTGGAGCGTCGTCATCGTCACCGAACTGGGCGATTGCGACCGCGCCTACCGCTATCCGGTGCAGATCGAGGACGGCGATATCAGCTATCGCGGCGAAGCCGGCATCACCTTCAGCGGCCGCGTCGACGCGCGCGGGCGGTTGAGCGCCACCGTCCGGCGGGGCGATCAATCGGCCAGCGGCAGCGGCCGGCTTAGCGGCAATACCGGCAGCGGAACCTGGTCCGGACAGTCGCGCACCGGGGCGTGCAGCGGACACTGGAACGCCGAGCGCCGCGACCGCTGAGACGGCGCAGCGTCTGTGGCATCGATCCTGCCCCAGATATTGGGTCGTTCGGCCGAAATCGGGCTATTTGTCGTGTATTGCGCGGCACTGGACGGTTGTTGGCCAGTGCTCGAGCCGATATAACTTTTCCGTAAACAACCCCAGTCGCGACCTGTACCGGACCGGCGCCCGCGTGCCGCCGTGCCGAGGAAGGAATTTACGCATGCCTGCAAATACGCCGTTCGCCGACATCAACGAGGCCAAGGCCAATTTCGACCACATTTATGTCCAGCGCGACCCGCGTCAGTATTTTTCCTATCTCGGCCAGCTCGACTACATCATCCCGCATCTCGCCCAGCCGGTCTTCGAACAGCTGATCCGCGCGCGGCAGGAATCGCAGCGCGAGCCGGTCACCGTGCTCGATCTCGGCTCCTCCTACGGACTCAACGGCGCCCTGATGAAATATGCGCTCGGCTACGATGCGCTGCGCGAGCGCTATACCGCGCCGGCGCTGCAGTCGTTGCCCAGCGACGAATTGCTGGAGCTGGACCGCGCCTTCTACAGGTCGTGGCCGAAGAATCCCGGCGTGCGGGTGATCGGGCTCGACATTTCCGGTCATGCGGTGCGCTACGCGCAGGCCTGCGGCACCGCCGATCTCGGCATTGCCGCGGATCTCGAAAAGTGCGAGCCCGACCCCGAGGCCGCCGACGCGCTGGCGCAGGTCGACCTGATCGTCTCGACCGGCTGCGTCGGCTATGTCACCAGCAGGACGTTCGACCGCGTGGCCAAGCTGTCGCGACGCGGCCGTCCGGCCTGGGTCGCCTCTTTCGTTCTGCGCATGTTTCCCTTTGACCGTATCGCAGCGACGCTTTCGCAGCACGGACTGCAAACCGAGAAATTCGAAGGCGCAACCTTTGTGCAGCGGCGCTTCGCCAGCCGCGCGGAAATGGAATCGGTGGTGCGGGCGGTGGAGCAGCGCGGCATCGATACGCAGGGCCGGGAAGCGGACGGCCTCTATCACGCCGACCTGTTCGTCTCGCGGCCGGCGGCGGAAATCGCGCGTCTCCCGCTGCAGAAATTGGTCAGCGTCGTGAGCGGCGCCAACAAACCGTGGGCCATCGGCACGAACGTGCTCGGCAGCCACGGCCCCGCGGCGCGGCGCAGCGCGCGCGGCGACCGGCGGCACCTCACCTTGGCGCAAGAACCATGATCATCTGACGCCCCTCGAACTTGGCGTCCTGCTCGACTTTGGCGATCTTGCCGAGATCTTCCTTGACGCGATCGAGCAGCCTGGCGCCGAGTTCCTGGTGCGCCATTTCGCGGCCGCGGAAACGCAGGGTCACCTTGACCTTGTCGCCTTCCTCGAAGAAGCGCTTCATCGAGCGCATCTTCACCTCGTAGTCGTGGTCGTCGATCATCGGACGGAACTTGATTTCCTTGACCTCGACGACCTTCT
>CAYWCE010000020.1:0-30124 GCA_964456755.1 uncultured Hyphomicrobiales bacterium
CCAAGAATGATGCCGCCGGTCGGGAAATCCGGGCCCGGCACGATCTGGATCAGGTCGTCGGTCGTGATGTCGGGATTGTCGATTACCGCGATGGTGGCGTCGATGACCTCGCCGAGATTGTGCGGCGGGATATTGGTCGCCATGCCGACCGCGATCCCGCCCGCGCCGTTGACCAGCAGATTGGGAAACTTGGCCGGCAGCACCACCGGCTCGCGCTCGCGCCCGTCGTAATTGGCCTGGAAGTCGACCGTGTTCTTGTCGAGATCGTCGAGCAGCGGCATTGCCGGGCGCGCCAGCCGCACTTCGGTGTAGCGTTCCGCCGCCGGCGGATCGCCGTCGACCGATCCGAAATTGCCCTGCCCGTCGACCAGCGGCAGGCGCATGGAGAAATCCTGCGCCAGACGCACCAGCGCGTCGTAAATCGCCTGGTTGCCGTGCGGATGGTATTTGCCCATCGTGTCGCCGGTCACGCGCGCCGACTTGTTGTAGGGGCGGTCCGGCGTGTAGTTGTTTTCGCGCATCGAATAGAGGATGCGCCGGTGCACGGGCTTCAGCCCGTCGCGCACGTCCGGCAGCGCCCGCGACACGATCACGCTCATCGCGTAATCGAGGTAGGAGCGCTTCATCTCCTCTTCGATGGAAACGGGCCGGATATCCGAGGGCGGCACGCCGCCCGGACCGGGTCTTTCGGTATCTGACAAGGGTTATATCCTGGCGAATCCAGTCGCATTTCTTCTAGCAAGTCCGGCCCGGCGCGTCATCTAAAATCGCTACCCGTCCGGTCTAATTCGTCATTATTTATCAATAGGTTGGAAGCAAACGCTGCGGGCGCGGCAGCGGCCGGAGCGCGCCGGTCGCGTACGCGGTGTCCGATGCCTGCGACGCCCCGCACACGGCGGTAGGCCGGTAATTCACCGCACATTAACCATGTCGTACTCAAATGTACCCGCTGCAGCCCCACCTCGCTGCGGCGCGCGCCGCAACGCTGGGGACGTCGGCGCGCAGCGCCTCCTGCCAACCTGACCCGTACCCGAGAGAGTGTTGCATGCGCGCATTTCGCGCCACGGATTATGCTGTCCGCGTTTCGGCCATCGCACTGGCCACTTCGATGTCGTTGAGCGCGGCATCCGCGCACACGGTTTCGATCGGCTATGAATTTGCCGGCCCCGGTGCGGTGAATTTCTGGTACGGCTCCTATCACAATACTGCGAACTTCAACGAAGCCGACCTGCAGCTTGTCGGCCCCAACATCAACAGCATCGTCGCCTATACCCTGCTGGCTGCGGTCAAGCCCGGCGGACTCGTCGACGGCGTGAACAATTTCTATTCCAACAATGCCGGCACGCTGCTGGTCGCCATCCCCGAACAGGTCGCCGGCAATGGCGGCTCGTTCGATCCGGCGACGCAGAGCGTCGTGCGCTGGCAGGGCGTCGGATTTACCGGACTTGCGCCGGGCACTTACACCTTCACCTACAATCCGCTCGGCGCGCCGACGGTGGAGTGGAATCCGATCAACGACCTGATTCGCACCGGCACGTTCACGCTGACCGCAGCCGATGTGCTCGGAATCGACGGCTTCGGTCCCGCCGCCACCGACCAGAACCAGCAGGCGGTCGGCCAGGCGATCGACGCCTGGATCAACAATGGCGGCTTCAACCAGTCGTTCTACGACCTTGCATTGCTGAACGGCGCCGACCTGCCCGCCGCGCTGTCGCAATTGTCCGGCGAGGCGTTGACGCAGGTTGCCGCGGCCGGCTTCCAGGATATGGGCGCGTTTCTTGCGGCGATGCTCGATCCGTGGGGTGGCTCCGGCGCGATGCGCGGCGGCGATTTCGGGGCCGGCGGCGCATCGTTTCCCGGCGGGTTCGGCGGACTGTCGGCGCCGAACGACAACCTGTTCGGCGGTTCGCCCTATGGCGGTTATGGCGGTTCGCTCTATGGCGGCTCGCCCTACGGTTCGGCGCCTTACGGCACCTCGCCATATGGATCGTCGCCCTACGGCACTTCACCCTACGGCACTTCGCCGTATGGCAACGCGCCCTACGGCAATTCTCCGTATTCGAATTCTCCCTACGGAAATTCTCCTTACGGAAACTCTCCTTACGGAAATTCTCAATATGGCCAGCGCAATGCCGACGGACGCAATGCGCAGGGCGCGCCCGCGCCGTCCCGCTATCGTGCGAACGAAGCCGACCGACGCTGCGGCACGCCGCTGGAGCGCCGGCACCCGATGTCCGACCCGTGCTGGGGCGCGTGGATGACGTCGTATGGCAGCTATACGCACATGAACGGCGATCCGATCGTCGGCAGCCACGACACCACCTTGCGCAGCGCAGGCATGATCGCCGGCCTCGACTATCGCTACGCCCCGGGCGGCATTGTCGGTGCGGCCTTCTCCGCCGGCTCCACGCATTGGGGCCTGTCGCAGGGACTGGGCGGCGGCAGCGCCGAAATCTTTCAGGGCGGCGCCTATGCCTCGCAGCGCTTCGGCGCCTCCTATCTGTCCGCCGCGTTCGCCTATGCGCGCCAGACGGTGGAGAGCGACCGCACGGTGACGCTTGCAGGCTCCGACCGTCTGGTCGCCGAATTCGCCGCCACTGGAATTGGCGGCCGGATCGAAGCCGGGCATCGCTTCGGCGATCGGCGCGCCGGCATCACGCCCTATGTCGCCGGCCAGCTGCAGCGCTGGAATCTGCCCGCTTATGCGGAATCGGCCGCGACCGGCGCGAACGTGTTCGGCCTGTCGGTCGGCGCGCGCAGCGCCGAGGATCTGCGCACCGAAGCCGGGATCTGGATCGACCGGCTGGTCGATGTCCGCAACGGCAGCCTGCTGCTGCGCGCGCGCGCCGCCTGGAAGCACGACTGGCGCGACGCCGCGGTCGTCGATGCCGCCTTCCAGGCGCTGCCCGGCTCAAGCTTCACCGTGACCGGCGCCGCTCAGGCTGCAGATGCCGCACTCGTCTCGCTCGCCTCCGAATGGCGCATCGCCGGCGGCTGGTCGCTGGGGGCGAAGTTCGACGGGGAATTCTCAACCGGTTCGCAGACCTATGCCGGTTCGGCAACGCTGCGCTATCAGTGGTGATCCGCGCAAGGCCCGCGCGCTGCGATTGACCGCGGCGCGGCACGGGTCTAGGCGGGAGTCATGCCTCTGGACTTTGCCATCGCCGCGCTGGTGACGCTGGTGATCGTGGTCGATCCGATCGGCCTCGTCCCCACCTTCATCGCGCTGACCGACGGGCTGCCCCGCGCGGCGCGCCGCCAGGTCGCTCTGCGCGCCAGCCTGATCGCGGCTGCGATTCTCGCCGGCTCCGCGCTGGTCGGCGACTGGCTGCTGCACAGTCTCGGCGTCGGCCTTCCCGCCTTCCGCATTGCCGGCGGCCTGCTGTTGTTCTCCATCGCCTCGGAAATGGTGTTCGGCGTGCGTATCGAGCGCCAGGCGCGGCAGGCCGAGCAGGCGATCGAGGAGCATGTGCGCAATATCGCCGCCTTCCCGCTCGCCATTCCGCTGATGGCGGGCCCCGGCGCAATCACCGCAAGCGTATTGCTGTCCGGCCGCGCCGGCGGCGAGCCGGTGAAGCTCGGCGTGCTGCTTGGCGTAATCGCGCTCGTCGCCGTCCTGTGCCTTGCGGTCTTTCTCATTGCCGCGCGCATCGCGCGGCTGCTCGGCATCACCGGCAATGTCGTGCTCTCGCGCCTGCTCGGCGTGCTGCTCGCCGCGCTTGCCGTGCAGTTCGTCGTCGACGGCGTGCGCGCTCTGCTCTAGCGCCGGGACGGACCGCGCGCCGCCTTCTCCCGCGCTGCCTTGAAGCCTTTGACGAAACGCGCCAGCGTGTCCGACGTGCGGCCGCGCGGCAGCATCACCTCGATCAGCGAAAACAGACCGCGCCGCTTCACCGCGGCCTCCAGCGCCGCGACCAGCTGCTTGCGTGTCGTCACCCGCGTGCCGTGCCCGCCGAGCGCGGGCGCGATGGCCGCGAAATTCCAGTCGTCGAGATCGTTGAATTTCGATTCCGGCTGGAACACACGCAGCATTTCCCAGCTCGCATTGTTGAACACAACGACGATCGGATCGAGCCGGTAGCGGCGGCAATTGCCCAGTTCCCAGCCGGTCATCTGGAACGCGCCGTCCCCGACCAGGATCAGCGGACGCTTCCCCGTCGCCGCCGCGACCCCGATCCCCGCCGGAACGCCGAAGCCCATGCCGGCATAATAGCCGGGCGCGGCCAGCGCCGAATTCTCGATTTCCATCGCCGTGAACAGGCAGTCGCCCATGTCCGCCGTCATCGGCATGACGCCGTGACGGTCGAACAGGTCGTTGACGGCGCAGGCGATGTCGGAGGGCGCGACCGGCCGCTCGTCCGCTTTCAGCCCGCGCGGGTAGGAGACTTTCGGCCGCCGGCCCCGCGCCGCGCGCGGCCGCGCGCCGCCGGTGCGCGCATTCAGCGCCTGCAGCAATTCGTCGAGCGGGATGTCGGGATAATGGTGATGGCCGATGCGCACGCCGCGGTCGATGGCCAGGACGGTGCGGCGCGGGTCGAGACGCCGCTGCGACAGCGCGAAATTGGTGTCGGAGAGGATGACGCCGAGCAGGAGCAGCGTGTCGGCCTGCTCCACCAGCCGGGTGATATGCGCATCGCCCGCCGCGCCGAGATAGGTGCCGGCGACGATGTCGGGTGCGTTTTCCATCAGCCCGCGGCCCATGAAGGTCGTGACCACGGGTATCCCGAGCCGGCGTGCGAAGGTGGCGACCGCGTCCTCGACGCCATAGCGGCGGATTTCGACGTCGACGATGATGACCGGCGCCTTGGCGCGGGCGAGCCGTTGCATCACCTCGTCGGCGCATTCGGCAAGCGCGGCCTTGTCTGCCGGCCGCCGCGGCAGCAGCGGCACCTTCGCGCATGCCGCGCCGACCATGTCGCGCGGCAATTCGAGGTAAACCGGCAGCGAGCGTTCGCGCGCGGCGTTGAGGACGCGCGCGATCGCTGCGGGCGCAGCGGCTGCGTCGTCGAGCGCCGCCTGGTCGCAGGTGATCTCGCGGAACACGGCAAATTGGGTATCGATGCTGCGCGCCTGATGGTGCAGGAGGAAGCCGCTGGTGCGCTCGGCCCGGCCCGGGGCGCCGGCGATCACCACGACCGGGGAGCGTTCGGCATAGGCGCCGGCGACCGGATTGACCAGATTGAACGCGCCGGCGCCGTAGGTCACGACGGCAACGCCGAGCCCGGAGCGGTAGCGTGCGGCGGCATCCGCTGCGAATCCGACCGCCGGCTCGTGGCTCAGTTCGTAATGCGGCAGGATGCGGCTGTCCTCGATCGCCTTGTAGAAGGGCAGCACGAAATCGCCCGGGATGCCGAACACTTCCCTTGCGCCATAGGCTTTCAGCGCCCGCAACAATTGGATCGCCAGTGACGCCATGTCTCGCTCCCGATCGCGGCCGGCGGGAACGGCCGCATGGCACACCGAATTGAGACGGTGCCTGCCGGTATCAGCGGAGTCCTATCACAATGTTGCGGACGCTTCAGTTCCTCGCCGTCACGGTCACGGCGCTGGCGCTCGTTCCCGGCGGCGCGCATCTGTTTGCGTTGCCGAACAAGATCGGCCTTGCCCAGGACGACTATTTCGTCGTGCAGGGCATCTACCGCGGCTGGGCGCTGTTCGGCCTTGCGATCGTGCCCGCCTGCCTGCTCAATCTGGCGCTGGCTGCGGCGCAGCGCGGCCGGGGCGCGCCCTCAGCGCTGGCATTCGCCGCCGCCTTGTGTCTGACCATGGCGCTGGCGATCTTCTTTCTCTGGACCCAGCCGGCCAATGCCGCCACCGCAAACTGGACCGAAATGCCGGACGGCTGGGAAAGCCTCCGCAGGCAGTGGGAATATTCGCATGCAGCCGGCGCGGCGATGACGTTTGCCGCGCTGTGCGCAACGACGCTGTCCGTCGTGCTCGGCAAACGCTCCTGAGCGGCGGGCCGGCGCCGCGCACGGCATCGCAACGCAATCGGCGCGGCTAGAACGGAATTTCGTCGTCCATGTCGCCGCGCGGCCCGGCCATGGCCGGCTTGCGTCCCGCCGTCGGGCCGCTGGAGCCGAAATCGTTGCCGCCGCCGAAGTCGGAACGCTCGCCGCCGCCGGCGCGATCGAGCATCGTGAGCTGCGCATTGAAACCCTGCAGCACCACTTCGGTCGAGTATTTCTCGATCCCGTCCTTGTCGGTCCATTTGCGCGTCTGCAACGCGCCTTCCAGGTAAATCTTCGATCCCTTCTTCAGATATTGCTCGGCGATCCGGCACAGGCCCTCGTTGAAAATCACGACACGATGCCACTCGGTCTTTTCGCGCCGCTCGCCGGTATTCTTGTCGCGCCAGCTTTCCGAGGTCGCCACGCGCAGATTGGCGATCGGGCGCCCGTCCTGGGTGCGACGGATTTCCGGGTCGGCCCCGAGATTGCCGATCAGGATCACCTTGTTGACGCTGCCTGCCATCGCACGCTCTCCCTTTGCGGACGCCCGCGCACCCTAGACCCAACGCCGAAGCCGCCCAAGGCGTCGCCGGGGCGCGGGCATAAAACACCCTGCCCTGCGCCTGTTTTCCACAACGCGCGTCCGGCGGCCTCCGCGCCCGCAATTGTGTTCGTGTTTTGTTCTAGCATGGCAGGATCGACCGTGCAATCGCATGGCGTCGCCCGCGCCGGAGCGCCGAACCTGATGACCGCTGCCGCCGCCTTCACCCACAATGCCGCAGCAGCGGGGGTGATTCGCATGAACAGGAAGGCCAGGCGCGCGGCACGCAGCAACGGGCATCCGGCTATCCAGTCCGCCCCGATGATTGCCGCGGCGGCGCATTTCAACGACGGCAATATGAAATATCAGGCCGGCGCGCTCGACGAAGCGATGCAATGCTATCTGCGCGCCATCGAAGCGCGCCCCGACTTCATGGATGCGCATCTGAATTTCTGCGCCGTGCTGATCGCGCAGTCGCGGCATGCGGAAGCGGCCGCCCATTGCGAGGGGATTCTCGCGCACGACCCGAAGCTGCTGGCCGCTCATATCCATCTTGGCGTTGCGCGTATCGGAATGGGCGACGGACCCGGCGCGCTTTCTGCGGCGCGCCGCGCGCTTGCCCTGTCGGAAACACGGGAAACGCGGACTCTTTTTGCGCATTGCCTGCAATTGTTGCCGGCGCTCCCCGAGACCGATCCGCAGATGCGCGAACCGGTGCGCCGCGCCATAGCCGAGGCATGGGGCCGGCCCGGCGAACTGGCCCGGCATGCCGCGGCCCTGGTCAAGGCCGATCCGGCGATCGGCGGCTGCGTCGCGCGCGCGGTTGCCGCCTTTCCCCGGCCGCTGACCGGCCCCGCGCTGTTCGGCGCCGAGGGTCTTGCCGCAATCGCCGGCGACCGGCTGCTGCATGCGCTCATGCACTATACGCGCATTGCCGACATCGCGATGGAGCGTTTTCTCACCGCCGCGCGCCATGTCCTGCTCGACGTCGCGGTCGACGGCGCCGACGCGCAGGACCAAACGCTCGAATTCCGCGGCGCGCTGGCGCGCCACTGCTTCTTCAACGAATTTGTCTTCGCGCAGACGAACGACGAATTGCGCCGCCTCGACGCACTGCAGCAGGCGCTTGCCGCGGCCCTCGATCGCGGTGCCGAGGTTTCGGCCGCCGCGCTGGCCGCATTCGCCTCCTACCGGCCGCTCAGCCACATTGCCGGGCACGAGCGCCTGCTGGCGCGGCGCTGGCCCGACGCGTTCGACGCGGTCTTGACGCAGCAGCTCCGCGAACCCGCCGAAGAGGCGCGGCTGCGCGCCGACATTCCCGCTCTCACGCCGGTCGAAAACGACGTCTCGCGTCTGGTGCAGCGCCAGTACGAGGAGAACCCCTATCCGCGCTGGGTCAATGCCGCGCCCGCCGGCAAGCCCTCCGACGTCAATACCTGCCTGCGCGGACAGTTTCCCCATTCCGCCTTCCGCGATCTGTCCGCCGCCGCCGATTGCGAGGTGCTGGTGGCGGGCTGCGGCACCGGCCAGCAACTCGTCGATACGGCGACGCGCTTCACCGGCGCCCGCATCCTGGCCATCGACCTCAGCCTGCCGAGCCTCGCCTATGCGCGGCGGCAGATCGCGGCGATGCGGCTGCACAATGTCGATTTCGCCCAGGCCGACATTCTCGAACTCGGCAAGCTCGGCCGCAAATTTCACGTGATCGATTGCGGCGGCGTGCTGCATCATCTGGCCGATCCGGTCGTCGGCTGGAACGTGCTGCTGTCGCTGCTGCGGCCGGACGGCGTCATGCGGATCGCGCTTTACAGCGAGATCGCGCGCCGGCATGTGGTTGCCGCGCGGCGTTTCGTGACCGAACGCGGCTTCGGCGACAGTCCCGACGACATCCGCCGCTTTCGCCAGGCGGTACTCGCGCTGCCCGAGGACGACATCGTGCGGCGCGTCGCGGCGACCGCCGACTTCTTCAGCATCAGCGAATGCCGCGATCTCGTCTTTCACGTGCAGGAACACCGCTTCACGCTGCCGCAGATCGCGGTACTGGTTGCCTCGGGAAAAATGAACTTCCTCGGCTTCGACATCGCCCAGCCGGTGCTCAACCGCTATCGCGCCCGCTTCCCCGAGGATCGCGCCGCAACCGATCTCGGCTGCTGGCACCGTTTCGAACTGGATCACCCCGATACATTCGGCGGCATGTACCAGTTCTGGGTGCAGGCGCGCAGGCCGTAACGCCGCCTGAAAGCATATCGACAATACCGGTACGGCCCTCTAGTTTCTCGCGGCCCTTGCTCAAGCCGTCCGCCCATCCATGTCGCGCAAATCCGGTCCGCCACCGCAAGGAACGCTGTCCGCGCAAAACCTGTTCGCTGCCGCCGTCGGGCACCATCGGAATGGCCGGATCGCGGAAGCCGAAAGGCTCTATCGCAGCATTCTCGCGTTCGATCCGCGGCATGCCGACGCGCTGCACTATCTCGGGGTCGCGGCGATGCAGCGCGGCGGTAACGCCGAAGCGATCGACCTGATCGGGAAATCGCTCGCCGCGAACAAGCGCAATGCCGAGGCGCATTATCACATCGGCCTTGCCTATGCCGCGCTCGGCCGTTTCGAGGATGTCGAGACGCACAATCGCCGCGCCGTCTCGCTCAAGCCGGATTATGCGCAGGCGCATCTCAATCTGGGCAATGCGCTGATGGCGCTCGGACGCAGCAGCGAGGCCGCCGATTGCTACCGCCGCGCGATCGGGCTTTCTCCGAACGCCGCCGAAGCCCATTTCAATCTCGGAAACGTCTTGTCCGAGGGCCGCGACCCCGAGGCCGCCATTTCCTGCTACGAACGGGCGATAGCATTGCGCCCGGATTATCTGCAGGCGCGACATAATCTGGCGGCCGCGCTTCTGCTTCTCAGGCGCGCCGATGCCGCCATCGTTCAGTTCGATCGTGTGCTCGCCGCACGCCCGGATTTTTCCGACGCTCTTGTCGGCTGCGCAGTCGCCGGGCAGATGAAAGGGGACCATGCCGGTGCGTTGAAGCTTCTGTGCCGCGCGTTGACGCTCGGCCAGGCGGGGGACGCGCGCTCGATCTTCTGCGAATGCGTGCGCGCACTCGATCGTGTTCCGGACATTCCGGACCTGCGGGACTTCCTGACCGCCGCCATCGCACAGCCGTGGGATCGGCCGCGCAATCTGGTGTCTTTCGCAGCGTCGATGCTGCGGGCCGATGGCGCGGTTGCGCCGGTGCTCGCGCGATTTGCGGATTTCGCAGATCCTCACAGGGCGCTTACGCAGGAAGAACTGTCCGCGCTTGCGGGCGATACCCTGCTCGCTGCGGTACTGGAAAACGCCGCCATGGCCTCGCCCGATACCGAAGCCATGCTGACGGCTGCCCGCCGAACATTGCTCGAAATGGCCGGCCGGCCCGCCCTCGGCGGCATGCTCGGCTTCGCCTGCGCGCTGGCGCGACAGTGTTTCATCAACGAATACGTATTCGATCTCGATGCGGACGAAGCCGCGCAGGCGGACGCGCTGCGCACCTCGCTCGCCTCGACGCTCGCGGCCGGCACACAGCCGCAGCCCTGGCTCGTCGCATCGGCGGCGGCTTATGGACCCCTGCACGCCGTCGAGGGCTGCGAGGGCTTGCTGCAATGGCAATGGCCGGCACCGCTCGATGCGCTCTTGACCCAGCAGGTGCGCGAGCCGGCGCATGAGCGCAAACTGCGTGAGACCATGCCCGCGCTCACGGCGGTGACGCAGGGCGTGTCGAGCGAGGTGCGCCGGCAATACGAGGAAAACCCCTATCCGCGCTGGATCAATATCGTTCCGCCGCACAGACGACACCGGATCGACGACTTCCTGCGCAAGGCTTTTCCGGATGCGGTGTTCCGCGACAGCGGGTTCGAGAATCCGCAATTGCTGTCCGCGGGCTGCGGCACCGGCCTGTATGCCAACGAATTTGCGCAAGCGATCGAGGGCATAAGGGTGCTCGCGGTCGATCTCAGCCTGTCGAGTCTGTCCTATGCGAAGCGAAAGAGCGAGGAGCTTGGCGTCGCGAATATCGTATTCGCGCAGGCCGACATCGTCGTCCTGCCGGAAACCGGACGTCGCTTCGACATCGTCGAGACCGGGGGCGTGCTGCATCACATGGCCGATCCCTTCGCCGCCTGGCGCGGTTTGCTCTCCATGCTCAAGCCAGGCGGCTTCATGCGGCTCGGCTTCTACAGTGAGGCTGCGCGCAAGGACGTCGTGGCCGCGCGCGAGTTCATCGCAGGGGAAGGTTTTCGGGCCGATCTCGCCGGCATCCGCGCCACGCGGCGCGCATTGAAGGCGCTGACGCCGGAACATCCCGCCCGCGGCGTCGTGCGTTCGGGCGATTTCTACACCGCGAGCGAATGCCGCGACCTGATTTTCCATGTGCGGGAGCACAGGCTTTCGATCCCGCAGATCGCGGCTTTCATCGCGGCCGAGAACCTGACCTTCATCGGGTTCCAGCTTGCGGGCATGCATGTGGCGGCGCGTTATGCGGCCCGCTTCCCGCATGACAGGGCGATGACGGATCTCGGCAACTGGGATGTCTTCGAGCGCGAGCATCCCGAAACGTTTGCCGGCATGTACCAGTTCTGGGTGCAGAAACCGTCTTGACGGCCTGCTGTTGAAAGATCGCGGCCATGCGCGCGCGGGACTGGCGCCGGACTGCCGTTCTCACTATGTTCCGACTGTCTTCCCGGTGTCCGCCCGCCTGCGCGCGCCGGACCCGACCGGCGCACCGAATGACCGATATGTCTTCCAGAAAAAGCAGATCCGATTCCCGCATCATCTCGATCAAGGGAGCGCGCGAGCACAATCTGAAGAATGTCGATCTCGACATTCCGCGCGACGCGCTGGTCGTGTTCACCGGGCTGTCCGGCTCCGGAAAGTCTTCGCTCGCCTTCGACACCATCTATGCCGAAGGCCAGCGCCGCTATGTTGAATCGCTGTCGGCTTACGCGCGGCAATTCCTGGAGATGATGCAGAAGCCGGACGTCGACCAGATCGACGGCCTGTCTCCCGCCATTTCCATCGAGCAGAAGACCACCTCGCGCAATCCGCGCTCGACGGTCGGCACCGTCACCGAGATCTACGATTATATGCGCCTGCTTTGGGCGCGCGTCGGCGTGCCCTATTCGCCGGCCACGGGATTGCCGATCGAGAGCCAGACCGTCTCGCAGATGGTCGATCGCGTGCTCGCCTTGCCCGAAGGCACGCGCCTCTACATCCTCGCGCCCGTCGTGCAGGACCGCAAAGGCGAATACAAAAAGGAGATCGCCGACTGGATGAAGCGCGGCTTCCAGCGGCTGAAGATCGACGGCAGATATTACGAGATTGCCGAGGCCCCGGCGCTCGACAAGAAGTTCAAGCACAATATCGATGTGGTTGTGGACCGCGTCGTGGTGCGCGCCGATCTCGGCCAGCGGCTGGCGGAAAGCTTCGAGACCGCTTTGCATCTGGCCGACGGTCTGGCGGTCGCTGAATTTGCCGACGGCGGGCAGCAGGCGGAAGGCAAGCGGCTGAAGGGGGCGCATGCCGAGGAGCGCATCGTGTTCTCCGAGAAATTCGCCTGCCCGGTATCCGGTTTCACGATCGCGGAAATCGAGCCGCGCCTTTTCTCGTTCAACAATCCGTTCGGCGCCTGCCCGAAATGCGGCGGCCTCGGCGTCGAGCAGCATATCGACGCCGACCTCGTCGTGCCCGACAAGGAGGCCACGCTGCGCAAGGGCGCGATCGCGCCGTGGTCGCGCTCATCCTCGCCCTATTACCTGCAGACGCTGGAAGCGCTCGGCAGGCATTACAAGTTCGCGCTCGACGCCAAATGGAAATCGCTGCCGAAGAAGACGCAGGAGGCGATTCTGTACGGCTCCGGCGAGGATGAGATCAAATTCGTCTACGACGACGGCATGCGCGCCTACACGACCAAAAAGCCGTTCGAGGGCGTGGTCACCAATCTGGAGCGCCGTTTCCGCGAGACCGAGAGCGAATGGGCGCGCGAGGAATTGCAGAAATATTTCACCGACGTGCCGTGCGACGCCTGCAAGGGCTTCCGCCTCAAGCCCGAGGCGCTGTGCGTGAAGATCGGAACCCTGCATATCGGCGAGGTCGCGCAGATGAGCGTGCGCCGCGCCGGCGAATGGTTCGAGCGCGTGCCGGCGGCCTTGTCGAAGCAGCAGAACGAGATCGCCGCGCGCATTTTGAAGGAGATCCGCGAGCGGCTGCGCTTCCTGGTCGATGTCGGGCTCGATTATCTCACGCTGTCGCGCGCCTCCGGCACGCTGTCGGGCGGGGAGAGCCAGCGCATCCGGCTCGCCTCGCAGATCGGCTCGGGCCTGACCGGCGTGCTCTACGTGCTCGACGAGCCGTCGATCGGCCTGCACCAGCGCGACAACGCGCGCCTTTTGGAAACGCTGAAGCGGCTGCGCGACCTCGGCAACACCGTGATCGTGGTCGAGCACGACGAGGACGCGATCCGCCTCGCCGATCACGTGGTCGATGTCGGCCCCGGCGCCGGCATCCATGGCGGGCGGGTGGTCGCGCAGGGCCGCCCCGACGACATCATGGCGAGCGAGGCTTCGCTCACCGGCAAATATCTCACCGGCCGGCTCGGCATTCCCGTTCCCGAACGGCGTGCGCCCGACATGCGCCGCACGCTGAAGGTCGTCGGCGCGCGCGGCCACAATCTCAAGAATGTCAGCGCGGAAATCCCGCTCGGCCTGTTCACCTGCGTCACCGGCGTGTCCGGCGGCGGCAAGTCGACGCTTCTGGTCGACACGCTGTACAAGGCGATCGCGCGCAAGCTCAACAATGCGAGCGAGGCCCCCGCCCCGCACGAGCGGATCGAAGGGCTGCAGCATCTCGACAAGATCATCGACATCGACCAGTCGCCGATCGGCCGCACCCCGCGCTCCAATCCGGCGACCTATACCGGCGCCTTCACCCCGATCCGCGAATGGTTCGCAGGACTGCCCGAGTCGAAGGCGCGCGGCTACGAGCCCGGCCGCTTCTCCTTCAACGTCAAGGGCGGGCGCTGCGAGGCCTGCCAGGGCGACGGCGTGATCAAGATCGAGATGCACTTTCTCCCCGACGTCTACGTCACCTGCGACACCTGCAAGGGAAAGAGATACAACCGCGAGACGCTGGAGGTGACGTTCCGGCAGAAATCCATCGCCGACATTCTCGACATGACGGTCGACGAGGCGGCGGATTTCTTCAAGGCGGTGCCGCGCATCCGCGATGTGCTCGTCACGCTGCAGCGCGTGGGGCTCGGCTATATCCATGTCGGCCAGCAGGCGACGACGCTGTCGGGCGGCGAGGCGCAACGCGTGAAGCTCGCCAAGGAATTGTCGCGCCGCGCCACCGGCCGCACGCTCTATATCCTCGACGAGCCGACCACGGGCCTGCATTTCCACGACGTGGCCAAGCTGCTCGACGTGCTGCACGAGCTGGTGGAGAGCGGCAACACGGTCGTGGTGATCGAGCACAATCTCGAAGTGATCAAGACCGCCGACTGGATCGTCGATCTCGGCCCCGAAGGCGGCGACGGCGGCGGCGAGATCGTCGCGGCGGGCACGCCGGAAGACGTGGCAAAGGAGAAGCGCAGCTATACGGGGGCGTTTTTGAAAGTCGTGCTGGCGCGGCGCGAGGTGGGGAAGAAGAAGCGCATCGAGGCGGCGGAGTAGTCTTTACCCGCCCCCTTGTGGGGGGGTCGGCGTGCGCAGCGCGCCGCGTGGGGGTCAGCAGGGGCGACCATGAGCGAAATCCTGCGCCGCGTGCAGATGCTTGTTGAAAGCGGCGACTTCATCATCTCGCGGCACGGGTTTCGCGAACTCGCGGCTGATGATATCGTGGCGCAGGAGGCTTTGGCCGGCATTCAATCGGCCATCGTCGTCGAGGACTATCCGGACTCCCGAAAGGAGCCATCGGTGTTGGTCCTACAGCACGACCGGGACGGCCGCCCCATCCACGTGATGTGGGGCGTACCGAGATCGGCAGGTCGCCCCGCCATACTCGTGACCGCCTACCGTCCCGCGCCGGAGCGCTGGTCGGCTGATTTCAGGAAGCGCAGGACGACATGACGCGGAAATCGAAAGAGTTCATCCACGAGGGCAAATATGCCGCCGAAGTCCCGGTCGAACTGATCGAGGACGACACGGCTTGGTCGCCTTACCTCACGCCCGAAGACGTGCGCAAGCTCGACGCCGTCCGCCTCGCTCTCAAGCGCGGCGACGTCGCCGAGGCCGCGAAGCACGGGCGCGTGTTCGAACTGAAACCGGTCGCGGCGGAGTGATCGAAGGCGGCGGCGGCGAGATCGTCGCGGCGGGCACGCCGGAAGACGTGGCAAAGGAGAAGCGCAGCTATATGGGCGCGTTCCTCAAGCCGGTGCTGGCGCGGCGCGATGCGGGTGCGGGAAAGAAGCGGATCGAAGCGGCGGAGTGAGTTGCCGCTGCTTGTCCGGCCAACAACCCTGCATTATCTTGCCACGCATGTTGCGGATCGAGACCGAGCGCGAGGAAGACGGCCGCTGGCTGGCGGAAGTGCCGGAATTGCCCGGCGTACTGAGCTATGGCGCGACCGACGCCGAAGCGCGCGCCAGGGCCACGGCGCTCGCGCTTCGTGTCATCGCCGAACGCCTCGACAACGGTGAGCCGCTTCCGCGCGAGTTGTCCGGGATGTTCCAGCTCGCATGAAAAGCTGGCCTGCCGCCAAGGCACAGCGGGTGCTGGCGGCGCTGTTGCGGATCGGCTGGACGGTGAAACGGCAAAGCGGATCGCATCGCACCTTGCAGCGGCCGGGATATCCGGATTTTGTGTTTGCATTTCACGACGGCGATGAGATCGGCGCGCGCATGCTCACGCGAATCGCAAAGCAGACGGGTCTGACCGCGGACGACCTGTAGGCGGGGCAGCCGCATGCCGGTCAAAAAGCACCTTGACCGGCCCGCTCGAAGCGGTGGCGAAGGAGAAGCGCAGTTATACGGGCGCGTTCCTCAAGCCCGTGCTCGCGCGGGGTGATGGCGGGCGCGGAAAGAAGCGGGTCGAGGCGGCGGAGTGAACGACCGCTTGAGGCCCGCCTCACTCCTCATCTTCGTCGGGAAACTCATATTCACGATCAGTAAGATCGAGGCCACGTGCCGTCAGGACAACTGCAAAGCGTTTGAACAGCCCAACGAACTCATTCAGCGTTAGCTCCACATCCACCTTTCTGGTCTGAATCGGATCGGCTGCAGCCTGCAATTTCGGCTCGATTTCGTCATACAGGTTGCCGCTGACGAACACTGCGGAAATGTAAGGTGGCTTAACATCGCCACCGTGGTTCTCACCAATCCAAAGCGTTAGGCCAATCAGGAAATCTTTGTCCCGATCCATCAGTCCTTTCTTCTCAAGAAGCTCGTAGAAATCTTTGGCATCCGCGTTGTCTGCAGATGCCGTTCCAGTCCAGTCATTATATTGAACGTGTGCGCGAAATTTTCCTTCGCCCATATCGGGCCCCCTCTTTCGATGAGTAGATTGAAAAGCACGTGATAAGCCGCATGCCTGGTGAAGACAGCCGCGAGTCCTACTCTCTACGAGATGAAACTCTGAATAAGCGGACTGACCCGACCTATCAACTGAGCAAAACCCTCAACATCCGATAATGCCTTAACTCCACTCCATGCTGACTTTATTATGGTCCGGTTTGGCTTGCTCTTCCCGATTTGGCTGGCGATGGTTTGTAGATCGGACTTGTAGTCAGCCTTCTCTTCATTCGTTAAAGCGTTACTCTTAGTAATTTTTTCGGATATCTTTGCGAGTTGGTCGTCCAACGCGACGACGCTCTGACTAACCGAATTCCGGTCCCCAAACGACAAATTATGAATGGGCGAATTGTTGATGTTCAGCGTTCGCCTATCCACTTTGGATACCGTGGAAACGCTCACCTGAGTGACCGCCTGAACAGTCGCAAGCGCTTGCCTATCAACAGATTCTAATTTGCCCATTATCGACGTGCCATGCGCTTGTGCGTACATCTGAGCCGAAGCGTTCATCGTTAAGCCGCTATGCTTACGGCGCAATTCCGACAAGCGCGGCCGGATTTGCTCGGCAGTTTTGCCCGTCTTCTGGATCAACATTTTCATGATGGCGGGATTGAGCCTGTCAGCCATGCTTTTAGCTCTTGCCTGAAATCATCCTGCTGATTATTGCGGGATCGACCTGCAGCACAGCTGCTATCGCTTTCCCTTTAACCCCTTGGTTGACTAATGCGAGAACCAAAAGTCGTTTGATCTCTTCCAAAGGATCAAGCTTGTCGCTTTTTTTCTTGCCCATCTCATTTCTCCCTTCCGACGCCCTTTAGAATTTTCCTGATTTACCCTTGGGACCGTTGAACAAAGCGGTGATCTGCGAATACTCGTTATTGTTCAACGCACCAAGCGCCCGTCGGGCTTGCTCTCTCGTGGCTCCCGATTTGGCTACCTCCATCAAAACAAGCGTGTCGATCGACTTCTTCAACGCATCAATCTTTTTTTCAAAATTCTCATTGCTCATGGCCTACTGCTTTCTTTTTTTGAGACGCGAACGAGTTACGTTCACGGTGTTGGCGGACGTATTAAGTATTTCGGCGATTTCAGTCGGCGACAGGCCGAAGCGAGTCAAAAGTTCAACTCCTTCTGAAATCGAGAAGTTTTCGGAGTGATTGTTGATGTGCAATGCGATCAACACACCCAACCGCTTCGAGATAGATTCCAGCAAGCTCGTATTATCCATGGCGCCAGTCTTGACTGTTATGACAGCCGAATCGGATATCGTCCAAAAGCGCATATTTTATCGTGGAACATAACGACAACATTGCGGCGACTTAACAATTGTTGTCAAGGGACCCTAAAAGCTCATGTTTTGTTGGGCAAAATGATATTGCGTGCTTTTTGCTAATTCAAAGCAAAGTGGCCGACTGACTAGGAGACATTTGACATTGGTTGGACGGTGACTATATTCCTATTACCCTAACCCTTCGGCGGAGCGCGAACCGGTTGCGCCGTTTCGTGGGGGTGGGTACGGCGCCACGTAAGTCGGGCTTGCCCGACTTGCGCTTCCATCATTTTCGATCTCGGGTAAACCCAAGATCGATGGGCGCGGGGCTACGCAAGCCCTGCGCACTCGGGCGGCGTCGGGGCTCCGCCCGGCACTAGGGCCGCCTGCCAGGAAGCTGGCTGACGACCGGGCTGCAATACCCCGGCCAAAGCGCGGCCCGAGGACTACACCCCTTGAGCATAGACTCGTATCACGCAGCATCCGCCGGCCGCACGCGCCTCGAAATCTCCGCGCCCTTCTTCCGTTCCACCAAGGCAATGTCGTATTGGCTCTGCAGGTCGAGCCAGAATTGCGGACTGTTCCCGAAATAGCGGCCCAGCCGCACCGCCGTGTCGGCGGTGATGGCACGGCGGCCGTTGAGGATGTCGGTGATGCGGCCCGACGGCACCCCGAGATCGAGCGCCAGCCGGTTGGCGCTGAGGTCGCGCGCCACCATCTCGCGTTTCAGAAAGCGGCCGGGATGTGCGACGGGGGGCATGACGTTTATCCTTTGTGATAATCGACGATCTCGACGTTGAAGGCGTCGCCCTTGCTGAATTCGAAGCAGATACGCCAGCGCTGGTTCACCGTCATCGCCCATTGATTTTTCCGGTCGCCTTTCAGCTTGTGCAGGCCGACGCTCCTGAGCGGGCTGAGATCGTTCAGCGACTTGGCGATGTTCAGCGCCAGCAACAGATCGACGGCATGGTCGAAATCGAGGCCACGCAATCGGTTGGGTTGCTCGCCCTCCCAGACCTTGCGCGTCGCCGCATTCCGCCACGACCGGATCATGGCATAAACATACTACGTCTATCGGTGAAGAGCAAACATAGCCCAAACGGAGCGAAGCGTAATCCGGGATGACCGCAGCGGATGAACCTCTCCCGCATTCCGCTGCGCTGCATGCGGGCTACCGGCTCCTGCGAGCATCAGTTTCCCATTCACGCCCCGTCCGCCGGCGCACACGCTTCGCCCCGTCCGCGCCGGCCGAGGCGCAGGCCGTCCTATGAAGCGCCCCCTCACCCCTTCGGCTTGGCCTGCTTCGGATGCGTGCCGGGCGGGTCGCCCGCGGCCATGCATTTCTTCAGGAACGTATTGCGCGCGGCGCCGGTGAGCTTCTGGTCGTCCGCGCCGAATGTGCAGGTTTCCATTTTCTGCTTGGCGGTCACCGCCTGCGCCGGCGCGCCGATCAGCGCGACAGCGAACATCGCCGTGCATGCAACGACAAATTTTACCATCCCGGCCTCCCCCGATTGGGCGGCCAGTGTAGAGCCTATCCGGCTTCGATGGAATCATGTCCTTGCCTCCCGCTTCTATTGTGACGCGCTTTCTTCACGCGTAGCGGTATCCGCTTCGCCCGAAATCGCGATCGTGCAGCGCAGGTTGCGGCGTAAACCGGACGCCTCGCGCGCGCCCGACGAAATGTTTGCGCGCCTCGCGGAAATCGGCCCGAAAATCGCCGGACATGCGAGGCCATCGTTTCCCGCCGGAACTTCGCTCCCGCGATTGCGTTGACCTGTCCGACAGACCGATTTTCCGGAGGCGTCATGACGCGGGAAACGAGAACGCGCGCGGCCATCGCCGCGCTCATTTACATGATGGCGAATGCCGTGCTGTTCGGCGCGGGGCTCGTCACGGTTCTGACCGTGCCCGCGCTCTTGCCCTATGCCGCCGGCCTGATCCCCGTCGTGGTCGCGGCGAGCTTCGTTCTCGCCGCTCCGCTCGCCTGGTGGATCGCGCCGCGCCTGCGCGCGCGATACTGGAGGGCGCGATATTGGCGGGCGCGTGAGACCGCGCCGCTGCTGCTGGTGCATCGCGCGCAGCGCGGCATCTGATCGTCGCCCATCGCGCAGGGAATTCCCATGCCTGTCCGCGAAGGTCCGCCGCAGCCCGCACCGCCGCCGAAACAGCCCTATCCCGCCGAGAAGGCGCGCGGCGCCGAGATCGTCCTGCGCACGCCGTTGCGCCAGGCGATTTTCTTCGGCGGTCTAGCCGGCATTCTCGTGTTGCTGATCGCATTGCGACTTCTGGCCTGACCGGCGCCCTCTTGCGGCAATTTGTCAGTCGAAAATCCCGGCGGCGATCCCTATCTCCGCGGCCCGATTTGACCAGGGAGACATGTTCATGAGCAATGCCGCCAAGCGCAGCCGCGATATCGAGAAGACCTATCCCCTCCCCGAATTCGTCGAGAAACTGCGCCGGCTCGCCGATGCGCTGGAAAAAGGCGAGCGCTTCGACATACAGATCGCCGGAGAGCGCATCTACGTTCCCGTGCGCGCGCGATACAACATCGAGCACGAACGCGGCGAGGACGGCGAAGAGATCGAGTTCCAGATCAAGTGGGACAACGCCTGAGCGTGCGACGCGCTCTTTCGCACAGCCGCGCCTTCGCGTCGTGCAGACATCGCCTGAGTTAGCACCGCGCACGCGCAACCCAGGACGCAACCCGGCCTTGACATCCATCGCGCAATAGGAATATTATCCGCATCACCTCGTCCGCTGAGGGACGCTTGTCGCGAGGCGTTGCGAAAGGCGGGACGAAGGACGGGGCGCGGCGGAGATGAGCCGCGCCGCCGTCCTGGCGCGGTCCGGCAAGTCCGGATCGTTGCCGGTGCGGCGCCCGCGGCCGTGCCTCGCAAGCACGGTCCCGGGCGGCGGCGGGGCTCCGCCCGGAGGCACTACGCCCTCCTGCCGGGAGCCGGCTGACCGTCCGCGCCCGTTCGCGGATCGGCAAAGCGCGGCCCGCCGCCGCACAGACGCCGCGATGGAGCGCCGTAAGGCGCCCGCAGCTTCGCAAGAGGCTGCGGCACACTGAAGGACAGCTGCGCCCTCCGGCGCTCCGTCCTCCCTTCTTCTGCGCGAAGAAGGGCGATGGCTCCGCCAAAGCGGAGCGGACCGGCGGGCGCACCCGGCGCCTTTCAAACAACGCGGGCGATCGCGCACGCCTCCGCACCGCGCAAGCGAAACGCCCGGCACGGCACCGACCGACGGCGCAGGATCGACGCGGATGCCGCGGCCCAGACATTCAATCGGAGCAGGACACATGAACAAATCCACCGACCGCACCAGGCGCACCGCACTGCCCGAACGGGCGCCACAGCCTTTCGCCGCCACCGCGCGCTGGATTGCCGACCTGCACTGCCTGTGGCGCTATTGCGACGCGCAGGCCTGCCGCCATGCGATGGCCTGCCGGCGCGACGTGCGCCGCTGCATCGTCGCGCTGGCGCTCGTGCCGGCGGAGGCGCGCGCATTTGTCGAAGGCCTGTCGGAAGCGCAGGCGGAGGGCCTGCCCTTCGACGAGGCGTTTGCGGATCTGGCGCAGGAATGGGAGATGCTGCAGCGCTGGCAGGCGCTCGTTGCAGCGACGCGGCCCGACGCGGCCGGGCGCGCGCCGGATGTGGCCGCTATAGCGTTTTCGAGCGAAGTGGGCACCGGTTCGCGTGACGAAAACGCGTCAAAACAAAAAGCTAAGCGCCCGGATCGCGCCCCTGGCGCGCGCGATAAACCGGCAGCGACCAGCCATAGCTGAGCGCCAATGCGCGGACCGCAAAGCACACCGCAAAGCCGGCCGGCGCCGCGGCGATCCACGGCGCGCCGAGCGCGGTGCCGGACACGAAGACAAACGCGCCGGCCAAAGCCGCCGTCACATAGATTTCCTTGCGCAGGATCAGCGGGCTTTCCCCGCCGAGCAGGTCGCGAATGATGCCGCCGAACGTGGCCGTGGCGATGCCCATCGCGACCGCGATGAAGCCGCCGGTTCCCGCCGCCAGCGCCCGGTCGGCGCCGGTCACGCAGAACAGCGCAAGCCCGGCCGCATCCAGCCACAGCAGCGCGCGGTAGCGCGATTCCGGAATATGCGCGAGAAAGAAAGTGGCCGCCGCGACGGCGACGCAGACGCCCAGATAAAGCGGCTCCTTCACCCAGAAGACCGGCGTCAGGCCGAGCAGAAGGTCGCGCAGACTGCCGCCGCCGATCCCGGTCGCCGAGCCGAGCAGGATGAAGCCGAATATGTCCATCCGTTTGCGCGAGGCGACCAGCGCGCCGGTCACCGCGAATACGGCGACGCCGGTCAGGTCGAGCGCAAACAGGAATGTCGCCAGCATGGCCGCAAGCCTAGCATGGCCGCGCCGGCGGCCAACGCTTCGGTGGGCGAAGCGCCTCGCGCGCGCTACACTGGCGCATCCGCTCCGCCATCCGCCCGCACCATGCCCCGCTCCGATACCGAAGCCAGATCCGATTCCCGGCCCGATTCTCGGTCCGATTTGCGGTCCGATTTGCGATCCTTGCCGCCCGGGCTGCGCGTGCGGCCCGCGCGCGATGCCGACCTGCCTGCCATCCAGGCGATCTATGCGCATCACGTGCTGCACGGGCTTGCCAGCTTCGAGGAAACGCCGCCGTCGGTCGAGGAGATGGCCGCGCGCCGCACTGCCCTGCTGCAGCGCGGCCTGCCCTATCTTGTGGCGGAGACCGACGGCCGCATCGAAGGCTATTGCTATGCCGGTCTGCATCATGCGCGTTCCGGCTATCGTTATACGCTGGAAGATTCCGTCTATGTCGCGCCCGAACGCGCCGGACGCGGCATCGGCTCGGCGCTGCTGCCCGCATTGATCGCGCAATGCGAGCGCGGCCCGTGGCGGCAGATGGTGGCGATCATCGGCGACAGCGGCAATGCCGCCTCGATCGCGCTGCACCGCCGCTGCGGCTTTGTCATGAGCGGCACGTTGCGTTCGGTCGGCTTCAAGCTCGGTCGCTGGGTCGATACCGTGACCATGCAGCGCGCACTCGGCCGCGGCGATGCCGACCGGCCGGCCTGATGCGCGCGATGCCGGCGAACGGCTCGGCGTTTGACCGAACCGGTGCCTTCCGATCGACGCAAGGACGGCGCGCACGATGGTACCTGCGCTGGCCTGACGGTCGCAATCGTGCTAGAATTATTCGTTCTCCTCACATTCGCCCGTGCCCTACGCGACCTTTGCCGGCCGCCGCGTCTTTTTGGCACGACGCGATTCTGCGTTCCTGGAACCGGACGATGACCCTACGCCGCCGCCTGTCCGTGCTGGTCGCCATTGCGCTGATGCCGCCGTTTCTGCTCACGCTCTACAATACGGTGCGCTGGCAGATCGTTCTGGAACGCGAGGCACGCGCCGAGGTGCTGGCCGTGGCGCGCCTCGTCTCCGCCGAACTTGCGCAGGTCGTCGAAGGCGGCCGCCAGCTCATGCTTGCCATGAGCAAACACCCGGCCATCCTTGCGCACGAGGACGATTGCGCGGCCTATTTCAAGTCGGTGATCGCCGGAATACCGCTATACCGCGAGGCGGCGGTGATCGATCTCAATGCACGCTTTCATTGCTCCACGGTCCCGATCCCGCCCGGCCTGGATGTACGCGACCGCATCTATTTCAACGAGCCGCTGGTCACCGGACGCCTCGCTATCGGCACCGTGGTCCAGGGCCGTGTTACGCGCGCGCGATCGGTCCATATTTCCATGCCGTTGACGGATGCCGCCGGTGAGAAACGTGGGGTCATCGTCATCATCCTCAATCCGGAGCGGCTTGCGGAAAACCTGTCCGGCCGCCCCTGGCGTTCGCGCTACCGGCTGACCGTATTCGACCGCGACGGCGGCACCGTGCTGACCGTGCCCGAGGAGCAGAACGCGCAGGCGCAATCGGTATCGCGCGAAATCTTTTCCCGCATCGCCACGCTGCCGTCCGGGACGATCGACGTCGCGGCAGTCCCGGAACGCCCGGAGATCGTCGGCTTCGTGCCGGTCGACAACAGCCCCGCCAGCCTGTTCGTGGCGGTGGCAATCGACCGCGAGACCGCGCTGGCGGAAGCCCGCATCATCAATATTCGCAGCCTGGCCTTTGCGTTGCTGACAATGCTGATGGCCATCGGCGGCGTGTGGCTGGCCACCTATTTCCTGATCAACCGGCCGATCCGCGCTATCGTCGATACCGCGCGCCGCCGCGAGGCCGGCGACATCGCGGCGCGCTTTCCGCAGCTCAGTTCGCCGACCGAGTTCGGCCGTCTCAGCAGCGCGCTTTCGCGGATGGCCGACAAGGTGCACGAACTGGTCGACCAGAAAAGCTTTCTGCTGCGCGAATTGCAGCATCGCGTCATGAACAGTCTTGCGCTTCTGTCCAGCGTTCTGGAAATGCAGCGTCGCTATGTCCGCAATCCCACTGCGCGAGAGCACCTGTCGCGCGCGCGCGACCGCGTCGTGGCCATGGGCACGGTCTACCGCTATCTGTATCAGGCCGACACCGCGGATCGCATCGAGTTTGCCAGCTTCCTGAAACTGATTTGCGAGGAAAGCCAGAATGCCTATGCCGGAGCGCACAAGCCGACCGTCAGCGTCCGCGCCGAACCGCTCTATCTGTCCGGCTCGCACGCCATTTCTCTCGCCATGCTCACACACGAACTGATTACCAATGCGCTTAAGCACGCTTATCCCGAAGGTCAGCCGGGACCGATCGACGTGACGCTCGATCGCGAGGGCGACAGCATCGCCTTGCGCATCGCCGATCGGGGCCGCGGGCTGCCGGAGGATTTCCAGATCGAGGGATCGGCTTCGCTCGGCATGAAGGTGATTGCCTCGACCGCGACCCAGCTCGGCGGCAAGCTGGAAATCGTGCGGCGGGAACCGGGCACCGAATTCGTGATCCGGCTCCCCGCCTCGATCGAGCACGGACGGTCATGAGCGGCAAGCGCCCTGCGCGGGCCGCCGCCCGCAAGCCGGCCGTGCCGGACACGGCGCTCATGCGCTTGCAGGCCTATCTGCGCGGACTTTATGAGGCGAACAACGAGCGCGGATACCGCTTCCGCTACGGCCTGCTCGCTTTCGACATTGCCACCGTTGCCTTCATCGTCGGCACCTCCTTCTTGCCCCGTCATGCGGCAGTGGCGACGATCGATGTCCTGCTCGGTATCTTCATTCTATGCGACTTTCTTGCCCGGCTGACGATAAGCCGCCAGCGGATGCGCGACGCGTTCAGAGTGTCGACCTGGGCCGACATCGTTGCCATTGCATCGTTTCTGGCGCCGCTCGCCGGCGAGGGCGCGGCGTTTCTGCGCATTCTGCGCACGCTCCGGCTGTTGCGGACCTACAGCATGCTGGCGCGCCTGCGCCACGACAGCACGCTGTTTCGGCGGAACGAGGAGGTCATCGTCGCCGTCACCAACCTGTCGGTCTTTTTGTATGTCATGACCGCCGTGATTTACGAGACCCAGCATTATACCAACCCGCTGATCGCCAATTATGCCGACGCCCTGTATTTCACCGTCACCTCGCTGACGACCACCGGCTACGGCGACATCGTGCTTTCGGGAACGACGGGCCGCCTGCTGTCCGTCGTCGTCATGATATTCGGAGTCACGCTGTTTTTCCGGCTCGCGCGGGCGCTGCTGCAACCCTACAAGGTGCGCTTCCGCTGTCCGGATTGCGGATTGCTGCGTCACGACATCGACGCGGTTCACTGCAAGGCCTGCGGCAGGGTGCTCAACATCCCCGACGAGGGTCAGGACTAGGAACCGTTGCCGGCGGCCGGACGTTGGTGGCGGCAGGAGATCGCCATGGTCCGCGAAGCACCGCAACAGCCTCCGCCGCGCCGGCGCGAGCCGCAACCCTATCCTGCGGAAAAGGCGCGCGGCGCCGAAATTATTCTGCGCCGGCCATGGCAGCGCTGGACCTTCTTTGGCGGTCTCGCCGCAATTCTCGTGCTGCTGCTGGTCTTGCGTCTTGCCGCCGGACCGGCCTAGCCGGGCGCCGTTGCGATGGCATGCAGCAATGCGGCAAGCGCCTCCGGTGCCGTAATGTGCGGATTGTGACTGGCGTCGATTTCCCATGCGCCCCAGTTTTCGGCACGAGCGCGCTCGTAGAATGGCCGGAAACGGTCGTCGGGCGGACAGCGCGAGCAATAAATGTAGTGCCGCGGCGCCGAGGGTTCTCCCCGGGTCAGCACGAGTGCCTGTTCGAACGTCTTAACCGGCTGCGGCTTTCGCCGCGGCGCCGCCCATGCGCGGTCCGTATCGGGCGTGTCCGGCGGCATCGGCTGCGGCGGAATGAACCCGCCATGTTGCCGCGCCTCCTCCCCCATGGTCGCGCGGCGATGCGGGGTAAGGCTGAATACGCTGTCGCCGGCGCGGGGAGCGAAAGCGTCGACATAGATCAGGCATGCCACGCGCTCGCGCATGCGGTCGGCGACGCCGGTCGCCACCATGCCGCCGTAGGAATGCCCGACGAGCGCGATGTCGTGCAAATCCTCCGTTTCAAGGACCGCCGCGATGTCGGCGATATGGCTGTCGAGATCGAGACCGGGATGGGCAAGATGGGCGCGCTCGCCGAGGCCGGTATAGGTGGGCGTCACCAGCTCATGGCCGCGCGCCCGCAGCAGCGGATGCATTTTTTTCCACGCCCAGCCTGCCGACCAGGCGCCATGTGCGACGACAAATGTGCTCAACCGGCTGCTCCTCCCGTTCGTGCGCGAATTTGAACGGTTTTTTCCGGAAAATTCGAGTCAAACTGACACGGACCGTTTCACCGGCCCTGAAGCCGCTCCGGCTAGCCTGTCGGCTCCTGCCACCCGTATGCGGGGTTGTCGTGCGCCGGCCGAGACGAAGACTGCATCATCGTGATCGCCGCCGCGGGATCATCGCCTGCATGGCTTTGACCGCTGTCCTGGCCGCCGGCTTCCTCGCCGGCGGCTATGCGGCACGCAAAAATCTCGTATCGCCGGGCATCTTCTTTGCCAAATCGTCGATCGAACGCGTGTCGCGCGAAGAAGAACTGAAAACCGGCGCCATCCTCTACGTTCCGCTGGAAGGAAATGTCTGTCGGCTGCGCCTGATCGATAACGATACCTGGACCATTCGCGACGCCGGCAATATCGAATGCGACGAAGCGGTGTCCTGGAATTCCGGCAACGACGACAAGAAATACTTTGTGGCGGTGCGCGTCGATGCGATCCGCGCCGGATTCCGCACCAAATAGCCGGCAGAGGCCCCGACGACCGATCGCAACAGCGGGCCTCGGGGCCCGCTGCCGGACGATGGCTGTCCTGTCGGCGCGATCAGGCGCCGACCGCGTCGGACACGCATTTCTTGACGTGACTGTCCTTCGCCGCACCGGACAGTTTCTTGTCGGCGGCGCTTTTTTCGCAGGTCGCCTTGGCATCGTTTTCGCACTTGGTCATGAAGCTCGTCAGTGCGGCACCGGCCAGCTTCTTGCCCGACGCCTCGACCTTGCACGAGGCGGCCCAGGCACCGCTTGCTGCCAGCGAAAACGCCGTAGCCAGAACAATCGCCTTCATCGATTCCTCCTGAAAGTGGTCCGGCCCAGTCCAAGGCCGGTCCCGATTCCAGCCATACCGGATTCTTGGGCACTGTTGCGGCGGGTCGCGGCTCCGATGCCGAAAATATTTCCTGCCGGGGCGCGCTTCCTGAACGGCCGGTCAGAAATGCGCGGGCGCGCGACAAGCCGCCACCGCCTGCCTTAACGGTTCGTGAAGGCTGCAATGTTTGACTTGGCAACGCGCAGCCGGACGAGAGCACGATGAAGCCGCCCCGCCGAAGGACCGGAAACGAGCGTCAGCGCAACATTGCGCTTGCCGCCGCCGCCCTGCTGGTCACGCTATGCGCGGCAAGCCTGTATCTTGCCAACAATTCGCTGACGACGAGCGAGCAGTTTCGGCAGGCCCGTTTGAATGGCGCCGGCAGCGGGGCGTCCGGCGGAGGCGCTCTGGCCGGTCACGGCGCAGCGGAAGGAGATGACGATCTCACAACCGGTTCGATCCTGTTCGTGCCGTCGCAAGGCAATGTGTGCCGCCTGCGCCTGATCGATAATCGCACCTGGACGATGCGCGACGCGGGCAGCGTCGTCTGCGACGACGCGGTTTCATGGAATGCGGCGGTTCGCGAACACCACAGCCCGGCATCGCGTATCGAGGCCATCCGCAGCGGATTTTCGGGCCGTTAAACCGGCTCCGTGCACTAGACGCCGAGCCGGGTTGCCAGCGCACCAAGGTCTTCAGCCGCCAAATCGACAGCGACGGTAGGTTGGCGTTCGCCACGATCCGGCCCGAACTCGTTCGGCCGCGCGACATGGGCGGTATGCAATCCGCAAGCGGCCGCGGCCGCCAGATCGCCGGAATGCGCCGCGACCATCATGCACGCGGCCGGCGCAAGGTCGAAAGCGGCGCATGCGGACAGGTATACAATCGGCTTTGGCTTGAAATCGCCGGCAATATCCGCGCCCAGGATCGCATCCCAGTGAAATCCGTTGCACCGGGCCAGCGCGACCATCAGCGCGATGTTTCCGTTCGACACCGGCGCAATGAGATAACGCGAGCGCAGACGAGCCAGCGCCGGCGCGCAATCCGGCCATGCCTGGAGCCGGTGCCATCCGAGCGTCAGTTCCTGCATGGTGTTGTCGGTCAGCCCGGTCAGGCCGAAGCGCGGGGCGATGCGTGCGAGGTTGCGCCGGTGCAAATCGTCGAGCTTGGCGAACGGCAGGCGGCCGCTGCGCACCTCTTCCATCGCCGGCTGGTATTCGCCGCGCCAGGCGTCGGCAAGGCTGTGCCAGTCCAGTCTGTGGCCAAGCGGCGCCAATATTCGTTCGGCCTCGCGCGCGATGCCGCCGCGCCAGTCGACCAGCGTGCCGAAGACATCGAAAAACAGCGCCTTCACAGACGATCCGTGCTGCACGCACTGCTCCGCGGTTGACGCGCCTGCGCCGCGCCGTTATCGCCGCCGCTTGCGCGGCCGCTTGGCCGGTTCGGGTTGGGCCGGCGCAAGCAGATAGGGGCTGGACAGAAGCGTGGCGCGTGCTGTCCCCGGCATACCGCCGGGACGGCTGAATTCCGGGCGCACAGGGGTGGGACCGGCGGCCTTTGCCCCCGACGCCGCGACGATGGTGGCACAAACCGCGGCTGCCACGAGCCCGGTTACCAGCAGGATTGGACGGTGCGGCAATGCGGTTCTCCTGGCGTGACGACTGCGCAAAGCGCAGACTCAAGGCGCAGTCTACCGGGCGTTCCCGGCCCTGCATATTCATTGGTCATCGGCGACGGAGACCGGTTCAAACCGGCACAAGGCCGTCCCGGTCCTGATCGCAGCACGATGCGGCGCAATGGCCGGGCGGAACCGCCCCGGCGATCGGCGCGCAGGCGAAGCAGAGAATTCGGGGGGCCGGTTCGTCGTCTCCGGTGGGCACGGTTGACGGAAGGTCGGGTGCCGAGCGCGCGGGGCGCTCGGGCAGGCGCACATCAGCCCCCGCCTGACGGCGGATCCCTGGGCCGGGCCGGATCTGATCGAGCGCCTCCGGCGATCCCCGGCCGCCCCCTTCATTTTGAATTTAAACGACAATTTTACAATCGTAATTATGCATACCATGCATAGCTGCATCGCAACATAATCTCTGTTGCGGCGCACCATCCGTCCCTATCTTCCGGTCAGATTCGAAACGGGCCCGGATGCGGACCCAGACAAGGAAGAACGCCATGTTTCTCGCCAACCTGATCCGTGTGCTGCGCCAGTGGCGCGCCTATGACACCAGCCTGCAGGAGCTGAACCGGCTTGGCGACCGGGAACTCGCCGACATCGGCATCAGCCGTTCGGATATCCCGCGCGTCGCCTGGCAAAATGCCGAGCGCGCCGTCGCCTGAAACAGCGCGCAGTGACCCACGACAACGCCCGCGAATAGCGGGCGTTTTCGTTTGCGTTCGTCTGCGCCGCATTGTGCGGCCTGCCCGCTTGCCCTAGCTAGGGGCGATGAACGCGCAGGCAAAACCGGTACACATTGTGGGCGGCGGCCTTGCCGGGACCGAGGCCGCCTGGCAAGCCGCGCAGCGCGGAGTGCCGGTGGTGCTGCACGAGATGCGACCGCAGCGCATGACCGCAGCCCACAGGACCGAGGGGCTGGCAGAACTTGTCTGTTCCAATTCGTTCCGTTCCGACGCAGTCGAGACCAACGCCGTCGGGCTCCTGCACGAGGAAATGCGCCGGCTCGGCTCCCTCGTCATGCGCGCGGCCGATGCCAACCAGGTGCCGGCGGGCGGGGCGCTCGCGGTCGACCGTGTCGAATTCTCCGCCGCCGTGACGGCCGCCATCGCCGCCCATCCCCTGATCGCAATTGTACGCGGCGAAGTCGCCGGGCTTCCCGACCCGGCCTGGGACAGCGTCATCGTGGCCACCGGCCCGCTCACTTCGCCGGCGCTGGCCGACGCCATCCGCGCGCAAAGCGGCGAGGATTCGCTCGCCTTCTTCGACGCCATCGCACCGATCGTACATCGTGACAGCATCGACATGTCGGTAGCCTGGTTCCAGTCGCGTTACGACAAGAGCGGACCCGGCGGATCGGGCGCCGACTACATCAACTGTCCGCTCGACCGCAGTGGATACGACGCGTTTGTCGATGCGCTGGAGGCTGCGGAAAAAGTGTCGTTCCACGAATGGGAACAGTCGACGCCCTATTTCGACGGCTGCCTGCCGATCGAAATCATGGCCGAGCGCGGGCGCGAGACCTTGCGGCACGGTCCGCTGAAACCGTTCGGCCTGACCGACGCGCACC
>CAYWCE010000020.1:30134-41704 GCA_964456755.1 uncultured Hyphomicrobiales bacterium
GCACCGTCCGGGGCAGAAGCCTTACGCTGTGGTGCAACTGCGCCAGGACAACCGGCTCGGCTCGCTTTTCAACATGGTCGGCTTCCAGACCAAGCTAAAGCACAGCGAGCAGGTGCGCATTTTCCGCACCATTCCCGGACTGGAAAAGGCTGAGTTCGCCCGGCTCGGCGGCCTGCATCGCAATACCTTTCTCAATTCGCCGAAACTGCTCGATGAAACCCTGCGGCTGCGCACCATGCCGCGCCTGCGCTTTGCCGGGCAGATCACGGGCTGCGAGGGCTATGTCGAGTCGGCGGCGATCGGGCTGCTTGCCGGCCGGTTCGCCGCCGCCGAAAGGCTCGGAGAGCCGGTTTCGATCCCCCCGCCGACGACCGCGCACGGCGCGCTGCTCAATCACATTACCGGAGGCCATGTCGAAACCATCGATGCCGGCCCGCGCTCGTTCCAGCCGATGAATGTCAACTTCGGCCTTTTTCCGCCGCCGGCCAGCGCGCTTGCCCGCAACCCCGATGGCAAACGCCTGCGCGGCACCGAAAAGTCCCTCGCCCGCAAGCGCGCGATCACCGCACGGGCCCTGCACGATCTCGGACAATGGCTTTCGCAAACCGACCGCGAGGCGGCCGAGTGAATAATGCCGGTTTGCCGAGTTCATGCTAGAAGCGCGCGCATGATACCAGACGACGCCGTGCCGGCCGAGCTTGAGGGGCGATTCCGCTCCGACGTCGTGCTCAAACGCGACGTATTTTCGACGGTCGAGCGCGGTATGTTCGAAAGCCCTGACGGACCGCTCGAAGCGGTGTTGCGCCGCACGGACCTTGTTCCATGGTGGAGCCTCGGCCTTGCGTTGCATTTCCTGCACCGGGAAGCACGTGCCCTGGCGGCTGCCGGCCGTCACCGCATTGCGCCGGCGCTTCTGTTTCACGGCCGCCGCGTGCTGGTGCGCAGCTGGATCGATGCACTGCCCCTGCACATTGCACGGCCGGAGGGCGATCTCGCCTATTTCCGCTCGGCCAGGCGCGCATTGCGCGCGCTGCATCGCGAATGCATGACGCATAACGATCTCGCCAAGGAACAAAACTGGCTGCGAACGCCGGACGGCCGCGCCATGCTGACGGATTTTCAGCTTGCTACGCGCTTTCGCCGCCGGCACCGGCTGTTCCGCCTCGCTGCCTACGAAGATTTGCGGCATCTGCTCAAGCACAAGCGCCGCTATGCGCCGGCCAGTCTGACGGCGAGCGAAAGGCGCATTCTGGCGCGCAAGAG
Organism: uncultured Hyphomicrobiales bacterium; assembly: GCA_964456755.1. Taxonomy (GTDB): domain Bacteria; phylum Pseudomonadota; class Alphaproteobacteria; order Rhizobiales; family Xanthobacteraceae; genus Pseudorhodoplanes. The sequence goes on from CAYWCE010000020.1 coordinate 31,398, forward strand.
CCTGCCCACCCGAATCTGGATGGCGACCGGCAAACGCGTCTATTACTGGATCACACGCGGGATTCTGAACTTTACCGATCGCGAGGGCGGCGGGCCGCGTCTCGTCAACGATGCGCCGCTGCTGGCCGGCTGGCTGCGAGAACATCCTGGCGTGCGCGACGCGGCGGTTGTCGCCTTTCCGGATCGCCGCACCGGCACCGGGCTCTATGCCTTTGTCGAAGCGACCGCAACCGACGTCGACCTTGCCCGGCACCTCGGCGGCCGGACGGCGAGACCACCCGAGCGATTGCAGATTGTCGACGCATTGCCGCGCCGTGCCGACGGCACGATCCGCACCGACCTGCTGCAGCTTATCGCAATGAACCAGATCGATCTGATCGACCCGCTGCTCGGCAGCGACAGCGAAAAGCAGATTGTCGGCCGTATTGTCGCCGGACGGCAGAATCTGCGCGACCGTTTCGCATTCTGAACGACTACAGGCGCAGCCGCCGCGACGCACGCCAGATCAGCCACTGGCGGCGCCACAGCGGCAAGGGCGAGCGCCCGGACAGGCGGCGTTGCAGCGTCGGGCGCACCAGCGCAAGCGGCAGCAATGCCGGCAACGCCGCCCCGGGCGCGTTCGCGACAAGCGGCCGCAACGCGATCAGATGAGACTCGGCCAGTTGGGTCGGTATCTCCGGCCGATCGGGAAACGCGGTCGAGCGCATGCATGCAAACGCGATCCCGGCATGCCGTGCGAGGCCCGCTTCGCCGGCGGCGGTTCCGGTCAAAATGTGCAGGGCAAGCGCGAACGCCCTGCCCTGTGTGTCAGCGGCCCAACTTTCGAAATCGTCCAGCGTGCGCGCGGGATCGTCGTACAACGCCTGGCGGTGCGCATCGAGGAGCGCAGCGATCGTGTCGGCCGGCAGCGCACACGCGCGCACTGCGCGCACAATCGCGCTGGCGACCGGATTGCCCGCCGCCTGGTCCGGCCGGCTGCCCGTGACCGCTTCCAGCCACCATTGCAACCGTACTTCGCCCGCAAGCGGTTCGCGCACGCGGCTTGCGATCGTTCCGACTTCGAGTTCGAAGGCATACAGCGCCACGAGATGCGAGCGCACCGGCTCCGGCACGAAAAGAGTCGCAAGATAGCGGTCGCGATCCGCCTCACGCAGCAATTCGCGGCAGAAATCGGTGTCCTCCTTCATGCACCGACCTTATCCGAGCGCGGATATCAGTCCACCGCGATCAGACCCGCCCCCGCTTGGCGGCCCTCGCCGAGCAGAATATTGTAGGTGTTGGCGGCAAGGCCGGTGCGCATGATTTCGAGCGCGATGCCGTTTTCGCGAAAACGTCGCTGGATGCCGCCGGAAACGATATAAGGCGCGCTGCCCGTCCCGAGCAGAAACAGGCTCAGGCAGTCACCGTTCGCAAAGACGCGATCGAACGAGGTCTCGGTCAGTTCCTCGGGAGCTGCGATCGGCCAGGCCCAGATGCCGCTCGGAAGGCACAATAGCGAGCCGCGATGCGACATGTTTGCGAAACGAAACCCGCCGCGGCCATAACCGTCGATTGCCACCGGCCGCGGGAAGTGCGGGATGCGCGCCGGCTCCGCCACGTTCAGGGCCGCGGCGCCTTGCCCTGGAAACGCGCGGGAATGTCGCTTTTGTCCTCTTTTGTCTCGCCCATACGCGTACTGCCCACGCCGAGATAGATCAGCATCGGTGCGGCGATAAAGATCGACGTATAGGTTCCCACCAGCACTACGCCAAAGGTCATGGTCGCGGCAAATCCATGGATCACCGGGCCGCCCAGGAACAGCAGCGCAAGCAGCGCCAGCGTGGTCGTCATGTGCGTGATGATCGACCGCGACAGCGTCGAATTGACCGAGACGTTGAGCAGGTCGTCGATCGGCATCTTCTTGTAGCGGCGAAGCATTTCGCGAATGCGGTCGTAGATCACCACGGTATCGTTGAGCGAATAGCCGAGAATGGTGAGCAGCGCCGCAATGCTGGCCAGATCGAAGTCGATCTGCATGATCGACATGAACCCGATGGTGAGAACCAGATCGTGCACATTGGCAATCATGGCGCCGAGCGCGAATTGCCATTCGAACCGGAACCACAGATAGATCAGGATCCCGAGGATCGCCATCATCAGGCCGAGCGTGCCGTAGGCAAGAAGCTCCGTCGACACGCGCGGGCCGACGACCTCAACCCGCCGGTATTCCAGATCGCCCCCGAGCGCCTCGCGGATTTTCTTAACCGCCTCCTGCTGCGCCGCTTCGCCGCCCGGCTGCTGCTGCACGCGAATCAGCACTTCGTTCGGAGACCCGAATTGCTGAAGCTGGACGTCGCCGAGCTGCAGCGAATTTAGTGTCGCGCGCATGCTCGCCATGTCGGCCGGACCGGTCTTCGATCCGACTTCGATCAGCGTCCCGCCGACGAAATCGATGCCGAAATTGAGCCCGATAAAGAAATAGGCCAGCATCGCCACGATCGACAAAGCTGCCGACAGCGGAAAGCTGATGCGCCGGAAGCGCATGAAGTCGAATTTCGTGTCGTCGGGAACGATGCGGAGAAGGCGCACGGACGTCTCTCGGTTGGATCAGATCGGGACGACTTGCGGACGCCACCACCGGACCCAGCTCGCGACGATCAGGCGCGTCAGGGTGAATGCGGTGAACACCGTGGTCAGGATGCCGATGCCGAGTGTGAGCGCGAAACCGCGCACCGGACCGGTGCCGACATAGAACAGGACGGCAGCGGCGATGAAGGTGGTGATGTTGGAATCGAGGATCGTTGCCAGCGCGCGGGAAAATCCGGCGTCGATGGCCGAGATCGCCGACCGCCCGGACCGGACCTCCTCACGGATGCGCTCATAGATCAGCACGTTGGAATCGACCGCAATGCCGATTGTCAACACAATGCCTGCGATTCCCGGCAGCGTCAGCGTTGCGTTGAGCATCGACAGGACGCCGAAAATCATCGCCACATTGGCCAGCAGCGCAAGGTTGGCGAACAGGCCGAACAGGCCGTAAGTCACGAACATGAACAATACGACCAGCAGCGCGCCGACATAGGACGCGCGGGTGCCCTTGTCGATCGAATCCTGACCGAGACCGGGGCCGACCGTGCGCTCTTCGATAATGGTCAGCGGCGCCGGCAGCGCGCCCGCGCGCAGCAGGATCGCCAGATCGTTGGCTTGCTCGACCGTGAATCCGCCGGAAATCTGCCCCGAACCGCCGAGGATGGGCTCGCGGATCACCGGCGCGGAAATCACTTCGTTGTCGAGGACGATCGCAAACGGTCGTCCGACATTTTCCTGCGTGGTCTGTGCAAACCGGCGCGCACCGTTGGAATTGAAGCGGAAAGTGACGATCGGCTCGTTGGTGCGCTGATCGAATCCGGGCTGCGCATCGATCAGGTCTTCGCCCGAGACCATGATGCGTCTTTCGATCAGATAGGGCTGCCGGTTTTCAGCGCGCGAGCCCTGCAGAATCTCCGAATCCGGCGGGACATTGCCGGGATCGGGCTGCGCCGACAGATCGACGAGCCGAAACGTCAGTTTCGCCGTCTTGCCGAGCAATTCCTTCAACCGCGACGGATCCTGCAAGCCCGGAACCTGCACCAGAATACGGTCGATGCCCTGGCGCGCGATCGAAGGCTCCACGGTACCCAGCTCGTTGACGCGCCGTTCCACGATCTGGATCGACTGGTCCACCGACTGCCGGATGCGCTCGACCAGTGCCGGTTCGGTCACGGTCAGGCGGAATGTTCCGGGCCCCGGCTGCTCGACATTGACGGAGACCTGGCCGGTCGGCCCGAGAACGCCGCCGAGCGGCTGCGACAATTCGCGAAACTTGGTCAGTGCCAGCTGCGGATCGACGCCCTCGCGGATACGAAAGTCCACGCTGTTGCCGCGAATCGTCGCGGCGCCGGGGCTGCCGAGACGATTCTCGCGCACGACGCGGCGGACGTCCTCACGCAATTGCTCGATCTTCTCCTTGCGGACTGCGGCTGCGTCGACCTCGAGCAGGATGTGCGAACCGCCCTGCAGGTCGAGACCGAGCACGATGTGGCGCTGGGCCCATTTCGGCCAGCGATCCACAACCTCTTCGGCAAAGAAATTCGGAAGCGCAAACAGGCAAATGAGCGCCGTCGCCGCCAGAATCGCCGTCGCCTTCCATCGCGAAACGTAGAGCATGGTCTCCGACCGTTATGCCGGCCGCGAGGCCGGCGCACCCCGTCAGCCTTCGTCCTTTACCGGTTCGCCCTTGGCGCGCACTTCGGCAACCATTTGACGCACCTGTCGCACCCGCACGTCCTCTCCGATCTCGATTTCGATCTGGTCGTCGTCGATCACCTTGGTGACTTTGCCGATCAGGCCGCCGGAGGACACGACCGTGTCGCCGCGCCGGATGTTCTTGACCATCTCCTGATGCATCTTCACCCGCTTCTGCTGCGGACGCAGAATGAGGAAATACATGATGACGAAAATGAGGATAAAGGGCAGCAGCGACACAAGCATGCTGTCGCCGCCCAGACCGGCACCTTGCGCGTAAGCAGGAGAAATCAGCATCGAACGGCCTCTTGAGCTAGCGTTCGGCGCGATGGTCTTTCGGATGAGAAACCCGGCTCCGCGCCCGAGAACGGCGCGGACTATACCGGTCGCGGCCCCAATTGCAACGCCGGGCGGCGTCGCGGGAGCCCTGCGAAGGCGGAAAAAGCGACCTGCAAAACAATGAGTTGCCCGGACCGGGCGGCACCGCTAAGGGAGCGCGTTCGAGGGGCCTGTCCGTCCATGCGAAAGTCGAGGCAAACTCCCGCCGGCAGGCGCGGCGGCGCGGCCAAGTCCACCGGGTCGGGGACCGGCGGGGAGAATCGGGGCGGCGCCACAATCGATCCGCCTGCGCTGTCGCGCATCGCAGACGCGCTCGAGCGGCTTGCTCCGCCGCGGCAGGCTGCCGCCGATTTCACCGCCGCCGATGCCTTCGTATGGCACGCGGAAGGCTCGCGTCTGCTCCCGGTTCCGCGCGTCAACCGCGTGGCGATGACCCTGCTCAAGGGGATCGACCGGATGCGCGATACCCTGATGGAAAACACCGAACGTTTCGCCCGCGGCCTTCCGGCCAACAATGCGCTGCTCTGGGGCGCGCGCGGCATGGGCAAATCTTCGCTGGTGAAGGCGGCGCATGCGGCGGTGAATGCCGGGCTCGGCGCAGCCCGGGGTACGCTCAAGCTGATCGAAATTCACCGCGAGGATATCGAGAGCCTGCCCGAGCTGATGGCGCTTCTGCGCGATACGCCCTTCCGGTTCATCGTGTTCTGCGACGACCTGTCCTTCGACGGCGACGACACGTCCTACAAGTCGCTGAAGGCGGTGCTCGAAGGCGGAATCGAGGGACGCCCGGAGAATGTCATCCTTTACGCGACCTCCAACAGGCGGCATCTGATGTCGCGCGACATGATGGAGAACGAGCGGTCGACCGCGATCAATCCGGGCGAAGCGGTCGAGGAGAAGGTGTCGCTGTCCGATCGTTTCGGCCTGTGGCTCGGCTTTCACAAATGCAGTCAGGACGAGTACCTCGCCATGGTCGAGGGCTATGTGAAGCATTTTTCCATCCCCGTCGGCGCAGAGGAGATGCGGCGCGAGGCGCTGGAATGGGCGACGACGCGCGGCGCGCGTTCCGGTCGCGTCGCCTGGCAATACATTCAGGATCTGGCGGGGCGAAAAGGCTGCCGGCTTAGCTGAGACGTTCCCTGTTCAGCCGGCGCCCTGAAGATGCTGCAGCGGATCGACCGGAGTAGACCCTTTGCGGATTTCGAAATGAAGCTGCGGGGATGACACATTGCCGGTCTGCCCCGATTTGGCGATAACCTGTCCGCGCTTGATCGTGTCGCCGCGTTTGACCATCAATTCGCTGGCATGCGCGTAAGCGGTGACGAAGCCGTTGGCGTGGCGGATCAGCACGAGATTGCCGTAGCCTTTCAGCTCGTTGCCGGCATAGGCGACGACGCCGTCTTCGGCCGCCTTGATCGGCGTTCCTTCCGGCACCGCCAGATTGATGCCGTCGTTCTGCTGCCCGGTCGGCTTAGGGCCGAAACCGGTGATAATGCGGCCGCGCACCGGCCAGCGGAAGCCGGGGGCGGCGCTTGCGGATTCGGCTGTGGCAGCCGATTCCTCCACCGGCGTGTCCGCCGCGGGTGTCACAAGACGGGCGCTCGGCAGCGGCTGTGCGGCCGCCATGCGCGGCGGCTGGGCCGCCTGCGCCGACGGCGCAGCGGGCACCGACTGGGGTGTATAGGCCGTGCGCGCGCCGGGAATGACCAGGCGGTCGCCCATGCGCACCATGTGGTGCGGCTGGATGTTGTTCGCGGCCGCGATTTCCGTCACCGGCTTGCCGTAGCGGCGTGCAATACCGGTCAACGTTTCGCCGGGCGAAACCACGTGCATCGTGCCCTTGGCGGAGGGCACCGGGGTCGTGCGGTGGCTCGTCGTGTTGACGACGGCAACCGGCCGTGCCGGGGTCTGCGGCGCCGCTTGCGCCGGAGCGGCGGAATAATTGTAGCGCGGAATGACGATGCGCTGGCCAGGATAGACCGGGGCGTTCGACGTGAGCCAGTTTGCCTGCGCGATCGCGCCGGCGGGTACGCCATAGCGGTTGGCAATGGATTCGAGCGTATCGCCCGAGGTCGCCGTGATCGGGGTACCGCCCTCCCAGGTCCAGTGCGAAGATGCGGGCTGCGCGGCGCGCGGCAGCGGCGCAGGCTGCGTCGCCGGCGGACGCACCGAACCGGTGACCTCATAGGCCGGAGTGGCGGCCGGTTGATAGGAGGCCATGCCGCGGCCGCCACCTGCCGTTCCGGTCGACGCGACACTCGCCGGCCGCGACGCCGGCGGCGGACCGGCCTGATAGGCGGGCTGATACGGCTGATAACCGGCCTGCGGCAGCGGCCGCGTTTCAACCTGCGCGGAACGTTGTGCGGGAATCGAGCCGGTCACCTCCTGCGAAGGTGCGCCGCCCGAACGGAACGGATTGGCGAACGGCGTGTCGCTGAAGCGGCTCGACTCGGAGCTGCAGCCAGCCGTGAGAGCGGTGACGGCGATGACGCCTGCCAGACGAAGCCGCGAAGGCGAGCGAAAAGGCCCGACAAGGGGACGCATGGATACAACTCACTCAAACGCTACAAAACGCGACGCGCGCAAGCGAGTTAAACACCGCCGAAGTAAATAAGGCTTTAAGCGAAACGCATCCGTCAAGGTTAACGGTTTGCCGCGCGGCCGCTCACAATTCCCGCGCCTGCCCGGGCAACAGCGGAACGAAGCGCACCCCGATCAGCGTCTCGCGCCGAACGCCCTCCGCTCCTTTGGTCAGGCGGACCAGGTGCTGAACGCCGCCATGCGGCCCGAGCGGCAGCAGCATCACCCCGTCTCCGGCAAGCTGGTCGAGCAGTGCCGCCGGCACCTCCTCGGCGGCCGCCGTCACGACGATGCGGTCGAACGGCGCGCGGGTCGGCGCGCCCTGAAAGCCGTCTCCGCAAAGCACCTCGACATTGCCGATTTTAAGCGCGGCAAGGCGTTCCCGTGCCCGCTCCGCCAGCGTGCGGTAACGCTCGATGCTGACCACTTCGCGCACCAGTCGCGACAGCACCGCCGCCTGGTATCCGGAGCCGGTGCCGATTTCGAGCACGCGGTGATGCGGCTGCAGCCGCAACTGCTCGGTCATATAGGCGACGACATAGGGCTGGCTGATGGTCTGCCCGCACGCGATCGGCAGCGCCTGATCGGCATAGGCGATATCGGCATCCGCGCTCTCGACGAAATGCTCGCGCGGGACTTCGTCCATGGCGCGCAGGACCGCCGCGTCGCCGATCCCGCGCTTGCGCAGTCCGAGCAGGAAGTCCATGCGGCTGGCCCCGTCATGGCCGAAATTTACCTCCGACATGTCCGCGCTCCATGCATGCGCCGGTCATGCCCCGGCACCCGGTTCAGGAGAATAGACCCGCCAGTTGCGTCATGAACGGCTCGTCGGTCATGTCGAGTCGCAGCGGCGTCACCGAAATGCGATTGCCATATAACGCCGACAGATCGGTCCCGTTGCGCATGGCGGGCCGGCCTTTGCGGGTAAATGCGAGCCAGTAATAGGGATTGCCGCGGCCGTCGAAACGCGGCTCGATGCGCAGCATTTCCTGGTCGCGCCGGCCCTGCGCGGTGACCGCAATGCCCTGCACTTCACCGGGCGCACAATCGGGAAAATTGACGTTGACCATGACGTCGCGCGGAATGCCGGCGGCGAGGCATTTGCGGATCACCTCGACCGCGTGCCGGCGCGCCGTCTCCCAGCGCGGATGGTCGCGGCCGCCGGGACCGTAGGCCTGCGACAGCGCCACCGAGGCAATGCCGAGCACGGTTCCCTCCATCGCCCCGGCGACGGTGCCGGAATAGCCGACGTCCTCGGCGACATTGGAGCCGCGGTTGACGCCGGAGAGCACGAGATCGGGAGCCTTGTCGGTGCAGATATGACGCACCGCCATGATCACGCAGTCGGTCGGCGTGCCCTTCACCGCGTATTGCTTTTCGCCGACCTCGCGCAGCCGCAGCGGATCGTTGAGCGACAGCGAATGCGAAACGCCGGAATTGTCGATTTCGGGCGCTACCACCCATACGTCGCCGGACAATTCGCGCGCGATCTCTTCGCACACTTTCAGGCCCGGGGCATGGATGCCGTCGTCGTTGGTGACCAGTATTCTCATCAAATCCCGCTTTTCGTTTGATCCGCCGACCCGTCGCGCCGCCGCAACGGCGGCGCCGAACGACGATGAACAAGACCTCAGGCTCTCGCAGTCTCGATTTTCTTCATGCCGCCCATATAGGGCTGCAACACGTCCGGCACCGCAATCGCCCCGCCCTCGTCCTGGTAATTCTCCATCACCGCGATCAGCGCGCGGCCGACCGCGACCCCCGAGCCGTTCAGCGTATGCACGAAGCGCGGATTGCCGCCCTTGGGGCGATAGCGCGCGTTCATCCGCCGCGCCTGGAAGTCGCCGCAAACCGAGCAGGAGGAGATTTCCCGGTACATGTTCTGGCCCGGCAGCCAGACCTCGATGTCGTAGGTCTTCTGCGAGGCAAAGCCCATGTCGCCGATGCACAGCGTCATGGTGCGGTAAGGCAATTCCAGCCGGCGCAGGATTTCCTCCGCGCAGGAGGTCATGCGCTCGTGCTCGTCCAGGCTCTGTTCGGGCGTGGTAACGGAAACCAGTTCGACCTTGGTGAACTGGTGCTGGCGGATCATGCCGCGCGTGTCCTTGCCGGCGGCGCCCGCCTCGGCGCGGAAGCACGGCGTGCAGGCGGTCAGCCGCAGCGGCAGTCCGGCTTCGTCGGCAATCGCCTCGCGCACCAGATTGGTGAGCGGCACTTCGGCGGTGGGGATGAGCCAGAATCCTTCGCCGGCCGGAAACTGATCCTCGGCGAATTTCGGCAATTGCGCGGTGCCGAACATCGCCTCGTCGCGAACGAGAATCGGCGGATTGACTTCCGTATAGCCGTGTTCGGTCGTGTGCACGTCGAGCATGAATTGCGCCAGCGCGCGTTCCAGCCGGGCGAGTCCGGATTTCAGGACGACGAAACGCGCGCCGGAGAGTTTTGCCGCGGTCTCGAAATCCATCATCCCGAGCGCCTCGCCGAGATCGAAATGCTGTTTCGGCGCGAACGAAAATTTGCGCGGCAGACCGAACTTGTGGTGCTCGACATTGTCGTCGGCGCTCTTGCCGTCCGGCACCTCGTCGAGCGGCAGATTGGGGATCGCGGCGAGAACGGCGTCGAGCGCGGCTTCCTGCTCCTTCGCCGCCTGTTCGAGCCGGGGGATCGTCTCCTTCAGCTCCGCAACCTTTGCCATCAGCGCCTCGGCGGTCTTGTCGTCCTTCTTGCGCTTGGCCTCGCCAATCTCCTTCGACGCGGCATTGCGCGCCGCCTGCGCCTGCTCGAAGGCGGTGATCGCCGCCCGCCGCTCCTCGTCGCGCTTCAGCAGCCGCTGCGCCTCGCCGGACAGGCCGCGCCGCTTCAGCGCCCTGTCGAAGGCGTCCGGATTGTCGCGAATCCATTTGATGTCGTGCATGAATGTCACCCGCAGCCCTGCGCAAACCCGCCGCGGTCATCGGCCACGGGGGCGGACGATCGGCACAGCGACAGTCCGGTGGATCCCGATTCCCCGCTTGCGAAACCCGATACAGCAATGAGTCGGCCGCACCTGTTTAGTCCCTGCCATCCGATTAGCCAACGCTCCGCCGCCCGTATTCTTTGCGGCGCCGGGTGCGCCGTCTTCCGTT
>CAYWCE010000021.1:0-41350 GCA_964456755.1 uncultured Hyphomicrobiales bacterium
GGCAGACCTCGAACAGCTTGCGCGTGCGCGCCTCGATGCCCTTGGCGGCGTCGATCACCATGACGGCGGAGTCGACGGCCGTGAGCGTGCGATATGTATCCTCGGAGAAATCCTCGTGGCCCGGCGTATCGAGCAGGTTGAACACCTTGCCGCCGAACTCGAACGTCATCACCGAGGTCACCACGGAAATCCCGCGCTCGCGCTCGATCGACATCCAGTCGGAGCGGGTCGATTGCCGGTTGCGCTTGGCCTTGACCTGGCCGGCAAGATTGATGGCGCCGCCGAACAGAAGCAGCTTTTCCGTCAGCGTGGTCTTGCCGGCGTCGGGATGGGAGATAATCGCAAAGGTGCGCCGGCGCGCAGCTTCCGCCGCAAGCGGGGAGAGCGCCGATGCGCGCGTCTCGTTGACGGACAAGGGCTGGTTCATGCCCGCGCATGTGGCAGGGAATGGCTGCGGATGCAAGGGCTTGCCCGCGTGCCGGCAACAGGCTGCGCCGTCATTCGCGCGCGGAAAGCGTCCCCTGCGCCCCCGCGGCGCCCGCCCGCCGCGACTGGCGAGACGACTGCCGCAAGGCAACGACGAGGATCAGGAGCGTCGCCCACAGCCGCAATGTCGCAAAGCCGAGGACAAAGCCGAAATAGGCGAAATTCTTCAGCGTTTCGGGCAGCGCTGTCTGCCACATCGCATAAATGACGCCGCGCACGGCTCCTTGCAGCGGTGAGAGGCCAAGCTGCATCAGGGCGACTGCGGCAATCGCCGGCAGCATCCAGCCGGCGCGCCGGACAAGCTCGCGCAGGCTCGCGAGCAGCGACACACGGCCGGTGGTTTCCGCCATCGCCACCATCAGCAGCAGGATCGCCGCAAGCACGCCGCTCCACAGCATGCCGACGCGGCTGAACTGGTCGAACGCAATGCCGTCGAAGCCCATCATCATGTGCGGGCCGACGCCGCGCGGCGCCACAATCGAAACCAGCACCGTCATCGTCACCAGAAGCAGAAGAATTCGCAACAGCACCCGGTGACCGAGCGAAAGCTGCGCCCGCAGGCCCGCGCTCCCGATCCGGAGTTGTCCACCGGACCATGCGACGACGGCATGGGCCCCGATCAGAAAAGCCATGAACACGCACAGGTCCGCAACCACGGTCGTGCCGAGCCCCAGCCAGCCGCCGCGCCAGCCGACGAACCGCATGGCGGTGGCGAGCATCAGCCAGGGTACGATGCTGAGAACAGGAAACGGCGGCAGCAGCGGCGCGCGTGGCGAAGCCTGCGGCGCGATCCGCGGTACGCCGGTCGCCGGTGGAACGACGGGGGCTGACGCTTCGTTCGCCATCGCGCCAGCATGCCGGGCGCCGGTCAAGAAATGGTGACCGGGATCCGCAGAATTCGCGGCTACGGCATGAATGCCTTCTTGTATGCGTCGGGATCGAACCCGATCAGCAGCCGTCCGCCTTTCAGCACGATCACCGGCCGCTTGATCGCGGACGGCTGCGCCAGCATCAGCCCGATTGCCCCGGCCTCCGTCAGCCCCTGCTTGTCCCTGTCGGGCAGCTTCCGGAAAGTCGTGCCGGCGCGATTGAGCAGCTTTTCCCAGCCCGACTTTTTCGTCCAGCCGGAAAGCGTTTCGCGTTCTATGCCTGCTTTCATGTAATCGTGGAACCGATAGGCAACGCCGTGCTCGTCCAGCCAGGCGAACGCCTTCTTCATCGTGTCGCAGTTTCTGATGCCGTAGATGACGATTGCCACGTATGTCCATCCAAAGCCTGTCCGGCCGATACTAGCCGACGCGCGCGGCACGACAAGGCGCTGTCCGGGCCGCGGGCAGGCTATTACTTAGGTATTGACCTAACTATTGTTCCGCGCTACATCCCGGCCAATGACACCGGCAATGCGCACCGCGGACGAGGTGTTCCGCGCCCTGGCCGATCCGACCCGCCGCCATGTGCTGGAGCGGCTTGGCCGCAGCCCGGCCTCCGTCGGCGAACTGGCCGGTCCGTTCGACATGGCATTGCCCTCGTTTCTCCAGCATCTCAAGGTGCTTGAGGATTGCGGACTTGTGCGCTCGCGCAAGGCCGGCCGCGTGCGCACCTACAGTCTGGTGCCGAAGCGCATGCAGGTGGCCGAAGACTGGCTTGCCCGCCAGCGTTCGATGTGGGAGCGGCGGCTCGACCGGCTCGATGCCTATCTTCACGACCTGAACAAGGATCGACATTCATGACCCTTCCCGCCACCTTCAAGATCGATGCTACGCTCGATCTCGTGCTCGAACGCGACATCGACGTGCCGTGCAACCTCGTGTGGGAAGCCTGGACCCGCCCCGAGCACATCAAGAAATGGTTCACGCCGGCGCCGTGGCAGACGGTCGACTGCGAGATCGACTTGCGGGCGGGCGGCAAGTTCCGCACCGTCATGCGCTCGCCCGAGGGGCAGGAGTTTCCGAACCTGGGCTGCTTTCTCGAAATCGTTCCGAACGAGCGGCTGGTCTTCACCGACGCACTGTTGCCCGGCTATCGGCCCGCATCTGCGCCGTTCTTCACAGCCATCGTCTCGATGCAGCCGAATGGCAGCGGCACGAAATATGTCGCCGTCGCCATGCACCGCGACGCCGAGGGCCGCAGGAAGCACGAGGAGATGGGCTTTCACCAGGGCTGGGGCAAGGCGCTCGACCAGCTCGTCGCGCATGCGAAGACGATCTAGCCGCCCGACCGGCGCAGTGTCTGAAGGCGCGAAGGCCGCCGATACGCCTTGCGGCAGGTCGCGTTCGGGCGCCCGCCGGACCGCGACTATGGCGCGATCCCGGCCGGCGTCACCCCGCAGCGCCTTGCCTTGCCGGCGATCCGGGCTATTCGGCAAGCAACCGTTTCAGTTCGCCGAACGCGTGGCGCGCCAGGCGCCGCCGCCTTCGACGGTGCCCGACATGACGCCGGATTCGACCTTGCCGCTATAGCGCCGGCCGCCCGCCGTGAAGTCGATCTGGGTGCCGTTCATCTTGGCTTCGCCGATCTCCAGCGACTTCCCGCCTTCGGTCAGCTTGCCGGAGAGCATCTGAAATTCCTGGGACAGCGTCAGCGTGCCGTCGCCCAGACGCCATTCGCCGGCAACCTTGGCGGGAACAACCCACTTGAAGGCCCGGCAGAAATTGGTGCATTCGCCGCCGGCTTCGATCTTGTCGTCCGCCTCCCAGTCGCCCATCGTAAACGTATTCGAAACGATGCGCGTGCCCGGTTTCAGTTCCAGAAGCGTCGGGCGCAGTTTGATATTGAGACTGCTCAGCAGGAACATCGAGATCACGGTCGCCCTTGAGAAATCCGACTTGAAGATGTCGGCTTCTTCGAACGTGGCCAGGCCCGCAACCCCTTCGGCTTGCGCATTGTGCTTCGACAGCGCCACCAGATCCGGATTGTATTCGATGCCGTGTGCACGCACGCCGCGTTTCGCCGCGGTAATGACGGTGCGCCCGTCGCCCGAGCCGAGATCGATCAGATAATCGTCCTTGGTCACGCCGGCCATGTCGAGCATGCGGTTGACCAGTTCCTGCGGCGTCGGCACCCAGACGACGTCCTTGCCCGGCTGGCCGGACTGCGGAATGTAGGGAGCGGGCGCCGGCGCGGTAACTGCGGGCGCGCTCTGGGACAGAGCCCCGGTCGCGGTCAGCGCAAGGATGCTGCAGGCCAGCGCAAGTTGGCGAAAGTTCGTCACGTTATGTATCTCCTGTGAGCGCGGCGCATCCTAGCAGATGCTCCCGGGCAAAATCAGCACCGGTTGTATCGCCCGGCCATGAGCGGCACGCATGAATGAAATTGCGCCGCCTCACAGCGGCCCGCACGCACGTCCCGCCCACCCCGCAGATGCGTCTCACTCCCACTCGATCGTCCCCGGCGGCTTGCTGGTGACGTCGTAGACCACGCGGTTGATGCCCTTGACCTCGTTGATGATGCGGGTGGCGACACGGCCGATGAAGCTCATCTCGAAGGGATAGAAGTCGGCAGTCATGCCGTCGGTCGAGGTGACCGCCCGCAGCCCCACGACATGCTCGTAGGTGCGATGGTCGCCCATGACGCCGACCGTCTTCACCGGCAAGATCACCGCGAAGGCCTGCCAGATGTCGTCGTAAAGTCCGGCGCGCCGGATTTCCTCGATATAGATTTCGTCGGCCAGCCGCAGGATGTCGAGCTTCTCGCGCGTGATCGCCCCGGGGCAGCGGATGGCGAGGCCGGGCCCCGGAAACGGATGCCGGCCGACGAATACGTCCGGCAGACCCAGTTCGCGTCCGAGCGCGCGCACCTCGTCCTTGAACAATTCGCGCAGCGGCTCGACCAGCTTCATGTTCATGCGCGCGGGCAGGCCGCCGACATTGTGATGCGACTTGATGGTCACCGACGGACCGCCGGTGAAGGACACGCTCTCGATCACGTCGGGATAAAGTGTGCCCTGGGCGAGAAACGCCGCGCCGCCGATTTTCCGGGCCTCGCGCTCGAACACGTCGATGAACAATTTGCCGACGATCTTGCGTTTGGCTTCCGGATCGTCGACGCCCTCTAGCTCCTTCAGGAACAAATCGTCGGCTTCGACATGCACGAGCGGGATGTTGTAGTGACCGCGGAACAGCGCCACCACTTTCTCCGCCTCGCCGAGTCGCAGCAGGCCGTGATCGACGAAGACGCAGGTGAGCTGGTCGCCGACCGCCTCGTGGATAAGCACGGCAGCGACCGCGGAATCGACGCCGCCGGAGAGCCCGCAAATCACCCTGCCCTTGCCGACCTGCCGGCGGATTGTCTCGATCGCCTCGTCCCTGAAGGCGCGCATGGTCCAGTCGCCGCGGCAGCCGGCGATATTGCGCACGAAATTGCGCAGGAGCGCGGCGCCATGCGGGGTATGGATGACTTCGAGATGGAATTGCGTGGCATAGAATCGCCGCGCCTCGTCGCCGATCGCGGCGATGGGCGCATTCGGCGAGGTGCCGAGCACGCGGAAGCCGGGCGGCAATTCGGTCACCCGGTCGCCGTGACTCATCCAGACCGGATATTTTTCGCCCTTGCGCCAGACATTCTCGAACAGCGGACTGTCCTCGGTCACCGTCACTTCGGCGCGGCCGAATTCGCGATGATGCCCGCCCTCGACCTTGCCGCCGAGCTGCTGCGCCATCGCCTGCTCGCCGTAACAGATGCCGAGCACCGGCACGCCGGCCTGGTAGATCGCCGGCGGCGCCAGCGGCGCATCCGGCTCGTGCACGGAGGCCGGTCCGCCGGAGAGGATGACGCCCTTCGGCCGCATCGCGCGAAAAGCCTCTTCCGCCCGGCTGAAGGGAACGATTTCCGAATAGACCTTTTCCTCGCGCACCCGCCGGGCGATGAGCTGGGTAACCTGCGAGCCGAAATCGACGATGAGGATTTTGTCGTGCTGGGGATCGCGCGTCATGCTGGCTTCTAGACTGCAGCCTCCGGGTCTGTCGAGTTCGCCATGTGGACTGGCATGTGGACTGGCATGTGGACGGGCATGCGGACCGGTGGACTGTCCTGGGGCGGCCGAACCGAATTGCGGCCCGGCGTGACGGCATGGATCCGCCCCTGCAGGACCGTCCCGGCCGGGCAAGGTGCCGGCAATCTGCCACGCCTGGCGCAACCGGGCGTAAAGGTTCTCGCCTTAGGCTACCGCCCGTTTTCACACCCCGGGCGGACCATGAGCATTTCCCTGACCGATCTGGGCGCACCGAAAGCGCCTCCCTCCAAAGCGCCTCTCTCCAGGGCCGCGCGCCGCGAGGCCCTTTTCCAGGAAAGCCGGATCGATGCCGCGCTGCGCTGCCTGATCGGAACGGCACGCGCGGCCATGCCCAATCGCATCGGCGCGCTGCCGGCACTCGCCGCCGACTGGATGCGCCCCCACGGCACGCTTCCCGATCCGCTCGCGGCGCCGCTGCGCTATGACGGCGTTTGCGGCATCGCGCACGACCTGTCGGTCGAGACCCTGCTTGCGGCGCATGCACAAGGCCTGCATCCCGGCGGCATTGTCGGCCCGGTCAAATGGTGGTCGCCGCCAGAGCGCTGCATCCTGTTCTTCGAGAATTTCCACATGTCGCGGCGCATTCGCGGCATGCTGCGGCAGCAGCGCCACCGCGTCACCTTCGATCGCGATTTCGAAGGCGTGATGAAGGCCTGCGCGGCCCGCCGGCCAGGCAAGCTGCCGGTCACCTGGATCACGCCAGCCATCATGCATGCCTATGCCGCGCTGCATGACGCGGGTCATGCCCATTCCTTCGAGGTCTGGGATCAGGACGGCGAACTGGCCGGCGGCGGCTATGGCGTCGCCATCGGCGGCGTGTTCATCGTCGAGTCCCAGTTTGCCCGTCAGCCGAACGCCTCCAAGATCGGCTTCGGCGTGCTCAACTGGCATCTGGCGCATTGGGGCTTCTGGGTCTGCGACAACAAGGGACCGGCGCGGCATGTGCTGGACATGGGCTTCCATGTCGTGCCGCGCGCCGAATACCATCGTCTGCTCCCGCACGCGCTGCGGGCTCCGGGCGGACCGGCCCGCTGGCAGGTCACGGCGGACCTGAAGACCGTCGCCGACTGGTGGCCGCGCGCGCCGCAGCGCCCGCTATCGCAGGCGGCCTGACGCCGCGCGGTTAACCTTACGGCACATCGTCGTTTTCGTGCCCACTTCGCGACACTTATCTGGCGTCAAAATTACAACGGTTGCCGATAATGCAGGCCGCACAGGTGTCGTATGCCTATCGATCTCGACCCGATGCCTTTGCCCGCCGAAAAAGCGCGGTCCAGTCGTGAGTTACTTTTCCGCGAGACGCCGCTACAGGCGCTCGAACGCATCGCGCTTGCCGGCCTGTGGGCGCTGAAGCCGGACCAGATCGGCAAGCTGCGTCCCTATGTTGGGTTGTTGATCGCGGATACCCTGCGCAAGCAGCACGGACTTCCCGATCCGCGTTCCACGGACGACCCCTCCGGCTTTGTCGGGATCGTGCACGATCTCTCCGTGCCTACCCTTCTCGCCGCTTATCGCAGCGGCCTTTACACGACGGCCGAAATCGGCCCCTTGTGCTGGACCTCACCGCTGCAACGCTGCGTGTTGTCCTTCGACGAGCTGCATTTTTCGAAACGGCTGCGCCGCCTGATGCGGCAAGGCCGCTACACCGTGACCTTCGACCGCGCTTTTGAGCGGGTCATCAAGGCCTGCGCCGGACGCCGCGAAGGCCGCTGGCACGTGACCTGGATCAGTCCGCGCATCATGCGCGCCTATGCGGCCCTTTTCGATGCCGGACATGTGCATTCGTTCGAGGTATGGAACGACGCCGGGGAACTGGTCGGCGGCGGCTACGGCGTGGCACTCGGCCGCATCTTCTTCACCGAGTCGCAATTCTCGCACGAAGACAATACGTCAAAGCTTGGATTCACCGTGCTCAATTGGCACCTGAGCAAGTGGGGCTATCTGCTCAACGACGGCAAAAATCCCACCCGGACCATCCTGGATATGGGTTTCCGGAGTGTCCCGCGCGACGCGTTCCTCCGACTGCTTGCCGCCGGCACAGCATCCGGCGGCAAGTCCGGACGATGGGAAACGGAAGCAGGTGTCGTTGAGGTTGCGAACTGGCAGCCGCAAATCACGCAAGCCGCCGGCTAGCCTCCGCAGCATGTTTCCGGGCCGTAATTCGCCCCGCGCAACCGCTCTGCCATAACGGTTGTTTATTCCCGCGGAATCAGGGCAGGCTTTTCATTATGGCACACGCGAAATCCTGCGACCGGGGCGATGTGACCGTCCGCCGGCAAAGCCTGTTCACCGAAAGCCCCCTGGCGCGCCTTCACCGCTGCCTTTTCGGCCTGGTCTGGATGCTGATGCCGGGGCGGGTTGCCCAGACCGTTCGCGGCCTGCGTCTTTACCTGCGCCACCTTCGGCACGGCTCGCCGCGGCTTCCACCTTCGCCTGTCATTGGAGACAGCCTTGCCGGTATCGTCACCGATCTCTCGGCCTCCACACTGCTCGAAGCCTATCGGCGCGGACTATACACGAGCGGCCAGGTCGGACCGCTGCTTTGGACGCTGCCCCTGGATCGCTGTGTGCTGCGTTTTCGGGACTTCCACATCGGCAAGGATGTGCGACGGCTGATGCGGCAGGCACGCTATCGCGTCACCTTCGACCGGGCCTTCGACAAGGTGATTTCCTGTTGCGCGCGCGCGAACCGCGGCCGATGGCGGCCGACCTGGATCACTCCGCGCATCATGCGGGCCTATGCAGAGCTGCACGACGCCGGCTACGCGCATTCATACGAAGTCTGGAACGCAAAGGACGAACTGGTCGGCGGCGGCTACGGAGTGGCAATTGGTGGAATATTTTTCGGCGAGTCGCAATTCTATCGCGAGCGCAATGCCTCGAAAATCGCCAATGCGGTGCTGATCTGGCATCTGAACCGCTGGGGATTTTTGCTGGCCGACGCCAAAACACCGGCGAGCGCCATGCGCCAACTTGGTTTTCGCGTGATCGGCAGAGACGAGTTCAGCCGCCTGCTGCGGAGGGCGGTAGCGATGCCGACCCGGACGGAGCGTTGGCAGGCCGAAGCGGACACGCCGATTGTCGCGCAGTGGCAACCGGATCGCGAGCCGGTCGATCGTGAATTCGAGGCTGTCGGCGCGGTAGCGCGGCGGCCGGGACCGCATTTGCAGGATCGGTCTGCAACCATGGCCGGCGGCATGTCGCGCCGTATCGTTCGCTCCCTTCTTTGGATCGGCTTCCTCGATATCGGCATGCTCGCCGGGATATGAGACAGCCGTCACTGCCGCCGCAGGATGCTGACGAAAAACCCGTCGGTCGCCGTGCGGCGCGGGGTCATCAGCAGCCCTTCCGGATTGGTCAGCACGGCGCGCCGGAACAGGAAGGATCGCTCGCCCAGAGCCTGCATCGCTTCGAACGGGGGGACGATCGAAAATCCAGCGTGGCGTGCGAGAAAATCCCTGATCTGCGCGCCGTTTTCCTCCTCCAGAACCGAACAGGTGATGTAGGCGATGCGCCCGCCGGGTTTCGACAGTGCCGCGGCGCGATCGAGAACGTTGCGCTGCTCCTTTCTGCGGATGTCGAGCGCACCCGGCCGCAGCCGCCATTTCGCATCCGGATTGCGTCGCCACGATCCCGTTCCGGTGCAGGGCGCGTCGATCAGCACCAGATCGAGGCTGGATTCCTGCGCTTCGAGCAGGTCCGCGTCGCGGCGCGGGGTGACGACCTGCACGTTGCGAATTCCCGCCCGTTCGAGCCGGGCATGGATCGGCGCGAGCCGCCGCTTGTCGCTGTCGGTGGCGAATATCTGACCGCCATTCTGCATCCCCGCCGCGAGCGCCAGCGTCTTGCCCCCGCCGCCCGCGCACAGGTCACCGACCTGTTCGCCGGAATGCGCGCCCGCCAGCAGAGCGGCGAGCTGCGAACCCTCGTCCTGGATTTCGACCATGCCCTTGATGAATGCCGGCTCGGCATGAATGGCGGGGCTCTTGGCTTCGGGCTTCAGTTCGATGCGCAGCCCGACCGGCGACCAGCGCGTCGGCGCCACCGCGAGATCGGGCAAGGCCGCAATCGCCTGCTCGCGGGTCGCCTTCAGCGTGTTGACGCGCAGGTCGAGCGGCGCACGCGCGGACAGCGCCGCCGCTTCGACGGCGCGCTCCTCGCCGAAGACGCGTTCCAGGTGCGGATCGAGCCAGGCCGGATAGTCGCCGGCCACGTGCGGCGGCGCGGCGGAAAGATCGGCGCACCCGATCGCCGCGCGCTCCGCGTCCAGAAGCGGCGCCGGCGCAAAACGCGACCCGTCGAACAGGGCGGCAATCGCGCCGGCGTCGAGATTGCGTTCGAGCCGCAGCATGCCGAGCAGGACGGCGCGCGGCGTATCGGCGCCCATCACATAGGCGGCAGAGGAGCGGCGCCGCAGCGCGTCGTAGACGAGGCCGGCGATCGCGGCGCGGTCCGAGGAGCCGGCGAAGCGGTGCGTCAGCCCCCAGTCCTTGAGCGCATCGGCGGCCGGACGCCGGCGCGCCTCGATGTCGGACAGCACCTCGATGGCGGCGGAAAGCCGGGCGGAGGGTGTCATGCGGTGCGGCGCTCCTGCCTTACTGCACGGCGACGATCCGCAGCATGAACAGGCCCCACATGATCGCAAGCACCGTGGCGCCGAGAATGAACACGCCGCCGCGCAAAGAAAGGCGGTTGCTGGTCACATGCACATAGGCATGCGCATAGCGCAGCGCGACGAAGATCCAGGCCAGCACCAGGAAGGTGGTATCCGCACTGCGCGTCACCAGGACCAGAATGGTGAGCACATAGAACAGCACCGGCAGTTCGAGCTGGTTGTGAAAGGCATTCTGGATCTGCAGATGCCGCTTGGGCCAGTTCGGCTCGCGCAGCGCGATGTCGCGCGGATGCACGGTTCCGCGACGCACCGCCATGACCCGCAGGCCGCCCATCCAGAACATCAGAACGAGCGTCAGCACGATCGACGCAAACAGCGGAAGCAGGATTTCCATCACCGACATGGCGCACGCCCCTGTTGCAAGACCGCATGGGACTAGCCGCAATTGCTTCCGCCTGCAACGCGGGCCGATGAACCTGCGCTATGGTTGCCCTGACTAATCCCGACGGGAGGACATTGAATGTCGATCTTTGCCGCCATCCTTGGCGCCGTTATCGGCGCCGCAGCCGGGTTCGGCATCGGCCTCGCGCTCGGCGCGGTGCTGGCGGAGGCCATGGCCATTTCCAGCTTCGAGGGCGCCTCCGGCTATTTCATGGGCGCAATCGGCCTGCTCGGCGCGCTGATCGGCTGCCCCGTCGGCATCGTGATCGCCCTGCGTTTTGCCGGATTGCGCAGGCCGGGGGCCATTGCCGGCCGCGGACTGGCGGCACTCGGCATAATCGCCGCGATTGTCGCAGCCGTCGTGCTCTACAGGCTCGCGACGGTGGAGCATTTTTCCGGGGCCTCGCCGCGCATGCATTTCGAGGTCCGCCTGCCGGCCGGCGCCAAGGTGCCGGTGCGTCCGCAGATCGATTTCGAGATGCAGGCGGGATCGCAGCGAAGCGGCGGCCGCTTCGCCGATCCCTGGCTGCGCTACGAGGACGACCGTCCGGTGATCGGCGGCAGCATCGATCTGTATACCCGCA
This sequence comes from uncultured Hyphomicrobiales bacterium, assembly GCA_964456755.1. GTDB lineage: Bacteria > Pseudomonadota > Alphaproteobacteria > Rhizobiales > Xanthobacteraceae > Pseudorhodoplanes. The sequence goes on from CAYWCE010000021.1 coordinate 11,138, forward strand.
CCAGCAGACGCATCCTCGTCGTGTCGATGCAGGGGTATCCGCGCATGCTCTACACCATCCGGCTGCCGGCGACGCCGCGTCCGGCCACCGAGTTCGGCGAATGGCAGCGCGCCGACTATGCCGACGACCGCGAACCGAACGGACAGCCGCGCCGCCTCAGGCCGGAGGAAGCGTTCGAGATTCGCTATTTTGTTCCGGCATGGCGGTGACCGCATGCGCCTTCGCGCCGCCCTTCCGATCTCGATCGGCATTGCATTTGCGCTCGGCGCAGCGCTTGCCGGATGGACGGCGTCGCTCGGCGTCTTCGCGCTCGCATACGAGACGCTGCGCGCACAGGCCGCCGAGGCGCCGCTGGACAGCACGCAAGCGCTGGCGCATGTCCGCCTCGCCGGCTGGTATCTCGGGCTTGCCGCCGGCGGCCTGACTTTCTGGCGGTGGCATCGCGGCGACGCGCGGCTCGAGGCGACGGGGCGCGCCGCCCGGCTCAAGCGGGTTGCCGTCTACGCGCTCGCCGGGACCGGCTTCACGTCGCTGGGTTATCGCTTTCCCGGCCTGTACCGGCCGGAAGACATCGTGCTGGCATGCGCCGTCGCGCTGTTCGCCGGCAGCGCGATCATTGCCGCGCATTACCGCGGCATGGCGGCGCGCGCCCTTGCCGGCGGGACGGTCGCGGCCGGCGCGGTTGCGGCGGCGGCGATCTCGTGCGGACTCGCCTTCAACAAGCAGGTGCAATGGCCCTACCACAAAATCGGCGAGCCGCGAACGCTCTGGGTGCGGATTCATTTTCCCGACGGCTTGCCGCAGGCCAGGCCGGCAGACATTTCCGTGCGCATGCGCACACCCTCTGGAGAAACGCGCTGCTTCGCGGTGCACCCGTATCCGGACGGCTTCATGGACGACCGCCGGCCGTTTCTGCCGGTCAGCTGCACCTTCAGCGAACAGACCGCCGACCGCACCGTCATCGTGACCGTTCCCGGCCGACCGCCGCTCGAACTGAAAATGCCGTTCGTCCGCAATCCGCGACCGATGCACGATTTCAGCGCGTGGCTGGACAGCCGGACCGGGGTGATGTTCCGTTATCGCGTGACCTGATCACAGCTTGACGCTGATTGCCGTCTCGCCATCCTCGACCGTCGCCGAGCGCCAGCTTTCGCTGCCGAACAGCGCCGCGCGATAATCGTGCGCGCCTGCATGGATCAGATTGGCACTGATGAGCAGTCCGCCCTTGCGTAACGCCGTCGCCATCAGCGGCAGCAGCGAGGGCACCGGCGCTGCGCCGTCGCAGAAGGCGAGGTCGTAGCCGGGATCGAGCCGCGGCACGACCTTTGCGAAATCGCCCTGATGCACGACGATATGCCCGTCGCGGCCGAATTCGGAGACGTGCGCGCGCGCAAGTTTTACATGCCGTGCGTCGCGTTCGACCGTGTCGACGACGGCGTCGGGCGCCCCATGTGCCAGCCACAACGCCGAATAGCCGAGCCCGGTGCCGAGTTCGAGAATGCGGCGCGCGGCCACCGCCGCCGCCAGCGCGCCGAGCAGCGGGCCGTTCCTGTAAGGATGGGCGCCGCAGCCATGCTGGGCACGATGGCTGCGCGTGGCCTCTTGGACCCCGGCAAAGGGGTCGGCGATTGCGGACATGACTGAATTCCCGCGCCTATACGCATCATAGACCGCCGGCGACAGATTCCCGAAACGCCGCGCCCGCGCCCGAGCGACATTCGCCGGCGGCGACCCCGCTCAACGCAAGGACTTGACCGGGTCGTCATCGATTGCCGGACGGGCATGGACGGCGCGGCTGCCGCATCGGAACGGCCGACGGCCGCACCGAAATCTTCGGCGGCGGCGACGCGATCGGTAATCGCGCTCAGACCCGGCTCGGATAATTCGGGCTTTCGCGCGTGATGGTCACATCGTGCACGTGGCTCTCGCGCAGGCCGGCCCCGGAAATGCGCATAAACACCGCCTTGTCGTGGAATTCGGCAATCGTCCTGGCCCCGACATAGCCCATCGCCGCGCGCACACCGCCGGTGAGCTGGTGCAGCACGGTCGCCACAGCGCCCTTGTAGGGCACCTGTCCTTCCACGCCCTCGGGCACGAGCTTGAGCGAATCCTTGATGTCCTGCTGGAAATAGCGATCGGCGGAGCCGCGCGCCATGGCACCGACCGAACCCATGCCGCGATAGGTCTTGTAGGAACGGCCCTGATACAGGAACACCTCGCCCGGCGTTTCGTCGGTGCCGGCGAGCAGCGAGCCGACCATGGAGCAGTCCGCGCCGGCAGCAAGCGCCTTGGCGAGGTCGCCCGAATACTTGATCCCGCCGTCGGCGATTACCGGCGTGCCGCTCTTGCGCGCCGCCTCCACCGAATCCACGATCGCGGTGAGCTGCGGCACGCCGACGCCGGCGACGATGCGCGTCGTGCAGATCGCGCCCGGCCCGCTGCCAACCTTGATCGCGTCCGCGCCGGGATCGACCAGCGCCTGCGCGCCTTCGGTCGTCGCCACGTTGCCGGCAATGACCTGCACCTTGTTGGAGGCGCGCTTGATGCGTCCGACGGCATCGAGCACATGCCGCGAATGGCCGTGCGCGGTGTCGACAACGACGAGATCGACACCGGCATCGATCAGCCGCTCGGTGCGCTCATAGCCCTTGTCGCCCACCGTCGTGGCGGCGGCGACGCGCAGCCGTCCCTGCTCGTCCTTGCAGGCATTCGGGTTGGCAACCGCCTTTTCGATGTCCTTGACGGTGATCAGGCCGACGCAGCGATATTGCGCGTCCACCACCAGAAGCTTCTCGATCCGATGCTGATGCAGGAGCCTCTTCGCCTCGTCCTGGCTTACGCCTTCGCGCACGGTGACCAGCCTGTCCCGGGTCATCAGCTCGGCAACGCTCTGGCGCGGATCGTTGGCGAAGCGCACGTCGCGGTTGGTGAGAATGCCCACCAGCTTGCCGGCCGTGCCGTTGCCGCCGCCTTCGACCACCGGAATGCCGGAAATCGCGTGCTCCTTCATCAGCGCCAGCGCATCGGCGAGCGTCGCGCCGGGAGGGATGGTGACCGGATTGACCACCATGCCACTCTCGAATTTCTTCACCTGCCGCACCTGCGCGGCCTGTTCGGCCGGCTCCAGATTGCGGTGGATGACGCCGATGCCGCCCGCCTGCGCCATGGCAATGGCCATCGCGGATTCGGTGACGGTGTCCATCGCCGAGGCGACGATCGGGATATTGAGGGAAATCTCGCGCGTCAGCCGCGTGCGCAGGTCGACGTCGGAGGGCAATACGTCCGACAGGCCCGGACGCAACAACACGTCGTCGAAAGTCAGCGCCTCGCGCGGGGCGCCGTTGGAACCTGAATGTAACGGGTTTGCCATTGCCAACTCTATCGGATCGTACCCGCCGTCACAAGGATTCGCGGGAATCGGGGTTGGCGCGGGTCGTTAGCATACCCGCCGCGGCTTTGCGAGGCGGGCGGCGAATAAACCCCGGCCTCATCCGCAGCGGCGCGACGCGCCTGCCGCGAAATGAGGCCGGGGAACGGCAGCCGTCCGCGCAGCGTCGCCGCCGCCGCGGCCGGTTCTGCCGGCATGCGCAGGATCGGCAATCAGGGCTTGTAGCCGGGCGGCGGACCGTGTTCGCGGATCGCGTCGACGATCTCGCGATGCTTGCGGTCCTCGCGCTTCATGTAGACGGCGACCACGCCGTGCAGCGAGGGCACCAGCCAGAATACCGGGAAGACGAACCCTAGCAGCAGGCACGGCACGATCAAAACCGCATTGAGGATGGCGGAGAAAACCTGCCCGTTCAGCAGCAGCGCCAGCGGCGGCAGAAAGATTGCGAGAACGTAGATCATGGTCGCCGCCTCCCCGGCCGGATTGAGGAACCCGCCTGCGCACATGTAGGAGCGGCCATGCGCGGCGCAAGATCCGCTCTTACAGGAGCGCGGGCGGTGCTAGAAGATGCGGCCCGCCGGAACCTGCCGGATCCCGTCCCGTCCGCATGAATCGCAAGCGCATCGTCCCGCTCATCGTCGCCGTCGCCCTGTTCATGGAGAACATGGATTCGACCGTGATCGCGACCTCGCTGCCTGCGATCGCCGCCGACATCGGCACCAATCCGCTGGCACTCAAGCTTGCGCTCACCTCCTACCTCCTCTCCCTCGCCGTGTTCATCCCGGCGAGCGGCTGGACCGCCGACCGTTTCGGTGCGCGCGCGGTGTTTCGCGCCGCCATCGCCGTTTTCATGATCGGCTCGCTCGGCTGCGCCTTCGCCAGTTCGCTGGAGGATTTCGTGATCGCCCGCATCGTGCAGGGCATGGGCGGGGCGATGATGACGCCGGTGGGACGGCTGGTTCTGGTGCGCTCGGTCGACAAGCGCGAACTGGTCGGCGCCATGGCCTGGGTGACCGTGCCTTCGCTGATCGGCCCGGTCGTCGGCCCGCCGGTCGGCGGATTCATCACCACCTACGTGTCGTGGCACTGGATTTTCCTGATCAACATCCCGATCGGCCTGATCGGGATCGCGCTCGCCTCGCGCTACCTCGATCCGCTGCGTGCCGGGCATGTCGACCGTTTCGACGGCGTCGGCATGCTGCTCGCCGGGCTCGGCATGGCCGGGCTCGCATTCGGCCTGTCGGTGGCGGGCCTCGACCTGCTGCCCTGGGAGATCGTTGCCGGACTGATCGCCGGCGGCGCGGCGGCGATGGCCGGCTACGTGGTCCATGCCCGTCGCACGCCCGCACCCATTCTCGATTTCACGCTGCTCCGCTACCCCACCTATCGGGCCAGCATTGTCGGCGGCTTCCTGTTCCGGCTCGGTATCGGCGCGCTGCCGTTCCTGCTGCCGCTTCTGATGCAGGTCGGCTTCGGGCTGACGCCGTTTCAGTCCGGCCTCGTCACGTTTTCCTCTGCGCTCGGCGCGCTCGGCATGAAGACGCTCGCAGCGCGCATCATCGGCCGCTTCGGCTTTCGCCCGGTCCTCACCGTCAATGCGACGATCGCGGCGGCCTTTCTCGCCGGCTGCGCCGCCTTCACCCCGGCGACGCCGTTTGCCCTGATCGTGCTGATCCTGCTGGTCGGCGGCTTTTTCCGCTCGCTGCAATTCACCGGCATCAACACCATAGCTTATGCGGAGATCGGCGCTGCGCAGATGAGCCGCGCCACCGCGCTCGCCGCGGTGTCGCAGCAATTGTCGCTGTCGGCGGGCGTGGCCGTCGGCGCCTTCGCGGTGGAGACGACGCTGCGGCTGCGCGGCGCGCAGACCATGCAGGCCGCCGATTTCATCCCGGCCTTCCTGGTCATCGGCGCGATCTCGGCGCTCTCGACGCTTGTCTTTGCAAGGCTGCCGCACGACGCCGGCGCGGAAATGTCCGGCCATGCTCCGGCAAAGAGCGTCGAGCCGATCGCGGCAGGCGAGACGTCGGACCGCCGGATCGGCTGAACCGGAGCGCGCGGAGGCTGCGCGCCCCGGCCGCGTTTGCGGGCGGCCGGGACTGCGGCGGCCGGGATCACACCGCCAGTTTCAGTTCCTTGGCGGCGCGGAAGGCGATCTTCTTGCTTGCCTTGATCTTGATGGTCTCGCCGGTCGCGGGATTGCGGCCCATGCGCGCCGGACGCTTGCGCACCTGCAGAATGCCAAGTCCGGCGATGCGGATGCGCTCGCCCTTCTTCAGGTGCTTGGTGATCAGCATCACGAGGTCGTTGAGCATGGCCTCGCCCTGCTTCTTGGTGAGCTGATGCTCCTCCGCCAGCGTCGCGGCGAGATGCTTCAGCGTGACCTTGTTGACGCTCTTGGTTGCCGCCGGTTTCTTTGACGCCGGCTTGGCTTTGGGTTTCGCGGCCATAGAATTCTACCTCTCCATGCGCAATGCGCGCCGCACCGGCATATGAGATTCGCCGCCAAATCACGAAGCAAAACCGGTGTTATCCAGAGCCGGTCGACGCCGCGCGGCGAAAGCCGGTGGCGAGCACGTAAAGCTCGGCGGAATCGGCGCGGCTTGCCGCCGGTTTGACATGGCGGACGGAGGCGTAATCGCGGCGCAGCGCCGACAGCAGCGCGTTTTCGGTCCCGCCCTGCAGCACCTTGGCGAGAAAGGTGCCGCCCGGCGCCAGCATCGCGCGCGCGAATTCGGCCGCCGCCTCCACAAGCCCGATGATTTTCAGGTGATCGGTCTTGCGGTGGCCGGTGGCATTGGCGGCCATGTCGGAAAGCACGACGTCGGCGGGCCCGCCCAGCGCCTGTCGCAGCGCCGCCGGCGCCTGCGGATCGAGAAAATCGAGCTGCAGGAACTGCACGCCGGGGATCGGCGGCATGTCGAGAAGGTCGATCGCCACCACCTTGCCCCGTCCCTCCGCGGCGCCGGTGCGCTTGGCCGCGACCTGGCTCCAGCCTCCGGGAGCGGCGCCGAGATCGGCCACCCGCGCGCCCGGTCTGAGGAAACGATACTTGTCGTCGATCTCGATCAGCTTGTAGGCGGCGCGCGAACGGTAGCCTTCCCGCTTTGCGCGCGCGACATAGGGGTCGTTGAGCTGGCGGTCGAGCCACAGTTTCGATGACAGCGAGCGGGTCTTGCCGCCCTTGACCCGCACCTTCAGATTGCGCCCGCCGCCGCGCGAGCCGGTCACGACGCAGCTCCGCTCCAAACGCCGTCTTCGCGCATCATCTGCACCAGCATGCCTTCGCGCAGGCCGCGATCGGCGATGCGCAATCGGGTGCAGGGAAAGGCGCGGCGGATCGCCTCCAGAATGGCGCAGCCGGCCAGAACCAGATCGGCGCGCTCGACGCCGATGCAGGGATTGGCGGCGCGTTCCTCGTAATTCATCGTCAGAAGCCGCTCCAGCACGGCGGTGACCTCGCTGTCCTTCATCCACGAACCGTCGACGCGGCGCCGATCGTAGCGGCGCAGGGCCAGGTGCACGCCGGCAATGGTGGTAACCGTTCCCGAGGTTCCGAGCAGATGCATATTGTGGGGATCGTGTCCCTCATGGGCGGCGGCGAAGGGGCGGATATGTTCGGCCACCTCCTGCGTCATCGCCTCGAAGATGTCGGCGGTGACGACAATGCCGCCATGCCGCTCGGCCAGCGTGACCACGCCGACCGGCAAAGATATCCAGCCGTTCATGTCCGGCGGCGGCGGCCCGTGCCGCGACTGCCCCGGATGCCCGAGCCGCACCAGTTCCGAGGAGCCGCCGCCGATATCGAACAGAATGGCGCCGCGCGCCTGCGGGTCGATCAGCGGGGTGCAGCCGGTCGCCGCCAGCAGCGCCTCGGTTTCGCGGTCGACGATTTCCAGATCGATCCCGACCTGACTGCGCACGCGTTGCAGGAATTCGCGGCCGTTCTCCGCCGAACGGCAGGCCTCCGTCGCAATCAGCCGCGCGCGCGTGACGCCGCGATTACGCATCTTGTCGCGGCAGACTTTCAGCGCCTCCACCGCGCGCACGATCGCCGCTTCGCTCAGCCGGCCCGAGGCGGTGATGCCCTCGCCCAGCCGGATGATGCGGGAGAACGCATCGATGACGCGGAATCCGTCATGCGTGGCGCGCGCCACAAGCAGGCGGCAATTGTTGGTGCCGAGGTCGAGTGCGGCATAGGTCGGCCCATAAAGGTCCGTCCCCAGGCCGCCCCCGTCGTGGCGCGGTTGGGTGGGCGATCCGCGATCCCGCGGATCCTCCGCCTCGCGGCGGGAATCGCGAAATGCACGCTCACGCGCGGGATCGAGGCCGGTCGCCCTGGCCTCGCTGTCCATCGAATATCGTCCTGCCGCAGGCCGGCGACGATGTCCCGGCTGCGGCGTTGTGTCCAAAGATCGGGCAAAGTGTAAGGAGTGGGCGTCGGATGTGCAACCGCGCGGACGGCCTGCGCCCGGCATCATGCTGCAATGCGGTTAAGGCCCTGCGGGTTGTCTGCGCAGGCATCGGCCGCTATGTGACGGCCAACGTCTTCCCGGACCTTCCCGCATGAACCTTTTCGACCGACCCGCGCCTGCTGCCGGCCCTTCGACCGACACGGCCGATTCATGGGCCTTCGCAAAATTCGGCATCGGACAGCCGGTGCCGCGCACCGAGGATCCGGTACTGGTCAGCGGCCGGGGCCGCTATACCGACGACATCGATCTGCCCGGGCAGGCCAATGCGGTGGTCGTGCGTTCGCCGCATGCGCATGGCACGATCCGCGGCATCGAAAGCGCGGATGCGCGCGCCATGCCCGGCGTGCTCGGCGTTTACACCGCGCGCGACCTTGAAGCCTACGACACGCTCAAATGCGCGGTGCCGTTCAAGAACCGCGACGGTTCGGACATGCACAAGCCGCCGCGCCCCGCCTTCGCCGCCGACAAGGTTCGCTGCGTCGGCGATCCGGTGGCGATGGTCGTCGCCGAAACGCTGTTGCAGGCCAAGGATGCCGCCGAAGCGGTGGCGCTCGATATCGATCCGCTCCCCGCCGTCACGCTGGCGAGCGAGGCGGCGAAGCCGGGCGCCCCGCTTCTGTACGACGATGTGCCCGGCAATGTCGCGCTCGATTATCATTACGGCGACGGCGAGAAGGTGGCCGACGCCTTTTCCAGGGCCGCGCATGTGACGCGTCTCAGCCTGCGTAACACGCGCCTCGTGGTCGCGGCCATGGAGCCGCGCGCGGCGATCGGCGTCTACGACGCGGAGCGCGATCGCTGGACCCTGCATTGCCAGAGCCAGGGCGTGTTCGGCATGAAGTCCCAGCTTGTCGACATTCTCAGGTCCGCGCCCGACCGGGTGCGCGTTCTCACCGGCCATGTCGGCGGCTCGTTCGGCATGAAGGCGCCGGTCTATCCCGAATATGTCGCGCTTCTGCATGCCGCGCGCGCGCTCGGGCGGCCGGTGAAATGGACCGACGAGCGCTCCGGCAGTTTCGTTTCCGACCATCACGGTCGCGACCACGAGATGACCGCCGAACTGGCGCTCGACAGGGACGGACATTTCCTCGCCGTGCGTCTCGCCGGTTTCGGCAATATGGGTGCATTCCTCGGTCCGGTCTCGCCGCTGATGGCGACTCTGAACGCGGTGAAGAATACGCCGGGCATCTACCGCACGCCGCTGCTTGAAGTATCGAGCCGCTGTGTCTTCACCAATACGGCCTGGGTTTCCGCCTATCGCGGCGCCGGCCGGCCGGAAGGCAACTATTATATGGAGCGGCTGATCGATGCCGCCGCGGCCGAGACGGGAATCGACCGCATCGCGCTGCGTCGCCGCAACCATGTCCCGGCCGATGCCATGCCATGGAAGGCCGCCTCGGGGATGGAATATGACAGCGGCGATTTTCCCGCCCTGTTCGAGCGGGCGCTGGCGACGGCCGACGTCGGCGGCTTCGCCGCGCGCCGGCGCGAGAGCGAAGCAAGCGGAAAACTGCGCGGGCTCGGCATCGGCTCCTATCTCGAGGTTACCGCGCCCCCGAACAAGGAAATGGGCGGCATTCGCTTCGAGGCCGACGGCACGGTCACCATCGTCACCGGCACGCTCGATTACGGGCAGGGCCACGCCGCACCATTTGCGCAGGTTCTGAGCCAGACGCTGGGCGTACCGTTCGATCGCATCCGCCTTCTTCAGGGCGACAGCGACGCGCTGATCGCCGGCGGCGGCACCGGCGGCTCGCGCTCGATCACCGCCAGCGGCGCGGCCATCGTCGAGGCCGCGGCCAAGGTAATCGAAAAGGGCCGGCTCGCCGCCGCACATGTGCTGGAAGCCGCCGCCGCCGACATCGAATTCGTGCGCGGGCGTTTCACCATCGCCGGCACCGACCGCTCGATCGGCATCATGGAGCTTGCCGCAAAACTGCGCGCCGGACCGAAACCGCCCGAGGGCATGCCGGACTCTCTCGATGTCAGCCACGCGACCGGGCCGATCCCCTCCGCTTTCCCCAACGGTACCCACATCGCCGAAGTCGAGATCGACCCGGAAACCGGCGTCGTGGAACTGGTGAAATATTCCTCGGTCAACGACTTCGGAACCGTCGTCAACCCACTGCTGGTCGAGGGCCAGGTGCATGGCGGCGTTGTGCAGGGCCTCGGACAGGCGCTCCTTGAAAACGCCGTCTATGACGGCGACGGTCAGCTTCTCGCCGGCTCGTTCATGGACTACGCCATGCCGCGCGCGCACCACCTTTGCGACATCGGCTTTGTCAGCCATCCGGTTCCGGCGAAGTCCAATCCGCTCGGCACCAAGGGCTGCGGCGAAGCCGGCAGCGCCGGCGGACTTGCCTCGATCATGAACGCGATCGTCGATGCGCTGTCCGTCTACGGCATCCGGCATTTCGACATGCCGGCCACGCCCGAGCGCGTATGGCAGGCGATCCGCGACGCGCAAGCCGCGAAGGCGGCATGACCGTGCCTGCGCGCCCGGCGACCGGGCACCGGGCGGGGCGGACCGCCTCGCTCGGCATTGTATTGCTGCTCGCCCTGCTTGCCCCCGCAGGCGCGCAGCCGCAGGACGGCAAGGGAACCGAATTCGGCACCTATATCCGCCAGCTCTGGCCGCAGGCGCAAAGCCGCGGCATCGCCCGCGCGACATTCGACCGGGCATTTGCCGGCATCGCCCCCGATCCCTCCGTCATCGCGCTGACGCAGCGGCAGGCCGAATATGGCCGGCCGGTCGGCGACTATGTCGCCGGCGTCGTCTCGCCGGCCCGCCTTGCCGGCGGCCATCGGCAGATCGCGCAGTGGCGCGACACGCTTGCCGCCGTTGAGCGCCGCTTCGGCGTCGATCCGCTGGTCATCGTCGCGATCTGGGGACTGGAAACGAATTACGGCGCGACGCCCGGCAACCGCGACATCATCCGCTCCCTGGTCACGCTGGCCGCCTCCGGCTATCGCGAGGAATTCTGCCGAGAGGAATTGCTGCAGGCGTTGCTGATCGTGCAGCAGGGACATATTGCGCGCGAAAAGATCACCGGCTCCTGGGCCGGCGCCATGGGCCAGCCGCAATTCATTCCCTCGAGCTTCATGCGCTGGGCGGTGGACTTCACCGGCGACGGCCGGCGCGACATCTGGACCAGCGTGCCCGATACGCTCGGCTCGATCGGCAATTATCTGCGCGAGAACGGATGGCAGCCCGGCTTGCCCTGGGGCTTTGAGGTACTGGTGCCGCGCGGCTTCGACTACCGGCGCAGCCGCGCCGACTTTTCCGAATGGACGCGGCTCGGGCTGCGGCGCGCCGATGGCGGTCGCCTGCCGCAAACCGGCAGCGCCTATCTTCTGTTTCCCGCCGGCGCAGCCGGCCCCGCATTTCTGGTCACGGCCAATTTCGAGGCGATCAAGCGCTACAATATTTCCGACGCCTATGCGCTGGCGATTTCGCACCTCGCCGACCGGCTGCGCGCAGGCGCGCCGTTCGTCGGGCGCTGGCCGAAGAACGACCGGCAGATGCCGCGCGACGAACGCATCCGCCTGCAGCGCGATCTGGCCGCGCGCGGCTATCCGGTGAAGAATTTCGTCGGCCAGATCGATTTCGACACCCGCGACGCGATCCGCGAAATGCAGGCCCGCGCCGGCATGGTCCCGGACGGACACCCGACGCTCGCCTTGCTCGAATGGCTCGCCGCCAATCCGCAGAGCCGGCGACCGCAGCGCTGAACGAAAGATCCTTCGCCGCGCTTTCCGTTCCGGTTCTGCATGCGCCGGTTTCTCCCGATGCGGCGAGACCGCCCGCAGACCGCGCAGGAAAGCGCCGTCCGCCCAGGGCCGCCGGGCGCTCCAGGCCCGCGCCGGGACAAAATTTGAAAATCCCGGCGGCTGCGTATATCTAGGGCCCGCGCGGCCCGCCCGCCCGGGTGGGGGATAGTTCAACGGTAGAACAGCGGACTCTGACTCCGTTAATCTAGGTTCGAATCCTAGTCCCCCAGCCAGCATCCCCCATTTGCCACATAATCAAGCCGCACGCGATTTACGAAATGCTTCAGCAGTTATTCGCGGTTCCTCGGCGATGACGGCCAAGTAGGCGCGGACGGCCGGCGGCGGCATGACCCGACCAATTTCGTATTGCCGGATATTGGCGAGGGGAATCCCGTAACGCTCGGCAAATTCGGACTGGCTCAGCCCGAGCCGGTGCCGCAGCCGCCGGACGCGGCGCCCCTCTCGTGCTTTCGCAAGCCCCTCGGCGCTGACCGGCCGGTCCTCCGGATCGCTTGGATCGGCCTCAATCGCGATGGTACGCTTCTTCTTCACTCCTGTTGCTCCTTCTCACCGATAGAAATCGTACCGCGTCGTCCCGCCAGACGTGCACGGCCGTGTAAAGTTTGCCCTCGACCAGGCCAACGGCTTTGTAGCGCTCCTCGTCATCCTCATCCCGGATCGTAGGAAGGACGAGCAAATCGGGATCGTCGAAAATCCGCGCGCCGAATGCGAGCGAAAGGCCATGCTTTTGTCGGTTGATCGCATCCTTCGTGCTGTCGAATTCGATCTTCATCGTTTCTGACTATGTATATTACATATATGCAAGGGCCGCTGCAAGGTCGTCATCTCCGCCAGAATCCGTCGCATTTCTAGCGTTGGCGCCACGCATAGGGTTCGATACGTATCTATCCAGGAAGGGCAGCGCCGCCGGCGAAAACGGCGCCCGATCCCGCTCAGATCGCGAGCATCAGCAGCATGCCGACGCAGAACAGCGCGACGAAGGTCATGCAATAGGCCTGCTCGGCGGTGTCGCCCGACAGGAACGCAACCTTCTCGCCCCGTCGCGGCCGGGCCACGATCAGCATCGCGGCCGCCACAGCGACCAGCACCGCCCCCAATGTCTCGATCATGACCCCTGTTCCTCCGGTACGGACCAACTCCTTGCTGCCGCTTGCGCGCGCATGCGCGGATGTCTCGCCGTCATGCGAGCAGCCAGGACACCGTCATCGCAATGCCGGCGGTCAGCAGCACAAGCGTCGTCAGCGGCACGACGATATGCATCCCCGGCCGTTCGAGCAGCGGATTCGGATGAATCCCGTCGCGCGAGCGCAGCGCCCAGACCATGGCGACGGCGCACGCGATCGCAACGAGTCCGACCAAGAGCTGCATGGCTGTCCCGGCAACGGCGCGAAGCGGCCGCAGCGCCAGTCTGACCGCTGCGCCCGGCGCCGACAGCATCGCCCGGCTTAAATCGGAGGCTGTGGCCGTAACTTTTCTCTAAACCCGCGCCCTGCGCGCGCTATTGCAGGCGCTTTGCCGGCGACCGCGTGCGCCGCTGGCTTGCGACCTGCACCTCGTCCGCAAACGGAATTCTTCCGGCCAGGCACTCATCGATCCAGTCCGGCATTTCCCCGTTTTCGAGGTGAATGCCGCGTTTGATTCCGAGGTCGAAACACCGGAACCAGTCCTGCTGCGTCTCGACGGAGGTCGGTTGCCGGGGCGCCGCCGCAGCCGGCATCGCGCCGGCGATGGCGAACATGGCCGCGATCAGGAATGCATGGCGCATCGTAACCCCGCAAACGGTTTGGCCGCGCAGCGCAGGCCCCGCTGCCGGGCGAATGGGTTTGACGGCTGTGGCTGAGAGAGACGAGCCGGCCGCGCGCCATCGATTACGACAGGCCGGCGGCGGCGCCCATGCAGCGCGCAGTATAATCCGCGCGCATCCCGATATCTTTCGCATCAAAGCGGTGCCGCAGTCTCAATCGTGCAGCAGCCGGATGAGTTTCTTGCCGAGATTTTCGCCGCGATAGAGTTGCGCGATCGCGCCGGGGCAATGCTCGATGCCCTCGGCGATATCCTCGCGATAACGCAAGCTCCCTTGACGTATCCAGGCGGCCAGCCGCGCCACCGCCTCCTCGTAGCGGTGCCGGTAGTCGAATACGAGAAAGCCGCTCATGTGCGCGCGCTTGATCAGGACATGCCGCTCGACGCGCGGCCCTTGCGGCGGCGGCTCCCAGCTTGCGACCGAGGCGGTGCCGCAGATCACGATGCGCGCGCCCACCGCAAGCTGGGTCAGCACGGCGTCGCTGATCGCGCCGGCGGTATTGTCGAAATACACATCGATGCCGCGCGGACAGGCGGCCGCAAGGGCGCCGGCAAGGTCGGCCTCCGCCTTGTAGTCGATCGCGGCATCGTAACCGAACGCCTCGCGGCACAGCTTCGTCTTCACCGGCCCGCCGGCAATGCCGACGGTGCGGCAGCCCATCAGCTTCGCGATCTGACCGACCGCCGAGCCGACCGCGCCCGCCGCCGTGGAGACCGCAACCGTGTCGCCCGGCCGCGGCTGTCCGGCATCGAGCAAACCGAAATAGGCGGTGACGCCGTTCAGTCCGAGAATGCCGAGCGACAGCGACAGCGGCAGGTCGGTCTCCTTCACCTTGCGCGTGACATTGCCGCCGTCGGAGAGCGCGAAATGCTGCCAGCCGAACAGGCCCATGACGCGCTCGCCTTCGGCGTAATCCTTGTGGCGCGAGGCGATCACGGTTCCGGCCGCAAACGCCCGCATCACGTCGCCGATGCCGACCGGCTCCGCATAGTTTGCAACCGCGCTGACCCAGCCGCGCATGGCGGGCTCGACCGAGAGGAATTCGTTGCGCACGAGAAACTGTCCCGCGCCGGGCTCGGGGATCGCAGCCTCGGCAAGCGCGAAATGCTCGGCCTGGGGAATGCCGGCCGGCCGCGCTTTGAGGCGCACCTGACGGTTGACCTGCGCCATGAACGCCCTCCTGTCGCGCGGCGCGGTTGCCGCCGGCGGGGCCGGATTATGCAGATTTCCGCCCGCAGCCATAGACGGCCCCGGCCGCGAACCTTTTGCGCCCTGCCGGCGACACACCGTTCCCCGCACTTTCGCGGGTGCAACAGACAGGTTCACCATGCCCGGCCCCGCGCGCGCCTTGCTGCATTCCATCCTCGTCCTTGCCGTCACAGCGTTGGCTGCCGCACACGCCGCCGAGCCGCTCGATACCAGCCGCCTGCCGCGACTTCCCGGCGCCAAGACGATCTATGCCGGCCCGACCTCGACCATCGTCACCACCGCCGACAGCATCGAACGCGCCGCCGAGGCGACGGCAAAGCTGCTCGCCGCCGCCGGCTGGCAGGCCTATACCGACCCCTTCTCCGCGCGCGCCGTCAATCCCGCGCAGCGCATCATGACCTTCAAGAAGGGAGCGCAGGCGATTTCCGCCTTTGTCGCTCCCGCCCCCGCCCAGGCCAACGCGACCAGCGTCAGCTACACCGCGATTCCGCTCGCCGCCGACCTCCCCTTCCCGCCCGACGCCGTCGACGTCGAGTACGCGCCCGAGCGCCCGCTCCTGCGAAGCACGACCGGCACGGCCGTCGCGCCCGCGCTCGAATTCTTCCGCAAGGAGCTTGCGGCCCGCGGCTATTCCGCATGGCCCGGCCGCGCCGGCAGCATGACCGGGAAAGGCGCCTACGAATATTTCACGCGCGACAGCCGGACCGTGCTGATCCTCACGCTTGAGCGGCACGAGGGCGAGCGCACCAGGGTCGAGATCAAGGGCGTCCCGGCCTCGGTGCTCGCCGCGCAGGATCGTCCGAAGCCCGAGCGGTCGGAAACGCCCGAGCAGGCCGCGGCAAAGGCCGAGGCGCGCCAGCGCCACCAGGCACTCAACAACGCCGTCGACAATCTCGCCGCCGACGTCCTCAGGCAGGCGCAGCAGCAGCTTGGCGCCCCGCCGCAAGCCCCGGCGCAGCAGGCGGCGCCGGCGCCCAGCTTGCGGCCGCTCGCAAACGGCAATCTGCCGATCGCCGTTCCGGACACCGCCGAAGACGTCGCATTCGACGGAGCGCAAGGCACGCTGTCGTTTGCGAGCCGCTCCGATGTCCGTTCGATCGCCGCTTTCTATCGCGATGCGCTCAGGCAGCAGGGCTGGAACGAGCGCCGCTCGGTAATCAACCGCGACAACATGGTGGTGCTGGACTTCGCCCGGGAGACGAAAAGCGTCTCGATCACCGTCATGCGCATGGGCGCGGCCGTCAACGTCTCCGCCCGCGGCAATGCCCTCGTCACCGCGGCAGCGAAGCCCGCCCAAACCGAGACGGCCGCCACCGCGGCACCCGCGCCGACCGATGCGCAGGAAATCGAAGCGGACGACGTCTCCGGCTACCCGGTGCCGCGCCGCCGCGAGTCCTCGGGCAGCGAGAAAACCCCGTTCCGCATCACCGTCAACGCCACCGTGCCGATACCGCTCGCCTCGGTGCTCGCCTTCTATCGCCGCGAATTGGGCAGCCGCGGCTGGAAGGAAGAGCGGCAAGGCGCGGCCGTGGAAGCCGCACGCGCCAGCATTGCCTTCGCCGCGCCGGAAGGTCCGGCGGTGCTGAAGCTGGAGCGCCGCAACGACGCCACCGATATCGCGCTGACGGTGCGCAAGACGGACGCAGCGGCAAAGGCCGGCGTGCTGCCGAAATCCGGTCAGGGAAAGATCGTGTTCGGCAACATGACCGAGGTCGCGGCATCGCTGACCGTCGGCGAGCGGACCGTCAGGGTCGGCGCCGGCGTCGGCGCGAACAATCCCGACGGGCCGCAACTCGATCTTGCGCCGGGCAAATACAAGGTGTCGGTCCGGCTCGGCGGCAAGCCGGCCGAAGGCGACGAAGTGGAAATCGGCGCCGGCGAGACCTGGGGCGTGCTGGTCGGCCCCGGCGGCGTGCTGCCGCTGCAGGTCTATTGACCGGCAGCAGGTCGGAGAACGACGATCGGCGGCCCGATCGCGCGCATTGTCCAGCGACTATCTGCGAATTGCGACCGCTTGATTCCGGGCAGACCGGACGTCCGCCACGGCGGATGTCCGCCGGACAGGCTTTTCTTGCCTCGATCTGCCGCGATCGCGGATGCGCGGAACCGCGGACCGGCAAATTCATTGTCGGGAAATCCACCGCGCGGCGTTCGCGGTCGCCTTCGACCGGCAGCGAATCGCTTATGCTGAGTACGAACAAGGTACGCTACAGGCCGTTCGGCGTGCCTGCGTGCGATAGGCGGATCCCTCTACATGCCGCACAACGAAATTGCCGGTCATACAGGCCCCGCGCGGGCCTCCGGCGACAGCGACCGCGACGACGCGGAAATGTTCGATCTCGCCCCGGTGCCGCTCTGGCTTGAGGATTTCAGCCGGCTCAGGAGCCATTTCGAGGGCCTGCGGCAGCAGGGCGTAGTGTCGCTGCGCGACTATCTCAAGGCCGATCCCGAACGCATCAGGGCCTGTTCCGCCTGCATCGACATCGTCAAGGTCAACCGCAGAACGCTTTCGTTGTTCGAGGCGGACGATCTCGACCGGCTGGTCGGCAATATCGACCGCATTTTCCGCGACGACATGCTCGCCACGCATGTCGAAGAGCTGGCGCAACTCTGGGACGGGCAGCAGGAATTCCACAGCAATACCGTCAATTACACCCTCTCCGGCAAGCGCCTCGACATCCAGCTCAAGGGCACGGTGCTGCCCGGCCACGCGACAAGCTGGCGTCGCGTTCTCGTCGCCACCGAGGATGTCACCGAGCGGGAGAATGCGCGCCGCAGACTCGCCGCCAGCGACGCCTATGCGCGCGGCCTGTTCGAGCATTCGCCGGTGTCGCTCTGGGTCGAGGATTTCAGCGCCATCAAGACGCTGCTCGAAGAAGCGCGCGATCGCGGCATCCGCGATTTTCGCGTCTTCACCGACGTGCATCCCGAATTCGTGCAGCGCTGCATGAACGAGATACGCGTCATCGACGTGAACCGGTACACGCTCGATATTTTCGGCGCGCCGGACAAGCAGACCATGCTGCGGCGGCTGAGCGACGTATTCCGCGACGACATGCAGATGCATTTCCGCGAGCAATTGATCGATCTGTGGGACGGCAAGCTGTTCCAGCAGCGCGAAGTGATCAATTACCGCCTGGACGGCGAGGAATTGCACTTTCATCTGCAGTTTTCGGTGCTGCCCGGCCACGAGGACGACTGGTCGCTGGTGCAGGTGGCGCTGACCGACATCACCGCGCGCAAGCGGGCGGAAGCCTATCTGGAATTCCTCGGACGCCACGACGTTCTGACCAAGCTGTTCAACCGCTCCTATTATGTCGAGGAGATGAACCGGCTGGAGCGCAAGGGCCCGTTTCCGGTCACCGTCATCATGGCGGACCTGAACGGCCTGAAGGATGCCAACGACAATTGGGGTCACGATGCGGGCGACGCGCTGTTGCGCCGCGCCGGCGAAGTGCTCAACAAGCTGTTCGAGCGGCCCAGTTGCGCCTGCCGCATCGGCGGCGACGAATTCGCGGTGCTGCTGCCGGCGACCGAATCCCGGCAGACGGAAGCGATCATCGACGACCTGCACAAGCTGGTGGAGCTGAACAACCAGTTCTACAGCGGCATGCCGCTCAGCCTGTCCGTCGGCGCGGCAACCAGCCGGCCGGGCGAACGGCTGGAATCGGTCGCCAGGCGCGCCGACCTGATGATGCTGGAAGCCAAGCGCCGCTATTATGCGGCCGCCGCGCGCGACCGCCGCCGGCAGAACCTGATCGCCTGAGCGACCTTCGATTCGGAAGGCGCGGCCGCGCCGAGTCGCGGCGGAGTCAAGCGAACCGCCCGTTCGCCTTGCGAAAAAATGACTCGCATCCGGGACGGCGACTCGGGATTCATCGCCGCCAGCCAAACGCGAGGATCGTCCGATGTTGCCGCTCACCGCCCGTTTCGACCTGATCAAGCCGCGCCGCCTGCCGCGCCGGACCGACGCGGGACTCGTGGTGATGCTCGCCGTGGTATCGGGGCTGACGACCGGAACGCTCGTGGTTCTTGCCGCGCTGGCCGGCTCGCTGTGACGCTCAGGCGCCGGATTCGCTGACCAACTTGCCGATCGCGGCGCGCAGCGCCTCCGAATTATACGGCTTGGCGAGAAACCCGATCGGCGCATAGCCGCCGAGCCGTTTTTTCAGGTCGGCCTGGTCTTCGCCGCTGGCGATCAGCAGCGGCAGCTTGTCGCCGCGGCTGCGGATGTCGCCGACGAGGTCGTCGCCGCGCCGGTCCGGCAATCCGATGTCGAGAAAGACCAGACGGTATTTGGCGCCGTTGCCGAGCTTGCTCATGGCTTCCGCGGCGCTGCCGGCCTCGTCGCAGCCATAGCCGAGTTCGTCGAGCATGTCGGTGGCCAGCATGCGGATCAAAATCTCGTCCTCGACGACGAGTACGCGCCCATTTCTCGCCATCGACGGCTCCTGTTGCCCCTTTTTCCCGGCAGCGCTTTGCCGGTTATCGCTCGCCGGTTATCGCTCGCCGGTTATCGCTTGCCGGTTATCGCTTGCCGATCGTCACGTGCCGGTTTCGCAGGCCGGCGGCGACGGCCGGCAACGACGAAGGACGGCCCCTGCCCGCCTCATGCCATGCGCCAACAACACGCCAGCATTATGGTGCAATAATACATAGCACGCTGCGGCATTCCCACGGTCGGTTTTTCCCGCAAGCGTCCCGGAAATGTGCAGTCCGCCCAAGCCTCTAGGCGGCGAACCGTCCGCCATTGCGAAAGCCCAATGCGAACTTGCCCGCCCCTCGCACACGGATCGCCGCATCCGGTACCCGCCGCCTGTGCATGCCCGCCGCCGCAGCGAGGGCGACCGGCCTGCCGCGATTTTGGCCGCCGCCGGGAATCGGGCATGACATCCCGAGCATCGAGCGCCCCGCCGTCGTGACCGTATCCCCCACCATTCTCATTTTCGATTCCGGCCTCGGCGGGCTGACCGTGCATCGCGAGATCGCCGCGCTGCGCCCCGACGCCGCCATCGTCTATGCCGCCGACGACGACGCCTTTCCCTATGCCGGCTGGCCCGCGGACAGGCTGTCCGACCGCGTCGCCGCGGTGATCGGCGACCTGCTCGCCCGCTACGAGCCCGACCTCGCCGTGATCGCCTGCAACACCGCCTCGACCCTGGTGCTGGCCGAGCTGCGCCGGCGCTTCTCGCTGCCCTTCGTCGGCACGGTGCCCGCGATCAAGCCCGCCTGCGCCGCCTCGCGAACCCGGCTCGTCTCGGTGCTCGGCACCGAAGCCACCGTCGCCCGCGAATATACCAGGACGCTGATCCGCGAATTCGGCCATGGCTGCGCGGTCACGCTGGTCGGCTCCAGGCATCTCGCCCCGCTCGCCGAGGCGCGGCTGCGCGGCGAGAGGGTGGATGCGGCCGCGATTGCGGCCGAACTCGCGCCCTGCTTTGTGGCAACGCCGGACGCGCGCACCGACACGATCGTGCTCGCCTGCACGCATTACCCGCTGCTGCTCGACATGTTGCAGGAGGCGGCACCCTGGCCGGTCAGCTTCATCGATCCGGCGCCGGCAATCGCGCGGCGCGTCGTCGACCTGATCGGGCCTGCGGCTGACGGCGCCGCAACCGCTGGCGCGCGCATTCACTTCACCTCCGGCGCCCGGCCCTCCGGCGCGCTGCTTGCCGCGCTGGCCCGTTTCGGCATCGGTCCGGACGCCGCAGCGTGCAAGGGCGCCTGAGACGCAGGGCCGGCAACGCCGCGTCTTGACTTCCTGCCGCGCGATCCCATGTACGATCGATGAACTTTTGCGCGCGCCAGACCCGTTTCCCCCGCGCCGGCCGCCTGTATTCAGGCAGGTAGCCGGACGGCTGCGCCTGCGCGCCCGTCCGGCATCTATTCTTTCCAGTCACCGGTCTTGGACGCGTTCGCGCGGCGCAGACACTTAATCAGCAGACACCCAATCAAACGCAGCCACTTCTCGAAGGAGATGCGACGATGCACATGCATGCGCAGGATCGCCTGCCGCCGATCGCCCTGACGGCGCGCGATGTCGAGCGGCTCGACCGCCTCGCCAGTTCGGCCGCGCGCCAGCCGGCGGCGGCATTCCTCGCCCGCGAAATCGCCCGTGCGGAAATCCTGCCCGACGGCGGCGCGCAGCCTGATCTGGTCATGATGGGCTCGATGGCCCATTTCCGCGACGAGGAGACCGGCAAGGCGCGCTGGGTGACGCTGGTCTATCCGCAGGATGCCGACATGTCCGACGGCAGGCTGTCGGTGCTGACCCCGATCGGTGCGGCGCTGATCGGCCTTCGCGCCGGCCAGTCGATCGCGTTCACGACGCCTGCGGGGAGCGCGCGCTCGCTGACCGTACTTGCCGTCCGCAATCCGTCTCAGCCGATGCCGTAGCGTCCCGGCGCGATCACGCCGTTAGGGTCGAGCGCGCGCTTGATCCCGGAACAGACGCTGCGGAACGAAGGCATCGTCTGCGCCATGTGCATGGCGTGATAATCGAGCGGCGCGCGGCCGACGAATACGCCGCGCGCAGCGAACGTTTCCGCCATTTTCCGGTAGCAGGCGTCCGCCCGCTCGCGCTCGTGCGCGTCTTCCCGGTTGAAGGTCGTCACATGCAGCCCGCGCGCAAAGCGCGGCCCGCAGACATTCATCACCGTGTAATCGAGGCCGTGCTCTTCGTAGATTTTGCGGCCGACGCTCTGAAATTCGTTGGCCAGTTTACCGTCCATCGGCGTACCCGGCGTGAACCAGATGTTGCCGCCGCCCGGCCGCCATTTCAGCAGCCCGAGTTCGCCGAGGCTGGGAATGCCGGAAAAGGCGTTGATCGCGACCTGCAGCGGCGGAATGGCTTTCGCTTCCTGATGCGCGATGTAGCGTGCCTTGCCGGACTGCCCGAAATGTTCGCGCACGCGCTGGATCATCGGCTCGACCGCGGCCGCCGCCGGCCCGTAGAAGGCGCCCGACACCGTCCAGGCGCCGACGCCGATCTTTTCGCGCAGCGCGCGGCGCCCCTCGTCGGAGATCGATTTTCTTCCGCCATTCGTCCGGTATTCGGGGCTTTCGCCTTCCGATCCGCACAGATAGAGATCGTTGGCGACACGGAACAGCGTCGGTACGAAGTTGGACATTTTCAGCGGCCGGCACAATTCGACGATCGCTTCCAGGTCGCCGTCGTCGGCAAACGCGAAATGGAACGACTGGACCACCGGCGGACGCGGCAACAGCCACACGCCCATGCGCGTAACGATGCCGTAATTGGATTGCGTGAACAGCCCGTCGAGGATCGGTCCGAACGAGTATTTGGAGGTGTGCCAGTTCACCAGCGTATCGCGATCGAGCGAGCCGTCGCCGGTGCGCAGCACCTCGCCGCTGCCGAGCACCACTTCCATGCCGCAGGAAAATCCGAAATGGTCGAAATAGGGCGTGTAGCCCGCGCCCTTGTCCAGCGCGTTGCCGAGCATACCGCCCTGCGGCGGGCCTGACGTCACGTCCAGCATCCACTTGTCGCCGCGCCGGACCAGTTCGTCATACATCGCCTGATAGCTGACGCCGGGCTCGACCACGGCAAACCCCATCCGCTCGTCGACTTCGAGGATGCGGTTCATCCGGTGTCCGAGATCGACGATCACCTGTCCGGCGGTGGAAGCCGAGCGGCTGCCGAGCCCGATATTGTTGCCGGTGGAGACCGGATAGAGCGGCACGCGATGCCGGTTGGCCGCCTGCACGACCGCCTGCACCTGGGCGGTCGAGCCGGGATAGACGACGCCGGCCGGCTTGCGGTCGCCGCCCGGCATCGTGTTCTCGCCGTAGCGCAGGATCGTCTCCGCGCTGCGGTTGACGCCGTCGGCGCCGAGCGCGGACTGCACATCCGCAAAAAATCGTTCAAACGCCGCTGCATCGGTCATCGCGCTTCCCCCTGTCACCAAAAACCCGTATCCGCAGGCGCGCCCGGCTGCGCCGCGCCCTCGTTCTGCCGCGCCGGATCGCGCAGGGCATGGCCCTGCAAGGCCGGCGGCCTTGGGCCGCCCGCCGCCCAGTCGAGCAATTCGACGGTGTGCACCACCGGTACGCGCAGATAGCGCCGCAACTGCACGATGCAGCCGATATTGCCGGTCGCGACGATGTCGGGCGCGATACTTTCGATATGGGCCGCCTTGCGCTCGCCGAGCGTCGCCGCCGTCCGCGGCTGCAGCAGATTGTAGGTGCCGGCCGAGCCGCAGCAGAAATGCGCTTCGGGCACGTCCGCCACCCGGTAGCCGGCGGCGGCAAGCAGCGCGCGCGGCTCCCGCGTGAGCTTCTGCCCGTGCTGCATCGAACAGGGGTCGTGATAGGCGACGCGCCAGGCGCGTGGGTTGGCAAAGACGAGGTTGGCGCCGGCGAGGATTTCGGAAATGTCGCGGGCGAGCGCCGCAACGCGCCGCGCGTCAGGTGCAAGCGCCGGCTCGTGCGCAAACAAATGCCCGTAATCCTTCACCGTGGTGCCGCAACCCGACGCGTTGACGACGATGGCGTCGAGTCCGTCCGTGTCGATTTCCCGCGCCCACGCCTTTATGTTGCGCGCCGCCGAGGCCTTCGCGTCGTCCTCGCGTCCCATATGCAATGTCAGCGACCCGCAGCAGCCGCTGCCTTTCGCGATCGCGACGTCGTATCCCGCGCGATTGAGCAGCCGGATCGTCGCCGCATTGATGTTGGCGGACAAAGCCTGCTGCGCGCAGCCGGCCAGCAGCGCGATCCGCCTGCGACGACCGTTTTGTGCGGGAAAGATTGCAGGCGCGAGAAGGCCGGGTTCGATCTTGTCGGGGATGGCGTCGAGCAACGCGCGCAGGCGGCGCGGCATCAGATTGCGCCAGCGGCGCACAAGCCGGCCCGCCTTGATCGCGCCGATAAACAGGCGCGGATCGGGGACCAGCCGGGCAACGACAAAGCGCAGCAGCCGCTCGCCCGGCGGCCGCCGGTAATGGCGCTCGATATGCGCGCGCGCATGGTCGATCAGGTGCACATAATCGACCTTTACCGCGCATGTGGTCATGCAGGAGAGGCAGGACAGGCAATTGTCCAGATGGCGCACGGTTTTCGCATCCGGCGCCCCGCCCCGTTCCAGCATCGTGCGAATGAGATCGATGCGCCCGCGCGGAGATTCGTTTTCGTCGCGCGTCAATACATAGGTGGGACAGGTATTGGTGCAGAAACCGTAATGCACGCAGGTGCGGATGATGCCGTCCGCCGCCGCGATCTTCGGATCGCGCAACTGCGTCTGCGTGAAATAGGTCTGCATGGCGCTGCGCATAGCGCAGGGAGGCAGCCGTCGTCTTGGACCACAGCGCAACCGGTTTGTCCCACGGTGCAACCGGTGTAGGCTCGGCTGCGGACGGGCCGGATGACTTGGGAGCCGGATGACTTGGAAGCCGGATGACTTGGAAGCCGGACAACTTGCAAGCCGGATAACTTGGAAGACGAGTTGGAACGGGAGGCGGTCGTGCCCAGCACCACTTGGTCCACCGACGGTGTCGGCAGCAGGGAAAGCTTCGACTATTGGCGCGAAGCCGTCTGCCGGACCGTGCTCAATGTCTCGATGGAGCACCGCCCGGCGCAGTTTTCCGCCGCAATCCACGCCCGCCGCTTCGGCGCGCTCCGCTTCGCCGCCTTCGACGCGACCGCGCACGATGTGGTGCGCCGCCCCTCCGATATCGCCCGGGCCGCCGGAGATCACTATCTGGTCAGTCTGCAGCGGCGCGGCCGCAGCCATATCGAACAGGACAACGATACGTTCGCGCTCGATCCGGGCGAGATCGCCATCCTCGACGGCGACAGGCCGTTCCGGGTCGCCTTCCCGGCCCCCGTCGCGCGCATTCTCGCCCTCATCCCCCGCCGCACGCTGGAGGCGCGCGCGCCCTGGCTGCGCGGCAACGCCGCGCGCAAGATCGCACTGACCTCTCCGTTTGCCGGCCTCGCCCGGCTGCACCTGCAGCATCTGGCCGAGCGCGAAATCGGCACGGACGCCGAAGCCGAGTTGCTCGCCGACAATCTGTGCAACCTGCTGGCGCTGGCGACGCAGCGGGAGCGACCGGACGCCGCCCGGGTAACGCTTGCGACGCTGATCGCCCATTGCCGCCAGAACCTGACCGATCCGGGCCTGTCGCCGGCGAAAGTGGCGGCGCATTTCGGCATTTCGCTGCGCACCCTGCATCTGCGGTTCGCCGGCAGCGGTCGCACCTTTGGCGCGTGGCTGCTGGAGAACCGGCTGGAACTCGCCCGCAGGATGCTTGCGGACGGGCGCGCGGGCACGACCGTTGCCGCCGTCGCCTTCGGCTGCGGCTTCCGCGATCTGTCGCATTTCAACCGCAGCTTCCGCGCCCGCTTCGCCATGCGCCCGGGCGATTGCCGGGCGGCCGGCGGACCGGCCCGCATTTGACACCCTGGGGCTTTGGTCCTAAAACCCGCCCGCCTTTCGGGCATTTCCGTCACAAAGGCGTTTCGCGACCCGCGGTCCTGAGCCGGCGCTCGGCGTTGGGATCTGTCGGCACCGGATTGGACGTCCGGGGCAGCAGGAGGGCGCGGTTCCTCATCCATCACACACGAGGACGCGATGACAAAGCGCAGTGAAGCCAAGTACAAGATCGACCGCCGTCTGGGCCAGAACATCTGGGGCCGCCCGAAAAGCCCGGTCAACCGGCGCGAATACGGTCCCGGACAGCACGGCCAGCGCCGCAAGGGCAAGCTCTCCGATTACGGCGTTCAGCTCCGCGCCAAGCAGAAGCTGAAGGGCTATTACGGCGACATTTCCGAGCGCCAGTTCCACGGCATTTACCAGGAGGCGATCCGCCAGAAGGGCGATTCCGGCGCCAACCTGATCGGCCTGCTGGAGCGGCGCCTCGATGCGGTCGTCTACCGCGCCAAGTTCGTGCCCACGATTTTCGCCGCCCGCCAGTTCGTCAACCACGGCCACGTCAAGGTGAACGGACGCCGCGTCAACATCCCGAGCTATCGCCTGAAAGTCGGCGACGTGGTCGAGGTGAAGGAATCCTCACGGCAACTGCCGCTGGTGCTGGAAGCGGGCGCGCTGGCCGAACGCGACGTGCCCGACTATCTGGAAGTCGATCACGGCAAGATGACCGCCAAATATCTGCGCATTCCCGGTCTCGGCGAGGTGCCCTATCCGGTGATGATGGAGCCGCATCTCGTGGTCGAGTTCTATTCCCGCTGATCCGCGGCAAGCGGAGAATCGCCGCCGCTGATTCTCGCCGTTTTGCGCCGTTCGCACGCCCGGCAGGCCGCCCGCCTGCCGGGCGCAACTGTTTGGCATTACATCTGAAATTTGTACTTTCCCCGGCGGCGAATAGGGCTCTACGACTTTAGGCGTATACTGCGACCGTCTGCGGCCGCGTGCCGCATGACATGACATGGGAAGGGGAGAATCGCTCATGAACGGGTTGCAGAGCGTCAAGATGTGGATCGGTGCGTTGACGGAAATCGGCCTGATGCTGCTGGCTCTGGCCATCGTTGCCGCGCTGCTCGTCGGCGGCAACGTTCCGTTCTTCGGTACTGTGACGGCCAACATTATCGGCTTTGTGAAGGAGCTCGGCTCGAACGGCCTGGTCGGCCTGATCGCGCTCGGCATCATCCTGTGGCTGTTTTCGAAGCGGTCTCT
This sequence comes from uncultured Hyphomicrobiales bacterium, assembly GCA_964456755.1. GTDB lineage: Bacteria > Pseudomonadota > Alphaproteobacteria > Rhizobiales > Xanthobacteraceae > Pseudorhodoplanes. The sequence continues at coordinate 37,456 of CAYWCE010000021.1, forward strand.
GGCCTGACGGCCGGCGGATCGCCAGACTGCAAAAACGGGTGGGGGCGCTCGTGCCCTCACCCGCATAGCCGCGCGGGGGATGAACGATGCTGGACTTTCTGGAAAATGCCAAACGCTATCTGCGGGAATTCGTCGAGATCGGATTTCTCGTTCTGCTCGCGATCATCCTGGTACATCTGATCGTCGGGCCGAATTCGGGCGAGTTCGTCGGCGGCGTTGCCGACAACGTCGCGAAGTTCGTCGTGGCGATTACCGCGCCGGGCCTGATCGGTATCGCCATCGTCGTCGCGCTGGTCTATCTGATCGCACCGCGCTGGCGCTGAACATTTTTACACGCCGAACCGCCCGGCCAGCGCCGCCGCAGCCAGCGGCGCCACGGCTGCGATCAGCGATGGTCCGAGGCGGCCGTTCCGCCACAGCCACAAAGCGAGCGGCGGCGCCGCGAACGCCGCCGCCACGACAACGAAGACCGCTGCCGATTTCGGATCGCCCGGCGCGCCCATCGCCTGGCGCAGCGCGCCTTTGAGGATCAGCGCCGTCCCCATCAGGATGTCGGCCAGTCCTGCCGCCGCGATTGCGAGAATGACCGCAAGACGCAGCATCGCCTGCACCGGCGCCTCGGCGGAGCCGGTCAGGCGTTTGCGGCGTCGCGCACCGGCAGGCCCTTGTCCTTCAGCAGCGACTGTAATTCGCCGGCCTGGAACATTTCGCGCACGATATCGCAGCCGCCGACGAATTCGCCCTTCACGTAGAGTTGCGGAATCGTCGGCCACTGCGTGTAGGCCTTGATGCCTTCGCGCAATTCGCCCGATTCCAGCACGTTGATACCCTTGTAGGGCACGCCGAGATAATCGAGGATCTGCACGATCTGCCCGGAAAATCCGCATTGCGGGAATTGCGGCGTACCCTTCATGAACAGAACGATGTCGTTCGTCTTCACTTCGTTGTCGATGAATTGCGCGATTGCCATCGAATTCGTCCTTCGCCCGTGTTGAGGCCGTGCTGCGGCCTGCTGAATGGTGTAATTGCCGGACGGCCTCGCCGTCCCGTCAGCGCTCCGGAATGCCCGTTTGCAGCGCCAGCGCATGCAGGACGCCGCCCATCTGGCCCTTGAGCGCCTCGTAGACCAGTTGATGCTGCTGCACGCGCGATTTGCCGCGGAAGCTTTCCGACAGCACCGTGGCGGCATAATGGTCGCCGTCGCCCGCCAGATCGCGGATCGAGACTTCCGCGTCGGGAATATGCGCCTTGATCAGCCGCTCGATCTCCCCCGCATCCATCGGCATGGAGAGGCTCCTCGCACCCAACCGGCCCGCGAAACGGGCCATGCGGCATAGACATAGGGTGATTTTATGCTGGTGACAAATCCGGACGAGACGCTAGCTTGCGCGCGGGGCTACCGACTGTGGAGGGTTCGATGATCGGCATCACGGCAGCGGCATTCCCTCGTCTGTTCGCGGCTGCGGCGGCATCCGGCATGGTCGCGTTTGCCGCATTGCCGGCGGCAGCGCAACCGACCCAGGCGCAGCAGGATGCAATCCGGGCGAATTGCCGCTCCGACGCAATTTCAATCTGTTCCGCCCGGCGCGGCGCCGAAGGGCTCGCCTGCCTGCAGCAGAATATCGGCCGCCTGTCCCCCGCCTGCCGGACGGCGATCAGCGCAACCATGCCGAGCCAGGCCCCGGCGCAGGCTGCCCCGGCGCAGCCTGCCCCCGCACCACCGCCCGCGGCTGCTGCCCCCGCTGCACAGCCACCTGCGCCGCCCGCGGCTGCAGCACCGGCTGCCCCGCCGCCCGCCGCAGCGGTAACGCCGGCCGCACCAAAGCCGGCCACGCCACCGGCGGCGGCCGCTCCCGCCGCGCCCAAACCTGCAGCCAAACCTGAAGCCAAACCTGAAGCCAAGCCTGCAGCCAGGCCGGCCACGGCGCCCGCTCCGGCGGCGCAGCCCCGGACTGCGACGCCTGCACCCGCACCGGCCGCTCCACCTGCGACCGCCTCGCGGCCGGCGACAACGACGCCGCCGACGCTGCAGGAAATGCAGATCGTGCGCATGCATTGCTCGACCGATATCCAGGTGCATTGCCGCAGCGTCCCGCCCGGAGAGGGACGCATCATCGCCTGTCTCGCGGGCAAAGAGCCTGCGCTGTCGCCGGGCTGCAAACAGGCGGTGGCCAAAGCCCGCTAGCCGTCCATGTAGCGCGGCAGCCAGTTCTCGAAGCGCGCGGCAAGCGTGTCGAGCGGGAGCGGATTTTCGCCCGGCAGTGCGAGCGCCGCGCCGCCGGTCATCCCCAGCCTTCGGGCGGCGACGCCAGCCTCGCGCGCGCGCGTCACGATCGAGTCTGCGCTGCCGGCCGGCACGGTAACGACATAGCGCGCCTGATCCTCGCCGAACCAGAACGCATGCGGCGCGACCGAGTCCGGCCCGGCTTCGAGCGCCGCGCCGATCCGTCCCGCCATCGCCATCTCCGCCACCGCCACCGCCAGGCCGCCATCGGATATGTCGTGCACGGCGGACACCGCCCCCTCGGCAATAAGCGCGCGCACGAATTCGCCGTTGCGTCGTTCCGCGGCGAGGTCGACCGGCGGCGGCGCGCCTTCTTCCCGCCCGCAAATGTCGCGCAGATACAGCGATTGGCCGAGCCAGCCTTCCGTCAGGCCGAAAAGCACGATGACCTCGCCCTCGTTGCGGAAAGCAAGACTCGCCGACCGGGTGAAATCCGCCAGCAGGCCGACTCCGCCGATCGTCGGCGTCGGCAGGATCGCGCGTCCGTTGGTTTCGTTGTAGAGCGAGACATTGCCGGACACGACCGGGAAATCGAGCGCCTTGCAGGCTGCCGCGATTCCGCGCACGCAGCCGACGAACTGACCCATGATCTCCGGCCGCTCCGGATTGCCGAAATTGAGGTTGTCGGTGACCGCAAGCGGCGTGGCGCCGACCGCGGTAAGATTGCGCCAGGCTTCCGCCACCGCCTGCTTGCCGCCTTCGAACGGATCGGCCTCGCAATAGCGCGGCGTTACGTCCGTGGTCATCGCAAGCCCCTTCGGTCCGTCCTCGACGCGAATGACCGCGGCGTCGCCGCCGGGCCGCTGTACGGTGTTGCCGAGAATGATGTGGTCGTATTGCTCCCACACCCAGCGCTTGGAACACAGATCGGGTGTGCCGATCAGCGTCAGCAGCGCCTCGGCAAGCGGCATCGGCGGCACGACCGTTGCCGCATCGACGACGGGCCGCTTCGGCGGCTCGGCGAATGGCCGGCGATAGACCGGCGCCTCGTCGCCCAGTTCCGTGATCGGCAGGTCGGCCATCACATCGCCGACATGCGTGACGACGAAGCGCCGCGTCGGCGTCGTCCTGCCGACTACGGCAAAATTGAGCCCCCACTTGCGGAAGATCGCTTCGGCCTCCTTTTCCTTTTCCGGCTTCAGCACCATGAGCATGCGCTCCTGGCTTTCCGAGAGCATCATCTCGTAGGCGCTCATGCCGGTCTCGCGCGTCGGCACGCGATCGAGGTCGAGCGTGACGCCGAGATTGCCCTTGGCGCCCATCTCCACCGCCGAACAGGTGAGCCCGGCCGCGCCCATGTCCTGGATCGCGATCACGCAGCCCTTTTGCATGATCTCCAGACAGGCTTCGAGCAGAAGCTTTTCCGCAAACGGATCGCCGACCTGCACGGTCGGCCGTTTCTCTTCGGAGTCCTCGCCGAATTCGGCCGAGGCCATCGATGCACCGTGAATGCCGTCGCGTCCGGTCTTCGAGCCCAGATAGACGATCGGCATGTTCACGCCGGACGCCGCCGCATAGAAGATCGAGTCGCTGCGCGCCAGCCCGACGGCCATCGCATTGACCAGATTGTTGCCGTCATAGCGCGTATGAAAGCCGACCGAGCCGCCCACC
>CAYWCE010000022.1:0-39511 GCA_964456755.1 uncultured Hyphomicrobiales bacterium
TTGACGGCATCGGCTCGACGGAGATGCTGCACATCTTCCTGTCGAACCGTCCGGACGACGTGAAGTACGGCACAACCGGAAAGCCGGTCCCGGGCTATGATGTGATGCTGGTGGGAGAGGACGGTCAGCCGGTGCAGCAGGGCGAAATGGGCGAATTGCTGATCCGGGGCCCTTCCAGTGCGATCATGTACTGGAATAACCGCGTTCAGTCGCGCCGGACATTCATGGGCGAATGGACGCGTTCGGGCGACAAATATCAGCAGGACCAGGACGGTTACTACGTGTATTGCGGCCGCAACGACGACATGCTCAAGGTGTCCGGCCTCTATGTGTCTCCGTTCGAAGTCGAAGGCGCGCTGCAGACCCATGCCGACGTGCTGGAATGTGCGGTCGTCGCCTGGCGCGACGCCGACGGCCTGATCAAACCCAAGGCATTCGTGGTGCTGAAGGCGCAGGAGAAAGCCTGCGACGAGTTGGCGCGCGGCTTGCAGGAGCACGTCAAGAGCATGCTGGCTCCCTACAAATATCCCCGGTGGATCGAATTCCGCGCGGAGTTGCCGAAGACGGCAACAGGCAAGATCCAGCGTTTCAGGTTGCGGGCGGAAGCGCCCGCGTCCTAAGGTCTCCGCAGAAGAGACTGCCACCCAACAGAACAACGAAGTCGGAGGAGTAGGACTATGAAGAAAACATTGGTGGCCGCCGGCGCCATTGCTGCGCTTGCTGCCTGGCAGACGCCCGCCGTCGCCCAGCAGAAGTCGGTGAAGATCGGCTTCATCTCCACGTTCAGCGGACCGACCGCCGTGATCGGCAACGACATGCGCAATTCCTTCGAGCTTGCGCTCGATCATATCGGCCGCAAGATGGGCGGCCTTCCGGTCGAGGTGATCTACGAAGACGACGGCCAGAAGCCGGAAGTCGGCCTGCAGAAGACCCAGAAGCTGATCGAATCCGACAAGGTGGATTTCGTCGTCGGTTATATCTGGTCGAATGTGCTGCTCGCCTCGCTGAAGCCGGTGCTCGATTCCAAGACCTTCCTGATCAGCTCCAATGCCGGCCCCTCGCAGATTGCCGGCGATCTGTGCTCGGAATATTTCTTCTCCACCTCCTGGCAGAACGACCAGACGCCGCAGGCGATCGGTCACTACATGAACCAGAAGGGCGTGAAGACGGTCTATCTGCTCGGTCCGAACTACGCTGCCGGCAAGGACATGCTGCAGGGTGTCGCCTCGACCTACAAAGGCAAGGTGATCGGTCAGGATCTGACCAAGTGGCCGGATCAGCTCGACTTCTCCGCCGAACTGACCAAGGTGAAGGCTGCGAAGCCGGACGCCGTGTTCGTCTTCTATCCCGGCGCGGCGGGCGTGCAGTTCCTCAACCAGTATGTGCAGGCCGGCCTCAAGGGCCAGATCCCGCTCTACACCGCCTTCACCATCGACTCGCTGTCGCTGCCGCGGCAGGGTGAAAATGCGCTTGGCATTCCCGGCGCTCAGCACTGGGTCAACGATCTGCCGAACGACGCGAACAAGAAATTCGTCGCCGACTTCAAGGCCAAGCACAAAGCCTATCCGTCTTTCTACGGCGCGCAGTCCTATGATGCCGTCGGCCTGATCAACAGCGCCGTCGTGGCGGTGAAGGGCGACCTGACCAAGAAGGACGCCATGCGCGCCGAAATGCGCAAGGCCAACTACAAGTCGGTGCGCGGGCCCTACAAGTACGGCAACAACCACTTCCCGATCCAGAACTTCTATTTGCAGGATGTGGTGAAGGATGCCGACGGCATGCTCACGCTGAAGACGGTGGCCACCATCGTCAAAGACAGCCAGGACGAGCACGCCAAGAAGTGCCCGATGAAGTGGTGACCTGAAAACGCGCCGGACGGCGGCGGCATTGACTGCCGTCGCCGTCCGGTTTTTGTTTGTTCGTATTCGCCGCGGGGCTGCGGCACGGGCCGATATGCTGATATTTTTCGAACAGGCTCTGAACGGGGTTCAATTCGGGCTGCTGCTGTTCCTGCTCGCCGCCGGGCTGACGCTCGTTTTCGGCATCATGGACCTTGTCAATCTCGCGCACGGCTCGCTGTACATGCTGGGCGCGTATTTCGCGGCGACCTTCACCGCGCTGACCGGCCATTTCATCGGTGGCATCATGCTGGCGCTGATCGCCACGCTGCTTGTCGGCATGGCGGTCGAGGTCATCGCCATGCGCCGATTGTACGGGCGGGACCATCTGGACCATGTCCTCGGCACGTTCGGCCTGATCCTGTTCTTCAACGAGACGGTCCGCCTGATCTGGGGGCCGGCCGGCATGAACATCAACTTGCCGCCCTGGTTGAATACGTCGATCGAGCTCTGGCCGGGCTTTCACTATTCGATGTACCGGCTGTCCATCATTGTAGTCGCTTCCGCCGTTGCGCTGGGACTTTACTTCGTGGTCATGCGCACGCGTGTCGGCATGCTGATCCGGGCGGGCGCCTCCAACCGCGAGATGATCGGCGCGCTCGGCATCAACATCAAGCTGCTCTACACCTTCGTGTTCGGCGTCGGTGCGGCGCTTGCCGGCCTTGCCGGCCTGATGCAGGCCGCGATCCTGACCGCGCAGATCGGCATGGGCGAGAGCATCCTGATCCTCGCTTTCGTCGTGATCATCATCGGCGGCATCGGCTCGATCCGCGGCGCCTTTATCGCATCGATTTTTGTCGGGCTGGTGGACACCATCGGCCGGGCGTTTCTTCCCGACATTCTCAAGATATTCCTGTCCACATCTGCGGCTGCCACGGCCGCACCGGCGCTTTCCTCGATGCTGATCTATCTGGTGATGGCCATTGTCCTTGTCCTGCGGCCCGAGGGCCTGTTCCCGGCGAGCGGCAAATGAACATCGCGCTCACGCCGCGCAACGTTTTCGTTGCCGCCATTCTGGGGCTGCTCGTCCTCATCCCGGTCTATTGCCACCTCGTCGGCAATTTTTTCCTGCTCTCGCTTTTCACTCGCATTGTGATCCTGTCGATGGCCGCAGTCAGCCTGAATCTCATCATGGGCTATGGCGGCATGGTGAGTTTCGGCCATGCCGCCTATATCGGCATCGGCGGATACTCCGTCGGCATTCTCGCGCATGAGGGCGTCGCATCCGGCTTCGTGCAGTGGCCGCTGGCGCTGGCGCTGTCGGCGCTCTGCGCGCTGGCGATCGGTGCGCTCAGCCTGCGCACGCGCGGTGTCTATTTCATTATGATCACGCTCGCCTTCGCGCAGATGATCTACTATATCGGCATCAGCCTCGATCGCTATGGCGGCGACGACGGTCTGACGATCTACCGGCGCAGCCAGTTCGTCGATCTGGTCAACCTGACGAACCGGACCGTCTTCTATTACATCTGCATCGTTCTGCTGTTTGCCACGCTCTATCTGACCTGGCGGATCGTCAATTCTCGTTTCGGCATGGTGATACGCGGTGCGCGTTCGAACGACCGGCGCATGCGCACGATCGGATTTCCGACTTTCCGCTATCGTCTGGCATGCTTCGTCATCGCCGGCACAATTTGCGGGCTGGCCGGCGTGCTGCTTGCCAACCATACCAATTTCATCAGCCCGGCAATGATGCACTGGACGCGCTCGGGCGACCTCATCGTGATGGTTGTACTTGGCGGCATGGGTTCGCTGTTCGGCCCGGTGATCGGCGCGGTAGCGCTGCTGGCGCTGGAGGAGGCGCTGCCGACAGTCATGAGCGTGATGGCCAGGCCGTTCCTCGGCGCCGACGCCGTGCGCGTGGGCGAATACTGGCAGATCGTGCTCGGCCCGCTGCTGCTGCTGATTGTGCTGTATGCGCGCGGCGGCATCGACGGCCTGCTGCGGGGGCTCGGACGTGGCTGACGCACTGCTGTATATCGACAACGTCACCAAACGCTTCGGAGGCGTTGTCGCCTCGGAAAACGTGACGCTCGCAATCGCGCCGGGCGAACTGCATGCGGTGATCGGGCCGAACGGTGCCGGCAAGACAACTCTGATCGGCCAGTTGACCGGCGAAATCGTCCCCGATTTCGGCAGCATCCGCTTCGCCGACACCGACATCACCGCGCTGCCGACCTACCGGCGCAGCGCGCTCGGCCTTGCGCGCTCTTTTCAGATCACTTCGCTGTTCCTCGACATGACGGTACTCGACAATGTCGCTCTCGCGGTCCAGGCGCATGCCGGCCATTCGTTCCGGTTTTGGCGGCCGGCGAATTCCGAAGCGGAGCTGCGCGAACCTGCGCTGGCGGCAATCGATCGCGTCGGACTCGGCGGACGTGCCGACGTGATCGTTGCCGACATGAGCCATGGCGAGCACCGGCAGCTTGAAATTGCCATGGCGCTGGCCACGCGCCCGCGCATGCTGCTGCTTGACGAGCCGATGGCGGGTATGGGTCCGGAGGAATCGGTGCGTCTGGTCGGACTGCTGCGGGAACTGAAGAAGGATTACACGATCCTGCTGATCGAGCACGACATGGAAGCCGTATTCGCGCTGGCGGACCGCATTTCGGTGCTGGTCTATGGGCGGGTGATTGCCACCGGTCTGCCCGAGGACATCCGTAGTAACGAGGACGTCAAGCGTGCCTATCTCGGCGAGCAGCAGGTGGTGGTGCGCCATGCCTGACACGCCGCTGCTGCATGTCGAAAAGATCGAGACCTGCTACGGATTGAGCCAGGTGCTGTTCGACATCTCGCTAACCATCGCGCCCGGCGAGATGGTGACGCTGATGGGGCGCAACGGCATGGGCAAGACAACGACGGTGCGCTCGATCATGGGTCTGACGCCGGCGCGCGCGGGCACGATCCGCTTCGACGGGCAGGAGATTCGCCAGCTTCCGGCCTACCGCGTCGCCAAGCTCGGGGTCGGCCTTGTCCCGGAGGGCCGGCAAATTTTCCCCAACCTGACCACGCGCGAGAATCTCGTTGCTACTGCCGCCCACCGGTCCGGGACGCAGCGCATGTGGACTTTCGAGAGTGTATGCGAATTGTTTCCGCGCCTGGCCGAACGGCTGGACAGCATGGGCAACCAGCTTTCCGGCGGCGAGCAGCAGATGCTGGCCATCGGTCGCGCATTGATGACCAATCCGCGACTGATCGTTCTGGACGAAGCGACCGAGGGCCTGGCGCCGCTCATCCGCGAGGAAATCTGGCGCTGCCTCGCGCGGCTGAAGGCGGCAGGCCAGGCGATTCTGGTGATCGACAAGAACGTGGCCGCATTGACCCAGATTGCCGACCGCCACTATCTGATCGAGCGCGGACGCGTGGTCTGGACCGGCACTTCCGCGCAGCTCGCCGCGGCCCCCGAGATACAGCATCGCTACCTGGGGATTTAAGGCTGCATTCTCCCGGCGTTTTCGGACTTTGCTGCGCCATCGACATGCACTATTGTGCAGGTCGCCGACAGGATGGTGGATTCGTGAGTTCGCGGACGAAATTGCCCGGAAAGAACGCCGAGACCGCCGATGCTGCCGAGAACGCGGGCGGCGCGGACCAGGCATTCGTCGCCGAAATCGGCAACCTGGTGCGGCGCGGCCGCGCCAAGCGCGGCGTGACGCGGCGACAACTGGCGCAGGATTCCGGCATTTCCGAGCGCTATCTGGCGCAGATCGAAACCGGGCAGGGCAATCCTTCGGTTATGGTGCTGAAGGCGATTGCCGCGGCATTCGAGATGCCGGTATCCGGGCTGCTGCCGGCGGACGGCGCGCAGCATTCCGCATTGAGCGCCATTGCTGACCGGCTTGCACGCCTGCCGCCGTCCGAATTGCCCGACATCTCTGGGCTGATCGAGCGCCGCATCGCGGAGAATGCCGCGGTCGACCGCGCGCAGCGCATTGCGCTGGTCGGCCTGCGCGGTGCGGGCAAGTCGACGCTCGGCAAGATGCTGGCGCAGCGGCTGGGATTTCCTTTCATCGAACTCAATCGCGTGGTGGAGCAGGAATACGGCGCCAGCGTATCGATGCTGATCGAGATGTCCGGCGTCAATACATTCCGCCGTTACGAGCGCGCCTGTCTGGAAAAGGTGATTGCCGACCATGACAAGGCTGTGATCGCAACCGCGGGCGGTATCGTAGCCAGTGTGGAGACCTATGCCTTGTTGCTGCGCCGCGCCCACACGGTCTGGGTTCAGGCGCAGCCGCAGGAACACATGGGCCGGGTCATGCAGCAGGGCGATTTTCGCCCGATGGCTGAAAATCGCGAGGCGATGGCCGATCTCGTCGCCATTCTCGAAGCGCGCCGCACCGATTACGCGCAGGCGGAAGCCGCCCTCGACACCTCCGGAGACAGCGTGGAGAAAAGTGCGGCAAAACTGGCGAAACTCGTACAGGGCTGGATACGATGAGCAGACTTTCCGATTCGGGTTTTCTCGAAATCGCAGGCCAGCGGCTCGAATACCGCATGATCGGGCCCCGCCCCGACGCGGCGCCGACCATCGTCATGCTGCATGAAGGGCTCGGCTGCGTCGGCATGTGGGGCAATTTTCCCGACCGGCTGGCGGCGGCCACCGGAGCGGGAATTTTCGTTTATTCCCGGGCAGGATACGGCAAATCGGACTCGGTCGCGCTGCCCCGGCCGCTCAGCTATATGCACGAGGAAGCACGGCGCGTGCTGCCTGCGCTGCTGTCCGCCATCGGCTTCCGGCGCGGTCTGCTGCTCGGCCACAGCGACGGCGCATCCATTGCCGCAATCTATGCCGGCAGCATCCAGGATCACCGCATCCGGGGACTGATCCTGATCGCGCCGCATTTCTTCGTCGAGGACGTGAGTATCAGGTCGATTGCCGAAGCAAAGGTTGCCTTTGAGCGCGACGATCTTCGCGAGAAGCTCGCACGCTGGCATCGCGATCCCGACAACGCGTTCCGCGGCTGGAACGATGCCTGGCTCGATCCGGAATTCCGCAACTGGGACATTACTCAGGATCTCGCCTATGTGCGTGTTCCGATTCTCATTGTGCAGGGAGAGGACGACCAGTACGGAACGACAAGGCAGATCGATGTCGCGCAGGAGGAGTGTTATTGTCCGGTGGAAATTGCGCTGATGCCGGGCGCGAAGCACGTGCCGCAGCGGGAGGCGCCGGATTCCACGCTGAAGGCGATCGGAGACTTTGCCAACCGGCTGCTGCGCGATCATCGCGAAGGCAACATCGCCGCGCATGCGGCCTGATTACCGGGCCGGCGCGGCAGGCCGCAGGGCCTGCCGCATCCGGACCGTTCACATGCCTGCGAGCACGCGCAGTTACTGCTTCTTCATGTTGTCGCGTGCGCCGCTGCCGGAACCGGTGGTCATTTTCGGGTTCTGCACGCAGTTGCCGCCCTGCGCGGTCGCGATTTTCTGGCAGGCGTCCAGCGTCGCATAGGTGCAGTTCATCGTGTCGGTGCCACTGCCCTGCTGATGACAGAAGCGCGCATTGGCGCTGTTGGCCGGATTGCTGAGCTGCTGGGCGAATGCAGGCGCGGCAATGGCGAGCGCGGCGGCAACGGACGAAATGGCGATAACGTGACGCATTGCGTTGTCTCCTTGGATGGTGCCCCGGGCGTCAACGTCGGTCTGCCGGCGCCGTTCCGGTTCCCTCCGCCGCCGGGCTTTTCCGGGCGCGGGACCGCTGGCCGGGTGGGGGCCTCAGGGCGGCTCTGTAAATGTCTATGGACAGAGCGAAAAACTGCACTATAGTGCATGTCAATCGACGGCCCGAGCCGACGCGCGAAACACGGTTCCAGACGAAACGGGGTTCCACACATGGCCGAAGCCGCACGCAAGCTCGCCAACGGCGCCTCCCGGGTCGAGTTTTCCACCGATCCGTCGCGCTACCGCCACTGGAAGCTGTCGGTCGAGGGCCCGGTCGCGACGCTGACAATGGATGTCGATGAGAAGGGCGGCCTCTACGAAGGCTATGAGCTGAAGCTCAATTCCTACGATCTGGGCGTGGATATCGAACTCGCCGATGCGCTGCAGCGGCTGCGCTTCGAGCATCCGGAAGTGAAGGTGATCCTGCTGCGGTCGGGCAAGCCGCGCGTGTTTTGCGCCGGCGCCAATATCCGCATGCTGGCCGGTGCCACCCATGCCGACAAGGTCAATTTCTGCAAGTTTACCAACGAGACCCGCAACGGTATCGAGGATGCGAGCGAATTTTCCGGGCAGAAAACCATCGCCGTGGTGACCGGATCCTGCGCCGGCGGCGGCTACGAACTGGCGCTTGCCGCCGACCATATCATGCTCGTAGACGACGGTTCCTCGACCGTTGCTCTGCCCGAATTGCCGTTGCTCGCCGTTCTTCCCGGCACCGGAGGACTGACGCGCGTGACCGACAAGCGCAAGGTGCGGCGCGACCATGCCGACGTATTCTGCACCACCGAGGAAGGGATCAAGGGCAAGCGCGCGGTCGAGTGGCGGCTGGTCGACGAGATCGTTCCCAACACCCGGCTCGACGAAGTCGTCAGGAAGCGCGCCCTGGAGTTCGCCGAAAAGTCGGACCGGCCGGACAATGCCAGGGGCATCGCTCTCGCGCCGCTGCAGCGCAAGTTCGACGGCGAGCGCATCGAATACGGCACGCTGTCGCTGCTGGTCGACCGCACCCGTCGCGTCGCTACCCTCACGCTGCGCGGCCCCGACAAAGCGCCGCCGGCCGATGCGCAGGCGATGACCGGGCAGGGCGCGGATTTCTGGCCGCTGCGGCTTGCGCGCGAACTCGACGACGCCATCCTGCACCTGCGCACCAACGAGCTGGAAATCGCCGTGATCGTGTTCAAGAGCGCGGGCGAGCCGGAGCAGGTTCTCGCTTACGATGCGTTTCTCGATGCGAACAAGGCACACTGGCTGGCGCGTGAAATCCGCCTGTTATGGAAGCGCGTGCTCAAGCGCATCGACCTGACCTCACGCTCGCTGGTAACGGTGATCGAGCCCGGCTCATGCTTCGCCGGCACGCTTGCCGATATCGCGCTTGCCTGCGACCGCTCGTACATGCTGATCGGCCAGCTCAACGGCGGCAATATGCCGCCGGCGACGCTCACTCTGTCGGCGGCGAATTTCGGTCCCTATCCGATGTCGAACGGCATCACGCGGTTGCAAAGCCGTTTTCTCGACGATCCCGCGGCGCTTGCAGCCGTACGCGAAAAAACCGGCGTCGCGCTCGATGCGAAAGCCGCCGAAGAGCTTGGTCTGGTCACCTTCGCCTATGACGACATCGACTGGGACGACGAAATCCGCATTTTCCTGGAGGAGCGCGCAAGCTTTTCGCCCGACGGGCTTACCGGCCTTGAGGCCAATCTGCGCTTCGGCGGCCCGGAAACGATGGAATCGAAGATCTTTGCGCGGCTGACCGCATGGCAGAACTGGATTTTCCAGCGTCCCAACGCAGTCGGCGAGGAAGGCGCATTGCGCCGCTACGGCACCGGCCGCAAGCCGGCATTCGATATGCGGAGGGTGTGAGGTTCGTGTCCCGGGCAAGCGCAGCGTGAAGCGGCGCGCTGCCGAACCGGGACCGCAAGAGAGACCGTCATTGTAACGGTTCCGGCTCTGCGCTGCACCGCTGCGCGCTGCATCGCGTCCGGGACACAACAGGAAAGCCCAAGGAGCGCCCCATGGATATTGTCAATGTCGATTACTCGACGCGCATCCCGAACAATGTCGGGCTGACCGAGGATCCGCGCGTGCTCAAGGCGCTCGAAACCTGGCATCCGGGCTATCTCGACTGGTGGCAGGACATGGGGCCGGAAGGCTTTCAGGAATCCCTGGTCTATCTGCGCACAGCGGTCTCGGTCGATCCGAAGGGCTGGGCCAAGTTCGACTACGTCAAGATGCCGGAATACCGCTGGGGTATCCTGCTCGCGCCGGCGGAAGAGAACCGCAAGGTACCGTTCGGCCAGCATTTCGGCGAGACCGCGTGGCAGGAGGTGCCGGGCGAGCACCGCGCCATGCTGCGCCGCCTGATCGTGATCCAGGGCGATACCGAGCCGGCATCGGTCGAACAGCAGCGTCATCTCGGCAAAACCGCGCCTTCGCTCTACGACATGCGAAACCTGTTTCAGGTCAATGTCGAGGAAGGCCGCCACTTGTGGGCGATGGTTTATCTGCTGCAGAAATATTTCGGCCGCGACGGACGCGAAGAAGCCGACGAGCTGCTGCGCCGCCGTTCCGGTTCCGAGGACGCCCCGCGCATGCTCGGCGCCTTCAACGAAGCGACGCCGGACTGGTTGTCATTCTTCATGTTTACTTTCTTCACCGACCGCGACGGAAAAATGCAACTCGAAAGCCTGGCCCAGTCCGGCTTCGATCCGCTCTCGCGCACCTGCCGATTCATGCTGACGGAGGAAGCGCATCACATGTTCGTCGGAGAAACCGGCATCGGCCGCACTATCCAGCGCACCTGCGAGGCGATGAAGCAGGCTGGCATCGAGGATCCGAACGACATCGCGAAAATTCGCGCGCTCGGCGTCATCGACCTGCCGACCGTGCAGAAGAAGCTGAACCTGCACTATTCGCTGTCGCTCGACCTGTTCGGTTCGGAAGTCTCGACCAATGCGGCGAACGCCTACAATGCCGGTATTAAGGGCCGCTTCCAGGAAACCCGCATCGACGACGACCACCGTCTCACCGGTTCGACCTACCCGGTTCTGAAGCTCGTGAACGGCGAGATCAAGCGCGTGGACGAGCCGGCGCTCACCGCGCTCAACATGCGATTGCGTGACGACTACACCGGCGACTGCGGCAAGGGTGTGGAGCGCTGGAACAAGATCATCGAGAAGTCCGGCGTGCAGTTCAAGCTGGCGCTGCCGCATGTCGCGTTCCACCGGCAGATCGGCGAGTTCAAGGACGTGCAGGCGACGCCGGACGGCGCATTGCTCGACGACTCGACCTGGAGCAAGCGCCGCGACGAGTGGCTGCCGTCGAAAGCTGACGGCGATTTCATCGAGCACCTGATGCAGTCGGTGATGGAGCCGGGCCAGTTCGCGAACTGGATTTCGCCGCCAAAGGTCGGCATCGACAACAAGCCGGGCGATTTCGAGTATGTGAAGATCGCGGCGTAACGGCGGACATGTGTCGTCCCGGGCGCAGCGCAGGAAACGATGCGCTGCAGTCACGGGGACCGCCACAGATCGAACGGTTCGGGATCGGCGGTGCAGCACGTGGTGCCGTGTCGCGCCCGGCACGACGGGCAGGATATGAACGCAGCTGTGCTCAGTACCGCAAGCCCCACCAAGCAGCATCTCATCGATCCGGAGATCTGCATCCGCTGCAATACGTGCGAGGAGACCTGCCCCGTCGATGCGGTGACGCACGACGACAACAATTATGTCGTCGACCCGGACAAGTGCAATTTTTGCCTCGACTGCATTTCGCCCTGTCCGACCGGCTCGATCGACAATTGGCGCATCGTCGCCCGCGCCTATTCGGTCGAGGAGCAGTTTTCCTGGAGCGAGTTACCGGTACAGGAGAGGATCGAACAGGCCGTCGCGGCCGAACAGGGTGAGGCGGAGGCGGTCGACGACGAGGCGGCGCGGCTGATCGCGGAAGCGCATCTCGGCGCCGGCGGCAAAAGCATCGCGCCGGCCTCGGCGGGAAAGCCGCGCATCAACCTCTACAATCGTGGCCGGCCGGCGACCGCCACCGTCAGCGGGAATTTCCGGCTCACCGCCGCCGATGCCGAAAACGATGTCCGCCACGTCATTCTGGATTTCGGCACGCAGTCGTTTCCGGTGCTGGAGGGCCAGAGCATCGGCATTATTGCGCCGGGCACCGCTGCCGACGGTCAGCCGCACCGGATCAGGCTCTACTCCGTCGCCAGTCCGCGCGAAGGCGAGAAGACCGGCGCCAACAATCTCTCGCTTACGGTGAAGCGCGAGCCGGGAGGACTGTGCTCGAACTACATCTGCGACCTGAAGAAGGGCGACCAGGTGCTAGTGACCGGCCCGTTCGGCGCAACTTTCCTGATGCCGGACGATCCTTCGGCCAACATCGTCATGATCTGCACCGGTACCGGCTCGGCGCCGTTCCGCGGCTTCACCGAGCGGCGCCGCCGCAACATGAAGGACGCGCCGGGCCGTATGATTCTGTATTTCGGTGCCCGCCGGCCCGAGGAACTGCCTTATTTCGGGCCGCTACAAAAGGTGCCGGATGGCCTGTTACGCAAACATTTCGCCTATTCGCGCGTACCGGGCGAGCCGAAGACCTATGTGCAGGACCGCATGCGGGCGACGTCGGACGAAGTGGCGACCTTCCTGAGCAGCGACAGGACGCATGTCTATCTGTGCGGGCTGAAGGGCATGGAATCGGGCGTCGACGAAGCCTTTGCCGACATCTGCCGCGGCGTGGGGCTCGACTGGCCGTCGCTGCGCGCGGCGATGCGGGCCGGCGGACGCTATCACGTCGAGACGTATTGAAGCGCCGCCCCGGCCTGCGACGGCAGACGCATCTATTTCAGCACGACCACGCGCGTTCCCACATGCACCCGGTCGAACAGATCGAGAATGTCCCGGTTATGCATGCGGATGCAGCCATAGGAGACGAAGCCGCCGATCGAGCCCGGCGCATTGGTGCCATGGATTGCGTACTCGCCGCCGAACAGCGTCAGCGCCGCTGCGCCCATCGGATTGCCCGGCGCACCGCCGGGGATGACAGCGGGCAATGACGGCTTGTCGCGTCTGATCTCCGCCGGCGGCGACCAGGCCGGACGCAACGCCTTGCGATCGATGAACGTCGATCCGTCCCAGCGCTTGCCCGCGCGGCCGACGCCGACCGTGTAGCGGATGGCGCGGCCGCCGCCGAGCACATAATAGAGCTGGCGCGCCGAGGTCTTCACCACGACGGTGCCGGCCGGATAGCCGTCGAAACTCACGGTCTGCCGCGCCAGCGCAAAATCGCTGCCGGCCGTGACGAAGCAAAGCGTCATTGCGATAAGACTGAAACGAAACAAATTCATCGTCCCCGCTCACGTGAATTGCGTGCGGCCGGTGGAACGTCGCAGCACGGAAAGTGCGAGAATAATAACGCACGGCCGGTCCGGCCTAGGACCGTTCGGTCACAGGTGACCTGAATATGGCCCTGCAGAAACGGGGGTGACGCACGGTAACCGGATGTGATTCGGGCCTGCCAATTGTGGCAAACGGCGGCTGCCGGGGATGCAGCGCTCCCGCCCTCACGGTTGCAGAACGGACGGGCGACCCGCCGGGCTCGGACGAGGCGCCGCCGCTGTTCAAAAATGACAAATAAACTCATATACTTAGAGGAAGGAGGTCGCGGGCGGTAACCGGTTCCACAAGCGTGGGCTGCAAATGGAATGCTGTGTGGCTTTTTCGCACTAGAGGCAAAATCATGTCTCGGTTAACACTGTGTCGTCATGACACAGGGGGTACTCCTCATGAAGAAGGTCATTCTTGTCACGGCTGCCGTGCTCACCCTCGCGGGTGTTGCCGGCTGCACGACCGTTGGCAAGGCCCCGATCGGCAAAGCGCCGGTCGTCACCAAGGGCTGAGGCAACAAGGCTAAGAAGACGAGTATGCGTAGCAAAGGGCCGGCTTGCGCCGGCCCCTTTTCTTTTGCGCGATCCGTCGGTCGTTGGCGGCATGCGTTGTGTGCGCCGACGCGTGGCAAATGCGCCGCACCGCAGTGAATTTCCGCCGGTTGCGGCGCTGCGTCTTGCCGGCTTCGGCGCGGATTGTTGTAGTCTGCAGCAGGCCGGACGGGCAGCGAGGGCGTCGCGCCTGCGTCGGACTTGCGAAAATGCGCCACGGATCCGAAATGGGTCCGCCAAATATCTACGTCCGACAAATATCTACGTCCGAAATGTGCAAGCTCCAGGCGAAGCTTCAGTCGGATTTGCAGTCTCGCTCACACGCAATCATCGGCAATTCGGGAACCTGACCATGCGCCAAAGTCCGATCAGCAAGACGCCGCTCCTTTTCGGTTGCCTGCTCGCCGCCTTCGCGCTGCCCCTGTCGCAGGCAGCGGCGCAGAGCGGGCAGGGCTCGACAGCGCTTCCGGGCGTGAATGTCGTCGGCAGCAAGCCGAAGCCGAAGGCGGACGCGCCGGTAAGCGAGGCTGCGGCATGGCGCAACGCCATGCGCGACCCGATCAAGCAGCCGGTGACACAGACCGGTTGTCGCGGAGCGATGACGTCGGGCAAGCCGTATTTCGTCGAATTCCGCTCGCGCACAGCGGCGAGCTACGGCCACACCTTCGTGTTCTACGGGCGGCTCGGGGGCGGCAACCGCTTCGCCAGCTTCAAGGTGGCGGGCCTGCATCCCAAGGGCGAGGATCCGGAAACTTATATGCGCGGGCACTGGACGCCCGTGCCGGCGGAAACCGGCGTGAGCTACGGCGACCTCGACGAGCAGTATCTCACCGCGCGTTTCTGCGTCACGCTGACCGAGGCGCAGTACGGCAAGATGGTCGCCTATATCCGCAAGCTGCAGTCGGAGACCAAGACCTGGCACGCGCCGACCTATAACTGCACTTCATTCGCCGCCGATATTGCACGGCATATCGGTCTTGATACGCCGAATCCGAACCTCTACCTGCCGGAAGTGTTCATCAAGCGTCTCGCCGAGGACAACAGCCGCAAGAAGGATGGCGGCTTCGCCTGGCAGGGTTTCGGCAGCGGCCAGCAGCAAAAGCCGGCGCGCTGAAGCGCGGATCCCGGTGCCGCAAAGAAAACCGCCCGCACATGCGGGCGGTTTTTGCATTGTGCAGCGTCGATGTCCTGCCTCTCCCGGCGGGTCGCCGAGGGCGGCAGGCCGGCTATTCCGCCGCGGCGCGGGTGGAACGGCCGTGCGCCGCGACCAGGTAATCCATCGCCGCCTGGACGCCGCCTTTCCTGTGCGGGACGCCGGCCAGCGCCAGCGCCATCTCGGTATTGGCCAGCGCGCCGATCAGCGTACCGTCGTTGATGTCGCCGAGATGGCCGATGCGGAAATATTTTCCGGCATAGGGGCCGAAGCTTGCGCCATAGGCGATGTTGAAGGTCTCCAGGGCCAGCGCGCGGAAGGCGTCGCCGTCATGCCCCTCCGGCATCATTACTGCGGTAACGGTGGGCGAATAGTATTTCGGGTCGCGGCACATGATTTCGAGGCCCCAGCCGCGCACCGCGCATCGTGTCGCCTCGGCCAGCCGCTCGTGACGGGCGAACACGTTGTCGAGGCCTTCTTCATGCAGCATCTGGATCGACTGTTCCAGCCCCCAGAGCATCTGCGTCGCCGGCGTATAGGGAAAGAAGCCGACCTTGTTCATTGCCAGCATCTCGTCCCACGCCCAGAACGATTTCGGCAGCTTCGATGACTTGCTGGCGGCAAGTGCCTTCTCGCTCAGCGCGTTGAACGACATGCCGGGCGGCAGCATCAGTCCCTTCTGTGCGCCGCCGACGGTGACGTCGACGCCCCATTCGTCATGACGGTAGTCGACGGAGGCGAGCGAGGAAATGGTATCGACAAGCAAAAGCGCCGGATGGCCGGCAGCATCGATCGCCTTGCGGATCTCAGCGACCGGCGAGAGCGCGCCGGTGGAGGTCTCGTTATGCAGGACGCAGACCGCCTTGATCTCCTTGTTTTTGTCTTCGCGCAATTTCGCTTCGATCGCGTTCGGATCGGCGCCGATACGCCAGTCGGTGGCGATGAATTCGGGTTTGAGGCCGAGCTTCTCGGCCATCTTCTTCCACAGCGTTGCGAACTGGCCGGTCTCCACCATCAGCACGCGGTCGCCGGGGGACAGGGTATTGACGAGCGCAGCTTCCCAGGCGCCGGTGCCGGTCGCGGTGTAGATGATGACCGGATTTGCGGTCTTGAAGACGGTCTTGATGCCGTCAAGGCAGCGTCTGGCGAGCCTGGCGAATTCCGGCCCGCGGTGGTCGATGATCGGGGTGTCCATCGCGCGCAGGATGCGGTCGGGAAGCGGCGAAGGCCCCGGAATCTGCAGAAAATGGCGTCCGGCGACGCGCGATGAATTCTGGGCCATCGAAGTCAGCTCCCTGGAAATGCCGGTAAGGCAGGCCGCCGGCGCGGCAGGGCCGTAAAGCTTGCCGGGATGAACACCGGATGCGACATATTGGTCAAGACAAATCATCCCTTTGCCGCATGCGGGCAAAGGGCGGCGCGCGCCGGGTGCGGGTCATGCGAAATCGGGATTGAAACCCTCCGCCCGACGTCCTCAATTCGTTCGGCAGCCGGCTTCTTCCGCGCAGGCGGGGGAGGCGACGTGCGGGGAGATTATCGTTGTCCGATCGCCTGATGCCGGGGCTGGAACGGCGGCTGAAAAAGGAACTGGCCGGCGAAGTCCGCTTCGACCGTTTCACCCGCGGCCGCTATGCCACCGATGCCTCGCACTACCAGATCGTGCCGCTCGGCGTGGTGACGCCGCGCACGATTGAGGATGTCAATCGGGCGATTGCGGTTGCCAGAGAAGAAGGCGTCCCGATACTGCCGCGAGGCGGCGGCACATCGCAATGCGGACAGACGGTCAACCACGCGCTGGTGCTGGACTGTTCCAGGCATCTCAATCGCATCGTCGAGATCGACCCGGCCGGCCGCCGTTGCATCGTCGAGCCGGGCATCGTGCTGGACGACCTGAACCGCATGCTGAAGCCGCACGGCCTGTGGTTTCCAGTCGACATTTCCACGTCTTCGCGCGCGACCATCGGCGGCATGACCGGCAACAATTCTTGCGGCGCGCGCTCGCTGCGCTACGGCAATACACGCGAGAACGTCCTGTCGCTGGATGCCGTTCTTGCCGACGGCAACTCCGCTCATTTCGGCACGGTCAGCCCGGACCTGTCCGACCTGCCCGCGGCATCGCCGCTGCGCGGTATTGCAGGCGACCTGCTTGCCATCGGAGCGCGCGAGGCCGGAGAGATCGAACGCCGCTTTCCCAAAGTGCAGCGGCGGGTCGGCGGCTACAATCTCGATTCCTTTTTGCCCGGCCGCAACCAGCTCAATCTCGCGCACATTCTGATCGGCTCGGAGGGGACGCTCGGATTTTCCACCCAGGTCGAACTGAAGCTTGCGCCGCTGCTCGGCCGGCGCGCCGTCGGTGCCTGCCACTTCGGGCGATTCTACGAGGCCATGGATGCTGCGCAGCACCTGGTCAAGCTCGGACCTATCGCGGTCGAACTGGTCGACCGCACCATGATCGAGCTTGCGCGCGAGATTGCCATGTTCCGTCCCACGCTCGAACGTTTCGTGCGCGGCGA
This sequence comes from uncultured Hyphomicrobiales bacterium, assembly GCA_964456755.1. Classification (GTDB taxonomy): domain Bacteria; phylum Pseudomonadota; class Alphaproteobacteria; order Rhizobiales; family Xanthobacteraceae; genus Pseudorhodoplanes. Next base: position 17,170 of record CAYWCE010000022.1, read on the forward strand.
GCCGGACGCAGTGCTGCTGGTCGAGTTTGGCGAGGACGATCATGAGGACAACATCCGGCGCCTGAAGAAGCTCGGCGAACTGATGGGCGATCTCGGATTCGGTTGGGACAACAGCGGCGGCAGATGGGGCGGCGTCGTCGAGGTGCTCGATCCTGCGCTGCAGACTGCGGTCACCGAAGTGCGCACCTCCGGCCTCAATATCATGATGTCGATGAAGCAGGAGGGAAAGCCTGTGTCCTTCGTCGAGGACTGCGCGGTCCCGCTTGAGCACCTCGCCGAATATACCGACAGGCTGACACAGGTTTTCGAGAGGCACGGCACCCGCGGCACCTGGTATGCGCATGCGTCGGTCGGCTGTCTGCATGTGCGTCCCGTGCTCAATCTGCGGCTGGAAAAGGACGTCAAGGCGATGCGCGCCATCGCGGAAGAGGCCTTCGCCATGGTGCGCGCCTACAAGGGGTCGCATTCGGGCGAGCACGGCGACGGACTTGTGCGCTCCGAATTTCATGAATTCATGTTTGGCGAAAAGCTGGTACGCGCTTTCGAGGCGGTGAAGGACCGTTTCGATCCGCACGGCCTTTTCAATCCCGGCAAAATCGTGCGTGCGCCGAAATTCGACGATCGCGGCAACTTCCGGTATGCGCCGGGATATCGCGGTATCGATGTCGCAACGCAGCTCGACTGGTCGGCCTGGCCGGGGGCGGGCGGCGGATTTCAGGGCGCGGTAGAGATGTGCAACAACAACGGCGCTTGCCGCAAGATGGCGGGCGGCGTGATGTGTCCGAGCTATCGCGTCACGCGCGACGAGAAGGACGTGACGCGCGGACGCGCCAATACGTTACGGCTCGCCGTCACCGGGCAGCTCGGTCCGGACGCACTGGCGTCGGACGAAATGGCGGAGACCTTGAAGCTGTGCGTGTCCTGCAAAGCGTGCCGGCGCGAATGTCCGACAGGCGTCGACATGGCACGCATGAAAATCGAGGTGCTGGCAGCACGTGCGAGGAAACGGGGATTGTCGCTGCGTGACCGGCTGATCGGCTGGCTGCCGCGCTATGCGCCCTATGCGTCGAGGCTTTGGTGGCTGCTCAATCTGCGCGACTCGATACCGGGCGCCGCAAGGCTTGCCGAGCCGCTGACCGGGTTCTCCGCCCGACGCAAGCTGCCGAAATGGCGGCGGGACGTGTTCGTGAATCCTCCGCCGTCATGGCCGGGATCGTCGCGAACATCCGGTTCCGTTGTGCCAGCCGGCGCCGGCGACGCGGATGCCCGGAACAGAACCGGGCGTGACGGCGACCTGTCGCGCGACGTTGCCTTGTTTGCCGATACGTTCAATCGCTATTTCGAGCGCGAGAATATCGAAGCAGCGATCGCCGTACTCGCGGCAGGGGGCTATCGCGTGCATGTGGCGCGTGCACCGGGCCGTAATGCGCGGCCGCTGTGCTGCGGACGCACGTTCCTGTCGGCGGGATGCGTACAGCAGGCGCGCGAGGAAGCGCAGCGCACCGTCGACGCGCTCGAACCGTTCATCGCCAGCGCCATCCCCGTGATCGGTCTGGAGCCGAGCTGCATTCTCGGCTTTCGTGACGAAATCCCGGCATTGATTGGCAGCAGCGCGGCGGCGAAGCTGGCCGGACTGGCCGTGACCTTCGAGGAATTTTTGCTGGGGGAGCACGAAGCCGGCCGGCTTTCGCTGCCGCTGCAGCCGCGCGCGAGCAGAGCGCTGCTGCACGGCCATTGCCACCAGAAGTCGTTCGACGTGTTCACGCCGGTGCAGAAAGTGCTCCAGCTGGTGCCGTCGCTCGCGGTCGAGCCGGTCGAATCGAGCTGCTGCGGCATGGCCGGCGCTTTCGGCTACGGCGCAGACACCCTCGATGTGTCGCTTGCGATGGGTGAGATCTCGCTGCTGCCGGCGGTTCGCGCGGCGCCGGCGGATGCGCTTGTCGTGGCCGACGGCACTTCGTGTCGGCAGCAGATTGCCGATGGCACCGGTCGCGAAGCGATGCATGTCGCGCGGGCACTGGCCATGTGTCTGCTGCCGAACGGAGATCAGGCTGCCCGCTGATAGTGAACGGCGCCGTCGATCGTTTCGCAGAGCAGAAGGTCTTCCTTGGAGAAGCGGTGCGCGCTGCCGCAATGCGGACAATGGACTGTCGACGCAAAGGCCGGTGTCGAGGAAAAGCTGAACGCGTCGGTCTCGATGCCGATGTCGACGATACGGCCGGTCTCCCGGCACACAATAACGAGGGCTCCCATCTGCGCCTCCTGAACAACAAGTTCTGGGAAAGAAGCCGGTATGGAAGCAGATCAATGTGACCGGCGGGTGGCGTCGCATTTCTTCAATTTCGGCGATGTGAAGCAATATCGAAACCGGCGCCATGAATTCGACCCAGTCCGGTAACAGGCCGGCAATGTTTGCGGCAATTCGGCGACGCGCACGCAACAATGTGACGACGAACTCAGGACGGAGAGACGCAACGCTAGTCTTGTGCGTAGGCGATGGTGGACAACAGCGAGATTTCCGCCCGGCGGGAATCGAGCCGCGTGTGCTGCACCACGATCGGTACGTCGGATTCGAACACCGAGGCATAGTCGGTATCGAGCGGAACGGGTTGCGGGTCGGTCAGGTCGTTGAAGCGCAGGTGCAGGGTGCGGCGCGCCGGAACCTTCACCTTGTAGACCACGGGTTCGCGATCGGCGAAATACACGGTGAGCGTCACCTGCGCGTCCCTGTCGTTGGCGTTGAGGATGCAGGCTGTCTCGTGCGAAAGCAGCGCACGATCCTGCGATACGCTCTGCGAGGGGATATAGCCCTCCGGGATTGCCCAGCGCTTGCTTCCGATCGGATTCATGTTGCCTCCGCGTGTTGATCTCAGGCGATGCCGGCGCGCGGCAACGGGATTGCCCTGCCCGGCTCCGGTACGGCCGGCGCATCGGCAAAAGCGTCGGTCAGCGCCGAAAGGAATTTCTGCGGCCAGTCGGCGATGTCGTTCTTGCAGAGAACCTGCTTCAGCGCCGATTGACGCGCCCGGCGCTCGTCCAGCGGCATGGAAAGCGCGCGATGGATCGCCTGGGCGACGCCGTCGGTGTCGTAAGGATTCACCAGCAGCGCCGGCTTGCATTCCAGCGCGGCGCCGGCGAAACGCGACAGGATCAGTACGCCGGGATCCTCGTCGTCCTGGGCGGCGACATATTCCTTGGCAACGAGATTCATGCCGTCGCGTAAGGGAGTGACGAGAGAAGCGCGTGCGGCCCGGTACAGGCCGGCCAGTGCGGTACGGCTGTGCGCGCGGTTGACGTAGCGGATCGGCGTCCAGTTGGCCTCGCCATAGGCACCGTTGATACGGCCGGCCGCGGCGCTGACGGTTCTGTCCATTTGCGCATATTCGCGGATATCGGAGCGGCTCTTCGGCGTGATCTGCAGGAAGGTGACGTTATTGCGCCATTCCGGATTGTTGGCGAGGAAGCGCTCGAATGCCTCCATGCGGAAATCGATTCCCTTGGAATAGTCGAGCCGGTCGACCCCGATGATCAGCGCGCGCCCGGACAGGCTGGCCAGGACGTCCTGCACGAAGGAGGATTGCAGGGCGCGCCGCGCCATGCGGTTGAACGGCTCCATCTCCACGCCGACCGGGAATGCGCCGATGCGCACCTTGCGCTCGCCGGTGTCGAAACCGTCTTCGCTGTTGCCGGGGTAGCGGCATTCGCTTTCCACGTAGCGGGCGAAATTTGCGGAATCGACGACGGTCTGAAAGCCGACGAGATCGTAGTGGCACAATGCCGAGACGATGCGCTCGTGATGCGGCAGTGCGGTGACGACTTCGGTCGGCGGGAACGGGGTGTGCAGGAAGAATCCGATCTTGTTGCGGTGGCCCCGTTCGCGCAGCGCCTTGGCGAAGGGCAGGAAGTGGTAGTCGTGCACCCAGATCGCGTCGTCAGGCTTCAGCATCCGGCTCAGCTCGTCGGCAAAGCGGTCGTTGACGCGCAGATATCCCGACAGGTCGCGGCGTGAAAATTCGGCAAGGTCGAGCCGGTAATGCAGGATCGGCCAGAGCACGCGATTGGCGAAACCGTTATAGTATTCCTCGTAGTCTTCCTTCGGCAGGTCGGTCACCACATAACCGATACCGTCGGCCTCGATCTCCTTGGTTTCCAGCGCCTTGGTCGTCGCGCGGCCGCTCCAGCCGAACCAGATTCCAGGATGCTGGCGCAAAGCCGCCCGCAACGCGACCGCAAGCCCGCCCGCCAGCGTGCCGGACTTGGGAACTGCGACCCGGTTCGAAACGACGACTAGCCGCGCCAATAGCGATCCTCCCAGCTACGGGACAGGCGCATGGCCGTCAGGATAAGCCCTGCCATCGAATAGGTCTGCGGGAAATTTCCCCACAAGGTTCCGGTCTGGATCTGGATATCCTCGGACAGAAGCCCGTACCGATTGCGATATTGCAGTGCGTCGACGAACAGGTCGCGCGCTTCCTGCCTGCGGCCGAGCGCCCACCATGCGTCTATCAGCCAGAATCGGCAGATCAGGAATGCGGCCTCGGGCATGCCGAAATCGTCGGGGCTGGCATAGCGCATGACATGCTTGCCGCGCAGCAATTCGCGCTCGATGGCTTCGACGGTTGCGATAAAGCGCGGATCGTCGGCCTCAACGGCGCCGAGTTCCTGCAGCAGCAGCACGCTGGCGTCGAGCTCGTCGGAACCGAAGCCGGCGGTGTAGGCCTTGCGCTTTCCGTTCCAGGCCCGTTCCAGCAAAGTCGCATGAATGCGGTCGGCGACATCGTTCCAGTGATTGGCGCGGTCGACAAAGCCGAGCGTCTGGGCGATGGCGGCGAGCCGGTTGCAGCCGGCCCAGCACATGGCGACCGAGTGTGTGTGTACGCGGCTGCGGCCGCGATATTCCCAGATGCCGGCATCGGGTTCGAGCGCAAGGCGGTTGGCCTTGTCGCCCATCTTCTCCAGCAACCGGAACAGGGATTCGTCGCCGGGACTGGGCAGCCTTCGGTCGAAGAACATCGGCATCGTGGCAAGGATGATGCTGCCGTAGCTGTCGTGCTGGGCCTGATCGGCGGCCGCATTGCCGATGCGCACCGGGCCGTCGCCGCGATAGCCCTGCAGATGCGGCGCCTCCCACTCGTCCATCGGATCGGCGGGTACGACGCTGTAGACAGGACGCAACGCTTCGTGCTCGCCCGAGGCGATATTGAGAATGAAGAAAATGAAATCTTCCATCGTCTGCGTCGCGCCGAGGCGGTTGAGCGCCTTGACGACGAAATAGGCGTCGCGCAGCCAGCAGTGCCGATAGTCCCAGTTGCGGCGCGACAGCGGCGATTCCGGGATCGACGTCGTCAGCGCGGCGACGATGCCGCCGGTCTCCTCGAAATTCGACAGCTTGAGCGAGATCGCCGCGCGGATCATCGCCTCCTGCCAGTCATAGGACAGATTCAGGCGGCGCACCCATTCGCGCCAGTAATCGCGCGTGCGGTCGCAGAATTCGCGACAGGTCTTTCCCAGGGCGGAGGGGAAGGATTCGTCGGCGCCGAACACCATGTGCAGCGGACGCGTGAGTACGAACGACGCCTCGCGTTCGATATAGGACAGCGGCGCGTCGGTGGTGAGTCGGATGTGTACGTTGCCGCCCCAATATCGGATATGGCTGGATCCGATGGCGGTATTGACGATCGGCTGGCCGTGGTCGTGCGCCGGTCGAAAGCGCACGGTGATGCGCGGCACGCCGGCGACCGGCTCGATCATGCGCACCAGCTGGGGAGGGCGAAAAATACGGTCGAAATTCTGGAAGCGCGGGGCGAAATCGGTGATGCGTACCGCGCCGCCGCGCTTGTCGGTCAGCACCGTCTCGACGATCGCCGTGTTGCGGACATAGTCGGATTTGACCTCGGCCAGATCCTCCAGCACCACATCGGTAAATCCCTTCTCTTCCTCGCCCGCAAGCAGCCGGCAGAAGACAGGGTCGCTATCGAAACGCGGAAAGCACCACCACACGATGCGCGATCCCGGCTCCACCAGCGCGGCAGTGCGCCCGTTGCCGATGACCGCAAGATCGAGTCCGTATCCGCTCATGGCAGCGTGGCATGCACGCCGCGGCTCAGTTGCCCCAGCCACTTGCGCACGTCCTCTGGCCCGTCGAAATTGAAGGATGCTCCCGGCATGATGCCGCCGACCGAATAGCCAATGCCGTGAAACTCCGGCAGCGCCTCGAAGGCGGCATGATCGGTGATGTCGTCGCCAATGAAGACCGGGCGGCGATTGCGGAACGGCGGATGCCGCATCAGTTCGCGCAATCCGGTGCCCTTGGTGAAGCCGCGCGGCTTGATCTCGATCACCGCCTTGCCAGGGAGCACTTCCAGGCTGCGCTTGCCCGCGCGCGTCCAGATCGTATCTACCGCATCCATCACCCTGCCGGCGAGCTTTGGCGCAAGACGGTAGTGCAGCGCGACCGAATAACCCTTGTCCTCGACAATAATGCCGGTGCCGATTTTCGCGATGCGGGAAAATTCCTTCTTCAGTTCGGGATCGAACGCTGCGCGGCGTAACCGGTAGGGTTCGCTGTCGCCCGACAGGCGGATTTCAGCACCGTGACCGCCGACCGCGGCAAGTCTGAGCGGTGCGAAGATGGCATCGATGTCGGAAAGCGGACGCCCGCTGACGAAGGCGATGGCGCCGTCGAGATTGCGGCAAAGCCGCTGTAGCGTCGTGCGCAGATTGTCCGGAACCGTTACCTCTTTCGGACTCGGCGCAATGTCGAGCAGGGTGCCGTCGACATCGAGGAGCAGGGCAATGTTGTCCGTGCCGAAGCCGGCGGGTGTTCGATTTTTGTCGCTTGCGCGGGGAGCGTCGGTCCTCTCCGTCCGCTCCGCCGTATCGTGCGCATGCGTCTTGGGGACTGCCGTGGCGGTGCCGTCTGTGCCGTCTTTCTTCTGGCGCGAGGTATTGGGCTTCCGACCTTTTGCGGCATCGACCAGCATTGTTCGGCAGACACTCCTGAAAATTTCGGCGAGCCCCGGTCGCGGGAGTGCGAGGGGGCGGCGAGGGCCGGGATGGGATGTCGCAGCCGTGCTCGGGTGCGAGCTAGTGTAACGCGACGCTGCATATATGGGTTCCCGATGCGGGCCGCGCAAGGTAAGGCAAGAAATAATCATTAAATATCAAATAGTTAAATCATTGGCCGCGCGTTTTTGCCGCAGCCATGTTAGCGGGTGCGGAACGCGCCCGCCGCATGTCGCCGGCAAGGCCTCCGCTCGACCCGCCGCGGGGCCTCAACTAACGTCAGGCAGTCGCCCCACGAAAGCACCGCATGGCACGCAAGCCCGTCCACAATCCGCCGCGTTGGCAGCGCGACCCCGAAGGAATGCGCAAACGCATTCTCGCGGCCGCACGCACCGAATTCGCGCGCAACGGGACGGCCGGCGCGCGCGTCGACCGCATCGCCAAGGCGGCCGGCGCCAACAAGCGCATGCTCTACTATCATATCGGCAACAAGGACGATCTCTATCTTGCGGTGCTTGAGGCGGAATACGAACGCATCCGCGCCGGTGAGAGAGAGCTTAACCTGGAAGCGCTCGCGCCTGCGGCCGCGATCGAGCGGCTGGTGTCGTTTACCTGGCATCATTATCTCGACAATCCGGAATTCATTGCGCTGCTCAACAACGAGAATCTGCATCGTGCGCGCCATCTGAAACGATCTAAGAAAATAACGCAGCTACACTCGCCTTTCGTGGCGCTGATCGCCGATATTCTGCGACGCGGCGTGGCGAGCGGCGATTTCCGGCCGGGAATCGATCCGGTGCAGCTCTATATCTCGATTGCCAGCTTGTCGTATTTTTATCACTCCAACAGCGCCACGCTGTCGACGATTTTCGGGCGCGACCTGATGAGCGAAGATGCCAAGGCCGCTCGGCTCGCGCACATGGTCGATCTGGTGCTCGCAGCGATCGCAATCAGACATGACGCTGCGCTTGACCGCCGTGTCGCAGCTTCCTAGAATTTAACCGGCCGGTTAATATGACTGCGTCGCATTCCGCCATTGCGTATTCGGCAGTTGAACAGACTGCCTGCGCCGACGGCAGGAAGACGGCAGACTGCCGCGGCGGGCCGCGCCGAATCTTTTCGGATCGATAATGGTCGCAATTCCTTCCCGCTGATCGAATGAAAAGACAATCCGAAATGACCACGCGTTTTGTCGTCCGCGACATTTCATTGACGGAGCGCCCTGTCGCATTCAGCCATCCGTTCCGGTTTGGCGCGATCACCGTCTGCCAGGCGCCGGAAGCGCTGGTACATGCGGAGATCGAGTTCGAGGACGGGCGCCGCAGCGTCGGTGCGGCGGCGGAGTTGATGGTGCCGAAATGGTTCAACAAAAATCCGGCGCTGTCGCCGGAAGACACGATTGCGCAACTCCGCTGCGCGCTGCATTTCGCGCGCGAGCTTTACCTGAAACATCCCTTCGATACCGCATTCGGGCTGCATGCCGGTTGCTATGAGCACCAGTTGGCACGCTGTGCCCGTGCCGACATTCCCGCGCTGGCGGCCGCCTATGGTCCGGCCGAACTGGACAAGGCGATTCTCGATGCGTTGCTGCGAGCGCTCGACCTCGATTTCTTCGCCGGAATGCAGAACAACGTCGCCGGCATTGACGCTCGGCTGACGCCGGATATCGACAAGGCAATCATCGAGAATTTTCTTGCTTCGCGTCGTCCGGTATCGCGCATTCTGGTGCGACACACCGTCGGCATGCTCGATTCGCTCGACCAGATCGCTGCGATCCATGCCGAGACAGGCTGCCGCTATTTCAAGATCAAGCTGGGTGGCGATCCGGCAGTCGATCGCGCGCGGCTCGCAGCCGTCGTCGCGACGCTGGAAGAAATCGGTGCGGACTATCGGTTGACCGTCGATGCCAACGAGCAATATGCCTCGGCCGCTACGCTGGCCGCTCTTGTCGATGCCCTGCTCAATGATGCCGCATTTGGCGCAATCGGACAGCGGCTTCTCTATATCGAACAGCCGCTGCCGCGCGAACTGACGTGGGATCTTTCACTCGGCGATCTCGGCAAGAGCTTCGCCTTCATCGTCGACGAGGCGGATGCCGGTTACGATGCATTTCCGCGTGCACTCAAGCTCGGCTATCGCGGCATTTCCTCGAAAGCCTGCAAAGGCCTGTACAAGTCGCTGATCAATGGCGCGCGTGCTGCCTATTGGAATGCAATGGATACGGCGCGCGCCTTCATCGCCGCCGAGGATCTGACCTGTCAGGCCGGTCTTGCCCTGCAGCAGGACACGGCACTGGTCGCATTCCACGGCCTCGTTCATGCCGAGCGCAACGGCCATCATTACGGCAACGGATTCGCAGCGGCCTCCGCGCAGGAGGGCGAAGCGTTTCTTGCCGCTCATCCCGATCTCTACCGCCGCGATGCCCGAGCCGTCCGGCTCGCCGTGCGGGACGGGGCGCTGCAATTCGCTTCGCTGGCGGGGCGTCCGGGCTTCGGTTCGGCGGTCGATCCCCGGATCGTCGGCGGTATGGCGGGAGAAACGCAGCCGCTGATTGCCGAAGGTATCGGAGCCTGAGCGCCGGCGCCGGTGGCGCGGCAGCGGCAGAACAATCAGGAAGAAGGCGTCGCGATCGGGGCCGTCGATACCGGGCCGGCTGCGCAGAATGCCGTTTCGAGGCCGGGCCGGCGGGATGGCAGACATGCATCCGGAACGGAGGGCATGCCTTGCCAGTAATTAACCAACCGGTTAATAAGAAGCGGGAAGGAAACGGAGTACTGCCACATGGCCCAGCGGCGTCTCGGAATCATCATGCACGGCGTAACCGGCCGCATGGGGATGAACCAGCATCTGATCCGATCGATCCTGGAAATCAGAAAACAGGGCGGCGTCGCGCTGAAGGACGGCACGCGTGCGATGCCCGATCCGATCCTGGTCGGACGCAATCCCGACAAGGTCAGCGCGCTGGCGCAGCAATACGGTGTGCAGCGCTGGGCCACCGATCTCGACAAGGTACTGCACAATCCCGACGACGAGATATTTTTCGATGCAGGAACGACGCAGATGCGTCCCGACCTGCTCGAACGCGCGATCCGTGCCGGCAAGCACATCTATTGCGAGAAGCCGATCGCCACCGACCTCGCCGCGGCGCTCAAGGTATGCAAGCTCGCGCGGCAGGCCGGCGTCAAGAACGGCGTCGTACAGGACAAGCTGTTCCTGCCGGGTCTTCTGAAGCTGAAAATGTTGCGCGAATCCGGATTTTTCGGCCGCATGTTCGCCGTGCGCGGCGAATTCGGTTACTGGGTGTTCGAAGGCGACTGGCAGCCGGCGCAACGTCCGTCCTGGAATTATCGTGCCGAAGACGGCGGCGGCATCATTCTCGACATGATCTGCCATTGGCGCTACGTGCTCGACAATCTGTTCGGCGAGGTCAAAAGCGTCACCTGCACCGGGGCAAGGCATATTCCGGTGCGCTGGGACGAGAACGGGGAACGCTACGACTCAACCGCCGACGATGCCGCCTACGCCACGTTCGAGCTGGAAGGCGGTGTAGTCGCGCATATCAACTCGTCGTGGTGCGTGCGGGTCTATCGCGACGATCTTGTCACCTTCCATGTCGACGGCACCCACGGTTCGGCGGTGGCAGGCCTGTCCGAATGCATGATCCAGCCGCGCCAAGGTACGCCGCGTCCGGTCTGGAACCCGGACCAGAAGCAAACGCACGATTTCTATGCCGACTGGCAGCCCGTTCCCGACAACCAGTCCTACGACAACGGCTTCAAGGCACAGTGGGAGCTGTTTATCCGCCACGTGGCGGAAGACGCGCCGTTCAAGTTCGATCTGGTGGAGGGGGCGAAAGGCGTGCAGCTTGTGGAATGTGCGCTGAAGAGCTGGAAGGAGCGGCGCTGGGTCGATGTGCCGCCGCTCGCCGTCTGACGGAGGTCTGCCGTGAAAAACTACATGGTCGCCCAGCTCGATGAAGTGCCGGGTGTTCCGTGTCCCTGCGGAACCGCACGCCGTGCGTTTGCCGAAGGCGGCGACGGCCTTGCCAGCGTGCATCTCACCGACATCAGCGCCGATTCGCAGGTGCATTATCACCGGCGGATGACCGAAATTTACGTGATCCTCGAGGGCGAGGGCTACATGGAGCTTGACGGCGAGCGCATTCCGGTGAAGCCGAAAACGAGCGTCTTCATCAAGCCGGGTTGCCGGCACCGCGCGATCGGAAATATGCGCTGTCTGATCGTACCGATACCGGCTTTCGACGAACGCGATGAATGGTTTGACTGACAGGCCGTGCCGCCGGTCCGGCCGCACGTCAGAAAGGAAGCGCACATGAACCGCTACGAACGCACCGATGCTCTCGCGCTCGGGCTTCCGCGCGCGGACCGCACGATTGAGACATTCCGCCTGTCGGCGCCGCGCGACTTTCCGCAGCGCGCCACAGGCAGGCTTAACCGCATCGCTTTCGCCGCAGCGCATGTCGTCGCCGATCCGTTCGCCGACTGCGATCCCTGGATCGACGCCGCAATCGACTGGGACCGTACGATCGCATTTCGCGAGCACCTGTGGGATCTCGGCTTCGCGGTGGCTGAAGCCATGGACACTGCGCAGCGCGGCATGGGCCTCGCCTGGCCGCAATCGCTCGAACTGATCCGCCGCTCCGTTGCCGCCGCCAGGGCGCGCAACGCAACCGTGTTTTCCGGCGCCGGTACCGATCATCTTGCACCCGAAGCGGCACAATCGGTCGACGACGTGATCCGCGCCTATGAAGAGCAGGTCGAGGCGATCGAGAATGCCGGCGGCCGTATCATCCTGATGGCTTCGCGCGCGCTCGCGCGCGTTGCCGCTTCGCCGTCGGATTATGCAAAAGTGTATGACCGCATTCTCGGCCAGGTGCGCGAGCCGGTGATCGTTCACTGGCTCGGCGACATGTTCGACCCGCAACTCGCCGGCTACTGGGGTACACGCGACCTCGACGCAGCGATGGATACGGCTGTCGGCATCATCAACGCCAATGCCGGCAAGGTCGACGGCGTGAAGGTGTCGCTGCTCGACAAGCACAAAGAAATCGTCATGCGACGCCGCCTGAAAGAAGGCGTTCGCATGTATACCGGCGATGACTTCAACTATGCCGAACTGATTGCAGGCGACGAACACGGCTATTCGCACGCGCTGCTCGGGATTTTCGACGCGATCGCGCCGGCGGCGTCCGCTGCGCTGGTCGCTCTGGCCGCCGGCGACCGCACCCGATTCGACGAGATATTCGCGCCGACCGTGCCGCTGTCGCGGCACATCTTTCGCGCGCCGACGCGCTTCTACAAGACCGGCGTTGTGTTCATGGCCTATCTGAACGGCCATCAGGATCATTTCACGATGATCGGCGGCCAGGAAAGTGCCCGCTCGACCCTGCATCTGGCCGACATTTTCCGACTTGCCGACGCCGCCGGCCTCATTCGCGATCCGGCGCTGGCAGCGGCGCGCATGCGCACGATTCTCGCCGCACGCGGCGTGGGGGTGTAGCGGGCGGCGCCATCCGGGGCGCGACGCGACATACGAAGCCTACGCCGCCGATCCGGGATCGCCCGGTCTCCCTGCGGGAACGGTCCCGGATCCGCGGTGCGGCATACGCGCCGGGCAACGATGCCGCCCTTGCTCGGGGCGACGGACGGAATATGAAACGATGCGCGATTTTTCCGACGATCACCGCTGGCTCTCGCTCAATACCGCCACCGTGCGCAAGCAGGGCGATCTTGTCGCCATTGCGGAAGCCTGCGCACGTCTGGGCATCCGCGCGATATCGCCGTGGCGCGACCAGGTCGGACAGGTGGGACTCGATCGCGCCGTGAAAGCGATACGCGATTGCGGTCTGGCATTGTCCGGCTATTGCCGCGGCGGCATGTTTACCGCGGATGCCGCGCATCGGCAGGCGGCGCGCGACGACAACCGCCGTGCCGTGGACGAGGCGGCCGCGCTCGGTTCGCCATGCCTTGTCCTGGTCGTGGGCGGACTGCCGCAATATTCCCGTCCCGGCAGCGGGTCGAGCCGCGATCTTTCCGCCGCGCAGGCGATGGTGGAGGAGGAGATCGGCGTATTGCTCGAACATGCGCGCGCCGCGAACATGCCGCTCGCCATCGAGCCGTTGCATCCGATGTATGCTGCCGACCGCGCTTGCGTGAACACCATGCGGCAGGCGCTCGACATATGCGACCGGCTCGATCCGGCGCACAGCGGCATGCTCGGCCTTGCCGTCGATACCTACCACGTATGGTGGGACTTCGAGCTGTACGGGCAAATTGCACGCGCCGGACGCGATCGGCTGCTCGCGTTCCATGTCTGCGACTGGCTCGTGCCGACAAAGGATTTGTTGCTCGATCGCGGCATGATGGGCGACGGCGTCATTGACATCCGCAAGGCGCGCGCGGCCGTGGAGGCGCAAGGCTTTGCCGGTTTCGTCGAAGTGGAAATTTTTTCCAACGACTGGTGGGCGAGACCGATGGATGAGGTGCTGGCCACCGTTATCGAGCGATTCCGCGCCGCGGTCTGAGGGGGAACCATCCGGCTGCATCGCCGTGTCCCGGCGAACCGGCCGGGCGCGATCCGCGACACCCGGCCGACCGCTGCGAGGTCTCGCCCACGCGGCAAGGCGCTTCAGTTTCGTGCCGCGCTGAAAGCCGCAACCTGCCCGAGCCTGCCTGCGGAATCGCGGGCTGCGGCCTGCCGCCGACTTTCAGGTCGGCCGGAACCAGCCGACATGCGGTCGAGCCGGAACCTCCGCAGCGCCGCTGCGTTCGCCCGCCAAAGCCAGGAGCATCCCAATGTCTTCGCGAGTGCCGTCCCCGCAATTGCAGCCCGCCCAGACGCAGGAGCGCCAACCCGGCCGTGAACACAGGATGCGGCCGCAGCCCGACTACGAGCCAAATTACCCCGGGGCCGGCAAGCTGAAGGACAAGGTCGCGCTGATCACCGGGGGCGACAGCGGCATCGGCCGGGCCACTGCCGTGGCAATGGCGCGTGAGGGCGCGCACATCGCCATTGTCTATCTCGACGAGCACGACGATGCCGAAGAGACACTGCGCCTGATCGAGCGGGAAAACCGCAAGGGTATAAGGATCGCCGGCGATATCGGCGAAGAGAGCTTTTGCGGGGAGGCCGTTGCGCGCACGGTACGGGAATTCGGCAGGCTCGACATCCTGGTGAACAATTCGGCGGAACAGCACGAGGCCAAGGAACCGCTAGACTTTTCCGGCGGCCAGCTTGAACGCACCTTTCGCACCAACGTGTTCGGCATGTTCTACATGACGCAGGCGGCGCTCCGCCACATGAAGGAGGGCGCCTCGATCGTGAACACCGCTTCGATCACGGCCTATCGCGGACACAAGACGTTGATCGACTATTCCGCGACCAAGGGTGCCATTGTCGCGTTCACCCGATCCCTGTCGCAGGCGCTGGTGGACAGGGGTATCCGCGTGAACGGAGTTGCGCCCGGACCGATCTGGACGCCGCTTATTCCGGCATCGTTCGACGAAGAGACGACGGCGGCGCATGGCGCAAGCGCCCCGATGCAGCGCGCCGGACAGCCCAACGAAGTCGCACCCTGCTTCGTATTTCTTGCATCTGACGACGCCTCCTACATGACCGGTCAGATGCTGCATCCCAACGGCGGAACCGTTCTCAATACCTGAGACAAAGCCCAGCAGCATGCGGTTACGGAACATTCCGGCACTTATCGGCGTTGTTTCGGGCGCTTACGCCGGCAGGTGAATTCACGTGCCGCAAAATCCGAAAACCGGGAGATGCACGAATGGACTGGAATCGCATTGAAGGAAACTGGAAGCAGCTCAAGGGCAAGGTCAAGGAGCAGTGGGGCCGGCTGACCGACGACGATCTCGACGTCATCGCCGGAAACCGCGACCAGCTCGAAGGCAAGATCCAGGAACGCTACGGAATCGCGAAGGATCAGGTCCGCAAGGATATCGACGACTGGTACAATTCCCAGCGCTGGTGACCGATTCCGCCTGTATCGACGCGGCGGCGGCAGGTCCGCCGTCGCGTTTCCCCGTCTGCGGTCCGTGCCGCATTGTCCCGCATTTTCGTGTCTGTCAGTATTCGGTTTACCAGTTCCGTCATCGCTTTTTTTACCGCGCTCGCAACCATTGTCGCGCCGCTGCGACCTCTCTTAACCGCGTCTATGCAACCCCCGCGCTATCCCGTCCGCAACGAAGAGCGGACAGGACCGGCAGCGCCGGCCGATGCCCGCTCGCGGGGCGTCGCAAATGTTTGTTCGCGCATTGCTTGTTGCCGGAGCGTGTATCGTTGCGCCGGCGATCGGTGCATCCGGCGGTGCAGCCGAACCGGTTCATCTGCGCATGGCCGCGCTCGATCTGCGGCAGCCGCAGGCGCCGGAGAACGGCGCGCACGATGAGCCGTTTGCGGCCGCGCGTACGGCGATTGCCGGCAGTCCGCTCGACAAGAAATGGCGCTCGGTGCTGGTTGCGGCCGAAGCCGACGTTGCCGCTGCACGCATTTGCGAACGATTCGGCGAGTTGTGCGACTCGGCGAAGACGCACTGGCTGCAGATGATCGATGCGGCGCGCGGTCGCAAAGGGCGCGCACGGCTGGGCGAAGTCAATCGCGCGGTGAACCTTGCTATTCGCCCGGCAAGCGACCTTTCCGAGCACGGCGTTGCCGATCTTTGGGCCGCGCCGCTGGCGACGGCACGGTCGGGCCGCGGCGATTGCGAGGACTATGCCATTCTTAAATATGCGTCGCTGCGTCTGCTCGGCTTGTCGCCGCAGGACATGCGGCTTGTGATCGTGACGCTCCCGCTGGCAGGGCAGGATCATGCCGTGTTGGCGGTCCGCCTCGACGGTCGCTGGCTGATGCTCGACAACCGCCGCATGGCGATGATCGAGGCGGCGCATTTTCCGGCCGAACCGCGTTTCGTGCTGGCGCCCGGTCCGGACAGGACGGATGACGGCTTGAGCGCATGGGCGGCAGGCGGAGGGCCGAGCGGTGATGCGCCGGTCCTGATTTGAGGGGCGCATGCGTCCCGGCGCAGGCAATCAGCCCGGTTGCGCCGCCTTCGCCGCCGCGAGCTGCAGCTTTTGCTCTTCGACGACGCCTTCCAGACGCGCAATGTTTTGCAGCAGGCGATCGCTGGTCAGCCGCAGGAAATAGAACCCGAAATTCGGATCCTGGAAATACAATTCCAGAATCTTGTCGTAGGTGACGGTCAGCACCTCGCCGTCCTCGATGCACTCGATGCTCTGCGTGCGGCGGCTGTCCGGCGTCAGAAATCCAAGCTCGCCCATCAGACGACCGGGCGGCAACTCGACGCCGATCTCGCTGACGAGGAAGCGGCCGCTGACGGTGTAGAACATGTCCTCGGCGCGGTCGCCCTTACGAAAAAGAACCTCGCCTTTCTTGTACTTCTTTCGCGTCATGAACGGCTGCAGCCAGTCCATGGACAGGTCGCTTTGCGCTGCCGTTCGCACCTTGCTGACCAGTGTCCGCAACTGGTAAAGGCGCACCAGATTAATCGGAAACAGCACGACATACATCAGAAATGTCGGAAAAGCCGGTGCCAGATACCCGTAAAGAATGAAGAAGAAATTGCTGACGATATTGACGATGCGCAGCCGAGCCATCGTCTTCATGTAAAGCGTTGCGATGAAGAATATCCCGCCGATGGCGCCGAAGAAATTGGCGATGTCCATCTTCGCGATCGCCAGCGCGACCGCCTCCTGCATCACGCCGGAAAAATTCAGATTGGACAGGTCCATCTCAGCCTCCCGCATTTCCGGCCCGGCGCATTCGCGCCGAATTAGGTCACGGCATTTCGCGCCCCGCAAGGGCACTAGCCGTGATCCAGCCAAGTCGCACGGCCGTCATGAAATTGTTGCCGGCTAAAGTTCGATTACGCTGCCTTCGGCCGCGGCGATCGTTCCGGGCCGCATTGCGCGGGCCTGGGCGGCGATCCAGTCCATGGTCGCATCGTCGTGCTCGGGAGCATGGTGAAACAGGCAGAAACGTTTCACGCCCGCGGATTCGGCGAGCGCCACGCCCTGGCGCCAGCTTGAATGGCCCCATCCGGCCTTATCGGCGATCTGCTCGTCCGTATACATGCAGTCGTAGATCGCAAGGTCCGCGTTGCGGGCGAGATCGAGCAGGCGTCGATCCGGTCCCGCCGGCGCGATTTCATTGTCGGTGAGATAGGCGATGCTGCGGCCGGCAAATTCGAGACGGTAGCCGGTCGCGCCGCCCGGATGTTCGAGCGGTGCGGTGCGGATGGCGATGCCGCCGTCAAGGGCGATCGGATCGCCGGCAAGGAAATCGCGATAGCTGACCGCGGCACGAAAGACCTCGACCTCGACGGGAAACAGAGGATGGCTCATGAGGCTGCGCAGGGCGTCTTCCAGCCGTGTCGGCGCGAGATGTCCGGCCCAGAGGCGAAAGCTGTTGCGATCGGAATAGAAGGGCGCAAAGAACGGAAGCCCGGCAACGTGATCGATATGACAATGGCTAAAAAAAATATCGGCATCGATCCGTGCGCCTGCCGTCACGATTTCGTTGCCGAGCGCGCGCAGGCCGGTGCCTCCGTCAAAAATGACCAGGCGATCGCCGCAGCGAACCTCCACGCAGGCGGTGTTGCCGCCATAGCGGACCGTGCCAGGACCAGGACAGGGTATGCTGCCGCGAACCCCCCAGAAACGGACGCTGAGACCGGAATTGCTGGAATCCTGCATCGTTTTGATCACTTGGTTTCTGCATCGAAAACGCCGTCCCAGTCGGCGGGAGGCGGGACCTCCCGGAACGACTGCACGCGCGCGGCGTAGAGGTCGTAGAACTCGTCGAGACCGGACGAAGCCGGCAGCGACCGGCAGGCCTGCAGTGCCTGCGATGCGCCGTCCCAGTCGCGCCTACGGTAGCAGGAGAGCATGCGCGCATTGGCTTCCGCCAGTCGGCGATAGCTCTCCGCGTGCAGCATTTCCTCGCTGCCGAGCACGGTGAATATGCGTTCCGGCTCGCTCTTGCCCTTTACGCGGATCAGGTCGAGTTCGAGCAACGCAAAGCCGCTCCCGGCCCTGGCGGCCGTGAGGGCGCCGATGACAATCGGCGTGCCATAGGATTTCGATCGGCCTTCGAGCCGCGACGCCAGATTTACCGGATCGCCGAGCACCGAATAGTCGAAGCGCAGGTCCGACCCCATATTGCCTACCACGCAGCGTCCGGTATTGATGCCGATGCCCATGAGGATGGGGATGTAGGTCTGCCCGGCGGCGCGCGCCTCCGCCTCGCGTCCGACATTGAGCGCATCCACACACCGTAGCATGTCCAGCGCCGCCCTGCAGGCGTTGATCTCGTGATCGGGGTCGTCGATCGGCGCGTTCCAGAACGCCATGATCGCGTCGCCCATATACTTGTCGATGGTGCCCTTCTGCGCGATGATTGCGTTGGTCAGCGGCGTCAGGAACCGGTTCATCAGTTGGGTCAAACCTTGCGGGTCGTTCTTGTAGCTTTCCGAAATTGCGGTGAAACCGCGCACGTCGCTGAACATGATGGACATGGTTCGCTCTTCGCCGCCGAGCACGAGTCTGTCCGGAGATTGGGCGAGCTGCTCCACGAGAGCGGGAGAAAGGTACTGGCTGAAGGCCGAGCGAATGCGCTGGCGGTCCTTCTGTTCGCGGATATAGCCGATTGAAATCAGCGTTCCGAGAAGCAGCATGCTGGATGTGACCGGAAAGCTCGCGTCGATCAGCAGCCCGTAATGCAGGAAGGCAAGCCACGATGCGGCGGCAAGCGCGATCGCGGCTGCGAATCCAAGCAAAAGAAGCATGCCGGCGCCAAGCATCGGCGCCAGCACGACGATGAAAAAGCCGATCGCGATTGCGGCGGCAAGTTCGGCGACGACCGCCCAATAGGGACGGGCGAGAATCGATTTCGACAGGATGGCTTCGAGCACCTGCGCATGGATTTCGACGCCCGGCATTGCCGCATCCATCGGCGTGGTCTTGATGTCGAGCAGGCCGACCGCCGACGTCCCGACCAGCGCCAGTTTGCCGGCCAGCCGCTGCGGCGGCACGCGGCCATCGAGCACGTCGCCGGCGGAGACATAGCGGGACTTGTCGTGCGGGCCGAACCGTATCCAGAACTGGCCGTTGCGGTCGGTCGGAATTTCCAGCCCCGGTACGGCAACGCTCTTGATGCCGGCATCGTCTGTGCGCACAAGAATTGCACCGGCCCGCGTCACTGTCCGCAGCATGTCGACGGCCAGTGCAGGCGCGACGATACCTTCCGCCTTCACCACCAGCGGCAGGCGGCGCACGATGCCGTCGCGATCGTTGCGGATGGTCAGCAGGCCGCGGCCGCCGGCCGCCTGTTCGAGCGCCGGCACGTTGCGCAGAAATCCCGGATAGGTGACCAGAAAGCGCGACGGGTCGGGACCGACGACAGCGATGCCCGATTGCGGCATGGCGGTATCCGCGCCTGCCGGCAGGAGAATCCCCGATTGGCCGAGTACGACAGGTGCGCCGCGAATGGCGTCGGCCAGGACCGAATCGTTGTCCGGCAGATTGCGCAGCCTGGCTTTGGTGTCCTCGTCGACATTGCGGAACGCCTCGGCGGCGCGCGCAGGCGACAGCCGGTCCGGTTCGGCAAAAATGATATCGAGTCCGATCCCGACGGCGCCGAGCTGGCGCAGTCGCGTGACCAGATCGGCCACCAGCGTGCGCGGCCACGGCCATTGTCCGTAGCGGCGCAACGCACTTTCGTCGATATCGACGACGACCGCAGGACGAAAACCGGCATCGCGCGGATGCATCATCTGCAGGAAATCGAAGCCGCGCAGCCGCAGCGCCTCGAGCGGAACCGGATCCCAAATGCGCAGCGCAACAAGTGCGGCAAGCATGGCGAGGCCGGCGCTGCGCCTGACGCCGAACCAGTTTTCGGCGCCCCTGTGCCGGCGCAGGCGCTCGGCCAGCCGCGTCAGTTGCAGCCGCGTGCGGAAGCGGCGCCGGGGCGATGTCGTTTCACTTTTCACGGAAAGCGCGGTTGAGGTGATCGTAGAGCGGCTTGGTCAGGTAGGACATCACCGTACGCTCGCCGGTCTGCACGAAGGCTTCGACCGGCATGCCGGGCACGAGCCGGACATCGCCGAGCCGCGCGATTTCCCGCGCGCTCATGGCAATACGCACCGTATAATAGCTGGCGCCGGTGCGCGGGTCGGTCGAAATGTCGGCAGAAACGCGGGTCACCTCGCCGTAGATTTCCGGCGTAGTACGCTGGTTGAACGTCGTGAAGCGCAGCAGCGCCTTCTGGCCGAGCCTGAGCTGGTCGATGTCCTGCGGATTGATCCGCGCCTCGACGGTCAGGTTGTCGGCGTCTGGCACGATCATCATGATGGCGTCGCCGGCGGTGATCACGCCGCCAACCGTATGCACGTTCGACTGAAATACGGTGCCGTCCTGAGGACTGCGGATGTCGATGCGCCTGAGCTGATCTTCGGCCGTGATCCGCCGCTCGACGAATTCTCCGATCTTGCCGTCCACCTCGCGCAATTCGCGGGCGACTTCGCTGGACAGATCCTGCTCGATCTGCAGCATCTGCAGTTCCAGCTCGGCGATCTTGCCGTTGGATTGCGCCACCGAGGCGACCAGCTGGCCGCGCTCGCCTTCGAGGCGGATTGCCTCGCGCTCCAGCGCGGTGAGGCGGTTGATCTGGATAAGATTTTTCTGGAACAGGTCGCGCACGCCGGCAAGTTCCCGCTCGATCAGCGATATTTCCTTCGCCTTGGCGGTCTGCTGGGCGGTGAGGCCGCCGATTTCCTCGCGCAATTGGCCGACGCGCTGGCGCAATTGCTGCTTCTGGCCGCTGCGCGCCGTGCGCCGCAATTCGAACAGCTTGCGCTCGCTCGCCATCACCGCGGCTGCATCGGGATCGCCCTGCTGGCGCAGCAGCGGTTCGGGGAAGCGGATTTCCTCCGCGCCGTCTCGTTCGGCTTCGAGGCGCGCCTTGCGTGCGGCAAGCTCGTTCAGGCCCTTGCTGACGATGGCGAGGTTGGCGCGCGTCACGGTTTCGTCGAGACGCACCAGCACGTCGCCGGTGCGTACGCGATCGCCGTCGCGCACGCGCAACTCGCCGACGACGCCGCCGGTCGGGTGCTGTACTTTCTTGATGTTGGAATCGACGACGATCGATCCCGGCGCGATCAGCGCGCCGGACAATTCGGTGGTAGCGGCCCAGCCGCCGACGCCGCCGACCAGAATCAGCACGACGGTGACGCCGGCCACCAGATGGCGCTGGATGGAATCCTGGGTCTCGACCGACGCTTGCTTCATTGCGACGCGGCTCCCGCATCGGGGACGATCTTGAGCGGGCGCAGCATCGGCGCGCGCTGCAGCACCTTGTTGAGCACGTCGTCCTTCGGACCGAATATCTGCTGGCGGCCGCCGTTCATGACGAGGACCAGGTCGAGACCGGCGATCGCGCTCGGCCGGTGCGCGATCACGATCACGATGCCGCCGCGTTCGCGGATGCCGGCGATCGCCTTGGCGAGCGCTTCGTCGCCTTCGGCATCGAGATTGGAATTGGGCTCGTCGAGCACGACCAGGAACGGATCGCGATAGAGCGCGCGGGCGAGCGCGATGCGCTGGGCCTGGCCGGCGGAGAGGGCCGTGCCCTGCTCGCCGACTTCTGTCTCGTAGCCATCGGGCATTTTCACGACCAGGTCGTGCACGCCTGCGGCCCTGGCCGCGGCGAGTACGTTTTCGGGTATCGCGTCGCCCTCGAAGCGCGCGATATTTTGCGCGATGTTGCCGGAGAGAAGCTCGACGTCCTGCGGCAGGTAGCCGACGCCGCGGCCGCGCGCGTCCGGCGTCCATTGGTCAAGGGCGGCGCCGTCGAGGCGGATCGTGCCGCGCACGGGCGGCCATACGCCGACGAGGAGCCGCGCGAGGAAGGACTTGCCCGAGCCGCTCGGGCCGATGATGCCGAGGCCGTTGCCGGCATGCAGCGTGAAATGCACGTCCTGCACGAGCGGCCGCTGCGTGCCGGACGCGACCGCGCTCACCGCTTCGACCGCAAGCGACTTCGTCGGCGTTTCGAGCGGCATCACCGCGGCCGCCTTCGGGAACAGCGCGAGCAGCTTGTTCAGGCGCCGCCAGCCCTGACGGGCATTGGCGAAACTCTTCCAGTTGGCAATGGCGAGATCGACCGGGGCGAGCGCGCGTGCGCTGAGAATGGAGCCCGCGATGATGATGCCCGCGGTCGCCTGCTGGTTGATCACGAGCCAGGCGCCGACCGCGAGCACGCCCGATTGCAGGATCATGCGGAAGACCTT
>CAYWCE010000022.1:39622-40244 GCA_964456755.1 uncultured Hyphomicrobiales bacterium
GGCTGGCTCAGCGCGGCGATGCCGGTGCGCGCGGGCGCAAGATGCGCGGCCCGCTGCACCGGCCGGCGGGTGCGCAGTTCGGTGATGACGGTCAGCACCGCCAGCACGATCGCGCCCAGCAGCGCCGTGAGTCCGATCAGCGGATGGAACAGGAAACAGATGACGATATAGATCGGCAGCCAAGGCAGGTCGAAGAACGCGATCGGTCCCATGCCCTACAGGAACGAGCGCAGATTGTCGCGATCTCGCAGCGGCCTCAGGCCGTCGCTGCGTTTGCCGGTGCGCAGGCTCGCACCGATACGCACCAGCACGCGCGCGCGGATGAGGTCGAGCACGCCCATGGCGACGAACAGCGTGATCGCGATGATGGTGAGGCCGACGAGCGTCGGCACGCTGCGGCTGGGCAGCACGCGGTCATAGACTTCCAGCATAAAGAAGGCGCCGGTCAGCATGAGGATATTGCTCATGCCGGAGAACACGGCGACGCCGATGAGCGCGTTGCGGCAGGCGGCGAGCGCTTCGGCGAGCTCCGAACGGCCGCTGCCGTAGGTGCGCGGGCTGAGGTTCGCTAACATGCCGGAAATCATCGCCAGCGCCTGCCGCCTCTGTCGCTTAAGGATCT
>CAYWCE010000022.1:40254-41248 GCA_964456755.1 uncultured Hyphomicrobiales bacterium
TCGCCGGCCCCGCCGGCCCGTCGCCTCAATGGTTAACGGTGCACGCTAATATGCCATGCAAGGCGCGTGCTGTCGCCGCTTCCGGAGCAAAGAAGGTTAACCGGGCGGCCTGCGGCGGCGCCTTCAGGCGACGCCCCCGCTCTGGAGATGGAACATGAAATGATCCGGCGTAAGGCCGGTGATGTCCTGAACCGTGACCTGGCTGCCAAAGCCGTACTGGATCACTGTGCTGCCGCCCGACGTATCGATCGACAGATCGTCGATATCGAATACGCCGTCTTCGTTCTGGTCGCGGCCGAACAGCTCGATGACGTCGAAGTCCGGATTGAAGCCGACGATCGCGTCCTGGCCGTCGCCGGTACGGAACACGAACGTGTCGGCGCCGTCGCCCGCGATGAGCGTGTCGTTGCCCTTGCCGCCGATGACGCGGGCGCCATAGGACAAGGCGGTCAACGTGTCGGCGCCCGTGGTGCCGCGCAGCGACGGCAGCGTGGTGAAGTCGAAATCGTCGAGGATCGCGTCGCCCGTGGTAAAGATACTCACCGCGGTGAATGCCGGGGCGTCGGCAAGCAGCGCATCCAGTTCGCTCAAGGAGGATAACGGCCCGCTGTCAAACACGTGGCCAAAACCGCTCCCGTCAAAGCCAAAGACCGTGAACTGTTCGCCTTCGGCGAGCGAGAGCGACAGATCGTTGAGCCTGAATTCGGTTCCGTCGACCGACTGGATCGAGGTCGACGTCATGGATACCAGCGAAACGCCCTGCGAGGGGGCGTCCGGATCGTCCGAATTGTCGACGACGAGCGGCTGTTGCTGGAACCGCCAGAAATTGAACCCGCCGAAGCCCGGTGCCGCGCCGTAGCCATCGGGAACGCTCTCGCTCATCGTCAGATCGTCGAAGTCGAGGACATCGTTAACCATCGGCGCGTAATAATAGGTATCGATCGTGCCGTCCGAACCGAGCGTGCCACCCGCGTAGATGTGCGTGTCGTCGGTT
>CAYWCE010000023.1:0-34953 GCA_964456755.1 uncultured Hyphomicrobiales bacterium
TCCTTGACCGCGCTGGCAGGGCGCTCCACCACCTCGCCGGCGGCGATGCGGTTGATCAGGCCTTCGGACAGCTGGCGGACCGGCATGCTGGGACCATACTAGATTCGGCGCGGCTGCGACGGCCGGCCTGCAATCAGTCGTCGAACGACTTCCCGCGCATTTTCTTGATGTTGGCGCGAATCTTCTTGCCTTCCACGCGCCGCTGCTTCGAGGCCCTCGTCGGCCTGGTGGCGCGGCGGGGAACGGGGCGCGCCGCAGCCTCGCGGATCATGGCAACGAGGCGTTCACGCGCGTCGTCGCGGTTGCGTTCCTGCGTGCGGTGACGCTGCGCGACGATTACCAGCACGCCGTCTTTGGTCATGCGCTTGCCGGCGAGCCGCATCAGCCGCAAGGCAACGTCGTTCGGCAAGGACGGCGAGCGGCGCACGTCGAAGCGCAACTGCACGGCGGTGGACAGCTTGTTGACGTTCTGTCCACCCGGTCCGGAGGAGCGCACGAAGCTTTCCTGCAGTTCGGATTCGTCGATGTCGATGCCGTTTGTGATGCGGATCATGATCGCAATCTAGCCGGTCGCGCGCGTCGGCGACAGGGAGCGCCGCAGCGCGAAAGCCAGCGGCAGAGTTATCAGGACGATCGGCGCCATGATACATAGCGTCGCCGGGATACCGACGAAATCGCCTGCCAGTCCGTAAATGACGGGCGCAGCCGCGCCGGCGCCGATAGTACCGGTGTAGAATATTCCGAAGGCGCGCGCACGCCGTTCGGGTTCGACCAGGTCGGGAACCGAGCCGTAAAGTACGGACGAGGTTCCGTTCAATGCCACACCGATCGCCGGCAGTGTCAGCATGGCCGCCTCCAGCGGCAGCGGCAGGATTGCCACGATCAGGAACGCAGTGGCGAGTTCCGTCAGCACGACGGTGCCGATGACGCCGATGCGGGCCCCGATAAAGGCGCAGACCAGCTTGCCGGCCGCACCGCCGGCGAAAACGAGCGTGAGCGCGATTCCGATCAGCGGCAGGCCCGCGCCTTTCGCAGCGAGCACGAACGGCAGAAACGTGAGGAAAGCCATGCGCGTGGCGCTGTCGATGATGCCGATGCCGAGCAACAGCGGAAAGCCGAGACGCATGCGAGGCGCCGGCGAGCCAGCTTCCCGCGCGATTCCCGCCTCGTGGTCCGGCGGGAAACGCGGCATCAGGCGCCAGATCAGCGCGGCGGCGGCAAATCCCGCAGCACCGATCAGGGCAAGGGCGGGACGCCAGGGCATAACGGTCAAAAGAAACGCAGCAAGCGCCGGCACGGTCATCTTGCCGATGTCGCCGGCAAAATTATAGGTGCCGAGCGCCTTGAGCGAACGCGCGCCGGAGAAGGCGCGCGCCACCAGACTGGAGGCGAGCGGATGCTGCGTGCTGGCGCCGATGCCGCCGATCAGCAGCGCAACGACCAGCATCGAAAAGCCGGTGCTGGCGCCGGCGAGGCAATAGCCGAGACCGGCCAGCGCCGTTCCGCCGGCGAGCACGGCAACGGGGCCGATGCGCTCCGACAGCAGGCCCGCCGGAATCTGCAGGCCGGCCATGGCGCCGGCAAACAGGCCGCGCAATGCCCCGAGCGCCGCATAGGAGAGGCCGAATTCGGCCTGCCACACCGGCAGCATCACATAGATCAGGTCGGTATAGCCGTCGTGCAGCGCGTGCGCGCCGGAGCCAACGCCGATCGCGCGCCTCTCCTCGCGCGATCCCGAACCTTGCGCCTGCGAACCGGCGGGGGCGGAAAGCGTCATGATTTTGCTTGCGGGCGACGCTCGACAAAAGTGGTGCTGACGAAGGAAATCACCAAATCGCCGTTCTGGTTAGTGCCGGTATTATGCATCTGCACGATACCCCAACCGGGCCGACTGCCGGAGAAGCGTTTGCCGACGATTTCGGTGGCATAGCTGACGGTATCGCCGACATAAACCGGCCGAATCCATTTCAGGTCGCGGAATCCGGGCGAGGGGCCGCTGCGCGCAACCGGCTCGCCGCGTACACGCCGCGCCTCGTCCTCGCGCCGGCGATAGGCGACTGCAAGCCGTATCCACATGAAGGCGGTGTGCCAGCCCGAGGCGCAAAGCCGACCGAAATGCGAGCGGGCGGCCTCCTCTTCGTCGAGGTGAAAGCGCTGCGGATCGAATCGTTTCGCAAAAGCGACGATCTCGTCCTTTTCGAAGCGATGCGCGCCAAGCTCGCTGCGCTCGCCGATTGCGATGTCATCGAAATATTTCACGATGCCGCGTCCGCCTGCCGCCGCCCCATGATCAGCGCGCTCCTGAGCTGCATCACGCACACGCCGTCCTGATTGATCATTTCGAACAGGAAATTGACGAAGCCCATGTCCGGCCGGCTTTTCGACGCGCGCTTGTCGAGCACAGTGGCGCGCAGGGTAAGCCGGTCGCCGGGGCGTACCGGCCTCATCCATTTCACCTCTTCGATGGCATTGGCGCCCATCGAAGCGGAGTTGAGCAGGAAGTTGTCGCACATCATCCGCATCATCAGGCCGCATGTGTGCCAGCCTGAGGCGGAAAGCCCGCCGAGAAAAGTTTCTCGCGCAGCCGCTTCGTCGAGATGCATCGGTTGCGGGTCGAATTCGGCGGCGAAACCGACAATCTCCTCGCGCGTGAGCGACTGCGGTCCGAATTCGCCGAACGGTCCGGGCCGGAAGTCGTCGAAGTAGAGTTTTGGCACCTGCGTCGGTCCGGTTGCGTCAATGCGCTATTGTGACGGTGGGCAGGCCGGGGTCAACGGCGATCCATGAGGGCGGCGTATGCGGGCCATTCATGACGATCCGGGCCGGCAGGAAAGATGCACCGGCATATCAGGTCGCGAACCGGAAATGCATCACGTCCCCGTCGGCAACGACATAATCCTTGCCTTCCAGCCGCAGCTTGCCGGCGTCGCGCGCGCCGGCCTCGCCGCCGAGCGCGATATAATCGTCATAGGCGATGGTCTCGGCACGAATGAAACCGCGCTCGAAATCGGTGTGGATGACGCCTGCCGCCTGCGGCGCCCTGGTGCCGCGGGTGACGGTCCAGGCGCGCGCTTCCTTTGGGCCGGCGGTGAAGTAGGTGACGAGATCGAGCAGCGCATAGCCCGCGCGGATCAGCCGGTCGAGGCCGGCTTCCTTCAGACCGACCGCGTCGAGATATTCGGCGCGCTCGGCGCGCGAAAGCACGGCAATCTCGGATTCGATCCGGGCCGAAATCACGACGGCCAGAGCGCCTTCGGCCCTCGCGCGTGCCTCGACCTGCCGCGAAAATTCGTTGCTATCCGCCGCCGACGCCTCGTCCACGTTGCACACATACAGGACCGGTTTGGCGGTCAACAGGCCGAGCATAGCGAAGGCTCTGGCCTCCTCAGGTTTGCGCTCGACCAGACGTGCCGGCTTTCCCTCGCGCAGGAGCCGCAGCGCCCTGTTGACCAGATCGAGCGTCTCCTTTGCCTCCTTATCGTTGCCGCGCGCCTTCTTCTCCAGCGCGTCGACTCGCTTTTCCAGACTGTCGAGATCGGCGAGCATCAGTTCGGTCTCGATCGTATCGATGTCGGCGAGCGGGTCGATCCTGCCCTCGACATGCGTCACGTCGGCATCCTCAAAACAGCGCACGACATGGGCGATGGCATCGACTTCGCGGATATTGGCGAGAAACTGGTTGCCGAGTCCCTCACCCTTCGATGCGCCGCGCACGAGCCCGGCAATGTCGACGAAAGTCAGCCGCGTCGGCACGATCTTTTCCGATTTTGCCAGTGCGGCGAGCCTGTCAAGCCGCGGGTCGGGTACCGCGACTTCGCCGACATTCGGCTCGATGGTGCAAAAGGGGTAATTTGCCGCCTGCGCCGCGGCGGTTTCGGTCAGCGCATTGAACAGCGTCGATTTGCCGACATTGGGCAGACCGACGATACCGCATTTAAATCCCATCGAATTGTCCGTGAATGTGCGGGTTGTGCCGATCTAGGCATCGTCCCGGCTTGACGATTTTTCCTCGCCAAATCCCGCGGCCTCCATTGCCAGATGTACCTTGTTCTGGAAGCTCGCATCCTCGCCGCGGGCAAGCAGTACGGCATTTTCGGCCACGGCCGCGCACAGCGTTTGCACCCATTCGCGCTCGCCCCTGGTGAAGTCGGACAAGACGTAGGAATGCACGATCTCCTTGATGCCGGGATGCCCGATGCCCAGCCGCACGCGCTTGTAGTCGTTGCCAAGATGCGCGGAGATGGATCGCAGTCCGTTATGGCCGGCATTGCCGCCGCCGATCTTGATGCGCAGTTTGCCCGGCGGCAGGTCGAGCTCGTCGTGGAAGGCGGCGATGTCGCCGGGCGCGATCTTGTAGAAATGCGCTGCTTCTTCCACCGCGCGGCCGGATTCGTTCATGAAGGTGCCGGGCAGAAGCAACAGCACGCGCTCGCCGCCGAGCGTGCCTTCGCTTGCCACCCCCTGAAAGCGGCGTCGCCACGGCTGGAAGCCGTGGCGTTTGGCGATGGCGTCGACGGCCATGAAGCCGATATTGTGCCGGTTGCCCGCATGGCGGGCGCCCGGATTGCCGAGCCCGACAAAGAGCAGCATGCGATGTTGACGGCGCGGCGTTCAGCGCGCCGCCGCCTCACTTCTTCTCGGCCTTGTCGCCGCCTGCGGCGGCCGCAGCCGGAGCCGCGGCAGCACCTTCGGCGGCGGGAGCTGCGCCTGCGGCCGGAGCGGCAGCCGCAGCGGCGGCAGCCTCGGCAGCGGCCTTGATCTCATCCGCATAGCCGGACGGCGGCACGATGGTGACCAGCGTGGTGTCGGGCTTGGCCAGAATCCTGATGCCCGCCGGCATTTCGACCTCGTTCAGGTGCTTCGAGTAATTGATCTCCAGCCCGCTGACATCGACCACGATCGCCTGCGGAATCTTGTCGGGCGGACAGCGCACCTCAACCGAATGGGTCACGATATTGACTGTGCCGCCGCGCTTGATTCCGGGCGAGTTCTCGGCGCCGCGCACGTGAACCGGAATGGCAACACGGATCAGCGCGCCTTCGCCCAGGCGCATGAAGTCGACATGGATCGGGGTGTCCTTGACCGGGTCGAGCTGAAAATCGCGCGGAATGACGCGGTGCTTCTGCCCGTCCACCTCGATGTCGTAGAGCGTGGTCAGGAAATGGCCGGCATAGATACGCTGGCTCAGTTCCTTGTTGTCGAGCGCGATGGGAAGCGGCGGCTTGTTGTCGCCGTAGATCACGCCGGGCACGCGGCCCTCGCGACGCACCGCCCGAGCGGCCCCCTTGCCGGCCTTCGGACGCGCCGTCGCCTTCAATTCCTTGACGGTCGCCATAGCTTTAAGTCCTTGTTCTCGATAACGAATTGTAGGGAATCCGCAGCGTGCCTCCAGGGGTGCGGGGGCCGCGGATGCGCGCGCTTATAGCGGCGCAGGGCTGCAAATACAAGGAAAGGCGGAAACGCGGCTCAGGCGTGAGGCGGGCTGCCGGGCGGATTGTCCGTGCCACCGGCGGGGCCCGAGGACGTCTCCCCGCTGCCGTAAGCCGCGCCGCCGGTTTGCGGCGGCGGCGCCGCGGCGGGGCCTTGGGACTGGGCCAGCTTGCCTTCGAGCGCGGCCAGCCGGCTCTTCAGCGCCTCGTTCTCCTCCCGGGCCAGCCGGGCCATATCCTTGACCGCTTCGAACTCTTCGCGCTTGACCAGGTCGAGGTCGCGCAGCCAGCGTTCGGCCTGGCTCTTGAACAGGGTGTCGAATTCGCGCCGCACGCCCTGGGCCACGCCAGCCGCGTCGTTCATCAGGCGTGCGATTTCGTCAAAGAAGCGGCTGGAGGTCTGGGTCATCGTCGGTCTCCGGCTCGAATCCCCGTGCTAGGCCGATCATATGGCTTGATGCCGGCTCCGCTGCAAGGCGTCCCTCGCTTGACTTCGGCCCGGGGCTGGCCTGCAAAGGCATGCGGGAGGAGAGCCGGAATGCCGTACTTCGTTCTGCCGTTTCCCGATATCGACCCGGTTCTGGTCCAGATCGGGCCGCTGGCGATCCGCTGGTACGCGCTCGCCTATATCGCGGGGATTTTGCTCGGCTGGTTCTACGCGCGCCGCATTATCGCCAGCGAGCGGCTGTGGGGCGGACCGGCCCCGCTGAAGGTCGGCGATTTCGACGATTTCGTCGTCTGGATCACCTTCGGAATCATTCTCGGCGGCCGGCTCGGCTACGTCGTTTTCTACAATCCGGCCTACTACCTCGCCAACCCGCTCGACATCCTGCAATTGTGGAGCGGCGGCATGTCGTTCCACGGCGGTTTTGCCGGGTGCGTTGCGGCCGTGCTGCTGTTCGCCTGGCGCCGGGGAATTCCCATTCTCTCGCTTGGCGACATCACCTGCGCTGTCGGGCCGATCGGACTGTTTCTCGGACGGCTGGCCAATTTCATCAACGGCGAATTGTGGGGCCGGCCCGCCGACGTGCCGTGGGCGATGATATTTCCCGGCGCAGGTCCGTTGCCGCGCCATCCGAGCCAGCTCTATGAGGCGGCGCTCGAAGGCCTGGTGCTGTTTCTGGTGCTGGCGTGGCTTGTGCGCGCCGGCGAATTGCGGCGGCCCGGCCTCGTCACCGGCGTGTTCGCCATGGGTTATTCCGCCGCGCGCATTTTCTGCGAGTTGTTCCGCGAGCCCGACGCGCAGCTTGGATTCCTGTTCGGTGGCCTGACAATGGGCATGCTGCTGTCGGTGCCGCTGTTTGTCGCCGGCCTAGCTTTCGCCATCCATGCGCTGCGACGCCCGGCGCGCGGGAGCCTGCCGTGAGCGCGGCATCGCCGCTGGAAGCGGAAATCCGTCGGCTGATCGCCGCGACAGGCGCTCTGCCGGTATCGCAATATGTTTCGCTTTGCCTGACCCATCCCGAGCACGGCTATTACGTTACGCGCGATCCGTTCGGTGCGTCCGGGGACTTCGTCACCGCGCCGGAAATCAGCCAGATGTTCGGCGAACTGATCGGCCTGTGGGCCGCCGCGGCATGGAAGGCGCTGGGCGCGCCGGAAAATGTGCGGCTGGTGGAACTCGGCCCCGGGCGCGGCACGCTGATGCGCGACGCGTTGCGCGCCACGCATGTGATGCCGCAATTTCGCAACGCCATTGTCGTGCATCTGGTCGAAGCCAGCCCGACGCTGGAGGCGATCCAGCGTGAGACGCTTTCGGCGGCCGGAGTATTTGTCCATTGGCACCGCGAGCTTTCCGAGGTGCCGTCGGGCCCGCTGATCGCGGTCGCCAACGAATTCTTCGACGCCTTGCCGGTGCATCAGATGGTGCGCCAGTCCGATGGCTGGCACGAGCGCACGGTCGGGCTGGATGCGTCCGGCAATTTTGCTTTCGGTGTTGCTCCTGCGGCGACGCCGCAATTCGACCGCGTTCTGCCCCGCACCTTGCGCGAGGCGCCGGCCGGGTCGATCTTCGAGTGGCGCGCCGACACGCTCGTGCTCGATCTGGCGCGACGCGTGCGCGAAGGCGGCGCCGCGCTGATCGTCGATTACGGGCATTACCCGAGCGGCATCGGCGACACGCTGCAGGCCATGCGCGGCCACAGCTTCGCCGATCCGCTGGCCGCGCCCGGCAGCGCCGACATCACAGCCCATGTCGATTTCGACGCGCTCGCCCGCGCCGCCGAGAGCATCGGAACCGCCGTGCACGGCCCCGTCACGCAGCGCGATTTCCTGCTGCATTTGGGCATCGAGGCGCGCGCGCAGGCGCTGAAGGCGGCGGCATCCGGCGAACGCAGGGCGGAAATCGATGCCGCACTGGCGCGGTTGACGCAGACCGGCCGTACCGGCATGGGAGAATTGTTCAAGGTTATCGCCCTGTCCGATCCCTCTGCCGGGCCGTTGCCCGCATTCGAGGCCTGATGGCGCCGGTGATGCTGCATTCGCAATTGCTCGCGCAGTGTCGGGGAATCCGGCACGCCTTCTTTACCCGCGCCGGCGGCATGTCGACCGGAATCTACGAGAGCCTTAACGGCGGCACGGGCTCGCGCGACGATGCCGCAAGCGTTGCCGAGAATCGCGCGCGCATGGCGCGCGCGCTCGGCGCCGAGCCGGAGAATTTCATCACTGCATATCAGGTGCATTCGCCCGATGTCGTGATTGCGGAGCGGCCCTGGGACGCGTCGGCACGCCCGAAGGCGGATGCGATCGTCACGCAGCGACGCGGCCTGGCGATCGGCGTGGGCACGGCGGATTGCGGCCCGGTGTTGCTGGCCGAAGCGAAAGCGGGCGTCGTCGGCGCTGCGCATGCCGGCTGGCGCGGTGCGCTGTCGGGCGTGCTGGAATCGACTATCGCTGCAATGGAGACGCTTGGCGCGGACCGCTCGCGCATCGTCGCCGCGCTCGGTCCAATGATCCGCCAGCGCAATTACGAAGTCGGCGAAGAATTCCGCGCGAGCTTCCTGCACAGCGAATCGGGTAATGCCGGCTTTTTCGGCGAGGGAGCGCGCGCGGGTCGCTTTCAGTTCGACCTTCCGGGGTTCATCGCGCACAGGCTCGTGCGCGCCGGCATCCGGCATATCGACGATCTCGGGCTTTGCACCTATGGCGATCCCGACCGGTTCTACAGCTACCGGCGCTCGCAGCACCGCGCCGAGCCCGATTACGGCCGGCACATCAACGCGATCGTTCTCGACGCTGGATAGGAGCGCGGTCCTGCTGGACCTGCCGCCCGTTTCCCGCTACCCAATATCTCAGCCGGATCGAGGGCCCGCAGAGGCCCCGCCCCGTTGCAGCAGATCCGGCCGCGGGGACGTGATGCAGGGTAGGCAGGGTTGCCGGCTTCGGCGCGGGCATCGCGATTGGCTGTGTGGCGTTGCGTCGGTGCTGGCGCTGGGAATGGTCGTTGCCGGCTGCGTTGGGGGGTCGGGCGGCTCCGGCCTCGCGGCGCGCGGCGTCCCCGGACCATCCATAGCCTTCGAATCCATCGACGGTCCGCCGCCGCAGGTTTTCGACAAGCTCGTGCGAAAACTGAACGAGGAAGCCGAGGCCAGAAACGTTCCCGTCGTCTCGCGCGAAGCGCAGGTGCCCTATCGCATTCGCGGGTATGTTGCGCTGGGAATTCAGCGCAAGCAGCAACGCACCCTCGTATCCTGGGTCTGGGACGTCTACGACGGCGAGCAGCAGCGGGTGGTGCGCTTTGCCGGCGAGGAGCCGGCCGGTCCCCCCGGCAGCGACGCCTGGGCGGCCGCGAACGACGAGGTTCTCGGCCGCATCGCGCGGGCCGGCATGGAACGGCTGGCCGCCTACCTGCAGGTTCCTGCGAGCGTCGTCGCTGCGCCGCAATCGTCTGCCGTGACCGGCGATCCGCGCGAAACGGCGGCCGGAGCCGGAACTGCCGGAACGGTTGCCGCAGCGCGGGACGATTTTCGCCCGGAGGCCTTCGGCATTTTCCGTTTGGCCCGCAACGAACCGCCACCGGCGGCAGAGCCGGAAGCGAGCGGGGAGGGTGCGGGGCCCGATATCCCGCTTCCTCGGCGGCGTCCGCCGGTCTCCACCGCGCGGCGCGGTCAGGTCGCCTCGGTCGCACCGAGTCCCCGGGTGCATCGGGACTGAGCGAAAAACCTGCGGGACAAAGGCTTGCGGCATATTGCCCCCCGACGGTGCGCCTTGTTATCACCCGCCCGACTTTCGGCTCCGGCTCTCCTGCCGCTGCGCGATGCTCTCGCGCCGATGCAGGACAGGCCGGGACCGGTTACCGGCATCCTGATCGCGCCGAAACGCGAACGACGAGCGGGGTAGGGCGATGGCCAAGAACGGGGCGATCAAGCTCGTCGCCGGCAATTCCAATCCCGAGCTGGCGCAGTCGATCAGCGAATATCTCGGCACGCCGATGACCAAGGCCGTGGTCCGCCGTTTCGCCGACATGGAGATTTTCGTCGAAATTCAGGAAAACGTGCGCGGCGCCGACGTCTTCGTCATCCAGTCGACGTCTTATCCCGCCAACGATCACCTGATGGAGCTATTGATCATAACCGATGCGCTTCGGCGTGCATCGGCCCGTCGCATCACCGCGGTGATCCCCTATTTCGGCTATTCGCGGCAAGACCGCAAACCGGGTCCGCGTACGCCGATTTCCGCCAAGCTCGTCGCCAACCTCATTACCCATGCCGGCGCCAACCGGGTGATGACGCTCGACCTGCATGCCGGACAGATCCAGGGCTTCTTCGATATTCCGACCGACAACCTGTATGCCTCGCCGGTGATGGTGCGCGACATCAAGGAGCGGTTCGATCTCGAAAAGCTAATGGTGGTATCGCCCGATGTCGGCGGCGTCGTGCGCGCGCGCGGTCTTGCCAAGCGCATCAACGCACCTCTCGCGATCATCGACAAACGGCGCGAGCGGGCGGGCGAGTCCGAGGTCATGAACGTGATCGGAGACCCGAGCGGCCAGATCTGCATTCTGGTCGACGACATCGTCGATTCCGGCGGCACCCTGGTGAACGCCGCCGATGCGCTGCTCGAACAGGGTGCGACCGAGGTCTACGCCTATATCAGTCACGGCGTTCTGTCCGGCGGTGCGGTCGCCCGGGTCACCGGCTCGCGGCTGAAGGAACTCGTCATTACCGATTCGATCCAGCCGACCGCGGCCGTGCGGGGCGCGCGCAACATCCGCGTGCTGCCGATCTCGCAGCTGATCGGCGAGGCGATCGGCCGTACCGCCAGCGAAGAGTCGGTCTCCAGCCTGTTCGACTGACCGCAAGCGCGCCTGAGTCAACCTGTCGCACGCGGCATTGTGGACAGGGACCGGCCGCGCGTTGCTCGCCGCGGGCAAATCACAGCCCATTGACGGAAAGTGCGGGCCGATCTTTGGAACGCGGAATCCGAGCGGATATAGTCGGATTGCAGGTGATTCGGCGGTTCGCGAGTCAAGGCTCTGTAGCGCCGGGCTCCCGCGTCACAGTGCTGCTGTCCCGGTCCGGGGCTGATGGTTGCGTCACGGTCAGTGCGGCGTTGAGCGCGCAATCCGGTCTCGCAATGGCGGGTGAACGGCATGTCCTTGACTGACTTCAACGAGAACCAGCGGACCAGTCCGCTCGATGTCGTCGAACAGCTCGCCAGCGGCAACCACTGGTCGTTCGAGCGCGCCGGGGAGGACGAAATCACCATCCTGATCAACGGCCGCTGGACCGACTATCAGGTGTCGTTCACCTGGATGGACGAGCTGGAAGCGCTGCATCTTGCCTGTGCATTCGACCTGAAGGTGCCGGAACGCCGCCGCAGCGAGGTTCTCAACCTGATCGCACAGATGAACGAGCAGATGTGGGTCGGGCATTTCGACCTGTGGCCGAACGACGGCATCGTCATGTTCCGCCATGCTCTGGTGCTGGCCGGCGGGATCGAGCCGTCCGGCGAACAATGCAAGTCGGTGCTGTCCACTGCGCTGGAGGCCTGCGAACGGTATTTCCCCGCCTTTCAGTTCGTGCTGTGGGCCGGCAAGCCGGCCCGCGAGGCGCTCGACGCCGCATTGTTCGAGACCTCGGGCGAGGCATAGCGCCCGCCGCAGCCGCCCGCGGCGACGCAAGGACGGCGGCGCATTGTCTGCTAGACTCGCCGCCTTCGATTGCGGGACAGGCGGCACATGACAGCAGCAGATATCGACCTGAGAAGCATCGGCCGCGTCGCCTTGATCGGCGCCGGCAAGATGGGCCATGCGATGCTGGAGGGCTGGCTTGCGCTCGGCGTCGATCCAAAATCGCTTGCGGTATTCGAGCCGCATCCATCCGCGGACGTCGCGGCGCTGGCGGCGCGGGGAATCGCGCTCAATCCGCCGCACGACAAAGCGTGCATGCCCGCAACGGTCGTGCTTGCGGTGAAGCCGCAGGTTGCCGGCGAGGTCATGCAGGATCTCGCCTTTCTTGCGCCGGCGGACTCGCTCGTGGTGTCGATCATGGCAGGCAGGACGCTGGCATTCCTGCACAAGGGATTCCCGCAGGCGGCGTGCGTGCGTGCAATGCCAAATACCCCGGCCGCGATCGGACGTGGCATCACCGTTGCGGTTGCGGACCCGAAAGTGACACCGGCCCAGCGCGACATCGCCGACCGGCTGCTGGGTGCAACCGGCGCGGTCGAGTGGATCGGCGAGGAGGCCCTGATGGACGCCGTGACCGCGGTATCGGGGTCGGGGCCGGCCTATGTCTTCCTGCTCGCCGAATGCCTCGCGGAAGCAGGGCGGGCGGCGGGATTGCCGGCGCCGCTGGCGACGACGTTGGCTCGGGCGACGGTGGCGGGTTCCGGCGAATTGCTGCACCGTTCGCCGCTCGATGCCGCAACCCTGCGCAGGAATGTCACCTCGCCGGGTGGAACCACGGCTGCCGCGCTGGACATCCTGATGGGAGCGGGCGGAATGGAGGATCTGCTGCGCAGGGCCGTGGCTGCGGCGACCCGCCGCTCGCGTGAATTGGCCGGCTGAATCGGACTATTCGCCGCCTTGGAACCGCCGGCTTGACCGCTAGATTAGTTACATATGTGCCAACCCGCAGGGAGGCTGCCATGACCGACATGTCCATGCCCGGGGCGTCGCCTCCGGGCGGCTCCGGCCGATCCGACCGCGAAAAGATCGTCGATGCCTTCATGAGCCTTCTGGCGGAGAAGCGATTCGACCGCATCGACCTTGCCGATATCGCGCGCCACGCCGGGGTGTCGCTGGCGCAGTTCCGGGCCGAATTTCCGACCAAGCTCGCCATCCTCGCCGCGCATATGAAGGAAATCGACCGCAAGGTGCTGGCCGCAGACACCGCCGACATGGCGGAGGAGCCGGTGCGCGAACGGCTTGCCGACATCCTGATGCGCCGGCTTGAAATGCTTGCGCCCTACAAGGCGGCGACGCGCTCGCTGCTGCGCTCGGCCTGCCGCAACCCGGCGCTCGGCGTGGCGCTGAACAATCTCGGCGTATTGTCGCAGCGCTGGATGCTGACGGCGGCCGGCGTCGATGTCAGCGGCACGCGCGGCATCGTGCGCGCGCAGGGCATGGCGGTTCTGTTCGCCTGCGTGCTGCGCACCTGGATCGACGACGAAGATCCGGGACTGGCCCGCACCATGGCGACGCTCGACCGCGAACTTGCCCGCGGGCAGCGCTGGGCCGGATTCCTCGACGATCTGTGCTGCATTCCTGCAGGCTTTTGCCGGATCGGGCGCAGGCGTCCGCGGCGGCGGCGCGATCTGGGCGACGATCCGATCGCAGCCTGATCAGACCGGAACGCGCACGGTCGCGCGCAGGCCGCCCATCGGGCTGTCGCCGAGCATGATGTCGCCGCCATGCGAGCGCGCGATGTCGCGCGCGATGGCGAGGCCCAGTCCGGTGCCGCCCTCGTTCTGGTTGCGTGCATTGTCCAGCCGCAGGAACGGCTTGAACACCTCTTCGCGCAGGTCGGCCGGGATTCCGGGACCGTTGTCGTCGACCGTCACCGTGAGCCAGCGGTGATCGCGGGTGCCCTTGATGGCGATCTCGGGCGCATGCCGCGCGGCGTTGTTGACGAGATTGGCGAGGCAACGCTTGAAGGCGGCGGATTTCACCATGACGATGGGGTGGCCGCTGAATTCCACCGATGCCTTGTGGCCGGTCCGTTCGGCGTCTGTCTTCAACTCCTCGAGGAAGGCGGTCATGTCGGTCGGCGCCGACTGTTCGCCGAGGTCGCCGCGCGCGAATGCCAGATAGGCCTCCAGCATACGCGCCATCTCGTCGACATCCTTGCGCATGGCGTCGATTTCGGGGCCGTCGCCAAGCAGCGCCAGCTCCAGCTTGAAGCGGGTGAGAATGGTGCGCAGGTCGTGCGATACGCCGGCGAGCATGGCGGTGCGCTGTTCGATGGCGCGCTCGATGCGTGCCTTCATTTCGAGGAAGGCGAGCGCCGCGCGGCGCACCTCGCGAGCGCCGCGCGGTCGGTAATTGGGAATGTCGCGGCCTTTGCCGAACGCCTCCGCCGCGTCGGCGAGTCGCAGGATCGGCCTGATCTGGTTGCGCAGGAACAGGATGGCGACGGTGAGCAGGACCAGCGAGGCGCCGACCATCCAGAGCAGGAAAATTTCCGAATTCGACGCATAGGCGGCGCTGCGCGGCGCGAATATACGCATGACCCGGTTGTCGAGCTGAATGCGGATTTCCACCAATGCCGAGCGACCGACGGTGTCGATCCAGAACGGCCGGCCCACCTGCTTGCGCAATTCCACCGACAGCGCCTGGTCGAGCAGCGAGAAGAACGGCTTCGGTCCCGGCGGCGGCATGTCGGCGGCGGGGAGGAAATCGATGACCAGGTTAAGGCGCTCCTGCGCGATCCGGCGGATCTGCGCAAATTCGACGTCCTGCGGATAGCCGCGATAAATTTCGATCAGCGCCGCGATGTCTGCGACAACGCCGGCGGACAGCTTCTGTGTCACCAGATTCCAGTGACGCTCCATGAAAACGAAAGCGATCACCGATTGCAGGATGACCATCGGCGCGATGATGATCAGCAGCGCCCGGGCGTAGAGGCCCGTCGGCATGATCCGCTTGAACAGGATGGTCAGCCGCTCCCAACCCCTGCCGATCCGGCCGGCGGCATTGCGCAGCGTCGCAAGCCGGCGGTCGATGCTGCTCACGGCGTCACCACGAGCCTGTAGCCGATGCCGCGCACCGTCTGCACGAATAGCGGGTTGGCCGGGTCGCGCTCGATCTTGCGGCGCAGGCGGTTGACCTGCACGTCGACCGCGCGCTCGTTGGCGGCGGGATCGTTGCCCGCCAGCGCCTGCCGCGGCACCGTCTCGCCCGGGCTTGCGGCGAGCACGCCGAGCATTTCCCGTTCGCGATCGGTGAGCCGCACAACGTCGTCGCCCCGGCGCAGTTCGCCGCGGCCGACATGAAACACGAACTCGCCGAAGCGCACCGATTCCGGAGGTGCGGCCGCCGCCGGCTGCGCGCGCTTGAGAATGTTGGATATGCGCAGCGACAATTCGCGCGGTTCGAACGGCTTGGCGACATAGTCGTCGGCGCCGATCTCCAGACCCTCGATGCGCATTTCCGTCTCGTGTCGCGCAGTCAGGATCAGGATCGGCACCGAGGAGGACGAGCGCAGCGATTTGGCCAGTTCGAAGCCGGACTCTCCGGGCATCATCACGTCCAGGATCAACAGGTCAAAGCTCAGGCCATGCAACTTGGCGCGCGCTTCGGCGGAATTGTCGGCGGTGGTGACGCGATAGCCCTCGCTGGCCAGGAATCGCGACAGCAGATCGCGAATCCGCCGGTCGTCGTCGACCACGAGCAGGTGCGGGGCGTCGTCGGCGGGAATTCGCGTCGCGACGGCAGTTGCCTGCATGGCGTTCCCCCTCAACGGCCGGACATGCGCCGCTCGTCGGCCTTCTCGATCAGCCGCAGCACGGCATCGCGACCGTCGGGATCGATCATGGCGACCAGAAAGCGCCGCGCTGCCTCGTGCGCACCGGGGCCGAGCCCCGACAGCGCGCGGGCGATGCGCTCGGTCTGCAACCCGGCGAGCTTCATCGCCAAGGCTTCCCCCTTGGCGGTGGCATAAAGAAGGCGCTGGCGGCGGTCGTTCTCGCCTTCTTTCTGTTCGATATAGCCCTGATCGACGAGCTGCTTGAGCACGCGGCCGAGCGACTGTTTGGTGATTTTGAGAATGTCGAGCAGGTCGGCGACCTTCATGCCGGGGTTGCGGTTGACGAAATGCAGGACGCGGTGGTGGGCACGGCCGAAATTGAACTTGGCCAGGGCCTCGTCCGGGTCGCTGACGAAATCGCGGTAGGCGAAAAACAACAGTTCGATGATGTCCCAGATGGCCTCGGCCTGGCCTCCTGGTCCGGAATCGGCCGCGTTTGCGCGGTTTTCGCCGCCCATGATATTTAGGTCAGCCATATTGACATATTTCGGTTTTATTGTTACCAAAACGCATGGCCCTGCGAAAGGATCGTACCCGAACACCGGGTTTGACAAGCGGCACGGCGCTTTACGGATTGGCGGGACAATATCGAGACTTGGCCCCGCTGGCAAAAGCGCGATAGCTGAAGATCAGAAGATGGGCACGGCGCGAGCACCGGCCCACGGAGGAAATGTCATGGCTCAGTCCTACGACCGCCTGGAAGGCGTCATCTGGTATGACGGAAAGCTCGTGCCCTGGAAGGACGCGAACCTGCACGTTTTCTCGCATGGCCTGCACTATGCAAGCTGCGTGTTCGAGGGCGAACGCGCCTATGGCGGCGAGATTTTCAAATGCACGGAGCATTCGGAGCGGCTGAAGAAATCGGCGCAGGTGCTCGACTTTGAAATTCCCTATTCGGTGGCCGAGATCGATGCCGCCAAGCGGATGGTGCTGGAGCGCAACGGCAAGAAGGACGCCTATGTCCGGCCCGTGGCCTGGCGCGGCTCGGAGATGATGGGGGTCTCCGCGCAGAAGAACACCATCCATCTGGCGATCGGCACCTGGGAATGGCCGAGCTATTTCGACCCGGCCGAACGGCTCAAGGGCATCCGGCTCGACCTTGCCGATTATCGCCGGCCCGATCCGCGCACCGCGCCGTGCCTTGCCAAGGCCGCCGGCCTGTACATGATCTGCACCATCTCCAAGCACAAGGCGGAGCGCAGGGGCTACGCCGACGCGATGATGCTGGACTGGGAAGGTCGCGTCGCCGAATGCACCGGCGCCAACATCTTCTTCGTCAAGGACGGCAAGATCCATACGCCGATCGCCGACTGTTTTCTCGACGGCATCACCCGGCGCACGGTGATCGAGCTTGCGAAGAAGCGCGGTTTCGAGGTGATCGAGCGGCGTATCATGCCGGAAGAGCTGTCCGGCTTTTCCGAATGTTTCATTACCGGCACGGCGGCGGAAGTCACGCCGGTCTCGCAGATCGCCGACTGGAATTTCAATCCCGGCGGCATCACCAAGCAGCTGATGGACGACTACACCGCCGCGGTGCAGCCGAAGAAAGGCCAGGCGGCAGCCTAGGCCGCCGGTACGGCCGCCTCGACGGCGCGGCGATAGCGTTCCGGCAGGTGGTCGGCGAGAGCCGGCGGCATCATGAAAGTCTGGTACCAGCCGATCACGCCTGCGCGCGAGGAACGCATAAACCCGCCGGTGAGAAGATCGCGGACGCGCTGCCGGTAGGCGCCGGCCAGCGTCGCTGCGAATAGCGGCGCATCCGAACCCTCGACGGTCTCAGCGGCATCGAAACATTCGCCGCGCCGGCAATGCCGCAGCCGGCCGACATGTCGAAAGCCGAGCCGCGAGGGCGGCAGGGTGGCGATGATGTCGAGTCCGTGAACCAGGCGCCAGGTGCATTCGTCAAGCCCGCAGGCTGCATAAGCTGCGGCAAAGCGTTCCCCGCCCACCCGCGGCGCGCCGAACGCATAGACCCCGTCCGCCGCAATTCCCAGCTCGCGCCTGATGCGTTCGGCCGCAACGATTGCCAGCGCGCCGCCGAGACTGTGACCGGTGAGGAATATCGCGCCGGCTGGGTCGGGGCGCCGTTCGATCGCGCGGCGCAAGGCCGGCCAGACGGCATCGACGCCGGCCTCGAAGCCCTGGTGCAGCAGACGGGCGCGCGGGCCGAGATTGAAATTGGTGATCCAGTTCGCCAGTGCCAACGGGTCCGTGCCGGCGAAGGATACAAAGGTCGCCCCGCGTCCCTGCGCGACGATCCCGCGCGTGCTGGTCAGCGGAAATTCGCTGGCCCGGTTATTGGCCAGCACGGCGACGGGCTGCAGGCTCCAGCGATCGAGGACGTTTTTCAGCTTGTGCTGTGCGTGGCGCGATTCGTAGGCGAGTTGCGCAAGCCACATCAGCGCGCGCGCGGTGCCGAGATCGAATCCGTCGTGCGCCGCAAACGCGGCAAAGGCATCGCACCGGTAAGCGGACTCGGGAATTTCGACCAGAATACTCACAGCATCGGGCCGAGGTGGCGGCAATCAGTCTTTCACAACGACGAGGCGGTCGGTGCCCGATTCCGCTCCCCAGGCTTCCCCCGGCCGTCCCAGCATCTGGCGCACCGAAGCGCCGCGCCTGTCGCTGACGAACCGCTCGAACGTCTCGGTTGCCGGATCGAAGCGTACAATCGCGTTGCTGGAGAAGTCGGTGAGCCAGACCTTGTCCTTGTCGTCGACATAGACCGAATAGCAGCCGAACTTAGCCTCGTTGATCGGCCAGGTCTTCCAGCTCCGCGCGGCCGGGTCGTATCGGCCGACCTCGCCGGAATGCCACAGGCTCACCCACAGCATGCCCTTGGAATCCGACCAGATGCGGCGCGGACCCACGCCGGGACGCGGTGGATCGATCACCGTGGCCTCGCCGGTCACCACGTCGATTCTCGCCAGATGATCGCCGGCCAGCGACACGTACCAGACATCGCCCGCCGGCGTCGTCGCTATGCCGTAGGGACCGCGGCCTTTCGGCGCCTTCCAGGCTTCGGTCTTTCCGGTGGATGGATTGACCCGACCATAAACGCCGTTCTGGCCGGTGAACCAGTAGATGCCTTTCCGGTCGAAGGTGCCGGTGTTCAGGTTGGCGGCGGGAAATTCCTTCGGCAGCGGAAAAACCGTAACGGCCTTCGTCACAGGGTCGACGCGCACATTGGCGTTCAGTCCGCTGTCGGTGACCCAGGCGGCGCCGTCGGGACCGACAATCACGCCATGCGGCGCCGAGCCTTCGCCCAGCGCGATGACGTCGACCTTGCCGGTGTTCGGATCGAGCCGGCCGAGATGGCCGGCGCGC
This sequence comes from uncultured Hyphomicrobiales bacterium, assembly GCA_964456755.1. Lineage (GTDB taxonomy): Bacteria > Pseudomonadota > Alphaproteobacteria > Rhizobiales > Xanthobacteraceae > Pseudorhodoplanes. The sequence continues at coordinate 18,725 of CAYWCE010000023.1, forward strand.
TGCCCGGTATACCAGACGCTGCCGTCTGGCGCCGGGGCAACGTCGTGCGGACGCGCGCCTGCCGGAACGGGAAAATACGCGACCTCGGCCGCCGGCGCCGCGGCAGTCAGGAGCAGTGCCACGACGACGGTGGCAAGGGCGGTCGCTTTCATTGCATTCTCCCACCGGGACATTCCCAAAAAGAACAGCGGCGGCAGCCGGCTATTCCGCGGCGGTCTTGCCCGGGCCGGACTGCCAGCGGTCGGCGGCGCTGTCGTCGGACCGTTTCGCCTCGACCCAGTTCCTGCCTTCGCCGGCTTCCTCCAGCTTCCAGAACGGTGCGCGCGTCTTCAGATAGTCCATCAGGAATTCCGCCGCCGCGAATGCGGCATCGCGATGCGCCGAAGCGGTCACCACCAGCACGATATTGTCGCCGGGCCGCATGCGGCCGTAACGGTGAACGACGGTGACGCCCATCAATGGCCAGCGCGACTGCGCTTCGCTGACATGCCGCGCAATCTCCTCTTCCGCCATGCCCGGATAATGTTCCAGCGTCATCGCCGACACGCCGCGCCCGGCTTCGTGGTCGCGGCAGATGCCAGTGAAGGCGACCACGGCGCCGATATCGGTGCGTCCGCGCGCGACCCGCGCCTGCTCGGCGCCGACGTCGAAATCCTCCCGCTGGATCCGGATCGTGACGTTGCTCATGTCGGCAGTCTATCTCCGCTTGGCCTGCGCCGGGAGAGGGGGGATTGCCGCGCTCAGCCGCCGGTCATGGGCGGAAAGAATGCGATTTCCCGCGCGCCGGCGATTGCGGTATCGGGGCGCACATGCGTGCGATCGATGGCAGCGCGGATGACGCCGCGGTTCTCGAAGGCATGGGCGTATTCTTCGCCGCGTCCGGCGAGCCACTCCATCAGGTCGGCGACGGTCCGCACATGCGGCGGCACGGCGATCTCCTCGTCGGTGCGACCGACGCGTTCGCGCACCCAGGCAAAATACAAAAGCTTCACGACTGGTCCTCGATCAGATGCCGCAGTCCTGCGCGCAGATAATCCCAGCCGGTATATAGCGTCAGGATCGCGGATATCCAAAGCAGCACAAGGCCGATGCTGTTGGCGAGCGGAATGTCCTGGTCGGCGGTTTCCCAGCGCCAGTCGAGCAGCCAGGCAGGCAGCACGCGGTCGCCCGCCTCGCCGCACAGCAGGAAGCCGATGGCGACAAGCTGCAGCGATGTCTTCCACTTGGCGAGTTTGGTGACCGGCACGCTGACGCGCAGTTCCGCGAGATATTCGCGCAGCCCGGACACCAGGATCTCGCGGCACAGGATGATGATGGCGGCAAATAGCGACCAGCCTCTGATGGTGCCGTCGGCGGCGAGCATCAGCAGGCAGGAGGCGACCAGCAGCTTGTCGGCGATCGGGTCCAGCATGCGTCCGAGCATGGAATGCTGGTCCCAGTTGCGTGCGAAATATCCGTCGAGAAAATCGGTGATGCCGGCAGCGATGAACACGGCGAGCGCGACCCAGCGCAACCACAAGCCGCCTTCCAGGATGGCCTGCCAATACAGGCACCCGACGACGATCGGCACCGCGACGATGCGCGCATAGGTGAGAAGGTTAGGCAGTGCGAACGACCGCTGCCTGGAATATGGTCCGCCGCTCAGCGCTTTCATGACCGCAAGGAACACTCCTCCAACCTGTCCGTCAACCGCGCGGGGGAAAAGTTCCCCGGTTTGCTGCCGCGGGCGGCTGTCGATGACCGGGCGCGGCGATGTGCCGGCTAGGTTTGGGCGGAATCGTGGAAATACGCGTAGATGCGCCGCGCGGTGTCTTCGCTGATTCCCGGAACCCGTTCCAGATCGGCAAGCGATGCGCGTTCGATCGCCTTGAGCGTTCCGAAATGCATGAGCAGGGCGCGTTTGCGCGTCGGTCCGATCCCGGGAATTTCCTGCAGACCCTGCTCGCGAATGCCGCGCTTGCGGCGTTGACGATGCGATCCGATGGCGAAGCGATGCGCCTCGTCGCGCAGCCGTTCGATGAAATAGAGCAGCGGGTCGCGCACGGGCAGGCGGAACGGCGCGCGTCCGGGCATGTGAAACGTTTCCCGTCCGGCGTCGCGGTCCGGGCCCTTGGCGACGGCGACCAGCGGCACGTCGGAAACGCCAAGCGCGGCCAGCGCATTCGCGGCCGCTCCGAGCTGACCCTGCCCGCCGTCGATCAGGATCAGATCCGGCCAGGGCGGGTCGTCGTCGCGCGCATCCGGAGCCGGATCCTGCATGGCCGCTGCGAGCGGCGGCGGGCCGCCTTCGGCCTGACGCGGGCTCTCGCTCACCAGCCGCTTGAAGCGACGGGTCAGCACTTCGCGCATCATCCCGTAGTCATCGCCCGGCGCGAGATCGCCGGAGCGGATGTTGAACTTGCGGTATTGATTCTTGCGGAAACCGTCGGGGCCGGCGACGATCATCGCGCCGGTCGCATTCGCGCCCTGGATATGGCTGTTGTCGTAGACCTCGATACGGCGCGGGGGATGCGCGAGCCCGAGCGTGTCGGCCAGCGCCCTGAGCAACTTCTGCTGCGAGGCAGTGTCGGCAAGCTTGCGCGCGAGCGCTTCGCGGGCGTTGGCGAGCGCATGCTCGACGACATCGCGCTTCTCGCCGCGCCTGGGCGCCGTCACCGAGATCGTCTGGCCGCTTCGGGCGGAGAGCGCCTGCGCCAGCAGGTCGCGTTCCGGGATGTCTTCGGACAGGAAAATGCAGCGCGGGCAGGGCTTGTCGTCGTAGAATTGCGCCAAAAACGACGACAGCACCTCGCCTGCGGACAGCGAACGGTCGGCCCTGGGGAAGTATGCCCGGTTGCCCCAGTTTTGTCCGGCGCGGAAAAAGAACACCTGCACGCAATTGTAACCGCCCGCCTGATGGATCGCGAATACGTCGGCATCCTCGATGCCGCGCGGATTGATGCCCTGCTGCGACTGGATCGCCGAGAGCGCGGACAAACGGTCGCGATAGACTGCCGCGCGTTCGAAATCGAGTGCCGTGGACGCGCGCTCCATCTCCTGCACCAGTTCGTTCCTGACGCTCCGGCTCCTGCCGGAGAGAAAGGCGCGCGCTTCCCGAACCAGTCCGGCATAGTCGCCGGCTTCGATTTCGCCGGTGCAAGGCGCCGAGCAGCGTTTGATCTGGTGCAGCAGGCACGGCCGGGTGCGGCTTTCGAAGACGGCGTCGGAACAGGAGCGGATCAGGAACGCGCGCTGAAGCGCCGTGATGGTGCGATTGACCGCCCAGACGGAGGCGAAAGGTCCGAAATACTCGCCCGGCCTGGTACGTGCGCCGCGATGCTTGAGGATCTGCGGTGCGAGGTGATCCGAGGTGATCAGGATGTAGGGAAACGACTTGTCGTCGCGCAGCAGCACGTTGAAGCGCGGCCGCAGGCGCTTGATCAGATTGGCTTCCAGCAGCAGCGCTTCGGTTTCGGTGCGGGTGGAAACGAATTCGACATGCGCCGTCGCCGCGATCATGCGCGCAATGCGGCTGTCGTGGCCGGCAGGCCGCGCATAGGCGGCGATGCGCTTTTTCACGTTCTTGGCCTTGCCGACATAGAGCACGTCGCCGGCCGCATCCACCATGCGATAGACGCCGGGCGAGGCGGGAGCGAGCCGGGCATGACGCTCGATCGCAATGCGGCCGGCGGCCAGCGCATTGTTGCCGTCGACAAGCGGTTCGAGCGCCTCTTCCGCGTCGGGAAGCGACGGCTCTTCGTCCTCGTCCGCCGGTTCGATTTCCGGATCGATGTCGGTCTTGCGGCCGTTCATGGCATTGCCGCTTATCTGTCGATGCCGCAGCCGTGCAGCAAGTGCGGAGCGCGCGATGCGCGGACACGATCCGGCCGCGAATTCGCCGCGCTGCGGCCGCGAACGGCTCCGCCTGTGCGCATCATGGTGAACGCATCGTCAATCTGGCCGCGCACGGTTTACTCCGACTTAGGCATAACGGGCCGTAAGCCTCACCAATTCATAAACGTTTAACTTAAAAAGCCCGATAAATCCCACCCAGAAATGGCCGGTATTCCGCCTTTTCTCCGACGTTGCAGCACCTCGATCGGCAGCGAAAAGCCAGATGGGCGGTGGCATCGGGAGCGGAACGCAGGCGTGACAGGCGCGCGTTTCGTGCAGGAGGGACGAATGAACAACAAGCTGTTCGCAGCGGGACTCGCCATCGTCATGGCCGGTGCGGCGTGGTCTTCGCAGGCAGCCGATCTCCCTTATGGCGGCCAGCGTCATTACGCGCCGCCGCCGCCGGCGATGGCCGCCTATAGCTGGATGGGTCCCTATCTCGGCGCCAATGTCGGTTATCACTGGGGCGAGACGACGCACAACCCGACCGATCCGTCCGGCATCGCCGGCGGTCTGCAGGCGGGCTACAATTTCCAGACCGGCCAGTTTGTGTTCGGCATCGAGGGCGACATTCAGCTTTCCGGCGCCGAGGATACGTTCGCGCCCTACAAGTTTTCCAATCCCTGGTTCGGCACCGTGCGCGGCCGCGCCGGCGTCGCCATGAACAACATCCTGCTCTACGCCACCGGCGGCCTTGCCTATGGCGGACTGAAAGGTCAGCTCGGCGGACTGACGGAAAGCCAGACGCATCTCGGCTGGGCGGCCGGTCTGGGCATGGAGGTAGGGCTGACCGGCAACTGGTCGGCCAGGGTTGAGTATCTCTATCTCGATCTGGCGGACCGCAATTACACCGTCACCGGGACCAGCAACGGCTTCGAATCCAACCTGCTGCGTTTCGGCGTGAACTATCGCTTCTGACGGTTGCCCGCAATCCCTGGAAATTGTGCCAAAGACCCCGGGCGATCGCCCGGGGTTTCTGCATTCAGGGTTCGATCCGGGTGGCCGCGAAGGCGGGCACGCGCGCGGCGAATTCATCGAGCCAGGCGACCAGCCGCGGATAGTGCGTGCGCCAAGTGCCCTGGAAGCGCAGATCCTGATAGCCGAGCGCGCAGGCGAGGGTGATCTGGCCGACATCGGGCAGCGGATCGATTGCCGGCGGCGCGGCTTCGAGCGCCGACAAGGCGCGCGACACCTTTTCCGCCTGGTAATCGAGCCAGGACTGGATGCGATGCTGCTCCGGCCGGAAGCGGCCCTCGTAGACGCGCAGAATCGATGCATCGAGAATGCCGTCGCACATGGCCTGCATGCGCAGCGCTGCAAAGCGCGGACCGGCATCGGCCGGAATGATGCGCCCGGAGCCGGCGAGATGATCGAGATATTCGAGGATCACGCGCGAATCGTAGAGAGCGGCGCCGTCCTCAAGCAGAAGCACCGGAATCTTGCCGAGCGGATTCTGCACACGCAGGTCGTCCGTCGGATTGTTGGTGTCGGCGGGCTCGACCCGAATGCGGTCGGAAAGCCCGAGCAGGCTGGCGGCGATTTTCACCTTGCGCCCGAACGGCGAGGGCGGTGAGGATCGCAAAATCATCATGGATCACGTCCCGGCAATGTTTCGACGCATATAATAGCAGCGCGACCGTATCGTTCGGTCGCGCCGGTTCGTCGATGGCGTTGGTCTGCGGTTTGCGGGCGCGTGGCGCGCCTGCCGTCAGCCGGTGATCACCAGATTGACGGCTTTCGGTCCCTTGCCCTTTTTGTCAGGTTCGACGTCGAAGCTGATCCGCTGTCCCTCGGTCAGTGCTTTCATGCCGGCCTGCTCGACTGCGGTGATGTGCACGAACACATCGCGACCGCCGTCGTCCGGCTTGATGAAGCCGTAGCCGCGCTCGGTATTGAAAAACTTCACAGTCCCCGTTTGCGCCATCGGGAAACTCCCTTCCCCGCAATTGCCACGCCATCGGCCCCCACGGCACGACAGCTCGGCCGGACATTCACGTTCGGGGAAAGCGTCAGCCCGTTACGGCCTCGGTCACTCCGCCGGCCCCCCTAAGGAGGCGGAACGTCAAAGCCAACATAAACAGTAAAGACCAACCCCGGCTTGCTGGAAAGAGGCCAAAGATGAACAAAACGGTCGCAAATGTCGCGGATCGCGCGATTTATCGATCGAGCCCGCCCACGAACCACGCATTCTTGATGTCGCGGGCGAGAACGGCGGCAAGGGCGGGAAGCAGAACGCGCAGTTCCTGCTCCAGCGTCCAGGGGGCATTGACGACGATCTGTCCGGATCCGCGCAGGCGCTCGCTGCCATGGGGCTGCCGGGCAATCAGTTCCACGCGCAACAATTTGTCCGCCGGCAGGCGCCGCAGCCTGCGCCGGAATGAGAAAAGTCGCTCGGCGTCCTTGATCGGATACCAGGCCATAAAGATGCCGGTGGGCCATTTGTCGAAGGCTGCCGCAAGCGCCGATGCGAGGCGGTCGAACTCGTCCTCGCGTTCGTAGGGCGGGTCGACCAGCACCAGTCCGCGCCTTTCTTTCGGCGGAATGTAGGCCGACAGCGCGGTCCAGCCGTCGATCGCGACAGCGCGTGCGCGGCGCCCGTGCCGCAGATGATGCGCAAGCGCTTTTGCGGCGCCGGGATGCAGTTCGCAGGCGATCAGACGGTCCTGCGGGCGCAGCCAGGCGCGGATCAGGGCCGGAGAACCGGGATAGACGGTCAGGCGGCCGTCGGGATTGCAGGCGCGCACGGCGTCGAGATAACCGGCGAGCAGGGCCTGGGCCGGTGCATCGAACTGCGCCTCGATCATGCGCGCGATCCCCTCGCGCCACTCCGGATTGCGGCCCGCTTGTGCGCTGCCGAGGTCGTAGATGCCGGAGCCCGCATGCGTGTCGATCACCCGGAACGGAGTGTCCTTGCGCAGCAAATGGGCCACGATGCGCGAGAGGATCGCGTGCTTGACGACGTCGGCAAAGTTTCCGGCATGAAACGCGTGATCGTAGTTCATCGAACCGGGGCCCTGGCCGCCGATCTGCGCTGTGCGGATCGCTAAAATTCTAGTCTTTGTGTTATCCGGAAAGTCATGGGGGATGGCTAGGATTTTGGCGTTTCCGGCCCGGTGGCCTCGCGCCGTCCGGCGGCATCGCCGTCACCGGTCGCAAAGCGGTTTTTGAATATGTGGCGGAGCCTACTGGCAGCAATTGCCGTCTATACCTACGGGCATCCGGGCTTTGACGGCTATCGGCCGGGCAGCCTCGACCGTCCGCTGCAGACCTTTCACCGCGAGGTGAATTTGATGGCGCGCGACGGCCAGCGCGTGCTGGCGACCCTCGATGACGCGCGCTCGATGCGCTACCTGGAAGGCTATATCGAGCGCATGGATTCGCAGTTGCGCGGCGCCGAATAGGCCGCAGCTTCGCAGCGCGGGCCGCGGCTTCGCAGCCGGGCCGGTCCGCATCGGCGGGCCTTCGTCTTCATCCACGCAATCGGCTTCATCCACGCAATCGGCGCGATCATGACCGCGCCGGCCCACGCAGGCCGAATTCGCGGCGCGGCGCCACGCCCGTCTTCAGTTGCGGCAGCCGCCGCTCGATCAGCATCCCGTCAGGCTGCGGCTCGCGCCGGCTCGCCGGCTCGCGTTCGAGGGCGCCGGCATCGGCAGCCTGCATGCGGCGGGCGATGCGGCGCGGCAGCAGAAAGAATTGCAGCATGAGCCGGATCGCGACGAATATCACGGCAGGCAGTCCGATCAGGTGCAGCAGCAGGATCGGGGCGGCGATGCCGATTGCATCGGGCCGCACCGTCGCCGCCGCGACATAGACCGGTGCCCACACCGTCGCCGTCAGTGCGGTATTGGCCACCATCGCCAGCATCGCGAGCGGGTTGGAGCCTTCGCAGATCCAGTAGAACAGGACTTTGGCTTCGTCGGAATGACAGCCGGCCCGCCCGAAAATCGCCGGTCCGTAGTCGAGCGTCCAGAAGGTGACGACCCAGAGCACGGCGTAGCCGAGACCGGATTGCCAGACCAAAAATCGCAGATAATCCCGCAGGCGCTGCATCGGCCCTCTGCCCGTATTCACAGCCAGCCTATGGATAGTTGCTTACCCGACCGTTGTATGCGGGCGCGAGCGGCGGCGTACGATAATGCCGTGCATGCGGTCGCGGTTAATCGCCCGTTAAGCGCGCGTCGGCGGACGGCCCGCCGCGCGGTCAGCCGCCGCGCATCGGCGGCATCACCACTTTCTCCATCCGGCAGGCGCGCCGGTCGACTTCAGGACATTCGCGGAACTGCAGATCCTTGTTCATGCAGATACGCACCTCGTGCAGCCGGCGGGAATCGCAGGTCACGGCGATGGAGCCCGGCGTCATGCCCGGATTGGCGGCAACGAATGCGCTCTCCACCTCGGCAGGCGTGACCATGAGATAATCTTGTACGGCGGCAAAGCGCTCCGGAATGCGGGTCTGCTCGCGCGCCTTGCGCACCATGTCGAAATAGGCCTGCGGGCGCAGCCCCGTGCAGGTGCCGTGCCGGTCCCACTGGCTGAAGACCAGCCGCGGGCTCGGCATCAGATCGAGCATCGACGTCATGATGTCGCGGTTCAGGCGCGGCGCCGGCACCTGGCAGTCGCGCGGAAAGCCGCGCTCGTATTGCGGCCACAGGCCGTGCACGACGAAGTGATAGGGCCGCCCTCCGCATTGCTGCTGCGGCACGCGCTCGGGCGTGCGCTCCTTTGCCGCCTCGCAATAGGAAGGCGACCACGACAGCGCGAGAACGTAGAAATCGAACTGTCCCGGCTGGCCGCGCCGCTCTTCCTGGGCAAGGGCCGGAGCGCAAATCAGGAGAAGAACAAGCGCGAGCGGGAAGAAGGCGGTGGCCGTCGAACGCAATGCAACCTGGACCATGATGGGCCCCCCAAGGACACGGACGCGAAAAACGCGGGAACATTAACCCCGCGATCGGAACATTTCAAGAACAAAACGGTGCTAAAAGGAGGCCCGAAATCAGGGGCGGGCGGTGCGGCAATCCGGATTGTAGGCCCAGTTGCGGTCGAGCCCGACCACGCACCAGGTCACGCCCGGCAGCACGCCGGCCATGCCGAGATTGGCCCCGATCGCGTAGTGGACCGGCCGGACCTTGCCGTCGGACACCAAAGCCCGCCCGCTGCACCAGCGGCGCGGTATCGTCTCCAGCGCCCAGGGCCGAAACGCGGTCTCGCGAATGCGATCGAAGCCGACGATCCGCAGCGGGGAACTCCAGAAGCGCCATTCCTTGTGCGCGAAAGTGTAGCGGATTCTGGACAGCACCAGCGCGTCGTCGCAGGACGGCAAATATCCGCCGCCGCTTGGGCCGGCCGCCGCCGGGCTGGCGCTTGCCAGCAGGGACACTAGGGCCGCCGATACAAAAAGCTTTTTCATCGCCACCATTTTCCAGGCCGCCGACGGTGCCGTGCCGGATGGGCGCGGTCAAGGGTGCCGAACTTTGCCTCGTGCCCGCTCCGAGTCGCCCGAATTGATGTCCTGCTGTGGCGCCCGGACGAAGAATTCACAGCTTTATCGACCGCAGGCCGCGTTCCTCACAACTTTCGCGTCGGCCCCACCGCCGCCGGTGCTGGTCCGGCCGGACGGGTTTTCGCATGATCGTCTTATCGATTCGGTGGCGTCACTTCGTTGCGTAGTCGGGACTAAGCGTAACGGGGGAATACGCATGGCCGAGCCAGTCCGGCTTCATCCGGTCCAGACCCTGTTCGGCATTCAGGCGGCGAGCCGCATGATGCTGGACGCGATGCCGCCTTGGATCCAGGATCTGGGCATCCTGGTCGAGAGCGTGGAATCCGGCCGCCCGGCCGGCGCCGCGCCCGACTGGCAGCCCGGCGCGGTGCTGCGCCTACCCTTTTCGCGCCGGCTCTGCCGCGAGGGCGGCATCGTCTGTGCGCAGGCTTTGTCTGCGCTCGCCGATGCGGCGATGCTGCTCGCCTGCTCGGCGGCCTGGAACGGCTACCGGCCGATGTCGCCGATCGACCACACCGTCCATTACATGCGTCCGGTCAATTTCGACGTGCTCGCCGACGCGCGCATTGTGCGCATCGGACGCTCGACGAGTTTTGGCCGCGTCAATGTCGTCAGTGCGGCGGACCGGCGTCCTGTCGCCATGATGTCGAGCGCCTACGCCATGCTCTGAGCGTTGTGCTGCGGCACCGGGCACCGGGCACCGCTGCGCGGAACCCGCATTTCGCGACTGTCGCAAGTCGTAATGATCGCAAGTCACCAGAGCAGCAAGCCTCTGCAAAGCCGGAACCACGGTCGCGATTCTTTCGTTGGCCCGCAGTTCGTCGCAGCTGCGAGCGGGCGCCGATGGCGCCAGGACGCGGCAATATGGAGGTTCCCGTTATGCAGGCTCCAAGCAAGGTTCTTTCACGCGCTGCGTGGCCGCTCATGCTGGCGCTGGCCGGCAGTGCAACGGCTTCGGCGCAGAACGCGCCGCTGCCGCTGACCCAGGCGGAGCAGACCACCGTCTATCGCAGCATCGTGCGCGAACGCGTCGCCACCCATCCCGCGCGCCCCGCCGCAAGCCGGCAGGCAGGTTCCCGCAACGACACCGTCGTTCGCACCACGACGCGCGAGCGCATCGTCACCCGGCCTGCCGTTACGCAAACGCCGCCCGTGCGCGAGCGTATCGTGACCGCGCCGGCGGCCACGGTGGTGGAAGAACCGCTCGGCCTGACGCCGACGGAACGGCAATTCGTCTATCGCGGCGTCGTTGCGGTGCCGCCGCCGGCGTCGCAACGTGTGGTGACGCGGCCGCTGGCGACGCCGGTTCCCGTGGTCGAGGAAAGCGTCGCAATCGCGCCGCCTGCGGCGGGCGTCTATGCCGGCGGGACGACCGGGGCATCGGCCGAATTTGTCGATGAGCCGGTCACGATAATCGTGCCGGCGCCGCCGGTCTCGTCGCCGGCAACGGCGCAGGAGCATTTCGAACTCGCAGTCGGCACGCGCGTGCCCACCTCGGTGCCGCTATATGCGATGCCGCAGACGATCGCGGCGCAGGTGCCCTCGGTCGCGCCCTATTATTACGCCGTGATCGACGAGCGCGTCTATCTCGTCGATCCGCGCGACCAGATCGTTGTCGGCATGCTGTATCGATAGGAGAAGAATGTCATGCGTTTGCACATCGTCGCCGCGCTCCTCGCAACGGCGCTGCCCGGATGGAATTTCGTTTCGGCGCAGGATGCAGGATTTGGCGGTCAGCCGTCGACAGCGGGCATGCAGGTGCCGTCTCCGGCCGATGCGGCCAGACACAATCCCGATATTGCCGCCCGGGATGCGCAGCCGATCATGTCGCGCGCCGGCATGCTGTCGACCGAGCAGAAGCAAATGATTGTGCGAAGCGTTGGCGGGCAGATGCAGGATGCACCGGCAGGCTATGCGGCGGAAATATCGACGCTCGTACCCGGTAACGTGACGCTGCACGATCTGCCGGACCAGGTCGCAGAGGCCGTGCCCTGGATCGGGCGCTATAAAGTCGCCGCGCTGCCGGACAGGGTATTGCTGGTCGATCCTGTCAACAACGGCCTTGTGGTCGCCGTGATCGAACGCTGAGGCGGTTCAGCGGGCGGCGCCGGCCCGGAAGCTGGCGCAGACGGCGGTGAAGTCGGCGTCGCGGCTGCGATCGAGCGCGGCGAAGGTGGCGCGCAGTTCCGGATTGGCGATCTGCAGCGGGCGGCCGCAGGCACCGTCGCCGGAGGTTGCGACCAGGCCGGTTACGGCGGTAGCCACCAGCGCCAGGCCGGAAATGGAATAGAGCTTCAGGCTGTGCATCGTCGTCCCCTGTTAACCATGCCTTTCCTCTGAGTAGGGGCGGGACCGTTGCAGGTTCATGCCCGTTTGCCCCTGGTGGATCTTATCGCCGGCCTTATGGGCCCATGGGCCTCGGCGACCCGTGCCTCACTTGCCGGTCCCTCTGCCTTTTCAGCCGCTTCCTTGGCCCGGCCCCGGCGTCCGGCCGACCGCGGCCGCGTGAAAACCCCGCAACAGCAGGCGCGCACGGTGGCGGACCGGCACGGTTTACGACGGATCGGACTGATCGGCGGTGCGGCGACCGGCCTCATCATGCCGGCCGGCTCGGTTGTGGTTGGGAGCCGCGCGCTCGGTCAACTCAGCCTTGAGCGCGCCGATACCGGGCAAGTCGAGGTGGGTCGCGGCCGCCGACGGTCAGCGCAACGCCAGCCAGAGCACCCCGAGCCCGAACAGGACGGCCAGCAGGATTGCAAGCCGGGCGATGGCCGGTTGCAGGGACGCGGTCTGCGGCAGCCGCCGGGCAAACATCGGATCCTGGTTTTGCGGACGGATGGTTTTCACGGATCAAACCTCAAAGCCCGGTACGGGCCGCAAATGGGCCGCGGCGAACGATTCATGCATGGCGAATGTAAAAGGGGGATTACCAGGTCTTCCTGAAGCCGGCCGTGAGGCTGCGGTTCTGGATGCCGGTAGCGGTGTCGCTGAGCGTGCCGGTGACGCTGACGCCGCCGAACAGCTTTTGTTCGGCGCTGAGTGTGGTCAGCCGCTTCTCCTCCGCCGACGACAGGCTGGTGCCGACCGATACCGCCGTTCCGCCGGGCAAATTGAGGCGGGCGGAACTGGCGGTGGCAAAAGTGCTGGTGTGCGACGACGTCGCTGGCAGGGCGCCGTCGAGCGGAGGCGCGGGCGTCTGCGTGACCGAATACCCGTTCTGCAGCGTCACCGAGACGCCTTTGTCGATGGTCACCGATTTGGCGAAGCTCGTGCCCAGCTGCCGCGTGTCGTGCAACGGATCGATACGCGCATCGATTGTCGCCTTGTCCCAGCCGAGCGGCGTATTGAGCGCGGGCGCCGACACATTCGCCCAGGCTGCGCCGCCGCTCTGCTGCGCGTCTGCTCCGGGCAGCAGCTTTTCGGGGTCGATCGGCGCCACCGCGTTCGGCGGTGGCGGCGCAAGGGTCATGTCGAGCCCGACCTTGCTGTCCCATACCGTCGGAAGCGCATGCCCCACGCTGACCGCGGCGCGGCCGTCGGGTTGCGTGTCGCGCGTCCAGTTGGTGGCCGGGGCCTTGCCCGCGCGCGGCGCCGGCGTGGCCTTGCCGCTCGTCAGCGTGGCGGTGTCCCAGTTCAGCGCCGACCAGTCGATCGCATCCGCATCCTGCGCATGTGCGCGCGGATGCGGACAGGTCAGGCCGGCTGCGGCGGCGAGTGCGGCCGCAAGAAAAACAGTCTTCGTCGGTTTCATTGTTCTTCTCCGATCGAAGCGATGATGTCTGGCGAAACGATGGCGCGGCGCCATGCGCCGCAAGTCCGTTCTGCGTCAGGGAGGGTTAATCGATTACTACCGCCGTTACGTCCCGGCGCAAGAGGGAACTTGCCGGCACAAGAGGGAACTCGCTGCAAGACGTTCGGAACCGGCACAAGGCGATGCAACCCGGCGGAACGAGTTGCATGCGCACCGCACCGTGCGAATCGCACGGTTGCGGACCTCCATCAGCCGCAGCGTTCGGCAATCCCGGCATTGATGCGCTCGACCGCATCGTCGAGACGGCCGAGATCCTGCTCGCGTTCCGGGCCGGTCTTGCACATTGCCGCCGCCGCGCGCGCCTTCACGATGTCGACGAAATGCCGGCGGTACGCCATGCAGCTGTCCTCGCCGCGGGAACCGCTGGTCTTCTGCACCTGGCCGGCGCTCTGGCCCAGGCTCGAATAGGCGACCTCGATATTGCGGCGGCAGTCGTCGGTGTCGCGGATGCCCGCGCCCGCCGTTGCAACAAGGGCGAGCGAACTGGCAATGACGACAACCGACGACCTGATCCACATGGCGCGCATCTCCGGGTGGCCCGTGTAGAATGAGTACGGTTTGCGCGCCAAAAGGTTCACGCACCGGCGCGATATTTTTCGGCCGGGAGCGGGTTCCGGCTCAGGCCGCCGACAGGCTGATTTCGCGACCGAGAACCTGTTCGGCGGCGTCGAAACTGTCGAGCAGGCAACGGCAGCAGACAATCCGCCCTTCGCTCATCTGCAGGAAATAGGAAAAGCGCAGGCTGAGCGTGCGGCCGCTGTCGCGGTCGAGGAAGGTGATGCGCGCGAGTCCGGCGGCCCGGTCCCCGCTCGCCAGCAGGATATCGCTGTGCAATTCGCCGAATTGCAGCCGTCCGGCCGCCTGGCCGAACATCGCCAGAACGGCGGCGCGGCCGCGCCGGCGCCCGAAGAACGGAAACAGGTCGATCGGGCCAAAGATCATCCAGTCGACGGTGTCGTCGAGATACGCGGCAATACGGTCGGGATCGCGCGACGCGAACGCGTCGGCGAACGCGCGGGCGACCCCGCGCAAGGCGTTTTCGGTCATTTCACAATATCTCCGGAATGGCGCGCGCCCGCGGCCCTTCTGGTCGCGCTGGACGTGCCGCGGCGCACCGAATTTGGCGCGCTGCTTAAGGCAATTCGTCCGCGCACGCAACGGTTGCGACCGTCGCGCGGCATCAAACTTTCGGCTGCCGATATACGATTGAAATATAAAGTGAAATTCGCGCTGCACGACGCCGGACGGCGGATGGCACGGCGGCCGCCCCGGGCGCGGCGACGCTGCGCGTCCTGTCCCGCCGCCGCGACCGCCCCGCCGCAAGCGCGCACTCGCAGCGCACGTGAACATCCGGTCATCGAGGTGAAATGTCGGTAACTCACGGCGCTGCCGCAATTGATGTGAGAGGCTGTCGGTTACGGGCGATGCACGACGTTGGAGGAGTTCATGAGGAAGCTGTTGTTGCCGATCGCCGCCGCCGCACTGTTCGGTCTGTCCATGCCGGCATTCGCGCATGGTCCCGGCGCGCATGGTCCCGGCACGTATGGTCCCGGCAAACCGGGCGCGCCTATTGCCCGCCATCACGGCAAGCCGACCGACTACAGCGCGCACCGGCGCTGGCACCGCGACTGGCGCCGGCATCACCGCTGCACCACCTTCTGGCGCCATCATCGCCGGATCACGGTCTGCCGCTGACCCGTACCGCGTTCGCGGCCGGACCGGCGAAATGGCCCCGCGCGCGCGGGGCCATTTTTGCATGACGGCGCCCGGTCGCGCCGCGCCTGCGGCGCCGGACATGCCGGACGGGGAGGCCGGCGGGGCGGGGACGTCAGTCCTTCTTTGTGCCCTGCGCCGCCTTGTAGGCGGAGACCGGCTTCACCTTCTTGTCGGCTTTCGGCTTTTTCTTTTCCTTGTTCGGACGCATCTGACCCTTGGCCATCGGTTTTCCTCCTGTCGGCCGCGCGAGACGCAGCGGGCCGCCAGAGGCTAACATTGCCGCACCGGCAGGCAAGCGCCGCCGGCTGGAACCGGAGCTGCGCCTCCGGGTTGGGGACTGCGGAGGGCACCATGGATCTCTTTACCCTTGTCGTCATCGTTCTGCTCGTTCTGGTCATCGGCGGCTTTCTCGGCCGCCGCCGCTACGGCAATCGCGGACTGGGCGGCGTGCTCGGCCTCGTGCTGGTGATCGTCTTGATCCTTTGGCTGCTCGGGCGGCTGTAAGCGCGGCCGCCGGCCGTCCCGGCACTCAATCCACCGCCCGGAGCACGATCGCGTCCACCATTGGCGCGGCCGAGCGCATGCCGGCATCGTCGGAGGAAAAGCCGCCGTCGCCGGTGATGTCGGCGTCGGTGCGCCGCGTCGTCTCGAAGCGGAGCTGCAATTCGCATTCGCCGGGCTTCGTTTCCAGCGCGCCGCCGGCCCAGTCGAAGGTGGTGCCGGCATAGTCCCAGCCGAAGCCGTAAAGCCGGAACGGCCTGCCATTGATCGTCTGCACGTCGGACAGGGTCATGCCGATGGCGACGCCTTGCGCGGTGCGCCAGGCCGAGCCGGCGCCCACCCTGATCTCGGACAAATCGCGCCGCCGTTTCGGATCGCGCCAGAGGATTTCGACGCGGCGCGCGCGGTCGCGCGGAAAGATCACGGTTGCGCTTTCGGTCTCGCCTTCGCCGACATGCACTTTCTGCACGGTCACGTTGGCCGCGCCGAACGCTTTGACGAGGCCGGCATGGGTGGCGCTGCGCGCGAACGGGCCGGTGCAGGACAGGATTTGCGCCGGCGTGCGCGCGACGACGGACGCGGGTAGGGCGAAGAGAGCGGCCAGCGAGGCGGCAACCAGCATCGGGGATGGGCGGGTCATGGGATCGGTCCGCGTTGGCCGCTGCCTCCGGCGGCACCGGCATATGACGAGACCCATGGGTCGCATCGGCACGGCATGGCGTTCACAGCGCGCGGCGGGCTTGCCCGCTTCGCGCAAAGCAGAAGCCGTTGCGGCGGGCTTGCCCGCTTCGCGCAAAGCAGAAGCCGTTGCGGCGGGCTTGCCCG
>CAYWCE010000023.1:35053-38083 GCA_964456755.1 uncultured Hyphomicrobiales bacterium
CGATCTCCGCGATCATTGTCTGACTCCGGAGTTGAATGATGGAGGGGCGTGGCGCACGCGCTGCGCGTTTACGCGCTTCGCGCAAAGCAAGACCAAGGCGCGCCGATGCGATCTCCGCGATCATTGTCTGACTCCGGAGTTGAATGATGGAGGGGCGTGGCGCGCCGACAGGCGCGGGCCTTTCCTTGAAGTCCGCATCCCTCGCAGGATGCGGCCGCCTCTCGGCGCGCCACGCAGCAGGCTTGCGCCGGCTGCGTTCATTTGCGGCGTTCTCACTCCGGCTTCGGGCCGCGCTTTCGTCCGGGACTTGTCCCCGGATCGTCAGCAAGCTCCTTGCAGGGGTCCGTAGTAACCCCAGGCGGAGCCCCGAAGCCGCCCGGGAGCGCGGTTGCGAACCGCGCGCGCGGGCGCCGCATCCCGCTCCGCCGCACGAACGCCTCCGGACGGCGCCCCTCGCGAGCGGGATAAAAAGAGGTATATAGTCCTATTTCAGGTGTGTCAAGGTGATAAAAATTTAACGAGGGTGACATGCAGCTCATACGCCACGATTCAAACCCGCATCCTGATCCAGATGAATGTCCAAACGAGCTTAGACAAACAGATCTCAGATTCGAAAACATCGAAGATCATGATTCTGAAGAAGCTAAAGTTCAGGTACTGTTTCCTAACTTTGGTCGAGGAGAAAAAAAGCGGAGCAATTTCGCAGTTGAGATTACCTGGGTCGATATGCGATTTCTGATCCGCCCTTTCGTTGAAATGAATCACCCGGAAGCGAGGCATCTTGAGCGGGTCATAAAGCTTTCCGAAGCGATAGAGAAAGCTGGCTGGCCGCCTTCAAGCCCGCCTTCAGAAGACTTCTGGAGGATTCTACCCGAATAACGGTTTTTTTTACTACCTGCATCTCAAAAGTCTTAGGTCAAACGCACCGAGGGCCAAATGACACTTGTGGGGGGTCTCAGCATTGCTGGAATGCCGGCCTTCGTTGGCGACCTTCTTGAATCTTGGCGCATTCCTACTAGGATTCATTTACCGACTCGCGCCGCCGAGGAAATACATCAAACGTGCGATGGGAATTTTGCCTGCGGGTTATCGCAGAAACTTATAATCGTTAGACCATATCTTCTGATTGCTTGGGCCGGCTCTGTGTCTACGATTAGCCGCCTCGTAAATGATCTAGATAAAATTCTGCCGGCTTCATTCGAACAGCTTTCGGAGGGTCAAACAAACGAAGTATTTTCAGCCCTAAACGTGTTGCCTAACGATGTCGAGGTTGTAGCACTATTCAATAGTGATAAAGCAGTTCATCCATTTTGCATTCATACTAGAGGGTTTGAATTCGACAATAAGCGGTTTTATGTTCTCGGGAGCGGGTCGGAGGATTTTTTTCAGTTTGCTTCTTACGCAAGCAGTGTAATTCCCGCAGGCGTTGAAAACAGCGAGGGCATGGCAGCGCGCGCGGTGTTAGTAAATTTTGTTGCAAACGCATTAATGGCTCAATTTGTGAGTGAGCACGGACTTGATGCTTCATGGGGCGGCGGTTTTGAAATTGCCTATCCGACCCCTTCTGGCTTTCTAAAATTAGATAACTTTCTGGCCCGATGCTGGAGCATAAATTTGGACGGTCAACTTGGTAACGTTGGCAGGAGTTTTCTTATGCACTACGAAGGCGCGGCCTTAAAACTTACGTCTTTCGGTGACGGCGAGCATACTACGACTATAAATTCGCTTGTTGCGACTGCGCCTGCTGGTCCCGCAAGAAAAGAAGTGCGCGCTGAGTGGATCGTTGATTTGTTCTATCGCGAGAGCGACGGAACTCGCGCCATGGCCGTGCAACAAGAATTTCCATGGTCTAAAAGTGAAAATGTATTCTTTTTCGAAGATGGCGAATTGGTCGGCTGGCACATGGATAAGTCTAGGGTCGATAAAATTATCTCTGAAATGGAGATAAAAAATCTAGGCACGCAAGCTTTTCGAATAATGACATTGTAGTCTTCGACTCATTTGGCATTTATCACCTCCTAAACTTCTTCGCGCGCCAGCCGGTTCTGGCTGATATCGTTCGGCTTCATGAATTCCTCCAGCAGGATTTCGCCGGGAGGAATAAGCGGCAGCGCTTTTTTCGCAATCGCCCTTGCCTTCAGCGATCGTCCGCGTTTCCAGGTCATGAATGCCAGCGGCTATTTCCTGAATTACTTTGCACTCCACCCCGCCGGCCGCCCCTCAGCGCCACCGGTTCACCACCCAGATCGCGCCCCATGCGCCCGCAAGCGTGGCGAGCATGCCGCCGGCGAGCGCAAACGACATGGCGAAGCCGCCGGTTTTCGCGATCGATGTGTCCATCGTCCCGGTGAGGCCGAGGATCGTCACAATAACGAAGCCGCCGGCCTGGGCGCCGAACAGCGCGCCGACGAACGAGGCGACGACGTTCACGATCCAGCCGAGCACGCCGCGCCTTTGCGTCCATGCCTCGTGGATGCCCACCGCCAGCGCGGCGGCGATGAAAACCAGCCCGATCGTCAGCGGGCCGCCGACGCTCGCCAGCGGAATTGCGCCGGTCGATTGCAGCAGCAGAATGCCGATCACGGCAATCGGCGCGATGTATTGCATGAATCGGCTCCCTGCGGTCCGCGGGAGGATAGCAGGCGCGCGCGCGGACGCACGGGCGGCGAGGCTATTTGCGAAACTTTTTCGCCGTCCAGCCGCCTCTTTGCCCCGGCTTGCCGCCGGTCGAGCGCGGCGAGGACTTTTGCGTTGCTGTCGTGCCTTCGGCACTCCGCGCGTCGCGCGCGGGAATGTCCTCCACGCCCGGTCCCATGGAATCCGGATCGGACTTGCCGGAGCCTTTTCTGCCCGGCCGGTTCGGCAGCACCTCGTGCCAGGTGGCGATGCCCATTTCGTCGAGCGCGGGTTTGTGCGGGCGGGACCGGTCGGCGCCTGCGGTTTGCGCGGACCGCGCAAGCGCGCCGCGCCGGCCGCCCGCGCGCGCGGGGGAGGCGGGACGCAGAACCGGATTGTCGTTCACCGCCAGCT
>CAYWCE010000023.1:38093-38495 GCA_964456755.1 uncultured Hyphomicrobiales bacterium
GCGATGTATTGCATGAATCGGCTCCCTGCGGTCCGCGGGAGGATAGCAGCCGCGCGGCTTCCTCGAAATCGAGATCGGCGGCGGCCGCGCGCATGCGCGATTCCATGTCGGCGATCACCGCCTCGAAATTGTGCCCGATGGTCGCGGCCTCGGCGAAGCCGCCCGCGTCCTCGCCGGTGCCGACCAGCACGTGGTCGCGCTCGTAGACGCTGTCGAGAATGTCGGCGATGTTCTTCTTGATCGAGGCCGGCGTGATGCCGTTTTCCGTGTTGTAGGCTTCCTGCTTTTCGCGCCGGCGCTCGGTCTCCGCCATCGCGCGCTGCATCGAGCCGGTGACGTGGTCGGCGTAGAGGATGACGCGGCCGTCGACGTTGCGCGCGGCGCGGCCGATGGTCTGGATCA
>CAYWCE010000024.1:0-38328 GCA_964456755.1 uncultured Hyphomicrobiales bacterium
ATCTGCTGGTTGACCGCGCAGGCCTGCGCCGCGAAGGCCTCGTTGGCCTCGATGAGGTCGAGGTCCTCGGGCTTCCAGCCGGCCTTGGCGAGCGCCTTCTTCGAGGACGGGATCGGCCCGGTGCCCATCACCGCCGGATCGACGCCGGCGGTCGCCCAGGAGACGATCCGCGCGAGCGGCGTAAGGCCGCGCTTCTGCGCCTCCGCCTCGGTCATGAGGACGACGCCGGCGGCGCCGTCATTGATGCCGGAGGCATTGCCGGCGGTCACCGTGCCGTCCTTGGAGAAGGCGGGCTTCAGCTTGGCGACGGTCTCGAGGTTGGCGCCCGCGCGGATATATTCGTCGGCATCGACGATGGTGTCGCCCTTCCGTCCCTTGACCACGAAGGGGACGATCTCGTCCTTGAACTTGCCGCCCTTCTGCGCCGCCTCGGCCTTGTTCTGCGAGGCGACGGCGAACTTGTCCTGGACCTCGCGCGTGATCTGGAACTCGCGCGCCACGTTCTCCGCCGTGGTGCCCATGTGATAGCCGTTGAAGGCATCCCACAGGCCGTCCTTGATCATGGTGTCGACCATGGCGAAGTCGCCCATCTTCACGCCGTTGCGGAGATGCGCGCAGTGCGGCGCCATCGACATCGATTCCTGCCCGCCGGCGACGATGATCCTGGCATCGCCCGACTTGATCTGCTGCAGGCCGAGGGCGACGGCGCGGAGCCCCGAGCGGGATGCCGGCCTTGATCGCCGCCTGGCGGGCCGGGTTCTGGCCTTCGCCGGCGGTCAGCACCTGGCCGAAGATGACCTCGTCGACCTCTTCCGGCGCGACGCCGGCCCGCTTGATGATCTCGGCAATGACCGCGGCGCCCAGCTGATGCGCCGGCGTATTGGCGAAGGCGCCGTTGAACGCGCCGACCGCCGTCCGCGCGGCGCTGGCAATGACGATATCGTTGGCACCCATGTTTGGCTCCTTCAGATCCCTTCCCGACGCAGCGGGTCTTTGATGAGAGTACAGACAGGGGGGCACGGGCGTGTCAATCGCCGCGGGCGTCGCTTTGCGCTGCGGCGGGCGGTTCTTGGGCGTTGCACAAAAACCTTGGCGCAACCGCGGAAAAGCTCCTATCGTCTAGGGCTTAGGCGCATGCCGGGTCATGGGGGGCCGGCTGTCCCGAAAGTTGGAAGGCAGAAGGCAGATGGCAAAGGACAAAGAGCCGACGACCATCAAGAAATACGCCAACCGGCGGCTCTACAATACCGGCACCTCGACCTACGTGACGCTCGAGGACCTGGCCGAGATGGTGAAGAGCGGTGAGGATTTCGTGGTGTTCGACGCCAAGAGCGGCGAGGACATCACCCGTGCCGTGCTGGCGCAGATCATCTTCGAGCAGGAGAACAAGGAAGGCGGGCAGAATCTGCTGCCGATCAATTTCCTTCGGCAGCTCATCCGCTTCTACGGCGACAGCATGCAAATGCTGGTTCCGCGCTATCTGGAAGTGTCGCTGGAATCGCTGACCCGGGAGCAGGAGAAGTTCCGCCAGCAGATGGCGCAGGCTTTCGGCGTCGGCGCCTTCGGTCCGCTGGAAGAGCAGGTGCGCCGGAACATGGAAATGTTCGAGAAGGCGTTCGGCATGTTCGCGCCGTTCGGGCGCAAGGAAAGCAAGGACGAAGGCGGGACCGAAAGCGCCGGCCAGCCGGTGGGCGACATCGATGCGATGAAGCGCCAGCTTGAGGAAATGCAGAAACGTCTCGACCAGATGACGGGAAAAGACAAATAGCCGGAGGCGTCCGCTATGAGGCGGACTTTGCCTGCGCCGGCTGCGCGGCGCTTTCCCATGGACGTTCGATGCCGGCGCGCCCGATCAGCGCGCCCTGCAGGTAATCGCAACCCCAGGCGGCAAGCATGCTGGCAGACTGCTCGTCCTGAACCCATTCGGCAACGGTCTCCAGGCCAAGGCGGCGTCCCAACTCGATCAGCGTGCGCACGAATGTCCGGTCGTCTTCGGAGCGGGTGAGGTTCTGCACGAACGCGCCGTCGATTTTCACCATGTCCACGCCGAGCTTGCGCAGGTTGCGGAACGAGGTGTATCCGGCGCCGAAATCGTCGATGGCGATGCGGCAGCCGAGATCCTTGACGCGCGCGACGAAGCCACGCGTGTCGTCGATATCGTGGATCGCCGCCATCTCCGTAATTTCAACGATAATGCGCGGCGCAACATCGGGATGCGTGCGCAAGAGCGCGGCTAGCCGCGCCCACCAATCCGGGTCCGTGGTGGATGCCGGCGAGACGTTGAGGCTGGCGCTGATGCCGCGGGCGGCGGCAAGTTCGCTGATCGTCAGTTCGAGTACGCGATGGTCGAGCAGTCGCACGAGCCCGAGCTGTTCGGCGACCGGAATGACAGTGCTCGCCGGCAGGATCGTTCCGTCGCCCCGCCGAATGCGCATCAGGCATTCGTAATAGGCGGTCTTGCGGCTCTGCGTTTCGACAATCGGCTCGTAGGCAAGCAGGATGCGGCGGTCGTTGAGCGCGGTCACGATCTCGTCGGTATGGCGGACATTCTCGCGGCGCTGTACTTCGCGCTCGATATTGGGCTGGTAAGCGAAGAACGAGCCCGGCCGCTTGGCCTTGGCGCGGTCGAGCGTTTCCTGCGCGCGCGAGAGAATTTCGTGCACGGTGCGCGCATGCCGCGGCGCGGTCACCCCGCCCATCGTCGCAGTCACCGCTACCGGCCCGACGGCGGTCGTGACGACGTCGTCGCGGATATTGGCCAGGAACCGGTCGGCAGCGACCAGAAGATCTTCGGGCGAACAATGACGCAGGATAATTCCGAACTTGTTGCCGGAGAAGCGCCCGATGCAGTCTTCGCCGCGCATCTTGGAGCGCAGCCGCTTTGCGACGGCGGCAATGACCTCGTCGGCAATGTCGTAGCCGTAGGCCTCGTTGATGCGCGCAAGATTGTCGATCGCGACCAGGAGAAATCCGCACGAGGTGCGGGCGCGAATCGATTCCTGCAGCGTGGTTTCCAGAATTTTTGCCAGGTGCCAGCGGTTGATCTCGCCGGTCTGTCCGTCGAACTGCGACAGGTAGGCAAGCTCCTGCTCGCGGGCATGGCGCTCGTTGATGCAGCGGATCACGCCGTGCGCGCGCACCGGCCGGCCGTCCGGCCCCGCGAACCAGCGGCCGGTATCCTCGATCCAGGTCTTTTCCGAACGTGGCGCCGAGCGCAGACAATATTGCAGCTGATAAGAGACGCCGTGGCCTTCGTCCTTGCACGACGAAAGCATTACGCTGTCGAATCTCGTTTCAGCATTTCCCGGATCGAGCAGCGAGGCAAAGGCCTTGCCGGTCGAGATCAGCGACTCGTCGCGGAGTCCGAGAATGGCGGGTGCGTTGACGCTCCAGATCAGCGTGTCGCTGTCGATTCGCCATTCATAGGCGGCTTCGCCCGCGGACCGCAGAATGGTGTCGACATCGAGCGATGGCGCCGCATCGTGCGCCGCGATCACGCAAGGTTCAGCCCGGCTCCCGAAGCCCTGCTCGGCGCGGGCGGCATTGCGAACGTCTCGCTCCACGAATGCACCTATTCGGGCGTTGCCGCGTCAGCCGGAACGGTGCCAGTCGGGCGGCGTTTCTGCGACCAGGATAAGGCGGAAGCCTAAAGAAACAGGAAAGCGGCGGCGGCGATTTACGCTTGAATACTGCCGGCATACGGGAGGGGACTTCGGCACGCCGGTTGCGACTGACCCGACAGCTACGGGACTTCTGTCCCGATATGAGACAGCGGGAGGTCGGCATTGAGCGCAATTGGACCGATTCGGGGCGCGGGCGGAACAGGCTCCTGCCGGCGCGAGACGATTTTCGGCACGATGCCCGGGCGTGCGCTGGTGCCGGTCGAACCCGCGTCCGCCAGCCGGCCGGCGGCGGATCGGTCGCGCCCGATGCCTTCAGGCCGCGTCCTGGCGCCGTTTCTGGCGCACCTGATCGCGACGGAGGCCGGCGCGGCACAGACGCGCGAACGCAGGCGCGCCACGCCGGCCGAGGCGACGGGTGCCTATCTGGCCGGCGGCAGCTTCTCTCCGGTGCGCCGAGCGGTATTCCGCTCGCTCTGAGCGGCCCGCATTAATATCCCAGCGCGCAGCCGTCCTTGCGGCCGTCCGAGCCGCCGGTCAACACGCCGCGGTCCCAGTCGATCTGCACCGCCTGCCCGCCTCCCAGAGGCAGTGGACGCAGCGCCACGTCGTGACCGCGGGCGCTGAGGCCGGCACGGGCCTCCGCGGACACGCCGCGCTCGACCAGCGTTCTGCCGCCCTCGAAAAACACGCGCGGCATGTCGATGGCGGACTGGATGTCCATGCCGTAGTCGACCACGTTTGAAACGAAGTGTGCGTGTCCCATGGCTTGGTAGGCGCCGCCCATCACTCCGAAGGCCATTTCGCAACGCTCCCCGCGCATGGCGAGAGCCGGGATGATCGTGTGCATCGGTCGCTTGCCCGGGCCGGCGCAATTGGGATGATCCGGGTCGAGGATGAAACTCATTCCGCGATTATGCAGCATGATGCCAGTATCCATCGTGGCGATGCCGGCACCGAAGGAGACGAACAGCGAATTGATCAGCGCAACGGCGTTACGGTCCCGGTCGACGACGGTCACGAGCGTCGTATCGCCGCGCGGGCCCGGTGCCGACGGCAGGTCGGTACGCTGGTTGCGGTCGATCCGGTTGGCGAGGTCGGCGGCAAATTCGCGGTCCAGCAACGACTGAACGCTGGTGCGCATATAGGCGGGATCGGCAATGTGGGCGTCACGGGCGGCATACGCCATGCGGGCGGCTTCCAGTGCGATGTGAAACCGCTCCGCCCCGGATGGGTCGAGCGTCGCCAGATCGAAATTTTCGAGAATGTTGAGCAGCAGCAATGCCGCGAGTCCCTGGCCGTTCGGCGGAAGCTCGACAATGTCGAGGCCGCGATAGGTGGAGCGGATTGGAATCGCCTCCTCGCCCCGGTGTGCGGCGAAGTCGCCGGAGGCCAGTAGCCCGCCCCGCGCGGCGACCGTCCGGACGATGTCTTCCGCGACTTCGCCCTGGTAGAAGGCGCGGCTACCGTGCCGGGCGATCCGCTTCAGCGTTTCTGCAAGCGCCGGAAGCCTCATCACGTCGCCGGCGGCCGGGGCCTGTCCCGCCAGCAGAAAATGACGCGCCGCGCCCGCATCGGCCAGCAGCCGACCCGCGGCCAGCGACCAGTCCGATGCGATGCGCGGGGCGACGCAGAAGCCTTCTTCCGCCGCCCGGATTGCGGGCGCCAGAGCCCGATCCAGTCCGAACGTGCCGTGCAAGGCAAGTATGGTCTCCCAGGCTTCGACGGCGCCCGGGACCGTGACTGCGTGGACCGAATCCTGCGCAATGCTGCCGGAAAGCCCCTCGGCAAGGAGCCGATCCGCGGTGAGTGCGGCCCCGGAGCGGCCGGAGCCGTTATAGCCCCAGACCGGCGCGTCCGGCCTGGCCAGGAGGCAAAAACAGTCGCCGCCGATTCCGGTCATATGCGGTTCGACGACCCCGAGCAGCGCCACCGCCGTCACGGCAGCGTCCACCGCGTTGCCGCCGGCGCGGAGCGCCTCGATCGCGGCAAGGCTCGCCAGCGGATGCGAGGTCGCCGCCATGCCCTCGCGGGCATGGACGGGCGAGCGGCCGGGAAGGTGAAAGTCGCGGGTCATGGCGGAGCGCGGACAGTCGCTGTCGCGGCTGCGTTGCGGGCCGGGTCAGTTGAAGTGCTGCTCCATCCCGGCCAGCCCGATATCGCGCTGCGCGGTGCGGATCGACACGGAGAAACCGGCAACCACGTCGACGAAGGTGATGACCACGAGCAGCAGGAAGGTCGAAGTGGCGGCCGGAGCCAGGATCATGAACTCGCCCACCATTGCGATGAACAGCACCAGCGAGAGGATATGATCGACGATCGCTTTCGTGCCGAAGCGCGTGGCTTTGAGGATTTCCACGAATAGCAGGAAAATCGCCAGAATCAGGATCACGTCGCTGGTTGTGATGTTCAGCGTCGTGCGCGAAAGCATCGGCACCGAAAACAGTACGTCGTTGAAACCGGCGCCGAACAGGAATGCGATGATGTTGTAGATCGCAAACGGAATCAGCAGGAGAGGAAAGCCGATGAGATACATGAGCGTCTGCCTCCTGCGCGGGAAACCGGTTCGTGTCTCAGTCCTCGGACTTCACTTTCAGCACCTGGCGGCCGCGATACATGCCGGTCTTCAGGTCGATGTGATGCGGCCGGCGCAACTCGCCGGAATCCTTGTCCTCGATATAAGTGGGCTGCTTCAGCGCATCGGCGGAGCGGCGCATGCCGCGCTTGGATGGCGATACTTTCCGTTTCGGAACGGCCATGGCATTGAACTCCTTGAAGAAAACGCCCTTGGTCGGGCCGCGCCGGTCACCGGGCGCATTCGCAGCGGCTTATAATGGAATGCCTGCCCCGAGGCTAGGGGGCAGGCGCGGCCTGAACGCAGTCCGCGATCGGTCCCGAAGTGACCGCCCGGCGCTGGTAGAGGCCGGCGAGGCGTCGTACGCGCGGTCCCGGTCGGCGTGCGTCGCGCACGATCGGATTGGGCAGAACGGCGGCGAGCAGCGCCGCCTCTGCAGGCTGCAGGGCGTCAGCCGGCTTGCGAAACGCACGTTGAGCGCCCGCTTCGGCCCCGAATTCTCCGTCCGGCCCCCATTCGGCGATGTTGAGGTAGATTTCCATAATCCGGCGTTTCGGCAGCACATAATCCATCCACAGGCTCAGCGGAAATTCGAGCGCCTTGCGCACAAAGCTGCGACCCGGCCACAGGAACAGGTTTTTCACGGTCTGCTGGGTGATGGTGGAACCGCCGCGCAGATCGTCGAATTCCTCGGCCTCCTCGATCACCTGCCGCAGGCCCTGCCAGTCGATCCCGTCATGCACGCAGAATCGCTGATCCTCCGAGGCGATCACCGTCTGCACAAGGACCGGAGCAATGTTCTCCAGCGGAACGTAGCTCCTGACCACGCGCTGTCCGGTCATGTGCCGCCAGAGCATCAGGGTCGAAACCGGGGGGACGACGAGATAGGCCAGCGTCAGCAGATAGGGCAGCGCCAGCAGCACGGCGAGCGCGGCCGCGACGCCCCGGACCGCGGATATGCGGCGGCGGGCCGCGGCGGCCGCCAGATCGAGTTCGCTCATGTGTCCAGCCTTGCTGCCGCGCAGAATAGCCCGACAATCCCCAATCTAGGAAAAATCGTGTATGCGCTCACGGACCTTTGCCCGTCAGTCCCGCGACTTCATGGCACAGCCGTGACCGATCATCGAAATGCGCAATTCGTGACGCTTCTCGACCGGCTGGCCGCCGATATCGACGGGATTCTGGCGCGGCTATTGAACGAGGCGCCGCAGCCCGGCGAAATCGTCCGCCCGCCGCGTCTCGCCGCTGCCATGCGTCATGCAGCATTGTCGGGCGGCAAGCGGCTGCGGCCGTTTCTGGTGGTCGAAAGCGCCGCCCTGTTCGGTGTCGACCGTGCCGCGGCGATAATGACGGCGGCCTCGCTCGAATGCATCCATTGCTATTCGCTCGTGCATGACGACCTGCCGGCGATGGACGACGACGATCTGCGCCGCGGGCAACCGACGGTGCATCGCGCCTTTGACGAGGCGACGGCAATTCTCGCCGGCGACAGCCTGCTCACGCTTGCCTTCGACATCCTGTCGCGCCCGCAGACGCATCCCGATGCGGCGGTGCGGGTCGAGCTTGTCGGCGCGCTGGCGCGTGCGGCCGGATTCGGCGGCATGGCCGGCGGGCAGATGCTCGATCTCGCCGCCGAGGGACGTTTCGGCGATACGGCGCCGGGCGGCGAGGATATCGCCACGCTGCAGCGCATGAAGACCGGCGCGCTGATCCGGTATGCCTGTCTTGCCGGCGCGATTCTCGGACGGGCCGGACGCGAGGAGCGCGATGCGATGACCCGCTACGGGGAAGAATTGGGCGCGGCCTTCCAGATCGCCGACGATCTGCTCGACGTCGAAGGCGATGCGGCGACCGTCGGCAAGGCGGTCGGCAAGGACGCCGCACTGGGCAAGGCGACGCTGGTGTCGGTGCTGGGCCGGGCGCATGCGCGGGAGCGTCTCGATCGTCATGTCGCTGCGGCGCAGGCCGCGGTCGCGCAGTTCGGGGAAAAGGCCGAGATTTTGCGGCAGGCGTCGGAATTTGTCGGCCGCCGCCGTCACTGAAACGGGCAAGCCCTGCCACGTCGCGGCCGCGCGAACGGGGCGCCTGACACAGCGCAAATTAACCAGCCTGTCGAAATCGTAACGTGACCTTGCCGCCGGCCGACACTACATCTGTGTAGCCTGTTGCGGGTCGACACCATGCACCGTTTTGTCACAATTGCCCTGGCGCTGGCGGCTGCCGTTGCAGCGGCGCTTTACTTCTATTCCGACGGCGCCCCGGCGGAAGGCTCGTACCGTCTCGGAAAGACCGATCGTGGCGAGATCGTCGCGACCGTCAATGCCAGCGGAACGATCAATCCGACCACCACCGTGATTGTCGGTTCGCAGCTTTCCGGCCAGGTGGTGGAAATTCTCGCCGACTACAATTCCAAGGTCGAGGCGAGCCAGGTCGTGGCGCGGCTCAATTCCGACCAGATTCGCGCCCGTCTCGACGCGGCGCGTGCCGACCTCGCGCAGATGCGCGCCAATCGCGAAGTGCAGGAAGGCATGGTCGACAAGGTGCGCGCGGAAACCGACAAGGCGCGTGCCACGCTGGCGGATGCGGAAGCGCAGGTCGCGCGCAACGAGGCGCTGCTGACCGATTCGGAGCGGATTTTCGAACGGCAGAGCGAATTGCGGACCCGCGGATTCGCCGCCGAACAGGTTCTCGATACCGCACGCGCCACGCGCGACGCCCAGCGCGCCGCGCTCAATTCCGCGCGCGCGCAGGTCAATTCCGCCAAAGCCGCAATCGCGGCGCTTGCCGCCGACCTGCGTGTCGCGCAGGCCAATGTCGAGGCGGTGAAGGCGCAAATCGCCCAGCGCGAAGCCGCAGTGCGCCAGATCGAGGTCGATCTGCGCAACACCGACATCAGGTCGCCGGTATCGGGCGTCGTGGTTCAGCGCAATGTCGAACTCGGGCAGACCGTCGCCGCATCGCTACAGGCCCCGGAACTGTTTCGCATCGCCGACGATCTGCGGCACATGGAAATTTCCGTCAACGTCGACGAGACCGATGTCGGCCGCATCAAGCCGGGCCAGCGCGCAAGCTTCACGGTTACCGCCTATCCCGGCCGCAACTTCGACGGCACGGTCAAGCAGGTCCGGCTCGGCTCGCAATCGGTGCAGAATGTCGTGATCTACACGACTATCGTTTCGATCGAGAACCCGAATCTCGAATTGCTGCCGGGCATGACCGCCAACCTGCGCATCGAGACCGAGCGCCGCGAGAACGCCGTGCGCATTCCGAATGCCGCCTTGCGCTGGCGCCCGCCGGTGCTCGCCGCCGAGCCGGCGACCGGTCCGGACGGTGCGCCGTCGCGCCGTGCTGCGCGCAACGCGGGAGGCGATCGCGCTGCCGATGCGCAAGCGGGCCGTGCGACCCAGCTTGGCCGCGTCTTCGTGCCCGGGCGGGACGGCAAGCCGCAGGGCGTCACGCTGCGGCTCGGGGCCAGCGACGGCAGCATGACCGAGGTCGTATCCGGTCTCGACGCCAACCGCGAGGTGATCGTCGGCGGCGGCCCGGCGGTGGAATCGACGCGGCGCGGCCCGCGCTTCGGATTCTGATCGTGGCGCTGATCGAAACCGAGGGGCTGACCCGCCTCTACCGGCTCGGCGAGGAGACGGTCACCGCGCTGCGCGACGTTTCGGTCGCCATCGACACCGGCGATTTCGTCGCGGTCATGGGCCCGTCCGGCTCCGGCAAGTCGACATTCATGAACGTGATCGGCTGCCTGGACCGGCCGAATACGGGCACTTACCGGCTCGAAGGCGAGATCGTCTCTGCGCTCGGCACGGAACAGCTCGCCGCCATCCGCAACTGCAAGCTCGGTTTCGTGTTCCAGCAATTCCATCTGCTCGATCGACTCGATGCGCTCAGCAATGTCGAGTTGCCCCTGATCTATGCCGGTGTGGAACGCGACGTCCGGCGCCGCAGGGCGGAAGCGGCGCTGCGCCGCGTCGGGCTCGGCGAGCGCCTGCATCACCGTCCGACCCAGATGTCGGGCGGCCAGCAGCAGCGCGTCGCGATCGCGCGCGCGCTGGTCAACGATCCAAAGGTGCTGCTCGCCGACGAGCCGACCGGCGCACTCGACAGCCGCACGTCGGTCGAGCTGATGGCGCTGTTCCAGGCGCTCAACGGCGAAGGTACGACAATCTGCGTCGTCACCCACGAGTCGGACATCGCCGCATACGCCAAGCGGCTGATCCGTTTTCTCGACGGTCGTGTCGTCGACGACCGGCGGCAGGAGCCGGCCGACGCGGCGGCGCATCTTGCCGCCATGACACAGACGCTGGAGGCGGCGGAATGACCAACCGCGATGCCGTGCTGACCGCGCTCGATGCGCTGCGCCTGCACAAGCTGCGCAGCGCGCTCACGATGCTCGGCATCATCATCGGCGTTGCGGCGGTCATCGCCATGATGGCCGTCGGCGGCGGCGCGCGCGAGCAGGTGGTGGCGCAGATCAGAAGCCTCGGCGCCAACCTGTTGATCATTTCACCCGGCAACGTCACTCAGGGTGGCGTGCGGCTCGGCAGCGGTGCGGCGTCCACGCTTACCGACGAGGATGCAGCCGCGATCATGGCGGAAATCCCCGCCGTGCAGGTCACCGCGCCCTATATGCGCGGCACCGCCCAGATCATCGCCAGCGGCGTCAACTGGTCGACCGGCGTGTTCGGCGTCGATCTCGGCTGGTTCGAGGCGCGCGAATGGGAGGTCGAGATCGGCCGCGAATTCGAGCCCGACGAGATTGCGCGCGGCGCCCAGGTCGTGCTGATCGGACAGACGATCTCGCGCATGCTCTATGGCGGCCTCGATCCCGTCGGCCAGGAACTGCGCATTCGCAATGTTCCGTTCCGGGTGATCGGCGTGATGGCGCGCAAAGGCCAGTCGACCTGGGGCCAGGACCAGGACGACGTCGTGTTCGTCCCGCTCAATACCGCACGCCAGCGCGTGCTCGGGCGCAACCTCGCCAACGCCCGCGCCGTCGGTGCGATTTATGTCAAGGTGCGCGAAGGCGAGAGCCTGTCCGCGGCGGAGCAGGAAGCCAAGGCCTTGCTGCGTCAGCGCCACCGGCTGCAGCCGGACCAGGAAGACGATTTCTCGGTGCGCAATCTCGCCGATATCGCGGCGACGCGCGAGGCCAGTGCGCGGACCCTAGCGCTGCTGCTGGCTGCCGTCGCCGGCGTCTCGCTTGCGGTCGGCGGCATCGGCATCATGAACATCATGCTTGTTTCGGTTACCGAACGCACCCGCGAGATCGGCCTGCGGCTGGCCGTCGGCGCGCGCCAGCGCGACATCCTGCGGCAATTCCTGTTCGAGGCGACCGGGCTTGCGGCCATCGGCGGGGCGATCGGCGTGCTGATCGGCGTCGGCGCGGCCTATGTCATCTCGAATGCCGCCGGCTGGCCGCTGCTGGTGCAGCCGGAATCGATCTTGCTGGCGGTGCTTTTCTCCGGCCTGGTCGGCGTGTTCTTTGGCTGGTATCCGGCGCTGCGCGCCTCGCGGCTCGATCCGATCGAGGCGCTGCGGCATACATGAGCGGGCTGTTTCCCGGCGCGGAGCGTTCTTGTCTCCGCCGGACATCGCGGAACGGCACAGGGCTGCCCGCTCACTCCACCGCGATCTTGAATTTTTGCCCGGCGCGAATGCGTTCGCCCGGCTCCAGCCCGTTGAGCACGCGGAAGCGCTCCGCCTTGCGGTCGGGCGACGACATGCGCGCGGCAAGGCTCTCGACCGTGTCGTTCGGACCGGCGGTCACGATGCGCAGCCGCATCGGCCTGGCGGCGCCGATCTCCGCGCGCGTCATGCGGCGGAAGCTCGACATGGTTTCGCGAGACATGCGGTCGAATTCGGCGCCTTGCTTGCGGGACGCAAAGATGAAGCGGTAGACTTCGCTGCCGAAACGGACGGCATAGAGCCGGAATTGCCAGGGCCCGCCGCCGGCGGTTGCGGTCGCGGCCTTGAATCCGTTGATGCTGATGTCTTCGACGCTCTGCGGATCGATATTCTCGATCCAGCCGGCCAGCAGATATTCCGGCAGCGGCTGCCCGTCGGGAACCTGCACCACGTCCAGACGCAGAGCCTGTTCTCCGCCGTCCTTGACGCCGAATACGGCCTGCGGCGTGTTGTCGAGCGTGAAACCTTCCGGCGCGGTGAAGGTGAATCCGAGTTTGGGATGCAGGAACCTGCGCCCGCGCACGAACCCCTCGCTCGGGTCTTCGCCGAATACGGTGCCTTCCAGCGCTTCCAGATAGCCGTCGC
Organism: uncultured Hyphomicrobiales bacterium; assembly: GCA_964456755.1. Lineage (GTDB taxonomy): Bacteria > Pseudomonadota > Alphaproteobacteria > Rhizobiales > Xanthobacteraceae > Pseudorhodoplanes. Next base: position 12,478 of record CAYWCE010000024.1, read on the forward strand.
GGTCGCGCGCGCCGGGGCCGGGGGCCGTGTACTGGCGCGCATTGAGCTGTGCGTTGCGAATGCGTTCCGGCGTTGCCGGATGCGAGGAGAGGAAGTCGAGCGAATGCGGATCGATCTTCGCCGTCGCCGCCTTCAATGCCGCGTTGCGGCCCATGGAATTGAGAAAGCGCGTGGCGCCATAGGGATCGTAACCGGCGCGCGAGGAAATGCCGACGCCGATGCCGTCGGCCTCGAATTCCTGTGCGCGCGAGAAGCTGGCGATGGCGATCTTGGATTTGGCCAGTGCCAGCGCGCCCATGGCCGGATCGGCGAGCACGTCGCTTGCCACGCGGCTGACCAGCGCCGCCTGGCGCACCTGGTCCTCGCGGATGGCGGCGTGGCGCGCGATCACATGCGCCATCTCGTGAGAAAGAACCGATGCAAGCTCGGAAGTGTCGTTTGCCAGCGCGACCAGGCCGCGCGTGATGTAGAGCTGACCGGTCGGCAGGGCGAAAGCGTTGATCGCCGGCGAGTTGAGCACGGTCACCGTGTAGCGCAGGTCCGGCCGCTCCGAGGCGGCGACGAGCTTGGCCACCGTTGCGTCGATCAGCTCCTGCAGCTTTGGATATTCGTAAATGCCGCCATAGGCGGTCAGGATGCGCTGGTGCTCGCGCTGCACCGCCGTCTGCGGTTGCGGCTTGGGTGCTGCGGGCTCTTCCAGCGATGCCTGCCGTTCCAGCAATTGCGAGCCCGAACAGCCGGCAAGCGCCAGCGCCAACGCCAGCGCGGCCGTGCGCGCGGATTTCGCGAAACGGTGGCTGCTGTCTGTTCCGATCACGCCCGCCGGCCCTAATCCAGTTCGATCTGCGAGGGCTGTGCGGCCGCAATCACCGGGCCGTTCCGCGCCTCGACATAGCCGCGTACCCTGACATTGCGGCCCTGCAACAACATTGGGTGCACCCCGACTGCGGCAAATTTGCCGGCATCCCGGCGGGCGATCGTCATTGTCAGCGATTCCGCCCAGCGGCGCCCGAAATTCACATATATGGTCCCGCCGCGCTCGCGCACGGAAACGACTTTGCCCTCGGCGACCACAAGCCGGCCCGCGTCGCCCAGAATCGAGGCTCCGTCCGCCGCCCGCCGCAGGGCATAGCCCGGATCGGCCCACAGGCCAAGGCGGGCCTCCCGCGCCTCCCGTTCCCGCCGGCGAAAGGCCGGCAGGCAACCGTTATCGTCGAAACTGGCGGAAATCCGGGCATCCCCTTGCGCCAGCAAGGTGTACTGCAACGGGGTTTCCGACCCGTTGACGAAGACGAGGGCGGGGAGGCGGCCGTAGCGGTCGGCGTCGGCGGCCTGCAGTCTGACCGGCTGGCCCGGGCGCAATGCCGGTGCGCGCGCCCGCGGCACCTCCACGCCGGCGAGCACGATTTCGCGACCGTCGGCGAGGCGAAAGCTGCGTGCGTCGATGGCGGATGCAACCGAGCCCGCAGCCAGCGGCGCTAAGCGGCAGGGGCCGGCCGTCTGCGCCGCGGCCGGCATCGATGCGAGCAATGCCAGCGCGGCCAATGTGCCGGCATGCCGGCGCCGGCCTCCGGCGCGGCGTTCGGCCGAGCAAACGTTCGAATATGTGAAGCCGTCACACAAACGACACACCGATTCCCGTGCGCCTCCGCCATGCAGGGTCTGCGGGGCGCAGCTTTGGTAACAATTCGACAGGCGAAACTAGCATACTTGCCCGCCTGACAATCGGTTCGCCGCATGCGCCGCGTGCGTCTCCGGCGCGGGATCGGGAGCGCGACGAACAATTCCGTTTCGGTCGCCCGCCACGGGGACATCGCTCCCGCGCCGCGCGGTATCGGCGCGTCGTGCGTCGGCTTCGCTGCGCCGGCCGAACGCCCGCTGCCGGCCTTGTCGCGCTTGTCTGGCGTGGACATGCAAACGTTACAGGTCCGCGACAGCGACATGCGCGGCTGTGCCCGATATCATGCGTCGGTCGAGCGGATTGCGCAGATCGAGTCGCCGGCGCGGCGGCGGCGAATCGCCCCACGAACGCCGCGCTTCTTGCCGGCGTCGGAAGGCTCACCTATGACTAGCAAGCGCGTGAACTGCGCGCGCAAGCCGGATGGCACGGTCCCGTAGCTCAGCCGGATAGAGCAGCGGTTTCCTAAACCGAAGGTCGGAAGTTCGAGTCTTCCCGGGACCGCCAGCCGGCCTGCATCGCTTCCGCACCGGGCGCCGGGAGCCGAACATGACTGCGTGGCTGTCTCTGCCTGTCGTTCCGCCGGGTCCGTCGCGGCGCGCCGGTTCCGTTTCGGCCCTGTTGCTGGCTGCACTGCTCGCCGCGAGCGGACCTGCATCGCCGGCAGGCATGCCGCGCGAAGTCGCATCGTTCGGGTCGAATCCCGGCAATCTGCGCATGTTCGGCTACCTGCCCGAGGGCACCGCCCCCGGCGCCGCGCTGATCGTCGTGCTGCACGGGTGCAAACAGTCCGCCGCCGCATTCGCGCGCGACGGCGGCTGGATCGCGCTGGCCGACCGTCTCAAGGCGGGGCTGCTGCTGCCGGAGCAAAAGGGACTGGCGGCGCAGTTCCACGACATCTACGTGCATCCGTGGTTTGTGAACATGTTCGGCGCGAACAACCAGAATGGCTGCTTCAACTGGTTCGCGCCGGAAGAAAACGCTCGCGGCAAGGGGGAGGCCGCCTCGATCGTCCAGATGATCGAGACGATGATAACGCAGCATTCTCTCGACCGCTCGCGCGTCTATATCGCCGGCTTTTCCGCGGGCGGCGCCATGGCGGCGGCGATGCTCGCCGCCTATCCGGAAGCGTTCGCCGGCGGCGCCATCGTTGCCGGCGTTCCCGTCGGCTGTGCCCGAACGACGGTCGGTGCGCTGCGCTGCATGGCGCCCGGATCCGACAAGCCGGCCGAGGAATGGCGCGCCGCGGTCGCGATCGCGTCCGGCAGCAAGGGCCCTTATCCGGCGGTGACGATCTGGCATGGCGATGCCGACAATCGCGTGAGTCCGGTCAATCTTCGCGAACTCACCGAACAATGGACGACCGTACACGGCTTGCCGGCAAAGCCCTCGCGCACGGAGCGCAGTGGAAAAATCACGCGCGCGCGTTACGACGACGCGCAGGGCCGCACGGTGGTGGAAAGCGTCGTCGTGCGCGGCCTTACGCACCGCTTTCCCGCCGATGCCGCCGGCGCCTGCGGGCAGGCCGGCGATTTCGTCGCCGATGCCGGAATCTGCGCGGCGCGCGACGTGGCGCGCTTCTGGGGTCTGACCGGAGAATAGGCGCCTCGTGCGCAGTCTGCGCGCGCGACAGGCGACGCGACAGCGGGCCGCCGCCGAAGGGCTAATACCGGTACCGGAGCCGGCGGGATAAGAACGCAGCATGCTCCGCGGAAAAACGGCGCTTGTCACCGGTTCGACCAGCGGCATCGGGCTCGGCATCGCCGAGGCCTTTGCCGCGGCCGGCTGCAATATCGCGATCAACGGTCTTGCCGGCGCATCGGATGCCGAAGACCTGCGTGCCCGGCTTGCACAGCGGCATGGCGTTGCAGCCATCTACGACGCGGCGGACATGACGAAGCCGCAGGAGATCGAATCGATGATGCGGCGCGCCGAAAGCGAATTCGGCGGCGTTGACATTCTCGTCAACAATGCCGGCATCCAGCATGTGGCGCCGGTCGACGAATTCCCGCCGGACAAGTGGGACGCGATCGTCGCGATCAATCTCGTTGCCTGCTTTCACACGCTCCGGCATGCGCTGCCCGGCATGAAACGGCGCCGCTGGGGCCGGATCGTCAACATCGCGTCCGCGCATGCGCTCGTCGCCTCGCCGTTCAAGTCGGCCTATGTGGCGGCCAAGCATGGCGTTGCCGGCCTCACCAAGGCAGTCGCGCTGGAAGTCGCCGAGTACGGCATTACGGTCAATGCCATCTGCCCGGGCTATGTCCGCACGCCGCTGGTGGAGACGCAGATTCCCGACACCGCCAAGGCACGCGGCATCGGCGAAGAGGACGTGGTGAAGACCGTGCTGCTTGCCGCGCAGCCGACCCGGCAATTCGTCACCGTCGAGCAGGTGGCGGCTTTTGCACTGTTTCTGGCCTCGGACGGGGCCGCGTCCGTCACCGGCGCAATCCTTTCGGTCGATGGCGGCTGGACGGCGCAATAGACGGCTTATGCCGTTGCAGGCGCAGGCTCGATGACAAAGAAGCCGTCCCAGACGCGGTCAAGCTGAGGCAGCGCGCGCTCAAGCGGCAAGACCGACAATACCCCGCCCTTGTCCCCACCCTTGCGTTGCAGCAGCCCGAGCCGTTCGAGCTTGGCCAGCGCGTCGGCGATCTCGAAATCGATGTCGATCCCGAATTTCCCGCGCAGCCATTCCTCGATCTTGCGGTCGAGCGCGTCTTCGCCGCCGATGCCGGGGGCGGACAGGAGGAAGAAATAGGCAAGGAACGCTTCCTTGCATTCCTGTTCCTCGGCCGCGCCGATCAGGTAATCGAAAATGCCGGCATTGTTGTTGACGTTTCGGAAGTAAACGTTGTCGGTCAGCTGCTTCTGGTATCGCAACGACTGGCGCTGGTATTTCACCCACTGCCTCAGCATGAAGCCGCCGAGCGCGACCAGGCCGCTGAGTGCGGCCAGCGCCTTCTTCATGTCGTTGTCGTGCACGGCGCCGGATATGCCGAGATAGAATCCCGCCACCAGGAAGAGCACGCTCAGGGTCGGAACGAGATTGAGGATGATGGGAATTCCGCCGGCAACGGCGGGTATGCCGAGCACGAGCTTGTCGGACAGGCTCATGACCACGCGCACGTTGGGATAAAGCGCGTTGAGATCGGCGCTGGCGATATTGCGGAAATACTTGATGAGGATCGACCCCGGCCTGATCCTGCGCTCGTGCAGCCGCCTGCCATTGCGTCCGCTGCGGAAATGTCCGCCCGGCTTCATGGCTACGAACAGCACGACATCGTCGTAGACGTCGGCTTCGATGCGGCGCCGGCGCATGCCGCGCCAGTCGGATACCTCGATCTCCCTGACGCGGTGCCCGCGCCGAAAAAACCGCACTTCGCGGAAATCCTCGACCGGGGCCTTCAGCGCAACGCGCAGCTCGGCCTGTTCGCTGTGCGCGCGTTCGATTTCGTGTTGCGGGACTTCGACGAAGTTCGCCGCGCCCAGCACCTCGTCGAGAGCCTGCCGCAGCTCGGCATAGGAGCGCTCCAGTTCCGCCGAATCGCAGGCCGAATGCGGGGCAAGCTCCGGGTTGAAGTAATAATAGTCGGCGCGCAATCGTTCGAGTCGGTCGAAATATTCGTAGTGGTAGATTGCGCCGAGCATCCGGCAGAGCTGACGAAACTGCTTTTGCAGGTTCGCATCGAGCGTCCCGTCCGCCAGCAGCGCGTCGACGATATCGCTTTTGCGCACGGCGATGAACTTGTCGCGCTCGGGCGCGATAGGCGGGCGTGAACGGTGCTTTGACATGCCGGGCTCCGCCAGCAAAGGCCTTACGGCGGACGACGATACAATGAATATCGCTAGGAGCCGGCGCGAAGCAAGGCACTCTCCGCCGCCTTGAAGTCGGCGGCGTACTGGCAGTAATGCCCGATGATCATGTCGATCATTGCCTGTTTGCCCCGGTCGAGCGGGGCCAGCTTCCTGGCCGGACTGCCGGCATAAAGCCATCCGGCTTCCAGGATCTGGCCGGGCTCGGTGCGAGCGGAAGCCGCAAGCAGGACGCGGTCCTGCACGATCGTACCCCGTGCAACGATCGAGCCGATGCCGATCAGCGCGCCGTTGCCGATCACGCAGTCGTGGATCGTCACATTATGGCCCACCGTCGTGTCCTGGCCGATGGTGACGCCCTGTGCCGTGGCGCAGCGGATGACTGTGTTGTCCTGCACATTGGTTCGGGAGCCAAGGGTGATAGTGGCCGCGCCGGCGTCGAAGTCGTTGGAGAACCAGATGCTGGACGACGGCGCGGCGACCAGACGACCGCGCACGCTCGCGGTCGAGGCTATAAACACGCTCCCGTCGACCTGTGAATTCGTCGCGATCCGGTGCCCGGGCGTCCGCTCGCAGCCGTCATCGGTGCGCGCGCGGCCGAGCGTCTCGCGCCGCTCGGCCACTTCGCCGGGCGCGAGCGGGCGGACCGGCCGTGCCGGGCTGCCGGCATAGACGAAGCCGCCTTCGATCTTCTTGCCCGGAAAGACGGTCGAGCCCGGCTCGAACACAACGTTGTCTGCGACCGCGGCCCCGTCGAGGATCACCGTGCCGTCATCGATGAAAACGTCGCTGCCCACGGTGCAGGCATGTACGCAGGCATTCTCGCCGACGGTGACGCGGTCGCCGACGATGCAGGGGAAGACCTCATGCGCGATGTGCAGGGTGGAGCGGGCGCCGAGATGGAAATCGTCGCCGACCTGCACGTCATGGCCGTCGGCGCGAATGACCGTGCGCGCCCCGAGCCAGGCATTGCGGCCGAGCGTGACACGGCCCAGCACGGCCGCGCCCGGCCCGGCATGCACGGGCGGCGCAGCGAAGCGGGGCGAAACGCCGCCATAGGCGAGGAGGTGCGGAAAGGTCATGGCCACTAATTAGGAGACTGGCGTGGACTTCGCAAACCCCGTCCTTTCCCGGCCGGCAATCGTCTCTTTGGCAATGCGTCCGGCCGAAACGGGGTCGGAAGCGATGCAGCGCCGATGCCGCATCCATGCAATGTCCGGGGCGAAATCCCGTCGCTCAAAATACCGGCGTCTCGCGGTAGGTGCCCCAGAGGCCTTTCAGCTTCTCGACGATATCGCCCATGCTCGCACCGTTCTCCACCAGCTCGATGGTGACGGGCATGATGTTCTGCGTCTCGTCGGAAGCCACCGCAACCAGCCGTTCGAGCAGCGCCTGCACCTTCGCCTCATCGCGTTCCGCGCGCACGCGTCGCAGCCGTGCGATCTGCCGGTCGGCGGTGGATGGATCGTAGGGATGCGTCTCGATGTCGTGACGCTCGTCCTCCATGACGAAGGCATTGACGCCGATCACCGGCTTTTCGCCGCTCTGCTTGCGCAAAGCGGTCTCGTAGGCGAAGTCCGCGATCTGCTTCTGGAACCAGCCTTCCTCGATCAGCTTGACGGTGCCGCCGTTCGCGTCGACATAATCGAGTGTCTCGAAAATCCGCCTTTCGTATTCGTCGGTCAGCGCTTCCACGAAATACGAGCCGCCGAGCGGATCGACCACGCTGGTGACGTTGGTTTCCTCGGCGATGATCTGTTGCGTGCGCAGCGCCATGCGCATGGCGTCTTCGGTCGGAATGGCGAACGCTTCGTCGTAGCCGTTGGTGTGCAGCGACTGGCAGCCGCCGAGAATGGCGGAGAGCGCCTGCATCGCCGTGCGAACGATATTGATCTGGTATTGGGGGCGGGTCAGCGTCGCCGCCGCCGTCTGGCAATGGAAGCGCAGGCGCATCGATTCGGGATTCTTCGCACCGAAGCGTTCCTTCATGATCTTGGCGTAGCAGCGCCGCACCGCGCGGAATTTGGCAACCTCCTCGAAAAAATCGCCCTGCGAGACAAAGAAGAAAGCGAGCCGCGGCGCGAAATCGTCGACATGCATGCCGGTCTTCATCACTTCCTCGACATAGACGATGCAATTGGCGAGGGTGAAGGCGACTTCCTGCAGCGGCGAGGATCCGGCTTCGGAAATGTGATAGCCGGAAATGTTGATCGGATTGTACCGCTTCATGTTCCGCGCGCAAAAGCCGATGCAGTCGCGCACGATGCGCACGGACGGTGCGATCGGATAGCAATATTCCTTCTGCGCCATGTATTCCTTGAGGATGTCCGCCTGGATCGTGCCGGACAGCCTGTTGAGGTCGCAGCCGCGTTTCTTCGCCAGCGCGACATACATTGCCAGCAGGATCCACGCGCTGGGATTGATGGTCATCGAGACGGAAATGTTCTCCAGGTCGATGTCCTCGAACAGCGCTTCCATGTCGGCGAGCGTATCGACGGCGACGCCCTCGCGCCCGACCTCGCCTTCGCTCATCGGATGATCGGAATCGTATCCCATCAGCGTCGGCATATCGAAGTCGGTGGACAGTCCGGTCTGCCCCTGCGCGATCAGGAACTTGAATCGCTTGTTGGTGTCCTCGCCGGTGCCGAAGCCCGCGATCTGCCGCATCGTCCAGGTGCGGCTGCGATACATGGTCGGATAGGGTCCGCGCGTGAACGGATAGCGGCCGGGCAGGCCGATATCCTCAAGCGGCGTGTCGGCGATGTCGGCGGCGGTGTAGGTGCGTTTCAGCGGAATATCGCCGACGGTGAAAAATTGCGCGCGCCGCTCCTTCTGCTTCTTCAGAAAGGCGGCGACTTCGTTCTTCTCCCAGTCGGCGACTTCATTTGAGAGCCGATCGAACGTTTTTGGATCGAGCGCCTTGTTCATGGACATGCCCTCCCGGGGACGACGAGTCGACAAGCTCGCTTGCCAGCGAATAGGGATCGGATTCGCGCGCCAGCAGCCTGTCGGCGAGCGGCGCGCCGTTCTGCGCGAAAGTCTGCGCGAAGCGTTCCATCAGCAGGTTTTCGGCCGTCTTGCGCAGGCGGAACGCAGCGATGGCGAGCCGCCGGCGGCGGCCGGCCTCGGTGTCGAAGGCAATGTGCCGGTGCTTGCCGAGCGCCGCGACAAGGTCGTCGAGCCCCTGGCCGGACACCGCGCTGGTGCCGATGACCGGCGCGATCCACCCCGCGCTGTCGGCGGCATTCAGGCCGAGCGTCATCATCTGCTTGAGATCGGTGAGGGTGCGGTTGGCGTCGCTGCGGTCGCATTTGGACACAACGTGGATGTCGGCGATTTCCAGAATGCCGGCCTTGATCGCCTGGATTTCGTCGCCGAGACCGGGCGCGGAGACGACAATCGTCGAGTGCGAGGCGCGCACGATTTCCACCTCGTCCTGGCCGACGCCGACCGTCTCGACGATGACGGAATCGAAACCGGCTACATCGAGAATGTCGACGGCATCGAGCGCGGCGCGCGCCATGCCGCCGGTCGCGCCGCGCGTCGCCATCGAGCGGATGTAGACGCCGGGATCGGTGGCCATTTCGGTCATGCGGATGCGGTCGCCGAGGATGGCGCCGCCGGAATAGGGACTCGACGGATCGATTGCGACGATGCCGACGGTCTTGCCGGCGGCACGCAGCTTTTCCGCCAGCCTGGCGACCAGCGTGGATTTGCCGGAGCCGGGGACGCCGGTAATGCCGATCACATGCGCGCGGCCGGCAAGCCGGTAGATCGCCGCCAGCGCCGCGCGCGCTTCCGGCACCCCGCTTTCCGCGCGCGACATCAGCCGCGCAATCGCGGCAGGCTCCCCCGCCTTCACGCGCTCGACCAGCGCGAGCGAAGAGGAAACGGCACGCGTCATGCTGCCGCCTTTCCGCCGTCATGCTTCGTGCCGACGGCGCATCCGGTAACGGACCCGGAATGTGCCGGATCGCCCGCGCTGGCGGACGATGACAGAAACGCAGCAGGCATGGACGGGAATGCGACGATGCCGGTCATTACTTCGCCCCTTCCACCTGCTTTTGCATGTCGCGAAAAACGGCGCGGTCGTCGATCACGCGGCGCGCCTTGAAATCGGTGCGGGCGATGGAATTCGGCGCAGCGATCTCGACCCGGGTGCGCAGCCCCAGAACCTTTTGCAGTTTGTGCGCCACGTCGTCGCGGAATTTCGAACGCGCATCTTCGCGCGCAAAGGTCTCCGCGTCGGCCTCCACGCGCAGCAGCAATTCGTCCATCGTCGAATCGCGGCTGATGACGACGCGGTGCTCGCCGCCGTAATGCGGCAGTTCGTTGAGCGCGGCGTCGATCTCGCTCGGATAGACGTTCTCGCCGCGGATCGTGAACATGTCGTCGATGCGGCCGAAGATTCCCTGCGGCAGCCGGGGATAGGTGCGACCGCACGGATTGGGAGCGTCGGTCCATAGCGACAGGTCGCCGGAGACCAGGCGGATCATCGGCTGGGACGTGCGCTCCAGATGCGTGTAGACCGGCGTGCCGCGCGCTCCATAAGGCACCCGACGCATCGTCTTCGGATCGCAGATTTCGGTATAGACCACGTCCTGCCAGCACAGCATGCCCGAGGTTTGCGCCGAGCCCGCGACATTCATCCAGGGCGAGATTTCCGCCATCGATCCGGAATCGAAAACCTTCGCGCCGTAAATCTTCTCGATCTTGTCGCGCACGCCGGGGATGGAGGCGCCCGGCTCGCCGGAAAAGAACATGATCCTGAGCCGGAAGTCGCGCGGATTCAGACCCTCGTCCTGCGCCACCTGGGCGAGATGCAGTGCATAGGTGGGCGTGCCGTAGAAGGCGGTCGGCTTGATCGTGTCGAGCCATTGCGCGCAGCGCGCCGACATGCCCGGAACGCCCGCGCCAAACGGAAAGCTTTTTGCGCCGAGCCGTTCCGCGCCTGCAAGCGCGCCCCAGCTGCCCATGTAAAGCGAGAAGATCGCCGCAACGCAGATGGTGTCGCCGGGACGCAGACCCATGCCCCACATGACGCGCGCATGCGCATTGGCCATGGTGCGCCAGTCGTTGCGGCCGATGGCGAAAGCGGTCGGCCGGCCGGTCGTGCCGCTGGTGCCGTGGATGTGAAATACTTCGCTCTCCGGCACGCACAGATAATCGCCGAACGGCGGCCTGCGTGTCTGCGCTTCGCGCAGATCCGTTTTTTGCACGACAGGGATGCGCTCGAAGTCTTCAAGCGATTTCAGCTTTGAGGGATGGAAGCCTGCTTCGTCCCATTTGCGCCGGTAAAAAGGCGCTTGTTCGTAGGCGTAGGCGCAAACGGTTTGCAGCCGTTCGAGGATAGCCTTCTCGCGCTCTGCGGCCGGCATGGTCTCGCGCCGGGGAAACCAGTAGCGACTGTCCGGCGGCGGAAAATAGTTTTCGTCATAGGCGGCGGGGAACGACCAGGACTCCATGGCGCTCACCGCGGTCCGCGTTCGGAGACAAGGCGCGTGAGCGTGTCGACAATGGCCTTGGGCGGTGTGTCCTGCAGCATCACTTCCTTCACGCCCATCTGCTTGAGCGCGATCACATCCTCGTCCGGCATCACCCCGCCGGCGACGACAATCATGTCGTCGGCGCCCTCTTTCCTCAATCTGTCGAAAATCTTGGGAAATACGGTCATCTGCACGCCCGAGAGCAGGCTCACGCCGAGAATGTCGACGTCTTCCTGAATGGCGGCCGTAACCACTTCGTCAGGCGTGCGGTGCAGGCCGGTATAGATCACGTCCATCCCGGCGTCGCGCAGGGCGCGGGCAACGACTTTCACGCCGCGGTCGTGACCGTCCAGCCCGACCTTGGCCAGCATCACGCGGATGGGGGTATTCATGCTGCGCTCCCGCCCTTGTCCGGTTGTCGAGGGTATCTTCTTTTCAATTATCGTATACGGTATACTGAAATCAGGTCAATCCGGTTCGGAGGCAGGCGATGCAGTCGCTGGCCGTGTCCAAGACGCTGGTCGATCAGGCTTATGCGACCATCCTCGATGCCATTTGCGACGGCCGGCTGAAGCCGGGGGAGCGCCTGACGCAGGCCGACGTCGCCGAACGGCTGAACGTGTCGCGCCAGCCGATCCATAATGCGCTGCTGGTGCTCAAGTCGCAGGGGTTTGTGCGCGAGGCGGGCCGGCGCGGCCTGGTCGTGGCGCCGGTCGATCGGACGCTGTTCGAGGCGATCTATCAATTCCGCTCGGCAATCGAACCGTTGGCGGTGCGGCTGGCCGCGCGGCGCATTTCGTCCCACGACATCGCACGCGGTCACGAGCTGGTTGCCGAAGGCGTCGAGGCGGTGAAGCGGCAGGGAGCGGCGGCCGTGCACGCGGACGCGGCCTTCCATTCATGGATCTACGAGCTGTCCGGCAATCTGCTGATTGTCGAGACGATGCGGCTGAACTGGCAGCATCTGCGCCGTTCGATGGGCGAGGTGCTGCGGCATCGCGCCCTGGCTGAGCGCGTGTGGAACGAACATCGGGCAATTCTCGACGCGATTGCCGCCGGAGATGGCGACATGGCAGCCCTGCTCATGCAGGGACATGTGATATCGGCCTTCGACGACGTTCGCGGGATGATCGCCGCAGAAGCCGCCGACGGAGGCTGATCGCGCCGCGGCAATGGCGGTTCCACGCGGCCAACGTGGTCCTGGCTCGTTTGGCCGGCAGCGGACGCTTCGGTAAAGTTCGAGCGCCGATGCCGATTCGATCCGCAGCCCCTGCCCATATGCGCGCGGCCATCCTCGCCGTGCTGGCATGGATGTGGGTTGCACCGGCAGTCGCGCAGACGGTTCCCGGCGCGGAACCGGCCCCCGTTCAGGAGCACCAGCTCCAGACGCCTCCCGGCGCCGGCCTCGAAGCGCTGCGCCTGTCGCTCGACCAGATCGAGCAGGCGGTGCGTCGCGACGGCCTGGGCGACGACGGCCTGGTGCAGGCGCGCGCGGGCGTCGAGCCGATGCGCGACCGGCTGCGCGGCGCCGTGATCGGCCTCGAACGGCGCCTGGCCGAGGCCGATGCCCGGCTCAAGCAGCTTGGCAGCGCTCCCGCATCCGGCGCGCCGCCGGAGGACGCCGGCATCGCCGCCGAACGTCAGCGTCTCGCGCAGCAATACGGGGAAATCGATGCGGCGCTGAAACAGGCGCGGCTGCTTGTGCTGCGCGCCGACGACCTGATCGAACGCATCGTCGAGCGGCGACGCAGCCTGTTCACGCGCGAATTGTTCTCGCGCACGGCAAGCGCGCTCGACCCCGCGTTCTGGATGCAGACCGCGGCCGCCCTGCCGCAGGAGCTGCGCAGCTTCGGTTTATTGTTGCGTTCATGGTGGTCCTATGCCGGCGACAGCAGCGGCGCCGGCGGCATTGCGGCGGCGGCGCTGTCTTTTGTCATGCTCGGTGGCGCGGCGGCCATGCTCGGGCGCTGGCTGCGCAGACGCATCGTGTTCCCCGCGCTGACCGGCACGCGCTTCGCCAATTCGTTCCTGGCGCTGATCGCGCTTGCGCGCGCGGCGCTTACCATGCCTGCGCTGGTCGTGGCCGTGGTGCTGATTCTCGACGGCTTCGGTCTGGTGCCCGCACGCATCATGGAGATCGGGCTCGGTCTGATCGTTGCGACGGCGGTCGCCAGCTTCGGACGCGGGGTCGCGCTGGCGCTGTTCGCGCCGGACGAGCCGCAGCGCCGGCTGCTTGCCATGCACGAACAGACCGCGTCGCTGATCGCCCGCCACATGATCGCGGCTGCGCGCATCCTCGGCGTCATCATCTTCGTCAATGTCACGCAGCGCGCCCTTGTCGCACCGGTCGCGCTCACCATCGCCACCAGCATCCTGCTCGCGGCCAGCGTGGCGATCCTGCTCGGGCATTTTCTCTATCGCGCAAATCTGGGGCGTCCGGGCGCCGATCAGGACGACATAGGTCGCGCGCAGTGGCTGCGTGCGGCCGGATGGCTGCTCGCCTCGACCATCGTCGTGTCGCTGATGACGGGGTATATCGGGCTTGCGGCGTTCCTGGCCGGCCGCTTCCTGGTGGCGCTCGGGATAGTCGGCGCGCTGTATATCGTCCTCGTCTTCGTCGATTCGCTGTTCACGGAAATGCTGACGGCGGAGACGCCCCGGGGTCGCGCCGTTGCCGGCTTCTTCGGCATCCGTCCGCGCTCGATCGAGCTTGCCGGCACGCTGCTTTCGGCGGTGACACGTCTGCTGCTCGTGGTCACCGTGTTGTTCCCGCTGCTTGGACCGTGGGGGCTGTTCGCCGCAGATTTTGCCGGCTTCCTGCGGGCCGCCGCCTTCGGCTTTCGGGTCGGCGACGTAACCATCTCGCTGTCGGCGATCGTCGGTGCCGTCCTGCTGCTGCTTCTCGGCGTTGTGGCCACGCGCGCAGCGCAGCGTTGGCTGCAGGTGCGCTTCCTGCCGCGCACCAGCCTCGATCCGAGCCTGCAGCATTCCGTGTCGGTGATTTTCGGCTATGCCTGCACCATCGTGCTGATCGCGCTGGCGATGGCGGCCGTCGGCATCGATTTGCAGAAGATCACGCTGGTCGCCGGCGCACTGTCGATCGGCATCGGCTTCGGCCTGCAATCGGTGGTGTCGAACTTCGTTTCCGGCCTGATCCTGCTCGCCGAACGGCCGATCCGCGTCGGCGATATCATCAACGTCAAGGGCGAGGAGGGCCGCGTCAACCGCATCCACGTGCGCGCGACGGAGATAGAGACGGTGGACCGCGCCAGCGTCATCATTCCCAATTCCGAGCTGATTACCGGCGTGGTGAAGAACTGGACGCATGCCAACATGCTGCGCCGGGTGGTGGTGAAGGTGGGCGTCGCCTATGGCAGCGACGTGCGGCAGGTGCACGATATCCTGCTCGAGATCGCCACCGGCCATCCGAAAATCCTGCCCAATCCCGCTCCGGTAGTGTTTCTGACCGAACTGGGTGACAGCGCCATCCAGTTCGAAATGTCGGGTCTGGTGCTCAACATCGCCGAGGCGGCAGGCGTGCGCAGCGAGCTTTACTTTGCGCTGCTGAGCCGCTTCAAGGAAGCGGGCATCGTCATTCCCTATCCCAGGCGGGAGATCACCTGGCAGGGCGCGGCGCCCGGCGGGACGGCGCCGGCCTAGGTTGCGTTCACGCTTCGGCCACCATTTGCGGGCAATCTGCAGCGATCTATCCGGATTTCCGACACATGCTCCCACCCGATACGCCGGTGCAACGGCCGGCGCGCCTGGCCGGTCTTGCCGCCGCATTGTTGCTGGCCGCCTGCGCCGGCGACCCGCTGCCGGGCACGCAGCCCAGCTTTTACCGCTCGCTCGCCCAGCATGGGGCCGCGCTCGATACCGAGGCGGCGGCGTCGATGATTTCCGGCTACAGGAAAAATAACGGCCTGGGCGACGTCACGATCGACCCGGCGCTGACCGCGCTCGCCGAGGCGCAGTCGCGGGCGATGGCCGCGCGCAACCGGCTCGACCACAACGTCTCCGGCGCCCTCAGGGAGCGCATGCGCAAGTCCGGTTACGATGCGGCAAGTGCCGTGGAGAACGTGTCGGCAGGCTATCATACGCTTGCCGAAGCTTTCTCCGGCTGGCGCGATTCCGCGCCGCACCGCGCCAACATGCTCAGCAAGAACGCGACCCGTATGGGTATTGCCGCGGTCTATGCGCCCAATTCGAAATACAAGGTGTTCTGGACGCTGATCATGGCCGCGCCCGCCGAAGCGCGGAGCTGATCGGAATTTCGGATGCCGGAATCGGCGCGGGAGCATGCCGCCCGCATTGCGGCCGGCCGCGGCCCCGCGCGCCCGCGCACTTTACGCCGCCGTCCGCCCTGTCTAGGGTTTGCACGCAATGCTGCCGGACATCCGCGATTTCGACCGCCTGACACGGGAATTCCGCTGGACGATTCCGGCGGACTACAATATCGGCGTCGATGTCTGCGACCGCTGGGCCGCGCGCGATCCGCGCCGGACGGCCATCGTGCACGTGCATGCGGACGGCCGCCGCGACGACGTAAGCTTCGGCTGGCTGCGCGAGACCTCGAACCGGCTCGCCAACGTACTGCGCGCGCACGGAATTGTGCGCGGCGACCGTGTCGCAATCCTGCTGCCGCAAATGCCGGAGGTCGCCGCGGCGCATGTCGCCGTCTACAAACTTGCCGCGATCGCCCTGCCGACCGCGCTGCTGTTCGGACCGGACGCAATTTCCTACCGGCTGCAGAATTCCGGCGCGCGGGCGCTGATCACCAACGACCAGGGGCTTGCGAAGCTGTCCGGCATTCGCGGCGAAGTGCCGGCGCTGAAGCTTGTCCTGTCGGTCGACGGGGCGGGCGAAGGTGCGGCTGACTTTCACGCAGAGCTTGCGCGCGCATCGTCCGCGTTCGCGCCGGAGCCGACGACGCCCGACGATCCGGCGATGATGATCTATACGTCGGGGACGACCGGTCAGCCGAAAGGCGCGCTGCACGGCCATCGCGTCCTGCCCGGACATCTGCCCGGCGTGGAAATGCCGCACGACTTTTTTCCGCAGGCCGGCGACCGCTTCTGGACACCGGCCGACTGGGCCTGGGCCGGCGGCCTGCTCGATGCGCTTCTTCCCTCGCTGCATCATGGCGTTGCCGTGGTAGCGCGCAAGTTCGACAAGTTCGATCCGGAGGAAGCCTATGCGCTGATGTCGCGACACGAGGTGCGAAACGTGTTTATCCCGCCGACGGCGTTGCGCATGCTGCGCGCGGCGCCGGGGCCGCGCGGACGCCATGCGCTGCGGCTGCGCACGCTCGGCTCCGGCGGCGAGTCGCTGGGGGCGGAGACGTTCGAGTGGGGCAAGGAAGCGCTCGGACTCCTCATCAACGAATTCTATGGACAGACCGAATGCAATCTCGTGCTCTCGTCCAGCGCGATGCTCGGTGTGTCGCGCCCGGGCGCAATCGGCAAGGCCGTGCCGGGACACAACGTCGCCGTGATCGACGGCAGCGGAGGCGTTCTGCCGCCCGGCACGCTCGGCCAGATCGCGGTCAGGCGCCCCGATCCGGTGATGTTCATCGAGTATTGGGGACGGCCGGAGGCAACGCGCGACAAGTTCATCGGCGACTGGATGACGACCGGCGATCAAGGCATGGTGGACGAGGACGGCTATTTTCATTTCGTCGGCCGCGACGACGATGTGATCACCTCGTCCGGCTATCGCATCGGTCCGGGCGAGATCGAGGACTGCCTGATCCGGCACCCGGCCGTCTCGCTCGCCGCCGTGATCGGCAAGCCCGACCCGGTGCGCACGGAGATCGTCAAGGCATTCGTGGTGCTGAAACCGGGCCGGTCGCCGTCGCCGCAACTGGCAACCGAGCTGCAGGATTTCGTCAGGACGCGGCTGGCCGCGCATGAATATCCGCGCGAGGTCGCCTTTATCGAGCAGATGCCGATGACGACGACGGGAAAGATCATCCGCAGATTGCTGCGCGAACAGGCCTGACTTGGCCGGTCACCGGCGAATCCGGAACCGGTCAAGTGCCCCGCGCGCGGCGCCGTGCAGCGTCTCCATCAGGCAGGCGAAAGCGAATTGCGGAGACGGTCCCGGCCTGAGCGAAATCAGCCTGTGGCTCAGCGCCAGCCGCTCGCGCCACAGGCGATCGATCATCGGGTGGCCGGGGGTGGCGCAGGAATCGACGGCGCGAACGCGTTCGTCGGCGAGCAGGTCGCGGCTCACCTCCAGCATCAGCTGAACGCCGGGCGAAAAGCGCGCAAATTGCTCCGCATAGGCGGTTTTCCAGGTCCAGGCATGCCCGCCGCTGTAGAGCAGGATCATGGCCGCGATCGGTGCTTCGCCGCTGCGCAGAACGCAGATCCTGGCCTGCCCTTGCTGTGCGAGCCCGGCGACCGCGCGCTGCAGGAACAGGAGAGAGGCCGGGTTTTGCGCGGCGGCGGTGCCGCGGCGGCCCTTCCAGCCGGCGGCTTCCAGCATCACAAAGGCTTCCAGCAATGCCTGCATTTTCTCCGGATCGTCCAGCGAGACGACGGACAATTCGTTCAGTTCCGCCAGGCGGCGACGCTGGCGGCGAAGCTCCTTGAGGGTGCCGCGATTGACGGATCGTTGCAGGTATTCGCCGCGTGCGCCCTCCGGTGCGAGCAGGGCGCGGCGATGCCGGTTGAATGCGCGGCTGTGCAGTCCGCGCCGGGCGAGCGCTCCCTCCAGCGTCAGCGCCAGCGCGCCCTGTTCGGGAAAGAAGGGCAGCAGCAGCACGTCCGGCATGTCCGGCTGCGCCATGCGGTCGAGAAAGGCGTCGAACGCGGCCATTGCCTGCTCGGAATCGGCCAGTGGCGCGCCCAGCGGACCGAAGGGATGTGCGAATCCGCATGCGACCGGGACCGGTCCGCCATAACGTCGGCGCACGATGCGCACGGGAAAAAGGCCGATCAGGCGGCGGTCCCTGGCGCGTACGACGACCGCCCCGGTATCGCCGGCGAAGGCGTCTGCGGCGGCCAGCGCGAAGGACGGTTCGTAGAACACATTTGGCTCGATCGCACGCGCGGCCAGCGCCCGCCATTCCGCGGCGAGCGGCGCCAGTTCCTGCAGCGGCCGGAACTCGGCGGTCGGTCGCGACGCAAGCGGCGCGTGCATGATCAAACGCGCTCCGCCAGACTGAAAACGAAAAGATTGATGCCGAGCTTGCGGCGCGCGATGGCAAACAGCAGCGCCGATTCCATAACGAAGGCTGCCGCGATGGAGACGGCGGCGCCGTTGATGCCGTAATTCGGAACCAGGAGCAGGCACAGCGCAAGGTTGACGAGAAACGCCGCCCCCGCCGCCATGGCGCAGAGGCGCTGTTCGCCGACCAGAACCAGAAGCCGCTCGGCCGGGCCGATCGAGGCGCGGGCAAGCAGACCGACGGCGAAGATGAACATCAGATGGTAGCCGTCGACGAATGTCGCGCCGAATATACGCAGCAGCGGCCAGCCGCAGGCCAGCACCAGTACCGCGAGCGCGACGGACGGCCAGAATGTCCAGCGCACCACGTTGCGGAGAAACGCATGCAGCCTTTCGCGGTCGCCGCCGACGTGGAATTGGGCGAAACGGTGGCCGGCGGCGGCGGCGATGGCGAAATAGACAAAGGCAATCAGCGAAAGCGTCTTCAGCGCCGCGTAATAGATTGCGATCTCCTCCGGCGAACGGAACTGCTTGAGAACCAGAACGTCGACATAGGTCAGCAGCGAATAAAGCCCGTCCACTGCAAACATCGGCAGAGAGACCGCGAACCACTTTCGCACGTCGTATTCGCGCCTGCCATGTTCGATCTTCCGCTTGAGCTTGCGATTCAGAAGCAGCATTTGCCCGAACGCGGTAATCCAGATCGCAATTGCCGAGACGGTCACCGCCGATACTGCGTCGGTGGGCGCACCGGCGAGCCATGCCGCTCCCATCAGTACGATCACGACTGCCTGCCGCAGGATGTAGGGCGGCAGCAGCGCCAGATTCACCCAGTCGTAGCAGCGCGCAATCCCGTCCTGTACATGCAGCACGCCGTAGACCGGCAGACATACGCAGGCGATATAGAGCGGAACGATGGTGTATTCGTCGAGATACCCGCTGAGCAGATGGATGCAGACGGCGCCGAGCAGCGCCAGCGCGCTCGCAATCCAGAAGGCGAGCCAGCGGCTGGCGGCGACGAAGCCGCGCAGTTTTGCCGTCGCGCCGTTCTCGCGGTATTCGGGAATGAAGCGTTGCGCCGAAGTGGACAAGCCGACGTCGACGAACACGCCGATCAGCATTACCCAGGTCCAGACATAGACGAATATGCCGAATTCGAATGCGCCCATCCAGCGCGCAAGCAGAACCTGCGTGAGATAGGCGAGTCCGGCGCTCGCCACCCGTATGACGAAGGCGCCGCCCGCCATCCGCTGCGTCGCCGAGCCGGCCGGATCCCCGCCAAGCCATGCCTGCAGTCGCCTGCGCGCATGGTCAAGGACCGCGCGCGAAGGCAGGCGGCCGGTGTCGGGTGACGGGCTGTCGGATTCGATCAATGCCACGAGAATGTCTCCGCGCGCGCAGGCGCAGCGCTCGTGTCACGATTAGCAAGGACTCGTTAAGAATTGGTTGGACGATCGGCGCAGATGCGCAACACGCGGTTACCCGCTGAAACCGCCGCCGTCGAGAAATGCCTGCTCCTCCGCCGTCGTTGTACGACCGAGGACGGCGTTGCGGTGAGGAAAGCGGCCGAAGCGGCGAATGATATCGGCGTGAATTTCGGCGTACTTGATACCCTCCGGCTCGCCGAGTTCGCGATAAAGCGCAACGCACCGTTCCTGGTCCGCCAGATCTTCCGAATGCATGAACGGCAAATAGAAAAAGCCGCGCAGCGCGGCGGGCACGGCGCGGTCATATCCCTCGGCCAGCGCTCCGGCCGCGATCTCGCGCGCAAGTGCATCGGCGGCAAAGGCGCGTGGCGTGCCGCGGAACATGTTGCGCGGAAACTGATCGAGCACGATCAGCAGCGCCAGCGTGCTTTCGGCGGACCTCGTCCATCCTTCGAGGCGCCATGCGGCCGCGTCCTCGTACGTTTGCAGAAATCGTGCGCGTACCTGCGCGTCGAAAGCATCGTCGCGGCTGAACCATTTTTCCGGACCCGCATCGCGCCAGAATGCGAGCACCGCCTGCGGGGATTGCGTTTCGGTCATGCCGGTATCGCCGCAAAATCAGATTCGGACATCGCCGGAACCGATACGTTCGTGCAACGCGCGGTCGAGCGGGACGAATCGGCCGGCCTCCGGATCGTTGAAGAAGACCGGATCGGAAATCCGGTCGGGATCGAAACCCTGAGCCGCGAGATCGACTTTCTTCTGCTTGAAGGTGGAGGTGAGGTCGATGCTGTCGCGAATGCGAAGGAACAGCGGCTGCGCATAATCCGGCAGATGCCGGCGCAAATGTGCGTGCAGCGCCGGCAGATTGCAGCTGTGCTCGCAGACGATCGCCGCCATGCCGGCGCGGCCTTCGCGGCCCGGAACGCTGACGCCGTAGACATTGGCGTCCTTGATGCCGGGGAAGGCATTAATGGTCTCGGTGACCTCGGTTGTGGAGACGTTCTCGCCCTTCCAGCGGAAAGTATCGCCGATGCGATCGACGAAATAGAAATAGCCGTTCTTGTCCTTGCGCATCAGGTCGCCGGTGCGAAACCACGCGTCGCCTTTCTCGAAGACGTTGCGCAGGATTTTCTTTTCGCCATCCTCCGCGCGGGCATAGCCCTCGAAGCGACCGCTCGGCCGATCCGGATCGTTGACGATCCTGCCGATGGCCTCACCCGGCTCGTCGGGGGCGCAGGGGATACAGAAGCCGTCGCTGTTGCGCACCGGCTGCTGGCTTTCGACGTCGAAGCGCACCAGCGCCGTCGGGAAGCGCTTTTCCAGAAACCACGGCAGGCGGCCCACCGCCCCGGCCTTGCCCTCGAAATTGAACATCATCACGTTGCCTTCGGTGGCGGCGTAGAATTCGAGAATAAGCGGAATGCGAAACCGGCGCTTGAATTCCTCCCAGATATCCGGCCGCAGTCCGTTGCCGCAGGCCAGCCGCAGCCGGTGCCCCGTTTCGTTCGGATGCGGCGGCGAGTTGACGAGGTAGCGGCACAGTTCGCCGATATACTGGATCAGAGTGCACTCGTTGCGCACGACATCGTCCCAGAACTCGCGCGCGGAAAAGCGCTCGCGCAGCACCACCGAACCGCCCTGGATCAGCAGCGAACCGACTGCGCAGAGCCCGCCGGCAGTGTGATACATCGGCAGGCAATTATACATGCGGTCGGTGGCGCGGGTGTCCATCACCCCGGCAAACCCGTAGGACGCCAGCATCACGCGGTAATGATTGACGTTGGCCGCCTTCGGCAGCCCGGTCGTTCCCGACGTGTAGATATAGAGCGCGCGATCCTCGATGGTGAGCGCGGGGCGTTCGCCGCGCGGAAGCGCGGTGGCCGGCAGCTGCTCGACCGCGGCGTCGACGCGCGGGGCGTTATGTCGCGTCTCGCCGTGAATCCAGACCTTCGGCGAGGTCTTGAGCAGCGGCTGCACCGCGAGAAACGCATCCAGCAGTTCCGCCTCAACGATGATATGCCGGGCATCGGCGATGTCGATGCAATGGGCGAGCGAAGGGCCGACAAGGTTGGTGTTCAGCAGCGCGGTGACCCCGCCCATGCGGATGATCCCGATCCAGATGGCGAGATACTCCGCGCGATTGTGCATCAGCAGGCAGACCGCTTCGCCCTTCTGCAGCCCTTCCGCCGCCGCCCAGCGGGAATATCGGTTCGAGCGCTCGAACAGATCGCGGTAGCTGAATGTCTCTTTGCGCGAGATCAGCGCCGGGCTGCCGTTGTAGCGGTCGGCCAGATCCTCGATCACATCGGGAAAGGTGCGGCCGGGATTCTTCGCGATATGCGTGGTCATCCGCAGCGAGCGCAATGCGCCGCGCAGAAACACGATATCGCCCATGAGCTGACTGATGAAACCCATGCCCTGGCCTCGCCGGGTTTTGCCTACCATCGAAGAGTCGCGATTCCGTGGCAAGCGCCCCGATGTCGCGAACGGTATCACCGAACGATTTCGACCCGCTTAACGATCCATGCCGCCGAAGGCGACCAGCGGATTGTCGGTCAGGGCCTGCCTGTCCGGCCGGTCGACGGCCGGGACGCCGAGGAAGGCGTCGAACAGTTCGCGGACCGCGCGCGGCTCGATGTCGCGCACGATCACGACCAGGCGCGAGCGGCGGTCGTCGTCGGGCCAGGCCTCGAGCCGGGCCGGCGGATGCAGCACATGCTGGACCGCGTGCAGCACGACCGGGCGGTCGGGCTCCTCCGCGAGCCGCACGATGCCCTTCATGCGCAGCAGGTTCGGCCCGTGCATCGCCCGCAGAAGTTCCAGGAACAGGTCGAGCGTGACCGTGGGAATTGCGGCATCGGCGGACAGGGTGAACGCGCGCACCCGGTCGTCATGCCGGTTCACGTCGTGGCCGTGGCCGTGATCATGATCATGATCATGGGCTTGGGCATGGACATGACCGTGGTCGTGATCGTGACCGGCCGTGAAACCGGCATAGGCCTCCTCGGCGAGCCAGGCCCTGACATCGGGACTCTTGCTGGCCGCATTGAACAGACCGCATTCGAGCAGGCGGCCGGGGACGGCTTCGCCCGCTGCCGCGTCCAGGACAGGCGCGGCAGGATTGATGGCGCGCAGCCGTGCAAACAGCCTTTGCCGCGCCTGTCTGAAGTCCGGGGTGTCGAGCAAATCCGTCTTGGTCAGCACGATGCGGTCGGCGACCGCAGCCTGCTTCACCGCTTCACGGTGCGCGTCGAGCGTCGCAAGGCCGTTCACCGCGTCGATCAGCGTGATGACGCCGTCCAGCCGGAAACGCCGGACCAGATAGGGATGCGTCATTGCCGTTTGCAGAAGCGGAGCGGGATCGGCAAGGCCGGTGGTTTCGATAATGACACGGCGAAAATGCGCGCGGCCGTTGTCGAGATTGCGCAGCAGCTTCTCCAGCGAGGCAACGAGATCGCCGCGCAATGTGCAGCACAGGCAGCCGCTGGCGAGTACGACGGTCTCCTCGTCGATCTTCTCGACCAGGAGATGGTCGAGCGCCACGTCGCCGAATTCGTTGACGATGACGGCGGTATCGCTCAGCCCCGGATCGGTCAGCAGGCGGTTGAGCAATGTGGTCTTGCCGGCGCCGAGAAAGCCGGTGAGCAGACTGAGCGGAATGGGCGGGCCCGGCCGGCGGCCGGGCGGATTTCGGCTTTCGCTCTCTGCCGTCACTGCGTCGCCGGTTTCGGATTTGGCTTGGCTGCCGTTCGCGGGGCGGCTGCGGGTTTGGGGGCGCCGCCTTGCGCCGCCGGATTTGCCGCAAGCCGGGGACGCGGCCGCGGCGTCGGCACGGCGGCGGGCACGGCCGGCGCGGATGGATGCGGCGTGAAGGCGTTCGGCGTCGGGTAGGCGGGCGCCGCCGGCGCGAAGGCCGGGGTGGCGGCCGCAACGCTGGCTGTCGCGCCGGACGCTGCAGCCAGCGCCGGCGGGCGGCGTGCGGCCGAGGCCGTCTGCGTATCGGCCGGTTTCTTCGGCGCGCCGGCGAAGACCACGATCGGGTCCATCGAAGGCGTCAGCGGGCCGAGCAGGGTCGAAGGCCTGGAGATATTGCCCCGCAGATTGGCAAGATTGATCGATTGCGGGGAAGCCGGATCGATCTGCGCATTCACGCCGTCCTCGTCGTCCGCATCTTCCGATTCGGCTGCCGGGCGCTTGCGATGCTTGCCGCACATCTGATCGCGCAGATTGGGCGGAGCGGCATTGACCGGCTGCAGCGCTTCGACCGAACCGAGCGAAGGGGT
Organism: uncultured Hyphomicrobiales bacterium; assembly: GCA_964456755.1. Classification (GTDB taxonomy): domain Bacteria; phylum Pseudomonadota; class Alphaproteobacteria; order Rhizobiales; family Xanthobacteraceae; genus Pseudorhodoplanes. Next base: position 36,344 of record CAYWCE010000024.1, read on the forward strand.
GAGCCAGCTGAATCCGCTGCTGGTGAATCCGCGTTCGAGCAATTGCGCGGCCTTTACCGAGCGCACCGGACCGGAGGGCGCACCGAGCACGACCGCCACCAGGCGGCGGCCGTTGCGCGTCGCCGAGGCAATGAGATTGAAGCCGGAGGCACAGATAAACCCGGTCTTCATGCCGTCTGCGCCGGGATAGCGGTCGATCAGGGAATTGTAGTTGCGCATGACGCGCTTGCCGAACCGGATCGCGGAAATGCGCCAGTAAAGCTCGTATTCGGGGAATTCGCGAAGAACGGCGCGGGCCAGAATCGCCTGGTCGCGCGCGGAGGTCACCTGCGCGTCGGCGGGAAGCCCGTTCGGATTGACATAGACGGTCTGCACCATGCCAAGCCGCCGGGCATGGCGGTTCATGTCGTCGGCGAATTTTGCGATCGAACCGGAGACGCCTTCGGCGAGGACGACGGCGACGTCGTTGGCCGACTTGACCATCAGCATCTTCAGGGCGTTGTCCACCGTGAGCTGGGTGCCGGCCTTGAAGCCCATCTTCGAGGGCGCCTGGGCGCTGGCATTGGCGGAGACGGGCAGAAGGGTGTCGAGGCCCAGTCTGCGCTCCTTCACGGCGCGCAGGGTCACATAGGCGGTCATCAGCTTCGTCAGGGAGGCGGGATACCATGGCTGCGCCGCATTTTCGGCATGCAGCACCTTGCCGCTGTCGGCCTCGATGAGCAGCAACGCTTCGGCGCGCGCGGTTCCCGCGCCGGCGGCGAGAATGGCGATGGCGGCGATCGGGGTCGCGATACGGTGCAGGCGTGACGGAAACTTCACAAGTCGCGTCCGGTCTCTCGGTCCTGTTGGGCACTTCCCGGCGGCGGTGACAGGAATATCTAAACCGAAGGCAGACCGGAACGCAAAGACGCAAGCCCGGACCACGCTGTTTTTGCCGCCTGAGACATGCTAATTCCCCAAGAAAGCGACCAAAGTTCGGCAGGAGAAGAACCGATGACTGCCTGTATCGTGGGTCTCGCCCACAGCCCGTTCGGCAAGCTCGATGCCGAAACCGTAGAAAGCCTGATTGTTCGGGTCGCCAACGATGCGCTGAAGGACGCCGGCATCGAGGCCCGCGACGTCGACGAAATCGTGCTCGGACATTTTAACGCAGGCTTTTCCGCGCAGGATTTCACTGCTTCGCTGGTACTGCAGGCCTCGCCGGACCTGCGCTTCAAGCGCGCCACACGCGTGGAGAATGCCTGCGCAACCGGGTCCGCGGCCGTGCATCAGGGACTGAAGAGCATCGAGGCGCGCTCGGCGCGTATCGTGCTGGTCGTGGGCGTCGAACAGATGACTGCGACACCGGGGCCGGAAATCGGGCGCAACCTGCTCAAGGCGTCCTATGTGCGCGACGAGGCCAATATCGAGGGCGGATTCGCGGGAATTTTCGGCAGGATCGCTGGCCTGTATTTCCAGAAATACGGCGACCAGTCCGACGCGCTGGCCATGATCGCCGCCAAGAACCACAAGAACGGCGTCGGCAATCCCTACGCCCAGATCAGGAAGGATCTCGGATTCGCGTTCTGCCGCACCGAAAGCGAAAAGAATCCCTTTGTGGCAGGTCCGCTCAAGCGAACGGACTGTTCGCTGGTCTCCGACGGCGCGGCGGCGGTCGTGCTTGCCGATGTCGAGACGGCACTGCGCCTGAACAAGGCCGTGGCATTCCGTTCCGCCGCGCATGTGCAGGATTTCCTGCCGACGGCCCGGCGCGACATCCTGAAATTCGCAGGCTGCGCGCTCGCCTGGCGACAGGCGCTGACCAAGGCCGGCGTGACGCTCGCGGACCTGTCTTTTGTCGAGACGCATGACTGCTTCACCATCGCCGAACTGATCGAGTACGAAGCCATGGGGCTCGTGCCGGAAGGCGAGGGCGCACGCGCGATCAAGGAAGGCTGGACGCAAAAGGACGGCAGGCTGCCGGTCAATCCTTCGGGTGGGCTGAA
>CAYWCE010000025.1:0-38273 GCA_964456755.1 uncultured Hyphomicrobiales bacterium
AAGCGCGCCGAATCGAGCACGCCGGCCATGCCCACCACCATGTTCCGGGGCAGGCCGCAGAATTTCTGCAGCGCCCAGACCATGGCGTCGAGCGGGTTGGTGATGCAGACGACGAAGGCATCGGGCGCGTATTTCTTGATGCCGGCGCCCACCTGCTCCATCACCTTGAGGTTGATGCCGAGCAGATCGTCGCGGCTCATGCCCGGCTTGCGCGGCACGCCCGCGGTGACGATGCAGACGGACGCGCCCTCGATCGCGTCATAGGAATTGGCGCCGGCGAAACGGCCGTCGAAGCCGTCAACCGGCGAAGACTGGGCGATGTCCAGCGATTTGCCCTGCGGGATGCCTTCCGCGATGTCGAACATCACGACATCGCCGAGTTCCTTCAGTCCGATAAGGTGGGCCAGTGTGCCACCGATCTGGCCGGAACCGATCAACGCTATCTTGGGGCGCGCCATGTGCGGAAACCTTGCAATGAAGAGCCGCAGGATCACGGCCGCGCGGTGGTTAACTCGTTTCCGCCTCGGGCGACAAGGCGCCGTTGGTCGGAGGTATTTGATTGCTTAGGAATACATTATTCCAATAGCCAGGCCGCCTGCCAAGAGTGTAGACGTGCGGTGCGGGACGATCGCATTGCGCCGCAACAAATGCGCCTTGCGTCGGTGCAAGCCGAAGGCGGCCGGGCCTCACCCGAGCCCTGGCGCTGCCGGCACCACCGCTGCGGATGCATCGAAGCGCGCACTGCTCCGGTCGGTTCAGGTATCGACGATGGCATCGCCGCGCTCGTCGTCCCGGCGCGGACCGCGCGGACGCGACAGATATCCCTGCGATCCCATCTCCACCAGACGCGAGGCGGTCCGCTCGAACTCCGTAGCTTCGTAGCCCTGTTCGGCGCGATACAGCGCGTGCGGCTGCGCCTGCGCCGAAGCGATCAGCTTGACGGAATTGTCGTACAGCGTGTCGATCAGCGCGATAAAACGCTTCGCCTCATTGCGCGACTCGTATCGCATTACCGGAATGTGCTCCACCACCAGCGTATGAAACTCGCGGGCGATGCGCAGATAATCGGCAGCGCCAAGCGGCTTGCCGCACAGGTCGCCGAAGGTAAAACGGGCTGCGCCCAGAGCGGCGCGCGGCACATGCACGGCGCGCCCCTTGACCGTCAGCGTGAACGGTTCGCCGGGATGCCCGAGCGTCAGCTTCGCCCAGGCGGAATCGATGGCGGCGTTCGCTTCGTCATCGTCGGGGACATGCCAGACCTTTCCGCGCACAAGCTTTTCCAGCCGGTAGTCGGTGCGCGCATCGACGCGCATCACGTCCATGTGCTGCTTCAGGAGATCGATGAATGGCAGGAACAGTCCACGGTTGAGCCCGTCCCGGTAAAGGTCGTCGGGCTCTACATTCGATGTGGCGACGACGACGACACCGCTTTCGAACAATTTGGCAAACAGGCGCCCGAGGATCATCGCATCCGCGATGTCGGTGACATGAAATTCGTCAAAGCAAAGCAGCCTCGCCTCCCCGGCAATGGCAGAAGCCGCATGCACGACGGCATCGCCGTCTGCGATTTCGCCGCCCTTCAGCTTGTTGCGGATGACGTGAACGCGTTCGTGGACGTCGGCCATAAATTCGTGAAAATGCACCCGCCGCTTGTGACGATGCGCGATGGATTCGGAAAACAGATCCATGAGCATGGTCTTTCCGCGCCCAACGCCGCCGTGCAGATAGAGTCCCTTGAGCGGCGCGCGGGTATTGCGGCTGGCAAACATCCATCCCAGCGCCGAGGATTTGCGGGCCAGGTTGTGCATGCTGAGACGCTCTTCCAGCTCGCCAAGCCTTGCGACGGCGGCGGCCTGCGCCGGATCGCGCTCGATGCGGCCTTCGTCGATGAGGGCGGCGTAGCGCGCGCTGAGAGTGCCGGGCATCGCAGACGGACCATGGGGATGGGTGGATGAATGGCGGGCCGTCGCAACTTGCCATGCAATAAACGCCGGACACCCCGGCCGCCAGCCGCATTAACGGATTTTTAACCTGAAAATCAAGCAGTTATGCACCAGTTGCGCAGAATTTGGGCTTGGCCTTGTCGCATTTCTGCTGCATCGCAACATTAAGTTCCGATTCGCGGCGGGCGTTCCCGCCACTGTCTCTGGAGGAGACGGAAGGAGGTCTTTTGTACGGCAACGTCAGGAGACCCAGGAATGCACGAACTGATCCCCGATGGCGGAAACGTCCGCAAATTGTGGATTCATGAGGCCCCGCGCTATCGGGACCATCTGCTACGGCTCGATCCGGCCAGCCGGCGCAACCGGTTCGGCGGAGCGGTGGCCGACCAGTATATCGAGGCGCATGTCCGGCCCGCGAACCTGATTGAGGCCGTCATTCACGGCTTCTTCGTGGATGGCATGTTGCGCGGCGCGGCCGAATTGCGGCCGATCGGTGCGCCGCTATCCGGGGAGGCGGAAGCGGCATTCAGTGTGGAGAAGCCCTGGCAAAGCCACGGAGTCGGCTCCGAACTGCTGGCGCGAACGATCCTCGCGGCGCGCAATCGCGGCATCAAGTTCTTGCGCATGCATTGCCTCGCCGACAACCGGCGGATGCAGCAGCTTGCACGGAAATTCGACGCCGACCTGAAGTTCGATTTCGGCGGCGTGATCGGCGAGGTGACTTCGCCGAGGCCGACCCCATTGTCGCTGATGCGGGAAGCGGTATCCGACACGCACAGCATCGCCACTGCGCTGCTCGACGCACAGACGCGGCTGCTCAAACCGACCTGAGAACGACGACGGCAACCTTCCGTTTACGCACCGGCCGGGCCGTTAACCGGCCGGTGCGAATTCGGGCGTAGCCTTGCGACCGGTATGCCGTTCGGGGGAGGGTCATGACCAGTATCGAAATCCGCGTGCTTGGACCCACCGGCATCGAGGATCACCACGCGCACCTGATGCGCCTGAACCCGACGCAGCGCTGCCAGCGCCTTCTCGACAAGGACGAGCACAGCATCGACAGACATTGCCTGCGCCTGATGGCATCGCAGGTGATCCTGATCGGCGGCTATATCGACGGCGTGCTGCGCGCGGACGTCGAATTGATTCCCGACCGCACGGCGCGCGAGGCGGAAGCGATTTTCACCTTCGAGGACGATTTTTCCCAGCCGGCGGTACGGCAGATGCTGATCCTGCGCATGCTCGACGAAGCGCGCCGCTATCATCTCGGCGAGATTACGCTGCATGGCTTCGACGATGCGGCAACGCTGGCGCGGATCGTCGAAGGGCAGGGCGTGAGAGTCGAATCCGGCACACCGGTGCGGCTGTCGGTCGCCGCCGCCGCGCAACGCGCGGCGTGAGAGCGAAGGCGATTCAGGGGATGGCCGCGCGCATCGGCGCCTGCAACGGAAACGCCTCCTCGATCACATAGGGTCCGCCGCCGACAGAGGCGCGCGACGAATACAGCACAAAACGGTCGGCGCGAAACGACAGCGAACGTAGCATGCCGCGCTCCGCAAGATAGTCTGCAACCTGCCGGCTCGACGATTCGCGCAGGCGCGCCAGCGAGACATGCGGCATGTATTTGCGGCCCTCCGGCTCAAGCCCAACGCGCTGCAGCAGCCGTTCGTGTTCGGCCTGCAATTCGGTCAGCGGTCCGCTCGCTGCGATCGAGGCAACGACCGCGCGCGGCTTGCGTCCGCCGAAGGACGAGAGTCCTTCAAATCGAACCTCGAACGGCGGCCGGCTGATACGGCCAAGCATCGACGATACTTCGCGCGCAAGGCCGGCCTCGATGTCGCCGATAAAACGGAGCGTGACGTGGTAATTTTCCGGGTCGACCCAGCGCGCGCCCGGCAATCCGCCGCGCAGCAGCGACAGTTCCGCGGCAATGTCGGCTGGCAGCTCGAGCCCGGTGAACAATCGCGGCATCGAGAACCTCCAGACGACCGGGGTCTTTCCGCCCTCGGCGGAATCAAAACCGGGACACCGGCTTCTTGCCTTGAGGCGCCTTCTTCGTGCCAGTGGCACTACTTCGCTCGAAAACGCCACCAGCCGGCCGAAACGTCCGGCAACGTCGCCAGCATGCAAGGATTCGCGCATCGACCGCAAGCCGGCGGCACTGTGGCCGGCAGATCGCCTGGCGGATTGCGCTCAAGAACCGCGTTTCCTGTTTACGCGCGCAATCGCTTCCTCGACTCTCGGCACGATCGATTGCGCGATTCGCGCGACGCCCGCCGCATTGGGGTGCAGTCCGTCCTGCAGCGCGTACCGGGATTGCGCCACGACGCCGTCCAGAAAAAATGGATAGAAGACCAGACCGTATTTCTCGGCCAGGGCCGGAAAGATGGCGTCGAAGCGGCGGACATAGTCGGCCCCCATGTTGGGCGCCGCGCGCATGCCGCACAGCAGCACTTCGATACCTCTGCGTTGCAGCCGCTGGATAATGCCCTCCAACGACCTGCGCGTCGCATCGGGATCGACGCCGCGCAGCATGTCGTTGGCGCCAAGCGCCACGATCACCAGATCCGTACCATCCTGCACCGACCAGTCGAGCCGCGACAGCCCGCCGGCGCTGGTATCGCCCGACACGCCGGCGTTTTCGATTTCGACCGCATGCCCCCTTGCTCTGAGAACCGCCTGCAGCTGCAACGGAAAGGAATCCGGCGCCGGCAGGCCATACCCGGCCGTCAGCGAATCGCCGAATGCGACAATTTTGATCAGGGGCGCAGCGGCAGCGGCGCGAAACGGGATCGCCAGCGAGCATATAAAAACCATTCCCAGCACCGTACGTCGGCTATGGACCGCAGCCCTGCCGTTCCCATATGACCGGCTGCGGCTCATTCTGGTCACTTTCTCCGGCAAATCCGTTCCATTCATGGATGCAATCCCGACTTCTCCGCGCCCGGCCATTTCGCTGTCCGGAATCAATCTCTCGCTCGGCCGCGGTGCGGCCCGGGTTCATATCCTCAAGGACATAGATATCGAAATAGCCGAAGGCGAGGCGGTCGGCCTGGTCGGTCCGTCGGGGTCCGGCAAGTCGACCCTGCTTATGGTCATGGCCGGGCTGGAACGCGCCGACCGCGGCAAGATCTCGGTTGCCGGCCAGAATCTCGCGCGCATGAGCGAGGACGATTTGGCGCGTTTTCGCGGGCGGCATGTCGGGATCGTATTCCAGTCCTTCCACCTGATCCCCACGATGACCGCCATCGAAAATGTCGCCGTCCCGCTCGAGCTTGCGGGGATAAGCGATCCGTTCGGGCGCGCCGCAGCCGAACTGCGCGGCGTCGGACTGGGCAAGCGGCTCACGCATTACCCGGCGCAATTGTCGGGCGGCGAGCAGCAGCGCGTTGCGCTTGCACGCGCGCTTGCGCCGAATCCGTCCATTCTCGTTGCCGACGAACCCACCGGCAATCTCGACGAAGATACCGGCCGCCAGGTCATCGATCTTCTGTTCGAGAGCCAGGCAAAGCGAGGAGCGACGCTCGTTCTGGTCACGCACGATACCGCACTTGCGACGCGATGCGATCGTGTCGTCAGACTGCGCTCCGGACGGATCGAAACGGCCGAACCGCGCAAAAGCGTCAAGGCGAAGGTGCGCTGACGATGCATGCGCCGCAATCCCGCAGTCAACGCCCGGATCCGTTCGTCGCCTGGCGCATCGCCATGCGCGAATTGCGCGGCGGCCTGCGCGGCTTCTACGTGCTGATCGCCTGCATTGCGCTTGGGGTGCTGGCGATTGCGGGCGTCGGCTCGCTGTCGGAAAGCCTCGCATCGGGACTGGCGCGCGAAGGCCGCACAATCCTGGGCGGCGACGCGTCCTTTTCCCTTATCCATCGCGAGGCAACGCAAGCCGAGCGCGCTGTCCTGGAGGCACGCGGCCGGGTGTCCGTCGCCGCAACGATGCGCGCGATGGCGCGTGCGGCCAACGGCCGCAACGCGCTGGTCGAGATCAAGGCTGTCGATTCCCTGTATCCCCTGGTCGGCGTTGCGCAACTGGAACCGCAGGGAGCGCTTGCCGATGCGCTCGCCGAACGCGACGGCGCCTTCGGCGCTGCGGCCGACCCCGCCCTGCTGGTGCGCCTGGAGATCGCGCCGGGCGAACGCATCACGATCGGATCGGCGGTGTTCCAGATCCGCGCCGCGATTCGCAGCGAGCCGGACAAGCTCGCCGACGGCATCGGATTCGGTCCGCGCCTTCTGATCGGCGAAAGCGGCTTGCGCGCCACCGGTCTGGTGCAGCCGGGTAGCCTGGTGCGCTGGCATTACCGGGTGCGGCTGCCCGACGGCAACGCCGGCGACGCAGCGGCAGACGCGCTCGCCGAGGAGGTCAAATCCGCACTGCCGGATGCCGGCTGGCAGATTCGTACCCGCAACAGGGCGTCGCCGCGACTTGAACGCAATGTCGAACGCTTCACGCAATTCCTCACCCTGATCGGACTGACCGCGCTTCTCATAGGCGGCGTCGGCGTCGCCAATGCGGTGAAAAGCCATCTCGACCGCCGACGCGATTCGATCGCCACCATGAAATCCTTCGGCGCCACCGGCGGCCGCATTTTCCGAATCTATCTTGCGCAGGTGCTCATGCTTGCCGGCATCGGCGCGGCGATCGGTATTGCCGGCGGCGCAGCATTGCCGTTTGCGGTGGAGGCGGCATTCGGCCGGGCGATTCCGCTGCCGATGAATCCGGCGCTGCATCCGGAACGTCTGGCGCTTGCCTTTGCTTTCGGGATGGTGACGGCCCTGGCGTTTGCGATCTGGCCGCTGGGACGGGCACACGACACTGCAGTGTCGTCTCTGTTCCGCGACCAGGTCGAAGCGGAGCGGCGATGGCCGCGTCAGCGATATATTCTGGCCGCCGCCGGCGCAACGCTGATGCTTGCGGCACTTGCCATTCTGCTTGCCTACGACCGCCGCATCGCTGCGATTTTCGTCGCCGCTGCCGCCGCCGTATTTCTCGGGCTGCGGCTGGTCGCCTGGGCGATCATGGCGGCCGCGCGACGCATGCCGCATTCGCGCGTCATGAGCTGGCGGCTTGCGGTCTCCAATATCCATCGCCCGGGCGCACTGACGCCCAGCATCGTGCTGTCGCTCGGCCTCGGCCTGGCGCTGCTCGTCACGGTGATCGAGATCGACGGCAATCTCCGCCGCCAGTTCCAGGAATCGCTGCCGGAAAAGGCTCCCGCCTTCTTCTTTGTCGACATCCAGCGGGGCGAGACCGAAACCTTCAGTGCCTTTATTCGCCAGCGCGCACCCGGCGGCACGCTGGAAAGCGTTCCGATGTTGCGCGGACGCATCGTCGCCGCCAACGGCATCAGCGCCGAAAACCTGAAGGCGCCGCCCGATTCCGCCTGGGTGCTGCAGGGCGACCGCGGGATCACCTATACCGGAACAATTCCCGCCGGATCGCGTCTCGTCGAGGGCGACTGGTGGGGAACGGACTATGAGGGCCCGCCGCTGGTGTCGTTCGAACGCAGGATCGCCAACGGTCTCGGACTGAAGATCGGCGACCCGGTGACCGTCAACGTGCTCGGCCGCAATATCACGGCGACCATAGCCAATATGCGGGAGGTCGACTGGCAGTCGCTCGGGATCAATTTCGTTCTCGTTTTTTCGCCCAATGCTTTCAGCGGGGCCCCACACACTCATATCGCCACCCTGACCTATCCGGACGGCTCCACCCTGCAGCAGGAAATGGCGCTGCTCAGGGACGCCGCCGACGCCTTTCCCTCGATCACAACGGTGCGGGTGAAGGACGCACTCGACGCGGTGAGCGGTATCGTCGGCAACCTGGTGCTCGGCATCCGCGGCGCCAGCATCGTTACCTTGCTGGCAGCCGCCCTGGTCCTGGCGGGCGCGCTGGCGGCCAGTCATCATCACCGGGTCTATGACGCGGTCATCCTGAAGACGCTTGGCGCCAGCCGTCGCCGGCTGATTGCAACCTACACCCTCGAATATCTGCTGCTCGGCGCGATTACCGCGCTGTTCGGGGTGATCGCCGGATCGCTTTCGGCATGGGTGGTCAGCACCAAGGTCATGAATATCGGGTTCGTCTGGCTGCCCTGGCCGGCGTTGGCGGCATCCGCGATCGCGCTTGCCATCACCATATCCTTTGGTCTGATCGGCACTTTCAGTGCGCTCAGCCAGAAACCCGCGCCGGTCCTGCGGAATCTGTAACGCTAAAGTTTGCGACAATCGGCCGCGTGCCAGCTTGGGACTGCGACTATGAGCACTGAACTTTTTGCCACGTTCCCGTGTATTGTCCCGGCGGTGTGCCGTAGCGGGGCGACAACCGCAACCGGCTGTTATGGAAAGGAAGAGGAGTTCGGCGATGTCGGACTTTGATCGCAATGCGGTGGCTGGCCGGTTCGGCCAGGCAACGGGCCGGGAAGCGGCGGCCATCGACCAGGGCCTGCGGGCCTACATGCTTCACATCTACAACTACATGGTGCTGGGGCTTGCCATTACCGGCTTCGCGGCGCTCGGCGTTTACATGCTGTCGATCACCGGCGACTCCGGAGCAGCGGCCAAGATCCTGCGCGGCGGCGCGGAAGTGCCGGCGCAGATTCGCGCAGGCATGTTCCTGACGCCGATCGGATACACGATATTCGTCACGCCGCTGAAATGGGCGCTCATGCTGGCACCGCTGGCGCTGGTTTTCGTGCTCAGTTTCGGCATTCAGCGGCTGCGCCCGGCCACGGCACAGATTCTGTTCTGGATTTTCGCCGCCCTGATGGGCATTTCGCTCAGCTCGGTCTTCATGGTGTTCACCCAGACCTCGATCGTGCGGGTGTTCTTCATCACCGCGGCATCGTTCGGGGCGCTCAGCCTGTGGGGCTATACGACCCAGCGCGACCTGAGCGGCTGGGGTTCGTTCCTGATCATGGGCCTGTTCGGCGTCATCATCGCCGCCGTGGTCAACATCTTCCTGGTCAGCTCGGCGCTGCAATTCGTGATCTCGGTCGTCGGCGTGATCGTCTTCGCCGGTCTGACCGCCTGGGATACCCAGCGGCTGAAGAACGAGTACATCTACGGCGCCATGGACGGCGAGATGACCGAGCGTTCGGCAATCATGGGGGCATTGTCGCTCTACCTGAACTTCATCAACCTGTTCACGCTGCTGCTGCAGCTGCTCGGCCAGCGCGAGGATTGACCTCGGGCCGCCGATTCGGAACGCGAAGGCCCCGGTTCGCCGGGGCCTTTTGCGTTTCTGGCGGCAAAAAAATCCCGCGATTACAGGAATTTAAGATTCCCGCCGGACTGGCGCGGCGAACGGCCAATCCCTACATTGTTGCCGGACCGGCCCGGCGGGATACCGGGAATTGGAGAGGAATTGTCCATGTCGGATTTCAACCGGAATACCGCCGCCCGCGGCGGCTATGCCGACCGGGCGATCGCGGTCGATGCAGGCCTGCGTGCCTACATGATCCGCGTCTACAATTACATGGCTGCCGCGGTGGCGCTGACCGGCGTTGTGGCCTGGTTCACGTTCAATGCGGCGGTGGCGACGGACGCCGGCGGCGCGCTGGCTCTGACCGCGTTCGGGCAGGCGATTTTCAGCGGTCCGGCGCTGATCGTTCTGGTCCTGGCAACCCTGGGGCTTGTCTTCTTCATCAGCTTCCGCATCCACAAGCTGCAATTCACCACCGCGCTGACGTTGTTTATGGTCTATGCCGGACTGCTCGGCGTGATGTTGTCGTCGGTGTTCCTGGCCTATACCGGGGCATCGATCACCCGCGTGTTCTTCATCTCCGCGGCCTCATTCGGCGCCCTGAGCCTCTATGGCTACACGACCCAGCGCGATCTGTCCGCGATCGGCTCATTTCTGGTCATGGGCCTGATCGGGCTGATCATCGCGATGATCGTGAACATTTTCCTGCAGTCGAGCGGTCTTGAATTCGTGATCTCGGTCGTCGGCGTGCTCGTCTTCGCCGGCCTGACGGCCTGGGATACGCAGAAGATCAAGGAAATGTATGACGTGCAGGATGACGGATCGGTCGCCGGGCGCAAGGCGGTGATGGGTGCATTGAAGCTCTATCTCGACTTCATCAACCTGTTCCTGTTCCTGCTGCGGTTGCTGGGCGACCGCCGGTGATCCAAAGCCGGAAAATGCACAGTCTGAAACGCCCCGGCCGCTCCGGGGCGTTTTCTTTTGTGAGTCGCGGGTTAGGATAAAGTCCTGAACCGGAAAGCCGTCAATGACTTCGTTCGCAATCCGCCCCGTCGATCCCGGGGATATCAAGGCCATCACCGGCATCTATGCCCACGCGGTCACCTACGGCACCGCGTCATTCGAACTCGATCCGCCGGACGAGACGGAGATGACTCGCCGGATGCAGGCGCTGCTGGACGGCCGGTATCCCTATCTCGTTTCGGAAAGCGACGGTGCGGTCGTCGGCTACGCCTATGCCGGCCCCTACCGGGCAAGGCCGGCCTACCGCTACAGCGTCGAGGACAGCGTCTATATCGACCCGGCCGCCCACGGGCGCGGCATCGGACGCGCCCTGCTGGACCGGCTCATCGTGGAGTCCGAGAAACGCGGCTTTCGGCAGATGGTTGCTGTGATCGGCGATTCGGCGCAGACGCCGTCGATCGAGCTGCATCGCGCCGCGGGCTTCCGCTTGATCGGAACAATCGAAAATGTCGGCTACAAATTCGACCGCTGGCTCGACAGCGTGCTCATGCAGCGGCGGCTTGGACCGGGCGCAACGACCAAGCCCGGGTACGACTCGGGAGCGTTTTCGGGCGAAGCGGGCGACGGTGGGCGCCAGGAAAACGCGTCGAGATAAATCGTCTCGGATCAGCCCGCCACGACGCTGAGGCGCCGGTCGAACACCCGCAGCACGCGTTCGAGTTCATGGCCGCGGCGCATGATCAGGCCGGTGGCGGAAATCACGCTGTAGGCGCCCTGCCGCCGCGCCAGTTTGGGCTGCTTCTCGATCCGGTAGATCGGAAATTCGGACGTTCGCCGGAATACCGAGAACACCGCGCGATCGCGCAAGAAGTCGATCGCGTAATCGCGCCATTCGCCATCGGCGACCTTGCTGCCATAGAGGCGCAGAATGCGGTCGAGTTCGCGCCGCTCGAAGGTCACCCGGCCCGATTGGGCGGAGCCGGTCGGCATCGGGGGAGACGGCGGGGCGGGGGCGGCGGCGGGCGCTCGGCCCGGGGCTTGGCCCCCGTGGGACTGGCTCGGTTCGGTTTCGCCGAAGCTCATGCGGCGCCTCCTTCTGTGACAATCGCATGATTGCCCTCTCGCCGGCCTGCCGCAAGGCCACGATCGGTCGCTTTTCGTCCCTGTCGACGGAAACGGGCCGAAAACAGCATCATGCGCAAGCGTACACGCGCTCACGACCTCGTTAAAGAAACCATAATAACGCCCAATTTCGGTCGAGTGGCCGCCCCCATGAAATGCGAGACAATAGCCTTACGGCCCGGTTCCGAAGAGTTCCGGATTCCTCAGCCCCCCAGCCCCCCGGGGCTTGGACGGACCGGGCCAAGAGTTTCGAGTACGGTTCAATCCCCCAATGTCTTTCGGGCCGGTCGACGACCGGCCCGATCTTTTTTTCGGCCGCAGAGGGCGGGGCATTCAGCGCAAATCGACCGCGGCTGCTCCCAGCACGGGTCCGGGATTTTGGAAGCTTCCGGCTTGCAGGATCACGGCGGCGATGTCGATTCCCTCATCGCCGATCTTCTGCGCGGGAACCGTCCAGCTTCGCGCATTGCCGCTCCATTCGCCCAGCTTCAGGCAGGTGCGCGCAACGTTGTGGTAGGTGACGGTGCGCCCACTGTTTTCGCCGCGCCTAATTCCGACCGGAACGGCACGACTGACTCCCAGGAGCCATACTTCGCAGGGAATGCCTCCGTCTCGCTCGGGAACGCTGACGGTGAAATCGCTGCCGCTTGCGGCAATCGTGACCGGGACGGTCATGGCATTGCGGCGAGTCTGGCCGATGGCCCGCTCGATGGCATTGCGATCGCTGCCGAGAACATGCGCGGTGCCGTTGACGACGACCTGCGGCGTATAGACCCGGCGATCGCCGCGCGTAAGCGAATAAGCGCGCTGTCGCGCTGAAAAATCCGGACTCGCAAGCGTGTCCTTCCAGCCGAGATAGTCCCAGTAATCGACCGGAAGGCTTATCGCGATCACAGAAGGATCGGCAGCCAGCTCTCCCAGCACGCGGTCGGCGGGCGGGCAGGACGAGCATCCCTGACTGGTGAACAATTCGATCACCGCGCGAGGGCCGGCCTCGCTTGCGCCAGGCATGGCAACCATGCCGGCGGCAAGAAGCAGCAGCAACCGGCGCAACGGCATGGTCGTTTCCTCCGTCTCGGCGGCGCAGGGGATTCGGATACGGTCACATATCCGGCCGGCCGGTCACCTGCCACTCACTTCGCGGTGAGAAATGCGGCCAATGCAATCGAAAACGCGCGGTCTCGGCCGCGCGTCTCACGCCGTCAAACGCCGCGCCGGATCACGCTGCCAGCTGACGCAGCACGTAATGCAGAATGCCGCCGTTCCTGAAATACTCAAGCTCGTCGAGCGTATCGATGCGGCAGACGAGCGGCACCCGTTGCAGCCTGCCGTCTTCGGACACGATTTCTGCGCTGAGCTTCTGCCGCGGTCGCAGATCGCCGTGCAGGCCGCGGATGGTGACCTTCTCGCTGCCCTTGAGGCCCAGGCTCTGCCACGAAGTTCCCTCCTCGAAGACCAGCGGCAAAACACCCATGCCGACCAGGTTGGAACGGTGGATGCGCTCGAAGCTCTGCGCGATAACCGCACGAACGCCGAGCAAGACGGTACCCTTGGCGGCCCAGTCGCGCGAGGAGCCGGTGCCGTATTCCTTGCCGGCAAACACGACCAGCGGAACCTTCTCCTGCCGGTAACGCATCGCCGCCTCGTAGATCGGCATCTGCACCCTGTCCGGATGATGCACGGTCACGCCGCCTTCGACACCCGGCACCATCTGGTTCTTGATGCGGATATTGGCGAAGGTGCCGCGCATCATCACTTCGTGATTGCCGCGGCGCGTGCCGTACTGGTTGAAATCCGCCGGCTTCACATTGTGTGAGATCAGATATTTGCCCGCGGGCGATGCCGCCCGGATCGAGCCGGCCGGCGAAATGTGATCGGTGGTGATCGAATCGAGGAACAGCCCGAGGACGCGTGCCTCGACGATGTCTTCGAGCGGTCCCGGCTGCCGCTTCATGCCGGAAAAGTAGGGCGGATTCTGCACATAGGTGGAGACGGAATCCCAAGCATAGGTGAGCCCGCCCTTGACCGTGATCTTGCGCCAGTGGCTGTCGCCCTTGAACACGTCGGCATACTTCTTCGCGAAGGCGTTTCTGGTTACGGTCTTGCGGATCAGCGCATTGATCTCGCGCGAGGTCGGCCACACGTCCTTGAGGTAAACAGGCTTGCCTTTCCGATCGGTGCCGATCGGCTCCTTGCTCAGATCGACCTGCATCGAGCCGGCGATTGCGTAAGCAACCACCAGCGGCGGCGAGGCAAGATAATTCGCGCGCACGTCCGGATTGACGCGGCCTTCGAAATTGCGATTGCCGGACAGGACCGCCGCGGCGACGAGATCGGCATCGTTGACGGTGCGGGAAATGTCGTCCGGCAGCGGCCCGGAATTGCCGATGCATGTGGTGCAGCCGAATCCGACAAGGTTGAAGCCGAGCGCATCGAGATCCTTCTGCAGGCCCGACTTGGCCAGATACTCGGCCACCACCTGCGAGCCGGGCGCAAGCGAGGTCTTCACCCAGGGCTTGGCCTTGAGACCCCGCGCCGCCGCCTTGCGCGCCAGCAGGCCTGCTCCGATCATCACGCTCGGATTGGACGTGTTGGTGCAAGAGGTGATCGCGGCGATCACCACATCTCCGTGGCCGAGGTCGTGCTTGCGGCCCGCGACCGGCACGCGCTTGCCAAGCTCCGTCCCCTTCTTGAATTCCGCCTCCATCGACGCGGCGAAACCGGCCTTCACGTTCTTCAGCGCCACACGGTCCTGCGGGCGCTTGGGCCCGGCGAGCGAGGGCTCGACGGTGCCGAGATCGAGCTTCAGCACGTCGGTAAATACCGGATCCGGCGTCGACTTGGTACGAAACATACCCTGCGCCTTGGCATAGGCCGCCACCAGCGCCACCTGCGCGGCCGGCCGCGCCGTATTCTTCAGGTAGTCGAGCGTGTCGGCGTCGATCGGGAAGAAGCCGCAGGTGGCGCCGTATTCCGGCGCCATGTTGCCGATGGTCGCACGATCCGCGATCGAAAGGTTGGCGAGGCCCGGACCGAAAAATTCGACAAAACGGCCGACCACACCGCGCTTGCGCAGCATCTGCGTCACCGTCAGCACGAGATCGGTCGCGGTGACGCCCTCCTTCAACTTGCCGGTGAGCTTGAATCCGATCACCTCCGGCAGCAGCATCGACAGCGGTTGTCCGAGCATCGCGGCTTCCGCCTCGATACCTCCGACGCCCCAGCCGAGAACCGACAAGCCGTTCACCATTGTGGTGTGTGAATCGGTTCCGACCAGAGTGTCGGGATAGGCAATCTCGGCGTTGATCGACTTACCGTCGATCTTCGCCTTGCCCTTCGACGTCCACACCGTGCGCGACAGGTATTCGAGATTGACCTGATGGCAGATACCGGTTCCGGGCGGCACGACACGGAAATTATCGAATGCTTTCTGCGCCCATTTCAGGAACCGGTAGCGTTCCTGGTTCTGCTTGTACTCTTCGTCGACATTCTTCTTGAAGGCGGAATTGCTCCCGAAGAAATTGACGATCACCGAATGGTCGATCACCAGATCGACCGGCACCAGCGGGTTGATCTTTTTCGGATCGCCGCCGAGCACGCCCATCGCATCGCGCATCGCAGCGAGGTCGACCACCGCGGGCACGCCGGTGAAATCCTGCATCAACACGCGCGCAGGTCGGAATGCGATCTCGCGCTCGGAATTCTTCGTTTTGAGCCAGGCGGCGACGGCCAGGATGTCGTCCTTGGTGACGGTGCGACCGTCCTCGTTGCGCAGGAGATTCTCCAGCAGCACCTTCATCGAGAACGGCAATCGCGAGATGCCCTTTAATCCGTTCTTTTCCGCGACGGGCAGACTGTAATAGGCATAGGTTCTGGAGCCGGCCTTGAGGATCCTGGCGCACCGAAAGCTGTCGAGCGAAGTCATGCTTTGTGTTCCTCTTCCACCGGTCCGGGTTGCGACCTATATGGCTTCAAGACCTTGAAAAGTCTGCAATTATCCCGGTCACGGGGTCCGCGCGGGGTGGCCGGCGCGGAAGCGGCCGATTTGAGGGCTTATAAGGACTTTTTTTTGCGGCGGCCAGATGAACGAAAGCCGGGTTTGGCGTGGCGGGCCGCCCCGGCGCGGCCGAGCCACGCCGCCGGCCGGAGCCCGGCATGAAGCTCAGCGCACACAGGCTGGCCTGCCGGCGCGGCGGACGGGAGGTGTTCTCCGGTCTCGACTTTTCGCTGCGCGCAGGTGAGTCGCTCGCCGTGACCGGGCGCAACGGCGCCGGCAAGTCGTCGCTGCTGCGCATGCTTGCCGGCCTGCTCACCGGGGATGGCACGCTGGCGCTGGAGGGCGGAGATCCCGAACTGACCCTTGCCGAGCAGGCGCATTATGTCGGCCACCATGACGCGCTGAAACCGTCGCTCTCCGTCCTCGAAAATCTCGACTTCTGGCGCGCCTATCTCGGCGGAGACGGCGACGTGCGCACGGCCCTGTCGGCATTCGGGCTCGACATGCTTGCCACGTTGCCGGCGGCCTGTCTGTCGGCCGGGCAAAAGCGCCGCCTGTCGCTGGCGCGCCTTCTCGCAGTTGCGCGCCCGGTCTGGCTGCTGGACGAGCCGACCTCGGCGCTGGATGCCGGCGGCCAGGCGACGCTGCTCCGCCTCATGCGAGACCATCTTGCCGGCGGCGGCATCGTCGTTGCCGCAACGCATGCGCCGCTGGGAATCGAAACCGCGCGCGAGCTGCGGCTCGGCGCACCCGCGGAAGCGCAGACATGAACGCGCTCGCCATGCTCTTCCGCCGCGACGTACGCATTGCGGTGCGCGCCGGCGGCGGCGCTCCGGTCGGCGTGCTATTCTTTCTTGTTGTCGTCACGCTGATGCCATTTGCGATCGGCCCCGATCTCGCGCTGCTGCAGCGAATCGGCCCTGCCATCCTCTGGCTCGGCGCGCTGCTTTCGAGCCTGCTGGCGCTCGACCGCCTGCTGTCCGCCGACCAGGACGACGGTTCGCTCGACCTCATGCTGATGGCGGCGACGCCGCTCGAACTGGCGCTGGCCGTCAAGGCACTGGCGCATTGGCTAACCACCGGTCTGCCGCTCGTGATCGCGACACCGCTTCTGGCGCTGCTGCTCAATCTCGACATGCTGGCGACGGGAGCGGTGGCGCTGACCCTGCTCGCCGGCACCCCGGCGCTGACCTTTATCGGACTGGTCGGCGCCGCGCTTACCGTCACCCTGCGGCGGGGCGGATTTCTGCTCGCGGTGCTGATCCTGCCGCTTACGGTCCCGGTTCTGATTTTCGGGGTGGCGGCGTCCAATGCCGCAATCGTCGGGCCACTGCCTTTCGGGACTCCGTTCACCCTGCTTTGCGCCCTGACGCTGACGAGCGCGGTGATCGGGCCATTTGCCGCAGCTTTGGCCTTACGCCAGGGTCAGGAATAGCCCATATCGGGTCACAAATGCATGCGATCCGCCCTCTGCATTGCCCTTGACCGCGAGCGCCCGTAAAGACAGCGCCGATGCCCTTGATCGACTACGCCAATCCGAGCCGCTTTCTCGCCTTCGTCGACCGGATGCTTCCCTGGCTGATCGCTGCGGTCGCCGTGGCTTTTGCCTTCGGCATCGGCCAGATCGCCGCCGCCCCCGATGACTACCAGCAGGGCGCAACCGTCAGGATCATGTTCATTCATGTGCCGGCCGCCTGGCTGTCGATGTTCGGCTGGACGCTGATGACGGTTGCTGCGTTGGGGACGCTGGTCTGGCGGCATCCGCTGGCCGACGTGGCCGCGAAGGCGGCAGCTCCGATCGGTGCGGCCTTCACGCTGATCTGCCTGATCACGGGATCGCTCTGGGGCCGGCCCATGTGGGGCACTTACTGGGTCTGGGATGCGCGGCTGACCTCGGTGCTGGTACTGTTCCTGATGTATCTTGGCGTCATCGCGCTGTGGCGCACAATCGAGGAGCCGGCGCGCGCCGCGCGCGCCGCTGCCATCCTCACGCTGGTCGGCGCGATCAATCTGCCGATTATCAAGTTTTCCGTCGACTGGTGGAATACCCTGCACCAGCCTGCATCGGTCATCCGGCTTGGCGGACCGGCGATCCATCCCGACATCCTGATGCCGCTTCTGGTCATGGCCGGTGCGGCCGGACTTTTGTTCGTGACATTGCATCTTGCCGCCATGCGCAACGAAATTCTGCGCCGGCGCATTCGCACCATGCATCTCATGCAGGCGCAGGCGGCGCCGGGACACTGACGATGAGCGCGATGCCACATGCGGAATTCATTATCGCTGCCTATGCCGCGGCGGCGCTGATCGTGGCCGCGGTGATCGGCTGGATCGTTGCCGATTATCGCGCCCTGACGCGCACGCTGACCGCTTTCGAGCGGGACGGCGTCACCCGACGTTCCCGACAGCCTGGAATCGGCCCGTGAGCGCGGCAAACGAGACGGCCAGTCCGTTACGGCGGCGACTCGTCGTCGCCGTCCCGCTTGCGGTTTTTCTGGCTCTGGCGGCGCTGTTCCTGTTCCGGCTCGGCGCCGGCGACCCTTCGCGCATTCCCTCTGCGTTGATCGGCCGGCCGGCCCCGCCTACGGCCCTGCCGCCGGTGGAAGGGCTGACCCGCGACGGCATGCCGGTTCCCGGACTGAGCGGCGACGATTTCCGGGGTCGTGTCACCGTGCTCAATGTATGGGCCTCATGGTGCGTGCCCTGCCACGACGAGGTGCCGTTTCTCGACCTGCTGGCCCAAGATTCGAGAATTCGCCTTGTCGGCATCAACTACAAGGATCGCGCCGAGAATGCGCGCCGCTTTATCGGACGTTACGGCAATCCGTTCGCCGCAATCGGCACCGATGCCAACGGCCGCGCCGCTATCGAATGGGGTGTCTATGGCGTGCCGGAAACTTTCGTGGTCGGCCGCGACGGACGCATCGCCTACAAGCTGGTCGGTCCGATTACCGAGGCAAACTTCGCAACGCAGGTAAAGCCGGCCATCGAAAAGGCGCTCGCCGCCGGCTCATGACCGGCAGCGTTTCCGGCAAAGCGAATACCGGACCGCGCGGCGAAAGCGCGTCAACACGGAATTCCGGAGCGCCGGCTCATATTTCGTCAAAGCCCGCCGGGTGTTAGTCGCTCTCCTCGTAGCGCTTCATGAGCGGAAACTGCGCCAGCGCGAAAACGAAGGTGAGCGGTACGAACCCGAACAACTTGAAGCTGACCCAGAAGTCGGTCGACTGTGTCCGCCAGACCAGTTCGTTGAGCGCCGCCATCGCTACGAAAAAAACGGCCCAGCGGATGGTCAGCTTGCGCCAGCCTTCTTCTTTCAGATTGAAAACGGAATCGAACACCATCGACAGCAGCGGCCGGCGCGCGAGCAGGCCTCCGAACAGCACGGCGGCGAACAGGAGATAGATCAGCGTCGGCTTCAACTTGATGAAGGTCTCGTCGTGCAGCATCAGCGTCAGCCCGCCGAACACAAGCACGATGGCCGCTGAGACCAGCGCCATGGCCGGCAGGCGGCGAATCATGGCGTAGGAGACCGCCAGCGCAACGACAATGGCGATCATGAAGACAAAGGTGGCGACGAAAATGCCGCCGCGCGCGGTATCGGCCGCGATCTGCGGAAACAGCGGCGCGACCAAAGGCAGGAACAGCTGCGGCCGCGCATTAGCATAGAAGAACAGGACCAGCGGCCCGATATCGAGCGCGAGCTTCAGAAACGGATTAAGCTGGGGTTTTTCGTTCATGCCTGCTGTGTAGCCGTCCGCATGAGCATGTGCAATCGCGCCGGCTCATTCCAGCCCGGCGACGGCACGGGCAAAGTCGCGCGCGGCAAACGGGGCCAGATCGTCAACCCCCTCGCCTACGCCGATGAAATGCACCGGCAGGCCGAACTTGTCGGCAAGCGCCACCAGAATGCCGCCGCGCGCGGTTCCGTCCAGTTTGGTCATCACCAGGCCGGTCACGCCCGCGCTCTGCCTGAACGCCTCAACCTGCGACAACGCGTTCTGGCCGACGGTGGCGTCGAGTACCAGCAGCACGGCATGCGGGGCAGTGTCGTCGGCCTTGCGGATCACGCGCGCGATTTTTTCCAGCTCGCCCATCAGTTCGGCGCGGTTTTGCAAGCGGCCGGCGGTGTCTATCAGGACAACGTCGATGCCGTCGTGCTTCGCCGCCGCGATCGCGTCGAAGATGAGGCCAGCCGCATCCGCCCCCGGCTCACGCGCAACGATGGAGGCGCCGACCCGCCCGCTCCAGATTTTCAGCTGATCGATGGCGGCGGCACGGAACGTGTCGCCGGCGGCGAGCATCACGCTCCTGCCCTCGGCGCGGAACTTCGCCGCAAGCTTGCCGATAGTCGTGGTCTTGCCCGACCCGTTAACGCCGACAACCAGGATGACGAAAGGCTTGTGCACAGAGTCGACGTCAAGCGGTCTCGCCACCGGCGCAAGCGACGTCTCGATCTCGCCGGCGAGCACCGCTCTGATCTCGTTCTCCGTCACCGCCCTGTCGTAGCGGCCCTCGCCAAGCTTTTCGGCAATGCGCGCGGCGATGCCGACGCCGAGATCGGCGCGGATCAGCGCGTCTTCGACCTCCTCCAGCATGGCGGCATCGAGCCTGCGCTTGCCGACGAGGTCGGTCAGGGCACCGCCGAGCGAGCCCGAGGTGCGGCGCAGCCCGCCGCTGAGCCGCTGCCACCACGATGTCGTCCGCTCTTTGCTGCTGTCGTTCATGCGCCGTCGTGATAGCGGTTTCGCCATGACATCGAAAGAGACGCCCGACTTTGCCGACCGGGATATGGTGGCGCGGCTTCTCTACCGCGACGCCCTGATGCTGGTGATCGACAAGCCGGCCGGCATCGCCGTGCATCGCGGCCCGGGCAGCGCCGCGGGAGGCGCTGCCGGCACGCTGGAGGACCGTTTCGGCGCGCTGCGCTTCGGGTTGCCGCGCAATCCCGCCCTGGCGCACCGGCTCGACCGGGAGACGTCGGGTTGCCTGGTCCTCGGCCGCCACCGCAAGGCGCTGGCCACTCTCGGCAAGCTGTTCAGGAACGGACAGATCGGCAAGACCTACTGGGCCGCGGTCGAGGGCGGCCCGGACGACGATGAGGGCCGCATCGACATGCCGCTGGGCCGGCGCGACGACACCCGCGGCTGGTGGATGAAGCACGATCCCGCGGGGCTGCCTTCCGTTACGACATGGCGGGTGCGCGGACGCGGCGACGGTATCGCCTGGCTCGCACTCGAGCCGCTGACCGGGCGGACGCACCAGTTGCGCGTGCATTGCGCGGAATCGGGCTGGCCGATCGTGGGCGATCCGATCTACGGCACGGCGGTGCGCAGCGGCGGGCCCGGAATGCACCTTCATGCGCGGGAGGTCGTTGTGCCGCTATACAAGAACCGCGATCCGGTCCGCGTGACAGCGCCGGTGCCGCCGCATATGCGCGAGCGGTTGGGCGCTTGCGGCTGGATCGACGACGACAGGCGGCTGCAAACGCAGCGCCTCGCTCCGGCCTAGATATCGTCGGTGACCAGCAGGCGCCCGGTCGCGGCGACTGCAAGCTCGTCGTTCTGGTTGACCACGCGACCTTTGACCTCGACGACGTCGCCCTTCTTTTCCGAAATCTCGATCACCTCGACCACCTCCCATTCCAGCATGACCGTCTCGTCGGCGAACACCGGCTTGTGGAAGCGGATGGAAAAATCGAGCCCGACGACATCGTGCCGTTTGGAGAAATGCGTTGCCGTCAGCGCCATCAGCCGTGCGGCCATCTGCGTGCCGCTAACGATCAGCTTCTTGTAGCGGCTGTTGGCTGCCGCCTGCGGATCGTGATGCAGCGGATTGTGATCGTGCGCAGCGCGCGCAAACGCGATGGCGTCCTCCGGCGTGAGATCGATGCGTTCGGAAAAACGTTCGCCGACCTGTACGCGCATGCCGCCCCCGATTCCTTCCGCAGTTCAGGCCGCCAGCAGACGGCGACCGTCATGGCCGGCGATGCCGACATCGACGATGCGCCCCGGCGCGATATCGCGCGCCATGCGCACCGGCGTGAAATATTCGCTGCGGCCCATGTCGCGCGTCTCGGTCAGAACCCGCAATGTGCGCCCGACCTGCCGCTGCAGATGCGCCTGCAAAGCCCGATCGCCCTTTTCGCGCAGACGCGCCGCGCGTTCTCCGACCGCAGCGCGATCGACCTGCGGCATGCGCGCCGCCGGTGTGCCGGGACGCGGCGAAAACGGAAAGACATGCAGGAATGTCAGCCCGCAATCGTCGACCAGCGCCAGCGACCGCGCAAACATCGCCTCGTCCTCGGTAGGGAAGCCCGCGATAATGTCGGCACCGAAAACCACGTCCGGACGCAACTTTCGCACACGCTCGCAGAATGCAACCGCATCGGCGCGCGAGTGCCGCCGCTTCATGCGCTTGAGTACGAGATCGTCGCCCGCCTGCAACGACAGATGCAGATGCGGCATCAATCGCGTTTCGCGGGCAAGCGCGTCGAGCAATTCGTCGTCCGCTTCGACCGAATCGATGGAAGAAAGCCGGAGCCGTTCAAGTTCCGGCACCGATCCCAGGATTGTTTTGACCAGCCCGCCGAGCCGCGGCGCCCCGGGCAGACTTGCCCCGTAGCTTGTAATGTCGACGCCGGTCAGCACGATCTCGCGATAGCCGTTGCCGACAAGGCGCCGCACCTGCTCAACCACGTCGTCGACCGGCACCGAGCGCGAATTGCCGCGGCCGAACGGGATGATGCAGAAGGTGCAGCGATGATCGCAGCCGTTCTGGATCTGCACGGTAGCGCGGGCTCGCCCGTCGATGCCGTCGATCGGCGTCATGGCGGCGCTCTTTTGCGCCATGATGTCGCCGACGCGCACGCGCTCCGCTTCGGCTTCGTTCACGAACCGGGTCCAGCTTTGCGGATCGAGCTTTTCCGCGTTGCCAAGCACGCGGTCGACTTCCGGCATGCCGGCGAAGGCCTGTGCATCGGTCTGCGCGGCACAGCCGGTGACGACGATGGTCGCGCCGGGGCGTTCGCGCCGCGCGCGACGGATCGCCTGTCTGGCCTGCCGCACCGCTTCCGCAGTCACGGCGCAGCTGTTCACCACTACCAGATCGTCGCGGCGCGCAGCGTCGGCATGGCGCCGGATCAGTTCCGATTCGTGCGCATTGAGCCGGCATCCGAAGGTGAGAACCTCGTTGGCCATTACGCCTCCGCCCTCGCCTGGAACAACGCCGGACTGAAACGGCCCTCGTATTCGTATTCGGCCGGACCGGTCATCAGCACATGATCGTCGCTCTCGCGCCATTCGATCCACAGGTCGCCCCCCGGCAGCGTGACGCGTACCTTGCGATCCGTCCGCCTGAGCCGCGCGGCGCAGACCGCGGCGGCGCAGGCGGCGGAGCCGCAGGCGCGCGTGAGCCCCGCGCCGCGCTCCCAGGTACGAATCACGATGTGGTCGCGCCCGCGAATTTCGGCGAGCGTGATATTGGCACGCTCGGGAAAGACCGGGTGGTGTTCGAGCAGGGGGCCGATTCGTGCGAGATCGTGCACGTTTACGTCCTCGACCCAGAATACCGCATGCGGATTGCCCATGCTGACGACCGAAGGCGAATGCAGCACCGGATTGTCGATGGGGCCGATCTGCAGTTCGATCGCGCGGGTGTCGCGGAATTCCTCCGCGAGCGGAATTTCGTTCCAAGCAAAGCGTGGCTTGCCCATGTCGACGGTGAACTGGCCGGGCAGGTCCGCCTTGCGGCAGGCGAGCAAGCCGGCATCGGTCTCGAATACAAGCTCGGTCTCGCCGGTCTTGTCGAACAGAAGCGAGGCAATGCAGCGCATGCCGTTGCCGCAGGCAGCCGAGGCGGAACCGTCGTTGTTGAAAATGCGCACCCGTGCCGCCGTTCCGGCGGTTGTCGGCGGATACAGGATCATCATCTGGTCGTACGGCGCGCCGGCCGGAGCCCCCGCCGCGCGCGCCTCCTCGGCGCCGACCGGATGCGGATTGTGACGCATGTCGACAACGACGATCTCGTTGCCGAGACCGTTCATCTTGACGAAGGTATGGTTGGCGAGGGCGGCCATATCCAGAAACCCGATCTGCTCGCGCGACTTATATGGGAAAAGCGGCCGGAATGGCCAGCCGCCGGCGCAGAGCCATCAAAGATCGGACACGATTGGCCGCTGGGATGCGGCCATGACCGCTCACCGCCCTATCCGCCGTTTCGCCGCCGCCGCCCTGATTGCGGCTGTAGCCGCTGCAGCCCCGGACGCCGCCCCGGCACAACCGGCCGATCCGCGCCCACCTTCCGTGACCGTCGCGGGCGAGGCCACCGCCGCAAGCGCCCCCGACCTCGCCGTCATACAGGCCGGCGTTTCGGCACAGGGCAAGACCGCGCGCGAGGCGATGCTCGGAGGCGGCCGTCTGCTCACCGCGGTGCTGTCCGCGCTGAAGGATTCCGGCATCGCCGAATCCGACATCCAGACCTCCCGACTGCGTCTCAATCCGATCCGCGATCCGAACCGCAGCGGGGTCGCTCCGATCATTGCGGTGGAATCCACCACGCTGATCACGGTGCAGGTGCGCGATGTCAGCAAGGCCGCCGATACGCTCGACCGCATGGTCAGCGCCGGCGCCAACATCGTCACCGGCATCGGCTTCACGCTGTCGGACGCCTCGAAACTGCTCGACAAGGCACGCGAAGAAGCCTTCGCCGACGCCAGGCGCAAGGCGGAGATCTACGCCCGGGCGGCCGGCCTCAAGCTTGGCCCCGCATTGTCGATCGCAGAGGGATATGTGGTTCGGCCGATGGCGCGCAATCTTGCCGCCCGCGAAGCGGCAATGCCGATTGCAGCGGGCGAGGAGCAGTTGCAGATGTCGGTCAATGTAAGCTTCGAATTGTTGCGCTGACGTTTCCGGTCACAAATCCCAGACCTGCCCCGGCTGCAGCGCGCGGAAACGGCCTTCCGCAATGCCGTTCTCGCGGCAGGCCGTCTTCAGCGCCTCTACCGGCGCATCGATGCTCTCGCTGGCTAGCTGGAAGGTGCCGAAGTGATGTGCGAGCGCAAGCTCGGCGCCGCAATCGGCCATCGCCTGCACCGCTTCCTGCGGATTCATGTGCTGGTCGCGCATGAACCAGCGCGGCTCGTAGGCGCCGATCGGCAGGACGGCGAGACGAAACGGCCCGTGCCGTTCGCGCGCGGTGCGGAAATGGTGCCCATCGCCATAGCCGGAATCGCCGACATGAAAAATCCGCCCGCCCGGCGTGGCGATGACAAAGGCCGCCCACAGCGCCTTGTTGCGGTCGAAATAATGGCGCGCGGACCAGTGACGCATCGGTGCAAGCGTGACGGCGACGCCACTGCCGATGTCGATGCGATCGCCCCAGTCATAGGCTTCGGCGCGAATGGCCGGATCGTATTCGCGCATGATGGTGTCGTTGCCGAGCGGAGTGATGATGCGCGGACGGTGGACGCTCGCGAGCCGCGACAGCGTTGCCACATCGAGATGATCGTAATGGCAATGCGACACCAGGACGACGTCGATCGGCGGCAACGCCGAAAATGCGATGCCGGGCGCGTTGCGGCGCCTGGGTCCGGCGAAATCCACCGGCGATACACGCTCCGACCAGACCGGATCGAGCAGGATGTTGAGGCCCGAGGCCTGGATCAGGAAGCTCGCATGGCCGACATAGGAAATGCGCCAGCGGCTGGAATTCACCCGTTGCGGGGGGCGGTCGGAGATCTCGCTCGGCAGCCATTCGGGCCAGTCGGCCTTGGGTTCCGTCGCCCACCAGCGCAGCACGTCGGCAAAGCTCTTCGGTGGCATGCCGTGCGGATCGAAAAACCGCACGCCGTCGAAATGGTCCGAGACCGGTCCCTGATAGTAACGCGCGTTTGCGGATTGCGCTCCCCAGCCTGTCCCGGCCAGGGCCGTCAGTCCGGCAAGGCCTCCAAACAGGCGGCGGCGTGTGATTTTCATGGGGTCCGTCCCTTTGATCCGATCCGCCACGGATCTACGTGCGAATCGTGCACTTAACTTGACTTGCCGGGTCGCGGCCCCTAGTTTCCGCGCGTTCTCGCAAGAGATGCGACGTTTTGACCGCCGACCGGTCCGGAAGAGACCGGAGGCCCACGCCCGACAGCGCTGTGCGCCCTCGGGCGCGAATGCGTTTCGGCCTCCTCCCGGGCACACGGCAAAGCCGGGCCTCGGAGGATGAGGCAGTTATAACAAGGGCTCCCTCGCCCTTAGCGATGCGCCATGCGGCGCGGTTCGGGACGAGGGCGAATGGACGATGTTCGACAATCTGTCGGAAAAGCTCGGAGGCATTCTCGACCGCCTGACGCGGCGCGGCGCGCTGTCGGCTTCCGACGTAGACGCGGCCCTGCGCGAGGTGCGGCGCGCATTGCTTGAGGCCGACGTCGCACTCGACGTTGCCCGCGCCTTCATTGAGCGGGTGCGCGAGCGCGCGGTGGGGGTGGAAGTCATCAGGTCGGTCACGCCCGGCCAGATGGTGGTCAAGATCGTGCACGACGAGCTGGTGACGACGCTCGGTTCCGACGCGCAAACGATCGATCTCAACGCACCGGCACCGGTCGCGATCATGATGGTCGGCCTGCAGGGCTCCGGCAAGACCACGACCACCGCAAAAATCGCCATGCGCCTGAGCGGCCTTTCGAACAGGAAGACGTTGATGGCCTCGCTCGACACGCGGCGCCCCGCGGCGATGGAGCAGCTCGCCGTGCTCGGCCGGCAGGCCGGCGTCGAAACGCTGCCCGTCGTCGAGGGCCAGACGCCGGCGCAGATCGCACAGCGCGCGCTGCAGGCGGCGCGGCTCGGCGGCTACGATGTCGTGCTGCTCGATACCGCCGGCCGGACCACGCTCGACGAAGCGATGATGAGCGAGGCGGCCGAGGTGAAACGCACCGCCAACCCGCACGAAGTACTCCTCGTCGCCGACGCCCTGACCGGCCAGGACGCGGTCAATCTGGCCCGTTCCTTCAACGAACGTGTCGGCCTCACCGGCATCGTGCTGACGCGCGTGGACGGCGACGGACGCGGGGGCGCGGCGCTTTCCATGCGCGCGGTGACCGGCAAGCCGATCAAGCTGATCGGCACCGGCGAAAAGATGGATGCGCTGGAGACTTTCGATCCGGCGCGCATTGCCGGTCGCATTCTCGGCATGGGCGATATCGTCGCGCTGGTCGAGAAGGCCGCTGCCAATATCGATGCCGAAAAAGCCCGCCGCACGGCAGAGAAGATGCGCAAGGGCGCCTTCGATCTCTCCGACCTGCGCGAGCAGCTCGTGCAAATGAAGGCGATGGGCGGCATGTCGGGGCTGATGGGCATGATGCCGGGCGTTGCCAAGATCAAGAACCAGATGGCTGCGGCCAATCTCGACGACGGCCTGCTCAAGCGGCAGATGGCGATCATCGATTCGATGACCCCGAAAGAGCGACGCGCGCCCGATATTCTCAAGGCCAGCCGCAAGAAGCGCATTGCGGCCGGCTCCGGCACCAGGGTCGAGGAAATCAACCGCCTGCTGAAGATGCATCGCGGCATGGCCGACATGATGAAGGCGATGGGCGGCGCCAAGCGCGGACCGATGGCGCAGATCGCAGCCGCCATGGGCATGGGCGGCGCGGCGCCTTCGCCGGAAGAGTTGGCGAAAATGGCCGAGCAGATGAAATCGCAGGGCGGGATGCCGTCGGGGTTGCCGAACCTGCCGCCGAATTTCCCCGGTCTTGCCGGCGGCATGCCGGGTCTTCCCGGCCTGGGCGGACCGAAACTGCCGCCCGGTTTCCCCGGACTGGGAAAGAAGAAATGAAAAATCGTCAGCAACCTCTTGCCGTCATACCGAGATGGCCGCGCGCCGCGCGGCCCTCGAAGGACGCGGCCCCGGCCCTCGCCCTTCGAGACTCGCGCGCAAGACGCGCACGCGCATCAGGGTGACGGATCAATTATCGAAACCAAATCGACCGAAAGGAAACCTGCAATGCCCGTCGTTCTCCGCATGGCTCGCGCCGGAACTAAGAAGCGACCCGTTTACCATATTGTCGTCGCCGATTCGCGTTCGCCGCGCGACGGCCGCTTCATCGAGCGGCTCGGCTATTTCAATCCGCTGCTGCCCAAGGACAACAAGGAGCGTCTCAAGCTCGATCTCGACAAGGCGAAGGCCTGGATCGCCAAGGGCGCACAACCGTCCGACCGCATCGCGCGCTTTCTTGACGAGGCCGGCATCGTGAAGCGCGAGAAGCGCAACAATCCGGAAAAGGCCGTGCCGCGCAAGGAACGCAAGGCACGCGCCGAGGAAGCGGCGAAAGCGGCGAGTGCCGCACCGGCTGCGCCGGCGGCGGGCTAGTGTCATGGCTGGCGCCTTTCTTTCCGTATCGGGGAGGCCGCGTTAGCGGCCGTCCCGGGCGATGCGGGAGAGAAAGGACGCGGACATTTGCGTGGCGCAGATCGGCGCCGCGCACGGTCTGCAGGGGGAAGTGCGGCTGCGCGCCTTCACCGAACGTCCGCGGGATTTCGCCCGATACGGACCGCTGCAGTCCGAAGACGGGCATCGGACGCTCGAAGTCGCGCAGATGCGCGAGGCGAAGGATCACTTTATAGTCCGCTTCGCCGGCATCGACGACCGCAATGCCGCGGAAGCGCTGCGCAATCTCAGGCTTTACGTGCCGCGCGAGCGGCTGCCTGCGACCGAAGACGGCGACACTTATTATCACGCCGACCTGATCGGTCTGCCCGCGGTAACGGCGAGCGGAGTGACTTTCGGCGAGATTGTCGCAATCCTCAATTTCGGCGCTGGCGACATTCTCGAAGTGAAGCGGACAGACGGCACCACCGCGATGCTGCCTTTCACCGAAGCGGCCGTGCCGTCTGTCGATATTGCGGGGGGAAAGGTCGTCGTCGATCCGCCGGCGGAAATTGAGGATCGAAACGAACGAGAATGACGCGGCAGCAAGAATTCCGCTCGTTCCCGCGCAAGTGGGAATCGGGGCGGCGGTCCGGTCCTGATTCCCGGCTTCCCTGCGCGTGACTGAGCGGAGATTGACGATGTGGCGCGCGACCGTGCTGACGATTTTTCCGGACATGTTTCCCGGCCCGCTCGGCATGAGTCTGGCTGGCAAGGCGCTCGCGGCCGGAACCTGGACGCTGGAGACGGTCGACATCCGCCGTTTCGGCACAGGCGTGCACCGCCAGGTGGACGACACGCCGGCAGGCGGGGGGCCGGGCATGGTGATGAAGCCGGACGTGCTGGCGCAGGCCATCGACTCGGTCGATGCCGGCGGACGGCCGCGCCTGCTGATGAGCCCGCGCGGGGCTCCGTTGACCCAGCAGCGGGTCGCGGAACTCGCCCGCGGACCCGGCGCGATCGCGATCTGCGGCCGCTTTGAGGGGATCGACGAGCGCGTCGTCGCCGCGCGCGGCCTGCAGGAAATCTCCGCCGGCGACTACATCCTGTCCGGCGGCGAGATCGCCGCCATTGCCCTGCTGGATGCCTGTGTCCGGCTT
This sequence comes from uncultured Hyphomicrobiales bacterium, assembly GCA_964456755.1. GTDB lineage: Bacteria > Pseudomonadota > Alphaproteobacteria > Rhizobiales > Xanthobacteraceae > Pseudorhodoplanes. The sequence continues at coordinate 28,747 of CAYWCE010000025.1, forward strand.
TTGCCGGGGGTCATGGGGCAGCCGGGCTCCGGAGCCGAGGAAAGCTTCGCCGACGGGCTGCTGGAATATCCGCAATACACCCGCCCGCAGGACTTCGAGGGACGGACGATCCCGGAGGTATTGCTGTCCGGAGACCATGGCCGGATCGCCGCCTGGCGGCGGGAGCAGGCGGAAAGGCTGACGCGGGAACGGCGGCCGGACCTCTGGACGGCCTTTCAGGCCAGGTCCGGGCGCGGCACGCCGCCGGCAAAAGCGTGACAAGTGCGCCGCCATGCATTAGAAACCGCCCCGATCCTGACAGGGGCAGCCGGGGCGCCACCGCGAGTGGGCCGTGCCGCATTGCCTATCCGAATTTGCAGCGACGGAGATTTCGCTATGAACCTCATCCAGACACTCGAAAAAGAACAGGTGGCGAAACTCGCGGGCAAGAAGGCGATTCCGGATTTCGAGCCGGGCGATACCCTGATCGTCAACGTCAAGGTGAAAGAAGGCGAGCGCAGCCGTGTGCAGGCCTATGAAGGCGTCTGCATTGCCCGTTCCGGCCGCGGCCTGAACGAAAGCTTCACCGTCCGCAAAATCTCTTACGGCGAGGGTGTCGAGCGCGTCTTTCCGCTCTATTCGCCGATGATCGACTCGATCAAGCTCGTGCGCCGCGGCAAGGTCCGCCGCGCCAAGCTATATTACCTTCGGGGCCGTACCGGCAAGGCGGCCCGCATCACCGAGAGCCAGGAGCGGCATGGCGGCGGCGAGAGCGAGCAGAAAGCGGCTGCGGAATAAGTCCGCGGCCACGCGGCAACCGGACTTCTTTCCGGCAGGCATGGCCGCCGCTATATTGCGATCATGACAGCGCATGAGCGAATGCCGCGCAGAATCGTGCTGCAGGACCACGCCCGCTTGCCCGGCCGGTTTTTCGGGCGGCTGACATCCGCCGTGCTGGCGCGCCTTTGAGGCCGCCGCGACCGGCGCTCAGGGTCAACGCCGGGCGCCGCCCGCTCATCGCGTCCCATCGCAATCAAGGTTCAGGTCATGAAACCGCGCACGCTTTACGACAAGATCTGGGACGACCACCTGGTCGACCGGCAGGACGACGGCACCTGTCTTATCTATATCGACCGTCATCTCGTGCACGAAGTCACCTCGCCGCAAGCCTTCGAGGGCCTGCGCAGCTCGGGACGCAAGGTGCGCGCGCCGGAGAAAACGCTCGCCGTCGTCGACCACAACGTCCCGACCACCGACAGGTCGAAGCCCAATCCCGATCCGGAAAGCGCCGAGCAGATCAGGACGCTGGCGCATAACGCCAGAGATTTCGGGCTCGAATATTACGACGAGTTCGACAAGCGGCAGGGCATTGTGCACGTGATCGGCCCGGAGCAGGGCTTCACGCTGCCCGGCACCACGATCGTCTGCGGCGACAGCCACACCGCCACGCACGGCGCCTTCGGCGCGCTCGCCTACGGGATCGGCACATCGGAAGTCGAGCATGTGCTGGCGACGCAAACGCTGATCCAGAAAAAATCGAAAAACATGCGCGCCGTCGTCGACGGCAGGCTGCCCGCAGGCGTCACCGCCAAAGACATCATCCTCGCCATCATCGGCAAGATCGGCACCGCCGGCGGCACCGGCTATACGCTGGAATATTCCGGCGAGGCTATCCGTTCGCTTTCGATGGAAGGACGGATGACCATCTGCAACATGTCGATCGAAGGCGGCGCGCGGGCCGGCATGGTCGCACCCGACGAGAAGACGTTCGAGTATTTGAAAGGCCGTCCGAAGGCCCCGAAGGGCGACGACTGGGATCGCGCCATGCGCTATTGGGAAACGCTGCGCTCCGAAGACGGCGCGCATTTCGACCGCGAGATCCGGCTCGACGCACAGAAGCTGCCTCCGCTGGTGACCTGGGGCACCAGTCCCGAGGATGTCGTGTCGGTCACTGGCGTCGTGCCCGACCCCGACGCCATCGCCGACGAGAACAAGCGGCTCTCCAAGAAGCGCGCACTGGAATATATCGGGCTGACGCCGGGCACCAGAATTACCGACATCAGGGTCGACCGGGTGTTCATCGGCTCGTGCACCAATGCGCGCATCGAGGATTTGCGCGAGGTCGCGCGTGTGGTGAACGGAAAGACCGTCAACCCGAACGTCAATGCGATGATCGTGCCCGGTTCCGGCCTGGTGAAGGAGCAAGCGGAAGCCGAAGGCCTGGACAGGATTTTCCGCGCCGCCGGCTTCGACTGGCGCGAGCCGGGCTGCTCGATGTGTCTGGCGATGAATCCCGACAAGCTGGCGCCGGGCGAGCGCTGCGCCTCGACGTCCAATCGCAATTTCGAGGGGCGGCAGGGTTTCAAAGGCCGCACGCATCTCGTATCGCCGGCGATGGCGGCGGCGGCGGCAATTGCCGGGCATTTCGTCGACGTGCGCGATTGGCACTGAAGCGGCTGCAGCCGCCCGGCAGAGGAATTGGGGCCCGCCTGCAATGGCGGGCCTTTTTCATCGCGCCCGGCTCACCACCAAGGCCCGTAGGGAAACAGCGGATTGGGATCATAATAAGTGTAGCCGTAATCGATCGGGTAGCGGCCGCGGTAATAATAGGGCCGAACATGCGGCCGCCACGCGTAACCGTATGGCGCACCAAGGTGATAGTGCGTGTGATAATGGCGGTGATAGTGCCTGTGGTAATGTACCGGCCTGCGCGCCTTTCGCACCTTGCGACGATGGGCGCTGAAATCGGTTGCCGGCGCGACGGTTACTTGCAGCGCCCGTTCCTGTTGCTGCGATCCGCCGGAACCCGGCAAGACCAGCATGGCGGCTAGGGCGAAGGCGGCGGACACTGCGCGTGTTCTGGACATGGCTACGCTCCTGTTACGTCACTCAACTTCACGCAACTCCTCTTGGCCTCCGCATGAAAATCCTCTGGCAATTTCAGCCGGGAACCCATTCGCAACGCGTGCGCGGGGTCATCACCGTACCGCTCGGCCTGTGCTCGAGCACATACCAGGCGCGGCAATCGCGCTTTGCATCCGGCCCGGGCCACGAATAGGTACCGGGACGCGGATGGTCCCAGAATGGCGGCTGCGAATAGCGATAGACCCGGATGTTCGGTCGCGTGCGCGACTGCGCAGACAGCTCCGTTGACGGTCCGCCGAAGGCGGCCACCGTCGCACCGCCCTGTCTGTGCTTAGCGACCGCCTGTCCTGTTGCCTGGACTGGCGCCGGCACTTGCGCCCATGCTGCAGCGACGCACGCTGCAAGCGGAATGGCGATCGCCAGAGCATATGTGCGCATCGAACCGTCCCGACCTGCGCTCCCCGCAGCTACGCTCCATCATTGCCGCCGATGCGTCAACCGTCGCATGGCAGGGTCTGCATTTACCATTTATGCTCGGCCGCATGACCGCAGATCGTCGTCGCAGGGAAAAGTTGGGTCAGGAGGCGCAGGCCGAACTGGAGCGGCTGCGCGGCGAAGGCGAGACCATAACCGGTTCCATGGCAGCCCTCGGGCGGCGGACTGCCGCGCACTTTGCAGGACGCGATGCAGAGAGCGACGACGTCATCGAGCTGTGGGGCAGGCGAATCGGCCGCGCGCTCAGCCTTGCCGGCGTGATCGGCCTCGGCATCTATCTCTATCTCATCTACGTGCAATGAACGTGCGAAACGCCGACAATCCGCCGGACACCGAAAGCTGGCGTGCGCTGCGAGCACCCTCGCTGGAGGAGATGGAAGCGATGGCGCTGGTCGCCTTCGAACGCCTGCCGCGAAAATTCCGTGCGCTTTGTGACGGCATCGTCATCCGGGTCGACGACTTTCCCACGCAGGACGTGGTCGAAGAGATGAAGCTGGAAAGCGAATTCGAAATTCTCGGCCTGTTCCAGGGTGTCGGCCTACCCTTCCGCTCCGTATCGGCGCCCGAGCAATTTCCCAACATGATCTGGCTCTATCGACGGCCGATCCTCGATTACTGGGCCGAACACGAGGAGACGCTCGGCGCCATTATCACGCATGTGCTGGTGCACGAGATCGGTCATCATTTCGGGCTGTCCGACGACGACATGGACGCCATCGAAGCCGCGGCCGAGGCCTGACCTGAGCGCAGTTCCGCATGTATCCCGTTTTTGACGTGTATCAAGCAGGCCGGCGCGCCGACCGCCTATTGCATCTCGCATGCTTGCTCCGCCCGAACATCGAACCGCTCCGGTCAGGACGCTTCCCGGCTATGGCGCGCTGACCCGAACGCTGCACTGGCTGATGGCTATTCTGATCGTCGCCTCTGCGATCATGGGACTGGCGATCGGCCGGCTCGACGGACCGACCGGCCAGACGTTGTTGGCATGGCACGCCTGGATCGGTCTGGCGCTGATCGCAATGCTGCCGCTGCGGCTCGCCGCCCGGCTGGGCGAGACCAGCGTCTTTCCGCGGCGCACGGTCGGTGCGTTTGAGCGGCTCGGAGCGCGCGCCACCCATGTCGCGCTTTATGTCCTGATATTGGCAGCGCCGCTCGGCGGCATCGCGCAAATCTGGGCGCGCGGCGAAGCGCTGTCCGTCTTCGGGCTGTTCGATGTCGCCGCACCTTTTGCGCCCGACCGCATGCTTGCGCTGCAGGTCGGTCTGCTGCACACCGTCTTGTCCTATGCACTGATCGGGCTTTCGGCGCTGCATACGCTCGCTGCGCTCTGGCATCACTATGTCAGGCGCGGCTGAGACTTCGCCTCAAACGCAGCGTTGTCGCCGGCAACGTGAGGACGGCGGCGAGACCGACCGCCTGCAGGCACATGAAGTCGACAATGCCGCGGTAAGTCCGCTATCCCCCATTTCGGCGGCCCAATTCCGGCCCGCGGGCGGCTGCCAAAACATCATATCATATGATAACCGTCTCGGGACCGCCGCCTCGCCGACAGCCGGCTTTCGCGTTGCGGCCGAACGCGCTAAACGTTTGCCCGGGCGCGGGATTTGCGCCGCCGCCCGCGTCCTCAAACGGAACCGACGATGGAAAAGTTCACGATCCTGGAAGGCGTCGCCGCGCCGCTGCGGCAGGTCAATGTCGACACAGACATGATCATTCCCAAGCAATATCTGAAGACGATCAAGCGCACCGGCCTGGGCAAGGGCTTGTTTTCGGAAAAGCGCTACAACGACGATGGGCGCGAGAATACCGACTTCGTGCTCAACAAGCCGGCCTACCGGAACGCAAAAATCCTAGTCGCCGGCGACAATTTCGGCTGCGGCTCCTCGCGCGAGCACGCGCCCTGGGCGCTGCTCGATTTCGGCATTCGCTGTGTAATTTCGACCTCGTTCGGCGACATTTTCTACAACAACTGCTTCAAGAACGGCATTCTGCCGATTCGCGTTTCGCCGGAGCAGCTGGAAAAGCTGTTCGAGGACGCCGATCGCGGCGCCAATGCGACCCTGACCGTCGACCTGGAGAAGCAGGAAATCCGCGGCCCGGACGGCGGCGTCATCGGCTTCGAGATCGATCCGTTCCGCAAGCATTGCCTGCTCAACGGTCTCGACGATATCGGCCTGACCATGGTCAAGGCCGACAAGATCGGCGGCTTCGAGAGCAAGGTCAAAGCGGAACGGCCGTGGCTCTGATCGGCCCAGCCCGCGGCGGCGCCGCGTCGTCGCGCATCGTATTGTCGGGATTGTGCGTTTTGGCGGCGAGTCTGGCCTGGCCGGCCGACGCGCTTGCGCAGCGCACGCGGTTCGACGGGCTGCGCCAGTGCGAGCGCCATGCCGCGACGCATTTTCGCAAACGCGACGCGGCATTCCGCCGTTTCATCATCGACCGCTCCAGCGTGACCGAAGACCGTTTCGCGGCGCAGGCCGGAATGCAATATGTATCCTCGATCTATTACGGCAAGGCGATGTATGAGAGCGGCGGCGGCGAAAGGACCGTGCGCTTCATCTGCCTGCATGCCGGATACCGGCGCGGGCCGGTGCTCGTCTACACCATGCCGGATTGATCAGCCGCCGCGCGCGGCGATGGCGTCCGCGATCGCCACATTCCGTCTTGCAATGTCGGCATGCATGCGCTCGACCATGCGCCCGTCCAGCGAGACAACGCCCCTGCCCTTGTTTTCCGGCAGTTCGAACGCGGCGATGATCTTGCGCGCCTGCGCGATCTCTTCGGCCGTCGGTGAAAATGCCTCGTTGCAGGGCGCGATCTGGTTCGGATGAATCAGCGTCTTGCCGTCGAAGCCAAGATTGCGGCCGTCCGCGCATTCGCGCGCGAACCCTTCACCGTCCGACAGATCGTTATAGACGCCGTCCAGCACGGCGATGCCATAGGCGCGCGCGGCGAGAATGCAGGCGGAGAGCCACGCCAGCATTGGCGTACGGCCGGGTACAATCCGCGCCGACGTTTCTTTGGCGAGATCGTTGGTGCCAAGCACGAATCCGGCCAGCCGCGTCTCCGAATCGCGCGCCGCCGCCGCAATGGCCTGCACGTTGAGGATCGCAACCGGCGTCTCGATCATCGCCCAGACGCGCGTCTTGCGATCGGTACCCATGTCGAGCAGGCGACGGCCGATCATTTCAAGCTGATCGGGATTTGCGATTTTCGGCACGAGAATCGCATCGGGCGCCGCCTGCGCTGCGGCAGCCAAGTCGTCGGCGTGCCACGGCGTGTCGATGCCGTTGACGCGGACAAAAACCTCGCGTGCGCCGAACCCTCCGGCCCTTACCGCCGCGACCACCTGACTGCGCGCCGCCTCTTTGGCGTCGGGCGCGACCGCATCCTCGAGGTCGAGAATGACGCCGTCGGCCGGGAGGGTCTTTGCCTTCTCCAGCGCCCGCGTATTGGACCCGGGCATGTAGAGGACGGAGCGGCGCGGGCGGATGGTCATGAAATTTTTCTCGCAGCGATCGTCCCTTGCTGTCGCAGAATAGCGTCGGGAGTCAACTTGGCCAAAGGGCTGCAGGATCGATGCGCGAGAGCCCGGACATCTGGCTTGCCGGCGTGGACGGATGCCGCGGCGGATGGCTCGCCGTATTCGTGCGGCCGCAGGACGCAGAGACGCGAATGCGCGTATTCGCGCAATTCGCCGACATCGCGACGGCGCCGGAAGCGCCGCGGGTCATCGCCGTCGACATCCCGGTCGGATTGCCTGCGCGCGCAGGCAAGGGCGGCCGGACCGCGGAAAATGCGGTCCGCCCGCTGCTTGGCGGGCGGCAATCGTCGGTCTTCTCGGTGCCTTCGCGCGCCGCTATCGAAGCGACGGACTATCGTGCAGCCTGCGCGGTCGCACTGGCCACATCCGACCCGCCGCGTAAGGTCTCGAAGCAGATTTTCATGCTGGCGCCGAAAATCCGCGAGGTCGACGCCTGCCTGTGCGCCGGCACAGCCCTGCGGGAACGCGTGTTCGAGGTGCATCCGGAAGTGGCGTTCTGGCGGCTGAACGGGGACCGGCCGCTGGCCATGCCAAAGAAGCTGCGCGGCCGCGTGCATCCGCCCGGGCTCGCACTGAGACGCGCGCTGCTGACCGCGGCCGGAATGCCTGCCGGTTCCCTGCCGGACGCTCCGAAAGGTGCATCCGGAGACGATCTGGTCGACGCCCTCGCATGCGCGGCCGTTGCCCGGCGAATCCATGCCGGACTGGCGCGACCGTTTCCCGATCCGCCCGCATGCGACGAATATGGCCTGCGGATGGCGATCTGGGCCTGATTGCCGCGGCCGTCGGGGAGTGGCAGATTTCGCCTATGGGTTTTCCCGAACGACTGATCGAAGGCTATCGCGCATTCCTTTCCGGACGGCTGCCGGTGGAGCAGAGCCGCTTTCGGGAACTGGCGGAAAGCGGCCAGTCGCCGGAGATCATGGTGATCGGCTGTTGCGATTCGCGCGTCTCACCCGAGGTGATTTTCGACGCGGCGCCGGGCGAATTGTTCGTCGTGCGCAATGTCGCCAATCTGGTGCCGCCTTACACGCCGGACGGGGCAACGCGCGCGGTCTCCGCCGCGCTCGAATTCGCGGTGCAGGCGCTGAAGGTCAAGCATATCGTGGTGCTGGGACACGCGCAGTGCGGCGGCATCCGCGCCTTTGCAGAGCCGGGCGAACCGCTGTCGCCAGGCGATTTTATCGGCCGCTGGATGGAGCTGATCGCGCCGGCCGCCGAATCGATCGAGCCGCGCACCCGTTTTGCCAGTCTCGCAGACTATCTTCAGCGGCTGGAACAGGCCTCGGCCATCACGACGTTGCAGAACCTGATGACATTTCCCTGCGTGCGAATTCTGGTCGAGCGCGGGCGGCTGCATCTGCACGCGGCCTATTTCGGCGTCGCGACCGGATTGCTGTCGGTCTTCGATCCGGAGACGAAAACCTTCGCCTCGATTGCCGGCGCGGGCCACAGCCGGCTTTTCGCGCAGCCGCGGTTTTGACACAAGCGCGGCATTTCCGGGCCGGACCCGGCACGACGATCGCCGGTTCGCGACGTGTGACGCTTACGCCGCTTTCCGTTTCGCGCTAATCAGCTTGCGGTTGATCAGCGCTTCGGCGATCTGGATGGCGTTCAGCGCGGCGCCCTTACGCAGATTGTCGGACACGCACCACAGCGCCAGACCGTGCTCGACGGTCGGATCTTCGCGCACGCGGCTGACATAGGTCGCGTCCTCGCCCGCCGCCTCGTGCGGCGTGGCGTAACCACCCGGCTCGCGTTTGTCGATCACCAGGACGCCGGGCGCGGTGCGCAGCGCCTCGTGCGCCTCCTCGACCGTGATCGGATTTTCGAATTCGATGTTGACCGCTTCCGAATGACCGATGAACACCGGCACGCGCACGCAGGTCGCGTTCAGCCTGATCTTCGGATCGAGAATCTTCTTGGTCTCCGCCACCATCTTCCACTCTTCCTTGGTGGAACCGTCATCCATGAACACGTCGATATGCGGAATGACGTTGAAGGCGATGCGCTTGGGAAATTTCTTCGTCTCTATCTCGCCGAGCGAATAAATCGCCTTGGTCTGGCGGTCGAGCTCGTCCATGCCGTCCTTGCCCGCACCCGACACCGACTGATAGGTCGCCACCACGACGCGCTTGATCCTGGCCTTGTCGTGCAGCGGCTTGAGCGCGACCACGAGCTGCGCGGTAGAGCAGTTCGGATTGGCGATGATGTTCTTCTTGCGGAATCCGGCGATTGCGTCGGCATTCACCTCCGGCACCACCAGCGGCACGTCGGCGTCGTAGCGCCAGGCCGAGGAGTTGTCGATCACCACGGCCCCCTGTGCCGCGATCTTCGGCGACCATTCCTTCGACACGGCGCCGCCCGCCGACATCAGGCAGATGTCGACGTCGGAAAAGTCGTAATGCTCGAGTGCCTTCACCTTCAGCGTTTTTTCACCATAGGAGACCTCGACGCCCTGCGAGCGGCGCGAGGCGATGGCGACGACCTCGTCGGCGGGAAACCGCCGCTCGGCCAGGATTTCCAGCATTTCGCGGCCCACATTGCCTGTGGCACCCACGACCGCGACCTTGTAACCCATCGTTCACTCTCCGGTCGAAAATCGTCCCGGCCGCGCATGGGCGGAAACCGGAACGGAGGCGCT
>CAYWCE010000026.1:0-38173 GCA_964456755.1 uncultured Hyphomicrobiales bacterium
GCCTGATCACCGACGGGCGCTTCTCCGGCGGCACCTGGGGCATGGTGGTCGGCCATGTCGCACCGGAGGCGTTCGAAGGCGGGGTCATCGCGCTGGTGAAGGAGGGCGACTCGATCACTATCGACGCTACAAAGCGCCTCATCCAGCTCAACGTGCCCGCGCGGGAACTGGCCCGGCGCCGGAAGGCCTGGAAGGCGCCGAAGCCGCGCTATACGAGCGGATTGCTGGCGAAATACATCAGGCTCGTATCCAGCGCGAGCAAGGGCGCGATCACCGACGGCGGCGGCCGCTGAACGGCCGCACGTTGCCGGAGGCCGGGATGATCGAGATCCGGCGCATCCGCGATACGGAGCCGCTGGAATTCGGCGTCACGATCCGTGACGGCCGGGGCGAGACATCGCATCGCGTGATGCTGACACAGGACATGCGTGAGCGTCTCGCGGGCGTGCGGCATCCTCCGGAGGATCTGATTCATGCCGCCTTCCGCTTTTTGCTCGATCGCGAGCCGAAGGAATCGATTCTCGCTGCGTTCGATATCGGCACGATCTCCCGTTACTTTCCGGAGTTCGAGCGGGAATTGCCGAAATATCTCGGCAGCTGACCCGCTGCGCGCCGCCGGGCCTGCAGGCCGGACTTCTCGTGCCGGATTTTTCCGGCACTGACCGAATCAAAGCCGGGGCTGCTGCATTTCGTTCTGACGCGGTTTCTTCGCGCGAACCGGTATCCACTTTGCTCGAAATCGCTATAGTGGCCTGCGCGGCAGAAATGGCGGGTCCGGCATGCACCGGTTGCGCCATCGAGACACGCCCTGTCGCCGGCGCCGGTAGCTCAGCTGGATAGAGCACCAGACTTCGAATCTGGGGGTCAGGGGTTCGAATCCCTTCCGGCGCGCCATTCCTCATTTGTCCAGCCCGGGCGCGGAACCTTTGCGAATTGCTTCGTGCCACCAACAGCGTTCCGGGACCGCCCTCGCCATGCAGAACGATTGCGCCGGCACCTGAGCCTCAGCCGGCATTCGCAATTGCCGACGCGGACAGCCGGCCGACAATGGCCGGCGCCTCGTGGATCAGTTCGTCATTCTCCAGTGCCGCAACCATGAACAACGCAAAATCGACGCGGCGTGTGCGGTTGCTGGCGAGGATAGGATCGCCGACATGCCGGCTCCAGACCGGCAATCCCTGGCTCTCGCCTTCTTCGAGATCGCTGCCGCGTACGACCGTCCAGCGCCTTCCGCTCGCAAAGACACGCCGGCAGGCCTCGACCTGGTCGCCAATGTCGGCGATGCGCAACAGGCGGGCGAGGCTGCCGAACCCCTTCAGGAAAGCCTTCAGTCGCCACGAATAGACGTCCTGCCCGTCGCGCGTGATGTGCCAGCCGCAGGAAAAAACCAGCCGCGCATGCGCCGGCGCGCAATCGAGAACCGCCTGTGCGGTGCCGGTGGAATAGCCGTTTACGCCCCAAGGAACGAGAACGGCAAGGACGCCGTCGCATCCCTCGAGGGCGGCGCGGACAACGTCGCGGTCGTCGGTCGCGCCGGGAAACACGCGAACGCGGCCTGCAAACCGATCGAGCTTGCCGACGCTGCGCTCCCGGCATATCCCGACGACCTCGTAGCCGCGGTCCAGCGCATGCTGCGCCATATACTGCCCGAGTTTGCCGGAGATGCCGACGATGCAAATCTTTTTCATGCAGCGAGATATCGGCCAAGAAAGCAAGAAAGAATGAATGACATGGTGCGAGGATGTGACCGTTCGATGAATTCCGCTTCTCCGCGCGGCTTCTTTGTGGCGGTTTCCCACAATCTTGCCATCAAGGCGTCAACTGCGTCCGGCCGGGCGCGGATCGCTTTGCCTCCGTCGCCCGTTTCCTGCTAGGAACATCCGCCAATTCAGAGAATCCCGACGTGCACGGCCCCTCCAGCGGATCTTCCAGCAGAATCCTCGCCCTGCTCCGGCGGGGCGGCCGGCTCGTCGACGATACGATCGGATGGAATCGTATCGGGGTTGCGCTCAGCCTCGGAATCATTGCGGTCGCGCTGGTCGTGCTTTATCGCATGCTGCACGACATCGACGTCAATGAGGTGATTGCCGCGATCCGCGACACGTCGCCGGAATCCGTGCTTTTCGCCGGGCTGTTCGTCGCGTTCGGCTATGTCACCCTGACCTTCTACGACCTGTTCGCGCTGCGCACGATCGGACGACCGGAGGTTCCCTACCTGACGGCTGCGCTTGCCGGCTTTACCAGCTATTCGGTCGGGCACAATGTCGGCGCCAGCGTCTTTACCGGCGGTGCGGTGCGCTACCGCATCTATTCCTCGCACGGCCTGTCGGCGGTGGAGGTTGCCAAAATCTGTTTTGTTGCCGGTCTGACCTTCTGGCTCGGCAATGCCACCGTTCTGGGGCTCGGCATCAGCTACGAGCCGGAAGCGGCCAGCGCGATCAATCAGTTCCCGCCCTGGCTGAACCGGGGCATCGCCCTCGCCGCGCTGGCGGTGCTGACTGCCTATGTGATCTGGGTCTGGACGGCCCCACGTGTGGTAGGGCGCAGCAACTGGAAGGTGACGCTGCCGGGCGGCCCCCTGACGACGCTTCAGATTTTCATCGGCATTGTCGATCTTGGCTGTTGTGCGCTCGCCATGTACATGCTGATGCCGAACGATCCGCATATCGGCTTCATCACGCTGGCAGTCATCTTCGTCTCGGCGACCTTGCTCGGATTCGCGAGCCATTCGCCGGGCGGGATCGGCGTGTTCGACGCCGCTATGCTGGTTGCGTTATGGCAGTTCGACAGGGAACATCTCGTTGCAGGTCTGCTGCTGTTCCGGCTGCTCTATTATCTCGTTCCCTTCGCGCTGGCGCTGTCGATCCTCGGCCTGCGCGAAATCTATCTCAGCCTGACATCGCGTCGGGTGCCGGTGAGCGACATCGCGGTGCCGCCGGTCGGCAAACTGGCCGCCAGCGTCCTCAGTGCCGGCGTTACGGAGCGCACGGAAGCAAAACCGGAAAAATCCGCCGGTGAGGACAATGCCCGCCGCTGACCGGCGGCAGGCACGCGAATTCCGGGCGGTCTGGCCGGTCCTGGGCGCCGCCGCGGCGGTTATCGTCGGCTACTGGTTGCTGGATTCGCTATCCGGCGGCGAGGCGGTCGCGGCTCTGGCCATTGTCGTCACGGCTGCGCTTGTGGCCTGGAGTATGGCCGGCCGGATATTGCGCGGCGATGCCAGGGACGACGTCACGTCGGCATCGAGCGATATCGACGCACTGGGCGCCGTGATTGCCGCGCTTCCGCAGCCGGCCATGCTGCTTGACCGGAACGGCCGGGTCGCGGTGATGAACCGGCAGGCCCAAGGCATCGCTCCGGCCCTGCGCATCGGCGAGCCGGCAACCCATGCCTTGCGGGTTCCCGAGGTGATCGACGCATTGCGCCGCACTCTGGAAACGGGCGCGCCGGGCCGCGTCGAATTCGTCGAGCGCATTCCTGCCGGCCGCTGGCTTGAGGCGTTCCTGACCCCGCTCGGGAACGGGCGTCCCGTGTCGGCAGGTGGCGCGCAAATGTTCCTTGTCGTCTTCCACGATTTGTCGCCTCTCCGGCGCGTCGAGGAAATGCGCGCGGATTTCGTCGCCAATGCGAGCCACGAACTGCGCACGCCGCTTGCTGCGCTATCGGGCTTTATCGAGACGCTCAAAGGACCGGCCCGCAACGACACCGCGGCACGCGAACGATTTCTCGGCATCATGGAATCGCAGGCGACGCGCATGGCGCGCCTGATCGACGACCTGCTCTCGCTGTCGCGCATCGAGCTGAATGCCCACCTGCGTCCGGACAAGCCGGTCGATCTTCTGCCCGTCATTCGCCAGGTTGTGGATGCCTTGCAGACGTTGGCCAAGGATCGCGGCGTCGACATTGCGATCGTAGCGCCGCCGGAACCTCTTGTCGTTCCCGGAGACAGGGACGAACTGATCCGGGTGTTCGAGAACCTGATCGAGAACGCGCTCAAATACGGCGCGTCCGGCAAGCGGGTCGATATCGTGCTGCAGCGAAACGTCCCCGAGAACGGAGCCGGGGAGGCCGCCGTGTCGGTGCGCGATTACGGGCCGGGCATTTCCGCCGAGCACTTGCCGCGGCTGACCGAGCGCTTCTATCGTGTGGATGTCGCGGGCAGCCGTGCGCAGGGTGGAACCGGTCTGGGGCTTGCGCTGGTGAAGCATATCCTCAACCGGCACCGCGGCCGGCTGGTGATCGAAAGCCGCGCCGGCGAGGGGGCGACGTTCACGGTGCGCATGCCGCTGATCGGCAACGCACCGGCGAGCGGCTGACAAGATTCGATATTTCAATCGCTTAGATTGTCATTTAACGTTCATGTAACTGTCATAATGGATGCCGGCATGGCGGCAGCGCTGCCGCTTCGACCAGCCGTTGCCGGCCAGGTGCCACGACCGGGGATTTCAGATGCCCGCACAGCATACTGCCAAGGCCTTCGACCTCGAGCTTCAGGAACTCACCGGCAAGGTCGCCGAAATGGGCGGCCTTGCGGAGAAGCAGATCGGCGAGGCCGTGGACGCGCTGTTCCGACGCGACGTCGAACTGGCGATGAAGGTGGTGGTAGCCGACAAGCAGATCGACGCGCTGCAACGCGAGATCGAGGAAAAGGCGATCCTGACCATCGCCCGCCGGCAACCAATGGCGATCGACCTGCGCGAAGTCATGGCGGCCTTGCGCATCGCCAACGACGTCGAACGGATTGGCGACTTGGCAAAGAATATCGGCAAGCGCGTCCTGGATCTGAGTGGGGAGTTTCCCTCGCAGAAAGTGGTCCGCGGCGTCCAGCATATGACGTCGCTGGTTCTCATGCAGTTCAAACAGGTTCTCGATGCCTATGCGACGCGCGACGTCTCGCTCGCGCTCAGTGTCTGGAAGGGCGACGAGGAAATCGACGCGATCTGCACGTCGCTGTTTCGGGAATTGCTCACCTACATGATGGAAGATCCGAGAAACGTCACCTTCTGCATCCATCTGATGTTCTGTGCCAAGAATATCGAACGGATGGGCGATCACGCCACCAATGTCGCGGAAACGATCTACTACATGATCGAAGGCCGCCCGATCGCCGAGCAGCGTCCAAAGGGAGATACGACGTCGATTGTGATGATGTCGGCGAAAGGTTGATCGCGCAGTCATGAGCGATTCAAAGGCGAGAATTCTGGTCGTCGAGGACGAGGAGCCGCTGACGCTGCTGCTGCGCTATAACCTCGAAGCGGAAGGTTTTTCGGTGCTGACGGCGGCGCGCGGAGACGACGCCGATGTCATGCTAAAGGAGAGCGTACCCGACCTGGTGATTCTCGACTGGATGCTGCCGGGCGTGTCGGGCATCGAACTGTGCCGCAGGCTGCGGGCAAGACCGGAAACGAACAGCGTCCCGATCATCATGCTGACCGCGCGCGGCGAGGAAAGCGAACGCATTCGCGGATTGTCGACCGGCGCCGACGATTACATCGTCAAACCGTTCTCAGTGCCCGAACTGCTTGCGCGGGTGCGCGCGCTGTTGCGCCGCTCCCGGCCGGAGCGGATCGCAGACGTGCTCCGGCTTGGAGAAATCGAGATCGATCGGGTGCGCAAGCGCGTGACCCGCGAGGGCCGCGACGTCGATCTCGGTCCGACCGAATATCGCTTGCTGGAATTTCTGATGGAGCGGCCGGGTCGCGTGCTCACCCGCGAGCAGTTGCTGGACGGCGTGTGGGGCAGCGAGGTCTATATCGACGAGCGCACCGTCGATGTGCATGTCGGGCGCCTGCGCAAGGCGCTCAATCGCGGCTATTCAACCGATCCGATCCGCACGGTGCGCGGCTCGGGCTATGCGATCGACGACCGTTTCGGCCGCGTCGGCTAGTCTCAGCGCGTCGGCCGCCGGTCGCGCCGGACCGCCGGCGGCTGATAGGCGACACGCACGTGATAGCTGCAATAGGGATGCCCTGCGATCGGCTGCGCGCCGCAGAAGAAGAAGTCCGGGCCGGCCGGATCGCCCACCGGCCAGCGGCAGGTATTTTCGTTCAGTTCAAGGAGATTGCGGCGCTGGCCCATCGGGATGATGTTTTCTTCCAGTTCGGGCTCCGCGTCGGCATCGAGATCGTAGGCATATGCATGCGCCAGCGCGGTGTTGCCGCGGATTGCCGGTCGCACCCGCAGCATGTGTGTCTGGCGCGGCTTGCGCGGACGGGGCGAGGCGGAGGACGGGCTCTTGGCGCGTCCGGACAGTCCGAGGCGATGGACCTTGCCGATCACGGCATTGCGGGTGATGCCGCCCAGCTCGGCGGCAATCTGGCTGGCCGACAGTCCGTCGGCCCACAATTTCTTCAACAGCTCCACCCTTTCGTCGGTCCAGTTCATGGGCCTCTCCTTGTCTGGCGGGTCGACCTGCTCCGAATCCGGCAGAATCCCTATCCGGCGCCCGGCAGCCCTTCCGGCCGCCTGACCTGACCCTCAACATTCAGTGGAACGCTAAGCTCTCGCTCGCCGCACGAGATATCGTATATGACGGCCGACAGGCTACAATATCGCGGGACTCGGCCGCAAGAGTCGCCCGGTCCCGCATCCCCAATTCCCCGCAAATGTCCACGATTTCTTGGTCAAGTCGTGGCGGCGGGTGCGGTCGCGTTCGTGTTGACAGTCAAAGGCCCGGCCATACAATGAATAGAGTGCCGCCCGCCGAGGCGGCATATTTTGTTTCGGACAATTCGCCGGATGCCTCGCCGTGAACTCGCATCTGTTGCCGACCTATGCGCGCGCCGACCTCGCCTTTGAGCGGGGCGAAGGCGCGTGGCTGACGGCGACCGGCGGCGAGCGCTATCTGGATTTTACCGCCGGCGTTGCCGTCAACGCCCTGGGCCATGCGCATCCGAAGCTGGTCGCGGCGCTGAGCGAGCAGGCGCAAAAGCTCTGGCACGTGTCGAATCTGTTCCGCATTCCCGAGGCCGAGCGCCTGGCGGCAAGACTGTGCCGGGAAAGTTTCGCCGATACCGTCTTCTTCGCCAATTCCGGCGCGGAAGCCATGGAATGCTGCATCAAGATGGCGCGGAAATTCCACGCCGTAGAAGGCCGGCCCGAGCGGTTCCGGATCGTCACGTTCGAGGGCGCGTTCCACGGCCGCACGCTGGCGACGCTCGCCGCCGGCGGCCAGAAGAAATATCTCGACGGTTTCGGGCCCGTCGCCGAAGGATTCGATCAGGTCGCGTTCGACGATATCGAAGCCGTGAAGCGGCTGGCCGGCGACAATGCGGCCGCCATCCTGATCGAGCCGGTGATGGGAGAGGGCGGCGTGCGCGTGGTCGCGCCGCAATTTCTCAAGGCGCTGCGCGAACTGTGCGACCAGCGCGGCCTGCTTCTGATCTTCGACGAGGTGCAGACCGGGATCGGCCGCACCGGCGAACTTTTTGCCTATCAGCGCACCGGCGTGACCCCCGACATCATGGGCCTGGCCAAGGCGCTGGGCGGCGGTTTCCCGGTCGGCGCCTGTCTTGCGACCGCCGAAGCGGCCAAGGGCATGACCGCCGGCACGCACGGATCGACTTTCGGCGGCAATCCGCTCGCCATGGCCGCGGGCAATGCAGTCCTCGATGTCGTGCTGGAGCCCGGATTTCTCGACCGCGTGCGCAAGACGTCGCTGTTGCTCAAGCAGCGTCTGGCCGAACTGAAGGACCGCCACCCGGCGATCATCGCCGAAGTGCGCGGCGAGGGACTGCTGATCGGTCTGAAAGTGCACGTCCCCAACGGCGATCTCGTCAGCGAACTGCGTGCGGAAAAGCTGCTTACCGTCGCCGCCGGAGACAATGTCGTCCGGCTGCTCCCGCCGCTGATTATCGGCGATGCCGAAATGTCGGCGGCGCTGGGCATGATCGACCGCGCCTGCGCGCGATTGTCACGCGCAGGCCAGAGGCAGGAAGCCGTCGGATGAGCTTCGTCCGGCATTTCGTCGATCTGGTCGACATTCCGGCATCGGAACTGCGCGGAATGATCGAGGCCGCCCTCAGTATGAAGGCCGACCGCAAGCGCAGGCGCACCGGCGGGAACGATGCGCTGCGCGGCTACACGCTTGCGATGATATTCGACAAACCGTCGACGCGAACGCGCGTGTCCTTCGATGTCGCCATGCGCCAGCTCGGCGGCGATACCATCGTGCTGACGGGCCCGGAAATGCAGCTCGGCCGGGGTGAGACCATTGCCGACACCGCGAAGGTTCTCTCGCGCTATGTCGACTGCATCATGATCCGCACGCTCGACCACGAAATCGTCACCGAGATTGCGCGGCATGCAACGATTCCGGTGATCAACGGCCTGACCAAGCGTTCGCATCCCTGCCAGGTGCTGGCCGATGTCATGACGTTCGAAGAGCATCGCGGTCCGATCCGCGACCGCATCGTGGCGTGGACCGGCGATACCAACAATGTGCTGGCATCGTGGATGCATGCGGCGGAGCGTTTCCAGTTCCGTCTGCGCGTCGCCTGCCCGGCGCAGTTGCGCCCCAGACAATGGCTGCTCGACTGGGCGAAGTCCTCGGGTGCCGCAATCGAAATCGGGGACGATCCCGACGCCGCAGTGTCGGGGGCCGACTGTGTCGTGACCGACACCTGGGTGTCGATGGGGGACGAACAGGCCAAGGCCAATCGCCACAACTTGCTCCGGCCCTATCAGGTCAATGCGGCGCTGATGGCAAAGGCCCGCCCGGACGCGATTTTCATGCATTGCCTGCCCGCGCATCGCGGGGAAGAGGTGACCGACGAGGTGATGGACGGCCCCCACTCGGTGGTATTCGACGAGGCCGAGAACCGCTTGCATGCGCAGAAGGGCATTCTTACTTGGTGCCTGAATGCAGGCAGGCAATGATCGACATCGATACACAATCCCGAAGCCCGGCGAATTTTTCGGCAGACGACACGATCCTGCCCTTCGAGGTGGCAGCGCTCGATCTGCGCGGCCGCGTGGTGCGGCTCGGTGCCTCCGTCGATGAGATTCTGGCCAGGCATGACTATCCTGCGCCGGTCGCCAAGCTGCTGGGCGAGGCCATCACGCTGGCGGCTTTGTTCGGTTCTTCGCTGAAATTCGATGGCCGCTTCATCCTGCAGACCCAGACCGACGGACCGGTGCGGATGCTTGTGGTGGACTATGCCACGACCGGACGGATTCGCGCCTGTGCGCGGTTCGACAGGGGCCGTGTCGACGAAGCGGCCGCTCAGGGCGGCGATCTGCTCGGGCGCGGGCACCTCGCCATGACGATCGATCAGGGAGCGGAAATGAACCGCTACCAGGGCGTTGTCGCGCTGGACGGGGCAAGTCTCGAACAGGCTGCGCATGAGTATTTCCGCCGTTCGGAACAGATTCCGACGCGCGTGCGGCTCGCGGTCGCCGAAGAATTCCGTGCCGGACCCGAGGGGCACAAACATCGCTGGCGGGCGGGCGGAATCCTGCTGCAGTTCCTGCCGAAATCGCCCGAACGTATGCGCGGACCCGATCTCGATCCGGGCGATGTGCCGGCCGGGGTCGCGACTGCGGGCGTGGCCGAAGACGATGCCTGGGTCGAAGGCCGTTCTCTCGTCGAGACCGTCGAAGATCTGGAACTGATCGATCCGGCGATATCGAGCGAGCGGCTGCTGTATCGCCTGTTTCACGAACGCGGCGTTCGCGTCTTTAACAACGCCAGCGTGCTGGCGAAGTGCTCCTGCTCGCGCCACAACGTGAAAGCGATGCTGCAGAGCTTCAGCCGGGAGGATCGCGATGAAATGGTCGAAAACGGTGTGATCTCGGTAAACTGCGAGTTCTGCAGCGAGACCTACTTATTCGATCCTTCCGAATTGGCGGATCAGAGCTGACGCTCAGTTGAGCGTGCGGCGGCCATCGAGCGCGTCGAGCGAGAAGGCCGGAATCTCGATGTCGAAGCGTTCGCCTTCTTCGGTTTCCATGCCGTAGCTGCCGGTCATAAACCCGGACGGAGTCGGCAACGGGACGCCGCTGGTATATTCAAACGACTCGCCGGGCGCCAGAATCGGCTCCTCGCCGACGACGCCCGGCCCGCGCACCTCCTGTACGCGGCCGAGCGCGTCGGTAATATGCCAGTAGCGGGTGCGAAGCTGCACCGTCTCACGCCCCAGATTTGCGATTTCGATCGTGTATGACCAAAAATATTGACCGCGCCCCGGCGCGGACCGGTCGGCCATAAAGCGCGGTGTAACGGTAACCTGGATGTTGCGTGTCTTGGCGCGATACATGGGAAAATCGGGTTCGGTCGAGTCGGGCTTGGGCGAATCG
Source organism: uncultured Hyphomicrobiales bacterium (assembly GCA_964456755.1). Classification (GTDB taxonomy): domain Bacteria; phylum Pseudomonadota; class Alphaproteobacteria; order Rhizobiales; family Xanthobacteraceae; genus Pseudorhodoplanes. Next base: position 10,297 of record CAYWCE010000026.1, read on the forward strand.
GATCGGCTCGCCCTGCGCGAATTGAACCGTGTCGTTTGATGGCTTGCAACTGCCGCAGGTCTCGGCAAAGCTGACGGCAGGGCGGGACGACCAGTATCCCGCGTCGTCAGTCATGGCCTTCACCAGTACGCCCATTGCAGCGCCGGCGGTTATCGCGGCCGAACGCGACCTGCGGCTGGATCTGTTTCGCGGGCTCGCATTGTGGCTGATCTTTCTCGATCATATCCCGTCCAACATCGTCGCCTGGATTACCATTCGCAACTACGGCTTCAGCGACGCGACCGAAATCTTCATCTTCATCTCCGGATACACCGCGGCGTTCGTATACGGGCGCGCGATGCTCGACCGCGGATTCGTGGTCGCGAGCGCGCGCATCCTGAAGCGGGTCTGGCAGATCTACGTCGCCCATGTATTCCTGTTCACGATCTATCTTGCCGAGATCGCCTATGTTGCCCGCGGCTTCCAAAATCCGCTCTATGCAGAAGAGACCGGCATCCTGGATTTCCTGCAGCGGCCCGACGAAGCGATCGTCCAGGCGCTGCTGCTGAAGTTCAAGCCGGCGAACATGGACGTGCTCCCGCTCTATATCGTTCTGCTGCTGCTGTTTCCCCCGGTCCTGTGGCTCCTGCAGCGGCGCGCGACATTGGCGCTGGGATTTTCGGCGGCGCTCTACGCCGCGGCCTGGCAGTTCGGCTGGAACCTGCCGGCGCATCCCGGCGGCTCGTGGTTTTTCAATCCTTTTGCATGGCAATTGCTGTTTGTGTTCGGCGCCTGGTGCGCGCTCGGCGGCGCGGAGAGCCTGGACGGATTGCTGCGTGCGCGCGCGACTGTCGCAATCGCCGCGCTCTATCTGCTGTTTGCGTTTTTCATCACCATGACCTGGTACTTCCCCCGCCTCGAGCATCTGTTCGTGCCGAAGTGGCTCGCAGAACTGATCTATCCGATCGACAAGACCAATCTCGACGTCCTGCGCTTTGCGCATTTTCTGGCGCTCGCAGCCATCACCGTCCGCTTTCTGCCGCGCGACTGGCCGGGGCTGCGCTCGCCGGTTTTGCGGCCGGCGATCCTGTGCGGACAAAATTCGCTGGAGATATTCTGCCTCGGAGTGTTTCTCGCCTTTGCCGCGCATTTCGCCAAGGTCGAGTTTTCCGGCGGCCTGATCATGCAGGTCGTTGTCAGCGCATTAGGCATCCTGATCATGATTGCAGCCGCGTGGGTCATTACATGGTACAAGGAAGTCGAAGGGCGAAAATCCGGCTCCCGCCAGAAAACGCGGAATGCCGACCTCGCTGGAGGCGGGGGATGATGTACCGGTGTCTTGCTTCGGCGGCTGTCCTGCTGTGCGCCGCAATTCTGATTGCCTCCGGTGCGCGCGCGCAGGACGAACCGGCATGCGACGTTCCGAGCTATTTCCTGTTTGGCGATGCCAAGCTCGGTCGCGTGGCCGAGCGGATCCGGCAGAGCGGAACCCTGGACATCGTGGTCGTTGGAACCGGCTCTTCGATGATTGCGGGAAACGACAATGCCGGCAAGGCCTACCCGGCCAGGCTCGAGACAGCGTTACGGCGCAGACTGAAGAAAGTTCCGGTCAGCGTCGTCTCGCGCGCCAGGTCGCGACAGACAACCGCCGAAATGGCGGGCACTTTCGATCAGCTTCTCGACACCAGGCCCGCTCTGGTGCTATGGCAAACAGGCACCTACGATGCGATCCGGGGGATCGATCCCGACCACTTTCGCGCGCTGCTCGATGGCGGAGTCTCGGCGCTGCAGGCCGGCGGCGTGGATGTCGTTCTGATCAATATGCAATTCAGTCCGCGTACCGAGACCATGCTTCACCTTAACGTCTATGCCGATCACATGCGTCTCGTCGCCCGCGACCGCGATGTGCCGTTGTTCGACCGGATGGGCCTGATGCGTTACTGGAGCGACGGCGGGACGTTCGATCTCTATGCCGCCGCCCGCAATGTAAACCTGGCGGCGCGCGTGCACGACTGTATCGGCCGCGCGCTGGCCGCTCTCATCGTCGATGCCGCCGAACTCGAAACTTACGATGCCAAGGCCGGTCAGTAATGCAATGTGTGTTCCCTGAGCCGGCGACGCCGGCGGTTTTCACCCTGGCGTCGGTCGCGACCCTTGTCTGCATTGCCGTGTCCGGCCTGGCCGTGCCCGCTCCGGCGCAGGCAGGGGAGGCTTCCGCCCGCCCGGCTATTCCCTGCAAGGCGCCGGGCCAGCTCACCCGCCTCGATTCGCCGCTCGATCGTATCGCCAGACTCATCGCCGCGGGCGAGCACGTTCGCATCGTCACGATCGGCTCGTCCTCGACCGCCGGGGCCGGCGCCTCGTCTCCGGCGATGAGCTATCCGAGCCGCCTTGCGGTCGAACTGGCGGAAACGTTTCCCCGCCAGGAATTCACCGTCGTCAATCGCGGGGTGAACGGGGAAGACGTGCGCGACATGCTGGCGCGCTTCGACCGGGATGTGCTGGCTGAGGAGCCGGACCTGGTGATCTGGCAGGTCGGCAGCAACAGCGTGCTGCGCGACCATCCCGTCCGGCCGGTCGGCGAACTGATCCATGAAGGGGTCGAACGGCTGAAGAGAGCGGGCGCCGATGTGATCCTTGTCGATCCGCAATTTGCGCCGAAAGTGCTGGTGAAGCCGGATGCGCCGGGTATGGTCGACTTGATCGCCAGACTGGCGAAACAGGATAATGTCGGACTGTTCCAACGCTTCGCGGTAATGCGACACTGGAAGGAAGACCAGAATCTTTCCTTCGAGACGTTCCTGTCGCCCGATCAGCTTCACCTGAACGACTGGAGCTACGGCTGCATTGCCAGGCTGCTCGCCGGCGGTATTGCCGAGACCGTGCAACGTTCGCGCCTGACCGCGCGTGCCGCCGCTCCGCGCTGACGGCGCATGACGGGCGGTTGAAGCCGGGGATAAATCCGCGGCCGGCCGGTCGCGCGCTTTGCGCCTCTCATGGGCTGGTCTAGACCCGTTCCATGATCAGTGCGACAGCCGGCACGACGGACCGCCCGGACCACGCAGCGCGGCGCGGCGAGACGGACGCGCCGCAGGCGCCGGGCGGCGCCGGCATTCTTCCGGACCGCATGATTGCCGCGCTGGCCGCAGAGGGCGCCGTCCGCCCGACGCAACCATTCGCCGCCGACCAGGTACAGCCCGCAAGTCTCGACCTGCGTCTTAGCAATGTCGCCTATCGCGTGCGCGCCAGTTTTTTGCCGGGCCCGCAGGCAACGGTCGCAAGCCGCATCGCGCAACTCAAGCTGCATGAGATCGACCTGAGCGAAGGCGCCGTGCTGGAGACCGGCTGCGTGCACATCGTCCCGCTGATGGAGAGCCTGGCGCTGCCGCGGGACATTTCCGCCTCTGCCAATCCGAAAAGTTCGACCGGCCGCCTCGACGTGTTCACCCGCGTGATTGCCGATCGCGCACGCGGCTTCGACCGGATTTCGGCCGGCTATTGCGGGCCGCTTTATGCCGAGATCAGCCCGCGCACATTTCCGGTGTTGGTGCGCGCAGGATCGCGCCTGTCGCAGATCCGCTTCCGCCGCGGCGACGCCATGCTCGGTGCGGCGGCGTTGCGCGCACTGCATGCGGCGGAACGCCTGGTGGACAGCGACGAAGCCGATCTCGACGACGGAATTGCCGTCGGTGTCGATCTGTCCGGCCTCGGTGCCGACCGGCTGATCGGCTATCGCGCGAAGCGGCATACCGGGCTGATCGATGTCGACCGGCGCGGCGGATACGACGTGCTCGATTTCTGGGAACCGATGACCGCGCGTGCCGACCACAGCCTGGTGCTCGATCCCAACGAATTCTACATCCTGGCTTCGCGCGAGGCGGTGCAGGTGCCGCCCGGCTATGCGGCGGAGATGGTTCCGTTCGATCCGCTGGTCGGCGAATTCCGCGTTCACTATGCCGGTTTTTTCGATCCCGGATTCGGCTATGCCGGCGCGGGCGGACGCGGCGCGCGCGCGGTGCTGGAAGTGCGTTCGCGCGAAGTGCCGTTCATTCTCGAACACGGCCAGATCGTCGGCCGGCTGGTCTACGAGCGCATGCTGGCAGAGCCGGAGCGCCTCTATGGTCAGGGCATCGGTTCGAATTACCAGGCGCAGGGGCTGAAACTGTCGAAGCATTTCCGCGCGTGAGGGCCGGACCGAGCAGACCCTTGCCGCCGGATGCCTGATCGTCACCCATCCTCCTCCGATTTCAATTACCGTACTTGTCCAAGTAAGCTTTCACCCCGGACTTCATGATTTCTTTCAAAATACCACGGTAGCAGTTAATTCGATTGATATCGAACTTCGTTGACCAGCCATCACGAGTAACAATTCGCTCCGTTTTGTCGGGCGGACACCGAGCTTCGGTAAGCTCTTCCAGATAGGGAGTGCTGTTTATGATCTCCAGTTCTGACTTCGCAATGTAGTAGATCGATCTCGAGTCCGTGGCGAATAACCGATCGAGAAGAGAAACTGGAATATCGAGTTTCTGCAAATACCCACGAAAGCCCAATTCGGCCTCTTTATAACGGAGCTTTGCCTCCTCAGCCGACAATGACGCAAAATACGTCGGATCAAATTTCAAACGATGAATACCAATATGGTTTCCCTCGCGGGTGACACCACTCGCCCAAATCAGAAAACACGCACTTGCGCAGTCACACCAGCTATTTTTGGGACTCTTCAGGCTTCGGCTGACGATGTCCTTTTGTGTGGTGAAGACGGCGCCTCCTATGCTGGATTTAAACCAGCATTGGATCTCGCTTCTTTGAATCCATTTTCCGCCGCGGCGGTCATAAAATCGATTGGGCGCGACTGTTCGCGCATTTAACAATCGAATTTGATTGCCAATACCCATCGCCGCGTGAACATTTCCGCCTCCCGAAAATGTATTCACCTCCCAGATCAAGTTGCCTGACTTGACGAGTGGCAGGACCAGTTGTCGAAACTTCTCATCGTCTCCTAGTTCAATCGGCCCCCACAGGAACACATGTGCAAGGTTCTCGCCGTCAACAACCGCCTTCATTTCAAGCGCTCTTGCGCCCGACATCACAAGCAACGACAGTGCAACTGCTAAAAATGACTTTGTCATCGTCAATTCCCCGCCAAGGCATACGATCTTAGCCTCTACAAATCACTTGGAGAATACTCATCCTCCGCATTTGCGCATCGTGGGTGGTTTCCTAACTACGCGAAGACGTCATCGTCTTGGGACATCACAGATGGTGTCACCGCTCGCTTCGCTTGAAATCTCGACCGATCTTTCGTCCATTCGTGGTGTCGGCATTTTTGATGCCTAGGCAGTGGTTGGGCAATCGGGTAATAAGGAGCAGATGGCGATACGCGGGCGTAGTTCAGTGGTAGAACGACAGCTTCCCAAGCTGTATGTCGTGGGTTCGATTCCCATCGCCCGCTCCAGGCTCCGCCTGTCCGGCGCGCTATGCCGCGTGCACGCCGGTTGCGCGCCACCGCCTCGGCGCCTATGTGAGTTCGAACACGCGGAGCCGGCCATGCCGAAACCAATGCCGCAACCCCTGCCGCAACTGGCGGATACACGCCTTTCGAACGACGACGCGCTCGGCGGCCGTCGCCGGCCTTGGGCGGCGATGGCGGCCGCCTTCGCCGTCGCGCTGCTGCTTGGAACGACAGTAGTGCTGTGGGCGCATTACGGCACGACCGTCTTTTACGAAATGATCCTTGCCGGCATTGCCGCCTGTTTCTGACTCGAACGACAGTCCATGACCGCCCGCACAACCCGTCTGGTTCTGATCCTGTCTGCGTTTCTGTCCGGCCTCGTCCTGTTCGCCGGCGCTGCCATGCTGGTTGCGGGCCGGCTTCCGGGCACGGGCATGCCGGGCGCTCCGGCGCCCTCCGCCATCGGCGGCCCGTTCCGGCTCGTCGACCATAACGGCGGGATCATCACCGAAGAGATCATGAACGGAAGACCGCATCTCGTCTTCTTCGGATTCACGCACTGCCCCGACATTTGTCCAACGACACTGTTCGAGGTCTCGGAAATTCTCGGCCGGCTCGGAGCGGAAGGGGATCGTGTCGGCGCCCTGTTCGTCACCGTCGATCCGCAGCGCGATACGCCCGGCAAGCTTAAAGATTATCTGTCGAGCTTCGATCCGCGACTGCGCGGCGCCACCGGCGATGAAGCTTCGATCCAGGCAATGCTGAAATCCTATCGCGTCTATGCCAAAAAAATCCCGCTCAAGGACAACGACTACACCATGGACCACACCGCGCTTGTCTATCTGATGGACAAGCAGGGGCGGTTTGTCGCGCCATTCAATATGAAGCGGACCCCCGATGCGGCGGCGGCCGAACTGAAGAAGTACCTCTGAAGCCTGCGCGCCGGAGCGCCATGTCGCGCAGGCGCGAACTGCGCGCAAGGCCGTGTTCGGTCTTTTCCCAACGATACGGATCGACGACGAGCTGGAACAGCGCGCGCCAGCAGGCGAGCGACAGCATCAGCCAGTAGACCGGCATCAGCAGCAGCGCCGCGCCGCAGCCGCCAAGCCGCCTGCGCGCCAGCCCGATAATGCCGAGCACCCCGGACATAACGTATCCGGTAATCAGCGTTGTCCCGTGCAGGGCGGCGATGGCGATGTCGGTGGCCGATTTCTGGCTCCATGAGCCGGCATCGACGAAAACGTCCCAGGCCAGCGCGGCGGCGAAAACCAGATGCACGAGCGCCGCCAGAACCGTGCCGCCGACCACGAGCTGAAAGACGACGAATCCCGCTGCCCCCATGTCGGAGATCAGCCGGACCGGCCTTCGCATATGCACGATCCAGGTCTGCATCCAGCCCTTGAACCAGCGGGTGCGCTGACGAAGCCATGCCGCAAAACCGACCGGCGCTTCCTCGTAGGTGGAGGATGCAATCATCGCCGTGCGATAGCCGTGGCGCGCCAGACGCATGCCGAGATCGGCGTCCTCGGTGACGTTGTAGGGATCCCAGGCGCCGATCTCGCGCAACACGCTGGTGCGAAAGTGATTGGATGAACCTCCGAGCGGCAGCGGCAGGCGCCAGGCGGCGAGCCCGGGCAGGAAAACGTCGAACAACCCGGCATATTCGGCCGTGAACATGCGGGTGATCCAGCTGTCGCGGCTGTTGTCGATGGTCAGTCGCGCCTGCACGCAGGCAAGGCGGCGGTCGCCGTCGCGGAAGGCTTCCACTGCCCGGTGCAACTGGCCGCGTTCGGGGCGGTCCTCCGCGTCAAAGACGGCCACCAGCGATCCACGTACAAACGGCAGCGCGGCATTGAGCGCCTTCGGCTTGGTGCGCGGTCCGGCCATGGGCGCGACCACGATCTCGAACGAGCACGTATGCGCCTCGGCTTCGAGTGCCCGCCGGGTCTCCCAGTCATCGGCTTCGACGGCAAACTTGATGTCGAGCTTCTCTTGCGGATAGTCGAGAGCCGCAAGCGAACGCACCAGGCCGGGCACCGCCGCGGCTTCGCGATACAGGGCAACGATAATGCTGTAGGTCGGCAGTTCGTCGTCTGCGATGCGGCCCGGCTTGCGCCAGCGAAAGTCGGGCGTGAGCAGTCCCATCAGCCGGAGGCCGGCCCAACCGAGAAAGATCAGTGCCAGCGCCACATCGACCAGTGTGAGCGCGAGTCGCGCGTCCGCCCACAGCGCCGCCGCTGTGGCTGCGAATGCGCCTGCGGCCAGAAACAGGCGCGATGACGTCGGCCGTGCGCCGGCGGACAGATCGGGTTGCTCCACCCTGAGCGCGTGCGCGGCGCGATAGGCCAGTCCGTGCTCGCCATGCCGTCTCACAAATCGCTGCAGCCTGGCGGGGGTGGTGAGTTGCAGGTGGCGTCCGAGTTCGGCCCTGTGCGGCAGCGCCTGGGCGAGACTGCGTGCGACCGGACCGCGCGGCGCCGCAACGTAAATAAGCCGTCCGTTCTGCAGCAACGGCAGGTAGCCGGCCGCGGCAGCTTCGATCAGGCGGTCGTCGTTGAGCGGGCAGGCGTCGCGGCCCACGTCGTCGAGCGGCGCGAAGCCGATTTCGAGCGCGCGACACAGCGACTGGACATACTCCTCTTCGCTCACCAGTCCGTTTGCGATCAGCACCTGATCCGCGCCGGTGCCGACTTCCGCTGCGCGCAATTGCGCAGCGGCAAGAAAGCCCGGCGCCACGAGGTGGCGGATGCATTCGATTTCAGGACAGGCCTTGAGGCGATGGCGGATACGGTTCGGATCGGGCGCGGATCGCAGCCCCGAACTGCGATGGCCGACCGATGACGCGGCCTCGCGCCCGATTCGTCCGGCTCCCGGTGCGGCTTGCCACCGCTTCATGCTTGCCCCACGCCTACGCTACTGGCACGCAAGCCCGATTGGTCTATAAGCGGGCGCGACAGCTCCACAGGCCCCCTGATGTACGTCGGACATCATTCCACATCGCGATACCGGCGCAACAGGTGCTTGCGACGCATTGGAATTTACACGCTGACTCTGTGTTTGTTGGCCGGTCCGGTCGGCGCCGGCCCGGCGGCGGCACAGAGCGCGCCGCAAGGCCGGTCCGCCGGCGCGCCGCTCGCCATTGTGCCGGGCTTCTGGGATCCGAAGCGCCGGCCGGAGCGGCCGGACAGTTCGCGCATAACACTGATCCGCTTCCTGACCGAAACCGACTATCCGCCGTTTAACTATGCCGGCCCCGAAGGTGCGCCGGCCGGGTTCAATGTCGATCTCGCGCGTGCGATCTGCGACGAATTGCAGATAACCTGCACCATCCAGATGCGCCGTTACGACACGCTGGTCCCGGCGCTGCGCGAGAACCGCGGCGACGCGCTGATTGCCTCGATCGCGATCACGCGCGAAACCCGCAAGCTGCTCGATTTTAGCGATCCCTATTACCGTGTGCCCGCCCGTTTCGTGGCGCGTTACGATCGGGAATTCCAGGATCTGCGACCCGAGGCTCTCGAAGGAAAGAAGGTAGCAGTCGTTGCCGGCTCCTCGCACGAGGCGTTTCTCAAGCAGCTTTTCACGGAGGTCGAACTGCGCCCCTATCCGAATGCGGTCGCTGCGCGCGAAGCGCTGCGTCGTGGCGAGTCGGACCTCTTGTTCGGCGATGCGATTTCGCTTTCCTTCTGGATCAACGGAACCGAATCAGGCGGCTGCTGTAATTTCGTCGGCATGCCGTTTTTCGAAAGCCGGTTTTTCGGGGAAGGAATCGGCATTGCCGTGAGGCGCGGCAATGAGACGCTACGGGCGGCCTTCAACTGGGCCCTGTTCCGGCTTTGGGAAAAGGGCCGCTTCACGGATTTGTGGCTCCGCTATTTCCCGATCAGCCCGTTCTAGCGGAACCTGTTCCGGCTAGCTGGCATTGGGCCTCCGGAGGTTGGAGGGTGCCATGCCAAGGCCGGCCAATGCGATCGACTTCTGGCGCGGATTTGCGCTGATCAGCATTTTCATCAACCACATCACCGGGAATTTCTATTCGGTCTTCACGCACAAGGCCTATTCGATCTCGGATGCCGCCGAGCTGTTCGTGTTTCTCGCCGGCTGGGCCGTGTACCTCGCCACCCGAAGGCGCGAGCCGGCGCAGGCGACGCGCAAACTCGGCCGCCGTCTACTGACAATCTATTTCGCACAGGTCACGATCAGCTTTCTCGCCGTGCTGACGTTGCTCGCCGCCGCGATCCGCTGGCATGCGCCCGACCTGCTCGAATGGCACAACGCGAGCGCCTATTTCGCCGACCCGCTTCGCTCGAAGGTCGGGCTGGCGGCGATGACCTATCACCTGAGCTATTTCAGTGTATTGCCGCTTTACGTCGTGCTGATGATGCTCGCGCCGGGCATCGTCGCGCTCGACCGCTACGCGCCGCGGCTGCTGCTGCCCGTCTCGCTGACGATCTATCTGATCACTCTGGTCGCCGCCAAGCCCATTCCAACCTGGCCGGCGGAAGGCGAATGGTTCTTCCAGCCGTTCGCCTGGCAATTCCTGTTCGTGCTCGGCTACGTGCTGGCGAAGGAGCGCGAGGGCTTGGGCCGCGCGGTTCGCGAACACCTGCCGGTCCTGCGCGCGGCGGCGATCCCGGTACTGGTGACCGGGTTTCTGGCCATGCGCTACGGCCTGATGCCTTCGCGCGAACAGGTGCCGGAGCCGTACCTGCTGTTCGTCGACAGCAAGATGTTTGCCTCGCCGATCCGGATCGTTCAGTTTCTCGCGCTGGTGGCGGCGTTCTCGCTGGTCTTCCCCTATATCCGCCGCGCGTCCGCTTCGCTCACCGACATGCTTTCGCTGCTCGGACGCAATTCCCTGCTCGTATTCTGCATCGGATCGCTGCTCAGCCTGGCAGGCGAATTGGCGCGCTATATCGCTGGCGAAACGCTGACCGTGGATACCGCGGTGGTGGCGACGGGCATCTCTGTCATGCTGGCGGCGGCCTGGCTGTCGGAATCGCGCGAGCAGATCGAGGCCGGGTTGCGGACAATGCTGGAACGCCTCCGCCTGCGCGCGCTGCGCATGGCCTCGCGCCGATAACACACAACTCCGTTTGACCTTCGCGCGCGGCCTCCATAGTGTCCGCGCGCGGAGAAAACCATGTCCGGGATTGCGACCGAAAATCCGTCCGATCTGCGCGTCCTGGCCGAGCAATCGTCGGCCTGGCCGTTCGAGGAGGCGCGCAAGATCATTGCGCGGTTTAAAAAGCGTCCGAAGGACGAAGTGATTTTCGCCACCGGCTATGGCCCCTCCGGCCTGCCGCATATCGGCACATTCGGCGAAGTGGCCCGCACGACGATGGTCCGCCATGCCTTCCGCGTCCTCACCGACGACAAGGTGAAGACGCGACTGATCGCCTTTTCCGATGACATGGACGGGCTACGCAAGGTTCCCGACAACATTCCGAACAGGGAGATGGTGGCGGAACATCTCGGCAAGCCGCTGACCCGTGTGCCCGACCCGTTCGGCACGCATCCCAGCTTCGGCGAACACAACAATGCGCGGCTGCGCGCTTTTCTCGACACCTTCGGCTTCGACTACGAATTCCTCTCGGCGACGCAATGCTATACCAGCGGGCGCTTCGATCAGGCGCTGCTGCGCATGCTGACGCATTTCGACAAGGTAATGGCGATCATGCTGCCGTCATTGCGGGAAGAGCGGGCGCAGACTTATTCGCCATTCCTGCCGATCTGCCCGCGCGACGGCGTCGTGCTCCAGGTACCGGTGGCCGCGCATGATGCGAAGGCGGGCACGATCACATATGAAGATCCGCATACCAGGGAGATGGTGACGGCGCCGGTCACCGGCGGGCGCTGCAAGCTGCAATGGAAGCCGGATTGGGCGATGCGCTGGTACGCGCTCGGCGTCGATTACGAGATGGCCGGCAAGGATCTGATCGATTCGGTGAAGCTGTCCGGCGAGATCAACCGTGCGATCGGCGGATTGCCGCCGGAAGGATTCAATTACGAGCTGTTTCTCGACGAAAAGGGGCAGAAAATTTCCAAGTCGAAGGGCAACGGACTGACGATCGACGAATGGCTGCGCTATGCCAGTCCGGAATCGCTGTCGCTGTTCATGTATCGCGAGCCCAAGGCGGCGAAGCGGCTTTATTTCGACGTGATCCCGCGCCATGTCGACGAATATCAGCAGTTTCTGGAGGCCTATCAGCGGCAGGATGCGCGCCAGCGCCTGAGCAATCCGGTATGGCACATCCATTCCGGCAATCCGCCAAAGCCGGACATTCCGATCCAGTTCGCCATGCTGCTCAGCCTGGTGACGGCGTCGAACGCGGAAAACGCGGAGACGCTGTGGGGCTTCATCGGCCGCTACCGTCCGGGCGTCACGCCGCAATCGCATCCCGCGCTCGGCCGGCTGGTCGAATACGCGATTCATTATTTTCGCGATTTCGTGCTGCCGGCAAAAAAATATCGCGAGCCCGGCGAGGCGGAGCGCGCGGCTTTGCTCGACCTGCGCGATGCGCTCTCGCAAATGCCGCAGGACGCCAGCGCCGAAGAGATCCAGGACGTGGTCTACGAAGTCGGGCGCCGCGAGCCGTTCCTCGACAGGAGCGGCAAGATCAAGACGCGGGACGGCAAGCCCGGCGTCTCGCTCGACTGGTTCAACATGCTCTACCAGGTGTTGCTCGGGCAGGAGAAAGGCCCGCGCTTCGGCTCCTTCGTCGCCGTCTACGGCGTGCAGAACACCGTCGAGATGATCGACGGCGCACTCGCCCGCTCGGCCTGAGGCGCGATCAGCCGGATTTCAGCACGAAACGCCGCTGCGGCTTTTGCACCGGACGCGCGTTCATCGGATACAGTTTCGCGAAGGCCGCGATGTCCGCCTCGGCGACTGCGACCGGCGTCGACAGCAAATGCCAATCCACCGTTTCGCTGCATGGCGGCGTCGTCAGCGAACCGGGATAGCGGTAATAGGCGTGTCGGCCCGGCAGCAGCGCCATCGCATCGATGGCCGGATCGGCCGCGGCGTCGCCCTTTTTCTGCGGCATGGTCTCGACGATCTTGCGAAACGTCGCGTTGGACTTGCCGGCCTGCATCAGCACGCCGACGACCGCGAGCGCGCCGGCGGCATTGCGATGTACGAAATGCACCTCCATCGGATAGCTTTTCCCGCCGACCGTATGCTCGCTGGGACGATGGAAATGAAACTGCAGCAGCGCGTAACGCTCGCTTCCGATCGTGAGCGAATTGCCTTCGGGGAAATCCAGCTGGATCGTGTGACCGTTATTGACGATCTTGCTCGGGCGTTTGCTCCAGGAGAATTTCAGCGCCGGCAGCCTGGCGTCGATCGCGCCCGCAATGTCGATCGGCGATTGCTGCGTGCCGAGCGAGCATGCCCGGTTTGCCGCGTCGAGGTCGCCCCATTTGGCCGGTCCGCCGGCGCCCTCGTAGCTCCAGTGTGCGCCTTCTGCGGCGAACCCGGCCTTTGCGCAAAGCGGGCACAGGGCAATCCCGAGCAGGCCCTTGACGACGTCGCGACGACGCATGGCATTCTCCCTGAGCGCGATAGCATATCCGAGATTGGACGAGGCGCATAGCCGGCAGGTCGTTACCTGAATGTGCCGGATGCCGGAGCGTCGCGCGCCTGCGATGTGCTACTGGCTTGCCCAGACAATGCGCGCGATCCAGAGCACGTCGTTCGGCGACAGCGTCCGGTCGGGATGCGCCGCGTTCAGCGACTGCAGCTCGATAGTCTTGCCGGTGCGGCGGTTGAGCTGCTTCACCATCACCTCGCCCTTTTTCGTCTTCACCACCACGCGATCGCCGCGGCGAATCGGCGCCGCCGGCGAGACGACGATCACGTCGCCCTTGCGATAGGCCGGCTCCATCGAATTGCCGGAAATCTCCAGCGCGTAGGCATGTTCGTCGTTGACGGAAGGAAAGGCGATTTCGTCCCAGCCCTTGCCGACGGGAAAGCCGCCATCGTCGAAATAGCCGCCGCCGCCGGCCTCGGCAAATCCGATCAGCGGAACGGCCTGCGTTACCGCCCGGCTGCCGTCGGTGATCAGCGAAATGAAAGTATCGACCGGCGTGCCGGTCGCGGCGAGCGCCTTGGATACCGATTCGGTCGAGGGCCAGCGTGCGCGGCCGTCCGGCGTCACGCGCTTGGACTTGTTGAAGGTGGTCGGATCGAGGCCGGCTTTCTTGGCAAGGCCGGAGGGCGAAAGGCCGGCGCGCGCGGCGAGGCGGTCGATCGCCGTCCAGATCTGGGAATGAGTCAGCATCGACTGCGCCGGCATTGCCGCACCGCTTCTGAGACTTTTATCCTAGAATCAAGTAAACCCTTCTGCCGCCCGTGTCCAGCGCCTTAATCGCGCATTCCTTGAACCGGACGGGTCGCGCCTTTAGGGTCCGCACGCCCGCTGCTGTGACGAGAAATTCCCCTTGATTGGCCTGTTCGAGCGCATTGCGCGGCCCCTGCTACGCGCCATCGATCCCGAAGATGCGCACCGGCTCGCTGTCGCCGGCCTCCGGCTGGCGCCATGGCCGCCGCTGCCGCAGGACGATTCGCGGCTCGCCAGCCGGGTCTTCGGCCTGAACGTCCCCAATCCGGTCGGCGTCGCTCCCGGCTTCGACAAGAATGCGGAGGTGCCCGACATCCTGCTGCGCATGGGCTTCGGCTTTGTCGAGGTCGGAACGGTCACGCCGCGCGCGCAAGCGGGCAACCCGCGGCCGCGCATTTTCCGCCTGCCGGCAGACGAGGCGGTGATCAACCGTCTCGGCTTCAACAATGAAGGCGAAGCCGCGGTACTCGCGCGGCTGGCGCGGCGTGCGGACCGTGGCGGCATTGTCGGCGTCAATATCGGCGCCAATCGCGACAGCGCCGATCGCGCTGCCGATTATGTGCGGCTGATCGAAGCCTTCGCACCTGTCGCGAGCTACATCACGGTCAACGTCTCCTCCCCGAATACGCCCGGCCTGCGCGACCTGCAGCAGGCAAAGAGCCTCGACGATCTGCTGGCGCGTGTGGTGGAGGCGCGCGAGCGCATGCGCAGCGTCGCCGGACCCACGCCGCTGCTGCTGAAAATCGCGCCCGATCTTTCGCTGTCCGATCTCGACGACATCGTCGGTATCGCGCGCGCGCGAAAGGTTGACGGCATGATCGTGAGCAATACGACCCTGGCGCGTCCGCCCGATCTGCGCGATCGCAGCGTTGCGATCGAGCAGGGCGGATTGTCGGGACGCCCGCTCTTTGCGCTGTCAACGCGCATGCTGGCGGAAACCTTTGTGCGCGCGGAGGGCGCATTCGCGCTGATCGGCGTCGGCGGCATCGACGGGCCGGCGGCGGCCCTGGCCAAGATCAGGGCGGGCGCAAGCCTGGTCCAGCTCTATACGGCTCTGGTCTACAAGGGGCTTGGCCTTGTCGGCGAAATCAAGCGCGGCATCGTTGCCGAACTGGCGCGCGGCGGACAGCGCTCGCTCGCCGACCTGGTCGGCAGCGACGCCGCCGACGTCACGGCGCAGCCCTGGCCGCAGTGACCGCGTCCGGGCCTGTCCCGGCTACTTGCCGCGGCACAGCCGCAAGTCCCGATATTCCGGTCAAGTGCGGTTCAGCGTCCGCGCGGCGCGTTGGCCAGCCGCACGATCAGCCAGATCGGCAAGACGATCACCGCACCCAGCAGGAAATAGCGCCACAGCCAGGCGATCGCCTCGAAGCCCATGTCCCAGACGCGCCAGATGAGGATGCGCACGCTGTCGATGATGTTGAGCGGGTCGAGGCCGAACGCCGCCAGCACCACGCCGATCAGGATGGAGAGCAAAATCAGCCGGAAAAGCACCGATAGCGGCGGGCCGCCAAAGAACCGGGTGACGGCATCGTTCATCGCAGCCTCCATCCTCGCCGCCGGGGTGCGCGGCCCGTCCGCTATTAATGGGCTCGCGCGCCCGGTTTCAATGGCCCGCTACGGCTTTTCCGGCGCCGGTGGCCGTGCCGCCCGGTCGACAAGGGCCTGCGGACGGCGGCAAAAGAATGTCTTCGGAGCATGTGCCGCCTGAGCTATGAGCGTATAGCCGCGTCCGCGAACCAGTCCCGTGCAGCCGCCCAGCCGATCGAATCAATCCTCCGGCAACCTGACCGCCGATCGTCGCCTCGCCTGGGCGCGCGACCTGGAAGCCAGGGGAGACCTCGCCGGCGCGGCCGATCTCTGTCTGCAGGCGCTGGAACTTGTTCCTGCCTTCGTGCCGGCCTGGTTTGCGCTCGGCGAAGCGCTTGAAGCGGCCGGTAAGACCGGCGATGCCGTGCACGCGTACCGGCAGGCGCTTGCTTTCGATCCGCAAGACCGGCACGGCGCCCGTCTGTGCCTGGCGCGTCTCGGCGCCGTCGCGCCTGGGGAAATGCCGCCGGCCTATTTACAATGCCTGTTCGACGGCTATGCGGGGGAATTCGACACGGCGCTGCGCGAGCGGCTCGGCTATCGCGCGCCGGAAATGCTGCGCGAGGCGGTGGCGGCCGTATGCGGGCGCGCCGGACGGCCGCTGCGCTTCGGATCGATGCTCGACCTCGGCTGCGGCACCGGTCTGGCCGCGGTCGCTTTCCGCACCTGTGCCGACTGGATCTGCGGCGTCGATCTGTCTGCCGGCATGATCGCGCAGGCGCGAAAGAAAGTGATCTACGACCGGCTGCATACCGGGGACATGCTGGCGTTTCTCGACGCCGAGGCCGCGAATAACGCGCTATTCCATCTCGTGCTGGCCGCCGACGTATTCGTCTATCGGCAAGACCTTCGCCCGCTCGCCGCTGCCGTGTCACGCGTCCTGGCGGGCGACGGGCTGCTCGCATTCACGGTCGAGACGCACGAGGGGGAGGGAACGATCCTGCGCGAGACGCTGCGCTTTGCGCATGCAAGCGGCGAGGTCCGCGCGGCGATCGAATCGGCGGGCCTGCGGATCGCATCGATCGAGGACGTGTCCACGCGGACGGAGAAGGCGCAGCCCGTGCCGGGTCTGCTGGTCGTCGCCGCCCGGCAAGACTAGCGATTGTCGATGCCGACGGCCTCGGCCAGCGATGCGATGCCGTCGCGCTGCAGCAGCCTAATAAGGCCGCGGTTGATCCGGCGCACGATGCCGGGCCCTTCATAGACCAAAGCGGTGAGCAGCCCGACCAGCGAGGCGCCGGCGCGGATTTTCGCGTAGGCATCTTCCGCTGTGGATATGCCGCCGGAGGCGAACAGCGCATAGCGGCTGCGGTCCATGCGCCGGTAGCATTCGCGCAAGGCGTCATCCAGCAGCGGCGCCGCCGGCGGGCCGGACACCGCGCCGGGCCAGTCGCGCCACACCGCCTCCGGCGTGCGCAGACCGGACGGTTTGCCCGGCGGCAGGTTGAACATGAAGCCGGAGACGAAGCGGTGCGGTTCGGCCGCCGCGAGCACGCGCTCAATCGTTGCGATGCCGCCGAGCGGGGAGACTTTCAGGAAAACGGGAATGTGGAACGCAATCTCCGACAGGGCGGAAAGGCAAGCCTCCAGATGCGTGCGTTCGGCGAAGAAATCGCGGCCGTCCACGGTATTCGGACAGCTCAGATTGAGCATCAGATAGTCGGCACGCGCGGCGAAGAGGCGCGCGGCCGCGGCATATTCGGCGACGATCTGTGCCGCGCTTTCCGGCGCGGCGCCGGCTCCGCGATTGGTCTTCACCAGATTGATGCCGAGCGGCACCGGCAGCCGCGTGCGCGCGATGCGCGCTGCCACCGCGTGCGCGCCGGCATTGGGCAAGCCGTAATGCACGACGATGGCGCGGTCGTCGGGCAGGCGGAAAAGGCGCGGCCGCGGATTGCCCTCCGACGCATCGAGAGAAACCGAACCGACCTCGATAAAGCCGAAGCCAAGGCCGGCCAGCGCGTCGACGGCATCGCCGCTCTTGTCGAACCCGGCCGCAAGCCCCACCGGATTGGGGAAATCGAGACCGGCGACGCGGATCGCAAGACGCGGATCGGCGGCGGCGAAGCACGCGCGCATCAGCCCGGCCGCAGGCGCCAGCGCGGCACCGGCGCCGATCGCCAGCCGGTGCGTCCATTCCGGCTGCATCCGGAACGCGAGCGGCCTTATGATCGCCGAATAGAGGCCCACCAGAATCCCGATCAGGCTGAAGGACGACCGAAATTAGCGCACCCGACCCCGTCGCGGAACCGCCGGACGTATCCGATGCGGAACTGCTGCCGGAACCGTTCCGGCGCTGGTTTGCCGCGCGCGGCTGGACCCCGCGCGCGCACCAGCTTGCCCTGCTGCAGAAGGCGGGAGCCGGCCGGCCGGTGCTGCTGATCGCCCCGACCGGCGGCGGCAAGACGCTGGCCGGTTTTTTGCCGACGCTGGTGGCGTTGAGCGGTATGCAGTCTCGCCGCCCGCCGTCCGCGGAACGGCGCCGGCCGGGCGGTTTGCACACGCTCTACATCTCTCCGCTGAAGGCGCTGGCGGTCGACGTTGCGCGCAATCTGGAGGCCCCGGTGGCGGAGATGGGCCTGAGGCTGCGCATCGAGACGCGTACCGGCGACACGCCGGTCTCCAAGCGCGCGCGGCAGCGGCGCGATCCGCCCGACATTCTGCTAACCACGCCCGAGCAGCTTGCGCTGCTGCTTGCCTCGCGCGATGCACCCTTTCTGTTCGGCACGTTGCGTCGCGTCGTGCTCGACGAACTGCATGCGCTGGTGACCTCCAAGCGCGGCGACCTGCTCGCGCTCGGACTGGCGCGGCTGTTCCGCATCGCGCCGGAACTGCACATCACCGGATTGTCGGCGACGGTCGCCGATCCGCAGGATCTGTCACGCTATCTCGTGCCGCATTCCATCGACCAGGCCGGCCGGCCCGACATCGTGATCGCCGAGGGCGGCGCACCGCCGCATGTCACCATGCTGGAGGCGGGAGACGAATTGCCCTGGGCGGGGCATTCGGCGCGGCACGCGCTGCCCGCGATCCATGCCCTGATCAAGCGGCACAAGACCACGCTGGTCTTCGTCAACACGCGCAGCCAGGCGGAGATGATCTTTCACGAATTATGGAACCTCAACGACGACGCCCTTGCCATCGCGCTGCATCACGGCTCGCTGGACGTCGCGCAGCGGCGAAAGGTCGAACAGGCGATGGCGCAAGGCCGCCTGCGCGCGGTTGTCTGTACCTCCTCGCTCGATCTCGGCGTCGATTGGGGCGACATCGATCTCGTCGTCAATGTCGGTGCGCCGAAAGGCGCCTCGCGGCTGCTGCAGCGAATCGGGCGTGCCAATCACCGTATGGACGAGCCGTCGCGCGGCATTCTCGTGCCGGCCAACCGGTTCGAGGTTCTGGAATGCCGTGCCGCGATCGATGCGGTCGCCGCGCATGCGCAGGACACGCCGCCGCTGCGCACCGGCGCGCTCGATGTGCTGGCGCAGCACGTGCTCGGCTGTGCCTGCGGCGAGCCGTTCGATGCCGATGCCCTCTATGCCGAAGTGCGCAGCTGCGCGCCCTATGCCTCGCTGTCGCGTGCAGATTTCGATTCCGTCGTCGACTTCGTCGCCACCGGCGGCTATGCCCTGAAGGCCTATGAGAGTTTTGCGAAGATCCGCAAGGGCGCGGACGGCCGCTGGCGGATTGCGAATCCGCGCGTGGCGCAGCAATACCGCATGAATGTCGGCACTATCGTCGAGGCGGCCATGCTCAAGGTCCGTCTGATGCGCTCGCGTGCGACCGGTGCGGGCCGCAGCGGGCCGGTCGGTCGCGGCGGTCGCGGCGGTCGCGTCCTCGGCGAGGTGGAGGAATATTTCGCCGAATCGCTTGGCGCCGGCGATACCTTCGTCTTCGCCGGCGAAAGCCTCCGCTTCGAGGCAATCGTCGGCAACGAGCTGTACGTCTCGCGCACGAGCGACGACGAGCCGAAAGTGCCGGCCTACGAAGGCGGCAAGTTTCCGCTCTCAACTTATCTGGCCGCGCGTGTGCGCGACATGCTCGCGCAGCCGGCACAATGGAAAAATCTGCCGGATGCCGTGCGGCAATGGCTGGACGTGCAGGCGTGGTGCTCGCAACTGCCCGGCGCGGAGGAGTTGCTGGTGGAGACCTTCCCGCGCGCGAACAAGCATTATCTCGTCTGCTATCCGTTCGAGGGCCGGCTGGCGCACCAGACGCTGGGGATGTTGCTGACGCGCAGACTCGAGCGCGCGCAGCTGCGCCCGCTTGGCTTTGTCGCCAACGAATACGCGCTTGCGGTCTGGGGGCTCGGCGATCTGTCGCGCGCGATCGCGCGTGTCACGCTCGGCCTCAATGCGCTGTTCGACGAAGACATGCTCGGCGACGACCTCGACGCCTGGCTCGCGGATTCCGCGCTGATGAAGCGTACCTTCCGCAGCAATGCGGTGATTGCGGGGCTCATTCCGCGCCGTTTCCCCGGCGAAGAGAAGACGCGCCGGCAGGTGACGGTTTCCACCGACCTGATCTACGATGTCCTGCGCCGGCATCAGCCGGACCATGTGCTGCTGCGCGCCGCGCGCGCCGATGCCGCCACCGGCCTGCTCGACGTGAAGCGGCTCGGCGAGATGCTCTCGCGCATCAAGGGCCGAATCGTCCATAAGTCCCTCGACCGGATATCCCCGCTTGCGGTTCCGGTGATGCTGGAAATCGGACGCGAGCCGGTCTATGGCGATGCGGCCGACGTGTTGCTGGCGGAAACGGCGGACGAACTGGTCAGGGAGGCGATGGGTGGCGCAGGCCGCAGGCCGGACCGCAAGTCATGAAATCGCGCTGTGCGGCCAGGAATTCGCGGGTGACGCCTCCGGCGCGCTCTACTGGCCGGCGCATCGCATGCTTGTCGTTGCCGACATGCATCTGGAAAAGGGATCGAGCCTTGCCGGCCGCGGGGTGTTGCTGCCGCCCTATGACAGCGCGGCCACGCTTGCCGCACTGAGCGACGTTGTGGCGCGCTTTCGTCCGCGCAGCGTAGTCGCGCTCGGCGACAGCTTTCACGACGGCGACGGGCCGCGGCGGCTCGGCACCTGCGAGCGCGCAACCTTACGCAAGCTGCAGCGCGGCCGCGACTGGATCTGGATTTCCGGAAACCACGATCCCGATCCGGCGGCGGAAATCGGGGGCAGTTTCTGCGATTCCATGGCGGTCGGCAGCGTTGTATTTCGCCATGTACCCGCGGCGGATGCGGCGGGAACGGAAATCGCCGGCCATTTGCATCCTGTCGCGCGTATAGCAGCGCGCGGCCGCGCCGTCAGTCGCAAATGCTATGTCAGCGACGGACGCCGTCTGGTCATGCCGGCCTTCGGCGCTTTCACCGGCGGGCTGAACGTGCGCAACCGCGCCTTTGCCGCTCTTTTCGACGCTCTCGATTTCACCGCGCACATGCTCGGCCGCACGCGTCTGTATGCGATTGCGGCCGCGCGCTGCCTTCCGGACTAGAGACATTCCCGCCTTGACGGCGGCCGGGGTTCCGGCTTTTTTGTTTGACGCGTATTCTTCACGCCAACCGCTATCCGCTTCGCATGAGAGGCTGCAAGATGGCGGCAGCGCCGGCCGTCCGCTCATTGCCAGAACCACTTGCGCGCTTCGCGTAATGCCTGCTCGCGCGAGATTCCGATGTCTGCGAGCAGACGGTCGTCCAGCGCGAGCAGCGCCCGCATTTGCCGGCGGCGGTCGTGCCGCGCGGCGACGCGCCGCCGCAGCCGATAAAGCCAGTCGGGCCACGGCCAGTCCGCCCACAGCGGCAGCGGCGGGCGCATTCTGACCGGCGACATGCAATTCCGTTGCGTACAAGCCATATCCCATCTCCGGAGCGGAGCTGAGACAACGCTTGGCTGCGCGCAGCTGACCGGGCGGTTGCCGGGGGCCCGGACGATATGGCGGAGGAGGTGAAAGCGTCGCCCAATGCCTCCGATCCGCGCAAAGGCGGAACAAGGTGCAGTGCTTGGGCAAAATGCCTTTGAGAAACCGGGCGACTGCGTCGGAGCCCGGCGGAGAAAAACTATGCCAGCGGCGCCTGCAAAGTCAATCCGCGAGGCACGAGCACGTCAGTCCCTGCGGAAGATGACGGACGCGAACCAGCCGGTCAGCAACGCCATCAAGGTGGTACCGAGGCCGTACAGGAACGGGTGGTGGCGCGCGGCACTGGTGACGAACTGTTCGAGGCCGACCTTGACGATTTCCAGCGCCGAGGTGGTCGAGGCGATGCGGGCGCCGTCGGCGAACAGACGCACCTCGACCTCGTAATTGCCGAGCTGGGCTTCGGCCGGGATCGTGATGCTGGCGCGGAACAGGCTCGGCGTCAGAAACGTCACTGCCGCCGGCTCCTCGCGATACAGGCCGCGCTCCTTGCGCAGGCGGATCAGCGCCTGGACGAAGTCTTCCTGCGGCCGCGGTCCGGGATCCTTTTCGACGCGCGCGAGCAGCGTGTTGCGCAGTCCGATCTCGGTGCGCTCGCGCGAACCGGGCGGCGCGATCTCGTTCAGCGGTCTGTTGGAAATGGCGGCAAGATAGGACGGCGCGCTCCTGAAGGTCAGGGACTCGACATTGGTCCAGATTCCGAACACGCGGTCCTTGCGCCGCGTGGCGACGCTTTGCGGCGGTCCGATGACGGTGACGACGATATTGTAGCCGCCGCGGCGCGGGATCGTCGCCGCATCGCGCTCGATGGAGCCGAACAGGACCAGCTCGGTGCCGGTGAAGTTCGAACTGATGAGCACCTGATGTGTCGACAGCGACGATACCAGCCGCTCGGCGGCGCCGTCTCGCGGCGTCCCCGCGAGCAAGAGTATCGATGCGAGACAGAGGACCAGTCGGCGGCTCATGGTCCCTCTCCGGTCACGCGGATCGAGAACAGCTCGTGCGGTTCGATCAGCACATCGAGCGCAAAGCGGAAACCGACGGTGAGCACCAGCATGCCGAGCAGCAGACGCAGCCTTTCCGCACTCATGCGCTGACCGGCGCGGGCGCCGAACTGCGCGCCGCTGACCCCGCCCACCATCAGGATCAGCGCAAGCACGGCATCGACCAGATGGTTGGTGACCGCATGCAGGATGGTCGCCGATGCCATGGTGACCAGCGTCAGAACAATCGAAGTTCCGATCACGGTCGAGGTCGGCACGCGCAGGAAATAAATCAGCATCGGCACCAGCAGAAAGCCGCCGCCGATACCCATGATTGCGCCGAGAAAGCCGATCATGCCGCCCATCACCAGGACCGGGATGGTGGAAACGTAGATTTTCGAGCGCTTGAACCGCATTTTCCATGGCAGGCCGTGCACCCAGGTGTGGCTGCCCGGCCGTCGCAGGACCACCGGCTTTCCCTGCAGGCCGCGCACGATCGAGCGCACGCTTTCGATCACCATCATGCCGCCGACGACGGTGAGCAGCGAGACGTAGGACAGCGCGATGATCAGATCGAGCAGATCGAGAGAGCGCAGCTTGGTGAAAAGCCACACGCCGGAGGCGGTCCCGACCAGACCGCCTGCGAGCAAGATGCCCGCCAGCGGCAGGTCGACCGCCCGGCGACGCCAATAGCTGATTGCCCCGGAAAACGACGACGCGGCGATATGCGTGGTGACGCTCGCCACCGCAACGGCGGGCGGCACGCCGATGAAGATGAGCAACGGCGTCATCAGGAACCCGCCGCCGACGCCGAACATCCCCGAGATAAATCCGACCGTCAGACCCATCGCGAACACGACGAAGATGTTGACGGGCAGATCGGCGATCGGGAGATAAATCTGCACGGGTCATACCCGCCGGTTGGAAGGCCGAGGACGGTGTCGCAACGCAACGCGGCGACAGCGGGGCATGCATGCGCTCCGCCGCGCGGCGCGGCGTCACGCCATCGGTACAGCATAAGGCACAAGAGTCGACTGAATTGTTAAGCGCCGGGCGGGCGCGGCCGCGTCACGATGGAGTGATGCGCATGGGCTCGATGGCGCGCGGCTTCCTGGGCGGGTGCCGCACGGCGGGCGTGGTGCGCTCCCAGCCGCCTTCGGGCCCGCTCACCTTCACCGCCTCCGCCGGCTCCGGCAGCTTCACGAAGGTCTGGATCGCAAGCCGGGCCGCCATCAGAGATTCGGTGTCGAGCCGGCCGCCGACCTCGTCGCGCTTCTTGGCCGATTCCTTGTCGCCCTGGGATGCCGCCAGCGCGAACCACTTGTAGGATTCGGGCAGGTTCTGTTCCACGCCGATGCCGCGCGCATAGAGGATGCCGAGATTGTACTGGCTGTCGGCGATGCCGCGTTCTGCCGCCTTGCGGAACCAGTGCGCCGCCGCCTTGTAGTCCGGCTTGCCGGTGGCCCCTTCGGCGAACAGCACCGCCAGATTGTGCATGGCCTTGGCGTTGCCCTTGTCGGCCGCCGCCCGGTAGAGCTGGCGCGCCAGCGTGAGGTTCTTCTTCACGCCCTGGCCCTTCTCATAAAGGTTGCCGAGGCGGAACTGGGCCGGCGCGAGACCCGCCCGCGCGGCGCGGTCGAGCCAGGGGACCGCCTCCTCGATGTTGAGGGCGATGCCGCGGCCTTCGAGCAGGCGCATGGCCACTTCGTAGGCGGCAGACGGGTCGCCGGTGCCGGCCGCCTGGCGCAGCGGCGCGGGCAGTTTTTCGGGAGGCGTGAGGCGTGCGGGGGTCGACACGCCGGCAAGCGGTTCCTCGGCCGGTTGCGCCGCCGCCTGCGGGATCGAGCCGGTGATCTCGGTCGAAGGCTCGTCCTCGCCGGTGGCAACCTGCGTCGCTGTGCCCTCCGGCGCAGTCGGCTGGCTGACATGGCTTTCGACGGCGCGCGCTGGCAAAGCGGCAATTGCGCTCGCCGCTGCGGCCTGCTCGGAATCGGGTCTGCCGGGGCTGCCGGCAAGCATCGACGTGATGATGGCGGCGCTGCCGGAAAGCGGATCGAGCGTCGTGGCCACGCGCATCCCGCCCAGAACCAGCAGAATAATGCCGGTGCCGGCGAAGAGCGACAGCATCTTCTTCTTCAGCCCGCCTCCCGGCTTTGACGTTTCGTCGGCGACGGCTGTGGTCGACGCGGGCTGGTCGGCGGGAGCGGCAGCCTGAGCTGCGCGCCGGGCGGCGGCGATGAAATTGGTCGAACCGCTGCTGGCCGATGGCATCGGGGTTGCCGAAGCCAGCGCTGCTTCCGATGCGGCGATGCGATCGGCGGCGCTGGGGCGGCCGTGACCGCCGGACCCGGGTTCGAGCGGATAATCGGGCGGCAGGTTCGGGTCGATCGGCGGACGCGGACGCATGGCCGGCGGCCCCGCCTTGGGCTGGACCGTCGGTCCGGCGACGGCCACAGGCCGGGGCGCTGCCGAAGGGTCCGGATTTGCGGATGGAGAGGGCCGATCGGGGCCGGACGGCGCTGCGACGGCGGGCGCCGGCCGATCGGGGGATGCGGCAGCCTGCAGTTCTTCGAACGCGGCGCTCTCCAGCTGCGCAATCCTGTCGACGACGTCGCCGACGGTATCGTGCACCGCTTCCAGCGAATCGCGGGTGCGCATCATGTCGTGCTTGAGTTCGCTGACGGCAGGGGCTGCCGGTGCCGAGGGCGGCGCCGAGCGGCCGCCGCGCATTTCTTCGATGCGCACCAGCAGGTCGGCAATGCCTCGCTCGATAGCGCCGAGTTGGTTCAGCCTAGCATCGGAGGCGTCGAGCTTTGCCGCCAGACTGACGATGCGGTCTTCGAGATTGCCAAGCGCGAATTGTTCGCCCGGCGTGATGTCCTTGCGCTCGAACTTCTCGTTCAGGGTCCGGATCAGGGATTCGAGTTTGGCAGGTGCGCCGCCCTGCTCGCCGCCCGCCTTGATCTGTTCGCCGAGCGCCATCAGCCGCTGCTCCAGCGCCGAGATTCCCTCCGGCGCGACGCCGGCAACGGTCAGGCCCTCGACCTTGGCGGTCAGGGCGCGCATCTCCTCGCCAAGCCGCGCAAGCGATTCGTTGGAGGCGACATGCGAAACGATGCCGCGCAGCGCGGCGATAGCGGCTTCGAGCTGCTGCAGAAAGGCAGGATCCTGGCTTGCCGGACCCATCTGGTCGATCCGCTGTGCCAGATTGCGGATCGCATCTTCATAACCGCTGAGGCTTTCCGCCGGCCGCAATTCACGCAGCGCATCGCGCATTTCCGCAAGGCCGCGCTCGATATTGCCCAGAATCGCGGGATCGATGCCGCTCTGCCGTCCCTGGTCGAGACGGGTGCCGAGTGTGCGGATCTCGGTCTCCAGCGCCTCGATGGCGCGCTGCGGGACCGCATCGGTGAGTTTCGCGCCGATCTCGGCAAGCTCCTTGCGCATGGCGGCGATATCGTCGGAATCGCGCGGTCGATGCAGCTTCTCGATCTGCTCGGTGATTTGCTGCAGGCGCCGTTCTAGGCCCGACAGATCCTGCATCGGCCAGCGCGGGATCGGATCGTGCCGCGGCATCGGGGCAAGCGGCGGCGAGACATAGCGGGGCACCGGCGGCGCATAGGGCACGGTTGCCTGCGGACGCGGCACCATGGGCTGGTCGGCATCGAGCATCGATTGGCGCGCGGAGATTTCCGCAATCGCCTGCTCGATCGTATTGGGCCACGGATCGAGCGGTACCGGAGCATGGACCGGGGGCGCATAGACATGGGTCGGCCGATAGACCGGATCGGCGGCCGGCGGGTAATGGTCGCGTGCGAAAAGCTGGTCGATGCGGCGGTCGAGCCGGTCGATGCTGTCGCCGAGCCGCTCGCGCTCTTCGCGCGGATGGCGCTGCTCCGGCTCGTATGCGGGCAGATCGCCGGCGGCTTTTTCCAGGATGACGTCGTTCAGCCATTCGCCGACGCTCATGCCCGAGCGACGCGCCGCCTGCCGCGCGCTGTCGCGCGCTTCCGGCCGCACGCCCTTCACGTTCCACTGTACGCCAAATTTCATGCGCTCACCCGCATTCGCAACCGGACGGGGAGATGTTGTCCCGGCGGCCCTGCTGGAACCGGCGCCTTGTGGAAATGGGAAGTCGTTTGCGCGGCCCTGTCCTCAGAGCCCGACTTTTTCGCGTTACGGTAAATAAGCCGTTAAGCCGGGCGGATTTTCGCCGTCAGTCCGGGTATTTAGGTGCGGCCGCAAGATTGCCTTTACCCGGAAATAAACGGCCTTTTGCGAGACTTTTCAGGAAGGCCCGCATGCCGGGCGCCGGGGACCGTGCCATGCCGAGCTACAAAGCGCCCGTCGAGGAAATTCTGTTTATTCTCAACGATGTGCTGCACATCGAACGGCACAACAACCTGCCCGGCTTCGCCGACGCGAGCCCCGACATCGTCGCCGCCATCCTCGAAGAAGCCGCCAAGTTCTGCGAAGAGGTGCTGGTTCCTCTGAACCGAACAGGCGACGAACAGGGTTGTACGCGCCACGAAGACGGACGCGTCTCCACGCCCGCCGGATTTCCCGACGCCTACCGCAAATTGATCGAGGGCGGCTGGCTCGGCATCTCGGCCCCGGCCGAATATGGCGGCCAGGGTCTGCCGGGCACGCTTACCGTGGCGGTGAACGAGATGCTGGCCTCCGCCAATCTCGCCTTCTCCATGTATCCCGGCCTGGTGCAAGGCGCGATCGCCGCGATCCTGCAGCACGGCTCGGACGCGCACAGGAAAACCTATCTGCCGAAACTCGTCTCCGGCGAATGGGCCGGCACGATGAATCTCACCGAGCCGCATTGCGGCACCGATCTCGGCCTGCTGCGCACGAAGGCCGTGCCGCAGGCCGACGGCAGCTACAGGATCAGCGGCACGAAAATCTTCATCTCCGGCGGCGAGCAGGATCTGACGGAAAACATCGTGCACCTCGTGCTCGCGCGCATCGAGGGCGCGCCGGCGGGCACCAAAGGCATCTCGCTGTTCATCGTGCCGAAGCGGCGCGTCGACGACGACGGTTCCCCCGGCGCGGCGAACGGCGTGTCCTGCGGCTCGATCGAGCGCAAGATGGGCATCCATGCCAACGCCACCTGCGTGATGAATTACGATAGCGCCGAAGGCTTTCTGATCGGCGAGGCCAATCGCGGTCTGCATGCCATGTTCACGATGATGAACGAGGCGCGGCTCGGCGTCGGCGTGCAGGGGCTGGCGCTGTCCGAGGTCGCCTACCAGAACGCGGCGATCTACGCGAAGGAGCGCCTGCAGGGCCGCGCACTGACCGGCGCGAAATTTCCCGACAAGCCGGCCGATCCGATCATCGTGCATCCGGACGTGCGCCGCACGCTGCTGACGATCAGGGCCTTCAACGAGGCCGCGCGCGCGCTGGTTTTGTGGACGGCGCTGAAGGGCGACATCCAGCACCGCGCGCAGGACGAGAAGGAGCGGCAGGCGGCCGAAGACCATATGGGCCTGCTCACGCCGGTGGTGAAGGGCGTGCTCACCGATACGGGCTTTGCCAACGCTGTCGCCGCGCAGCAGGTGTTCGGCGGGCACGGCTATATCGCCGAGCACGGCATGGAGCAGTTCGTG
>CAYWCE010000027.1:0-36754 GCA_964456755.1 uncultured Hyphomicrobiales bacterium
CGGCTTCGCCTTGGTGAATGCGTCATCCGTGCCGCCGACCATGAAGGTGAGCGTGGCGCCCTGCGCGCCGCCGACGCCGCCGGAGACCGGGGCGTCGACCATCATCAGACCTTTCGCTTCGGCGGCTGCGGCAACCTCGCGCGCGGTGGCGACGTCGATGGTGGAGGAATCGATCAGCAGCGTTCCGGGCCGCGCACGCGCGACGATGCCGTCGTTGCCGAGATAGACCTCGCGCACCTCCTTGCCCGAGGGCAGCATGGTGACGATGGCGTCGGCCTGAGCCGCCATTGCGCCGATATCGGGTGCGGCGCCGCCGCCGGCTTCCTTCAATTTGCCGATCTGGGCGGCACTGACGTCGATGCCCTCCACCCGGTGCCCCGCCTTGAGCAGGTTCTGCGCCATCGGCAATCCCATATTGCCGAGACCGACAAAGCCGATTTTTTCCATCCGGGCCTCCCCCGATTTTGCGTCTTCAATGCGGATGCTCACGCGCCGACTGGATGG
Source organism: uncultured Hyphomicrobiales bacterium (assembly GCA_964456755.1). Lineage (GTDB taxonomy): Bacteria > Pseudomonadota > Alphaproteobacteria > Rhizobiales > Xanthobacteraceae > Pseudorhodoplanes. The sequence continues at coordinate 505 of CAYWCE010000027.1, forward strand.
CGAGCGCGAGATAAGATCCGAGCAGCAGGATTTCGATGGCGACGACCCAGATGCGGCCGCCATAGATTTGCGGGAAAAATACCTCCACCGCAGCCATCGACACCGCGGCCGTCAGCCACACCACCGCACCCCAGACCGCGGCCAGCCACAGGCCGACCGCGGCGACAAGGTCGATGATGGCGAAGAACACAGTGGCGGTCTGCCAGGGCAGCGCGTGCAGCATGAAATTGTTTTCCAGCGTGTCGCCGATTCCCAGGACGATGGACCAGTGAAACAGCCCCTTGAGCATCGACAGCACCGCCATGCCGCGCAGAAACCACACGAGCCTCCGGGTCCAAATGCCTTCACCGCCAGTCGATTTTCCGATCTTGACCGGTTCGAGAACGGCTGTGGGATCGGTTCCGGCGCGATCCTCGCGGTCGGGCGCTGACAGGCTCATGGCAGCGTCAATTCCTCCCCCTCCAGCGCGGCGAAGTGCCTCGCAACCATGGCAGAATCGACCTCCTCCAGGCTCGCCGGCCGCCAGCGCGGCGCATTGTCCTTGTCGACAATCACGGCGCGGACACCCTCGTAGAAGTCGTGATCATAGACAATCCTCGACACGATACGGAACTCGATCTGCATGCTCGCGGCAAAGTTCGCCGACGATCCGCGCAGCATCTGCTCGCGCGCGATGCAAAGGCTGAGCGGCGACTTGCTGCGGATCGCGGCGGCGGTCGCCTTCGCCCAGTCCGCGTCCGCCGCATCCGCCCCGGCCTCGCCGAGCGCCGCGAGAATGCCGGGCACCGTATCGGCAGCAAACAGCCGGTCGATGGCGGCAAGGCGCGCGGTCAGCGGCCCCGCCTGCCCCTGTTCGGCGAAGGCCGCGAGCGTCGCGTCGACCGGGTCGGCGCCGCACAACGCCGCCTGCAATTCGGCAAACCGCCCGGAGCGCACCCGATGCGTCGCCGCACCGAGTGCCACGCCGTCGTCGGCCCGCATCCGCTCGCCGGTAAGCGCGAGATACGTGCCGCTCAGGCCCTTGAGCCGCGGCAGGGCGAAGGTCGCCCCCACATCCGGAAAAAATCCGATCCCGACTTCCGGCATGGCGAACTGGTAGCGGTCGCCGGCGACGCGATGCGAGCCGTGCACGGAAATGCCTACTCCGCCGCCCATGACGATGCCGTCGATCAGCGCAATATACGGCTTGGGATAGTGCTTGATGTAATGGTTGAGCCTGTATTCCTCGCGAAAGAAGGTCAGCGCCTCCGCCTGCCGGTCGGCGCGCCCGATCTCGTAGAGCGCGCGAATGTCGCCGCCGGCCGAAAACGCCCTTTCGCCGCTGGCGCTGACGATCACGCGCGTGACCGCATCGTCGCGCTCCCATGCCGCAAGCCGTTCGGCGAGCGCGCGCACCATCGTGTGCGTGACCGCATTCAGCGCCTGCGGACGGTTCAATATCACCAGGCCGGCGGCGCCGCGGCGTTCGAACAGGATGTCGGATGTCGTGGTCATGGCTTTGCGGCCGACTGTTAGCGGTTGCCGCCGCCAAATGCCAGCGATCCGGCTACACGGCGCGAAGGCAAGCTGTGCGCCTAGCGGTTGAGACGGACGACGTTTTTCGGAAAGGTACGCGTGAGCGCGAGCTGGATGCGATCGGCAAGTTCGCCGCCGACAAACGGCTTGCCGACGATCTGGGTTTCGCTCACGCCCGCCAGCGCCGCCCTGTCGGCAAAGCCGGTGATAAAAAGAATCTGCAGGTGCGGCCATTTTTTCTGCACGCGTCCGGCAAGCTCCGCGCCGCTCATGCCCGGCATCGCATAGTCGATCACCATGATGTCGAATTCGCGCCGCCGCTCCAGGATGTCGAGCGCGGCGCCGCCGCTCCCCGCTTCGGTCACCGAATGCCCCTGCTCGCGCAGGATCGCCGCAGTGATGTCGCGCACCGCCGCATCGTCGTCGACCAGGAGGATGCGCGCGCTGCGTTTGCCCGCGTGGCCGGGCCGTGGCGCGACGGCCGACGGCTGCGCCGTTTTGCCTTGCGCGCGCGGCAGGTAGATCGAAACTGTGGTGCCTCGATCCGGCGCGGAATCGATACGCACGCCCCCGCCCGACTGCTTGGCAAACCCGAGAACCTGGCTCAGCCCCAGTCCCGATCCCTTGCCGATTTCCTTGGTGGTGAAGAAGGGTTCGAATACATGAGCGCGCACCTTCTCGCTCATCCCGCTCCCGGTGTCGCTCACGCCGATCCTGACATACGCGCCCGGGGGCGGCTCTTCCGGGCCGACCGGCGCATCCAGCGTCACATTCGACGTCGAGACGACGAGCCGGCCGCCGATGCCCATGGCGTCGCGCGCGTTGATGGCAAGGTTGAGCACGGCCAGTTCAAGCTGGGTGGGATCGACCAGCGCCGGCCACAGGTCGTCGGACAGGTCGGTGCGGATCTCGATGCTGCCGCCCATGGTGCTCTGCAGCAGGTCGCGCATCCCGGAAACGGTCTCGTTCAGATCGACCGATTTGGGCTCCAGCCATTGCCGGCGCGAGAAGGTGAGAAGCTGGTCGGTCAGCTTCGCGCCGCGCTCGGCGGCGGTGCGCATATTGGCAAGACGTTGGCGCAGCTTGCCGTCGACATTGGCGGCATCGAGGCCCTTCTCCACAAACGCGATATTGCCGAGCACGACCGTCAGCAGATTGTTGAAATCGTGCGCGACCCCGGAGGTGAGCTGGCCGATCGCCTCCAGCCGCTGCATCTGCCGCAGCGTGGATTCGGCCCGCTCCCGTTCCTCGATCTGGGCAAAGAGCTGGCGGTTGGCCGCGCCCAGTTCGGCGGTGCGCTCGTATACGCGCATTTCCAGCTCTTCGTTGAGCCGGCGGCATTCGTATTGCCGGCGGCGGCCGCGCAGTCCCGTCTGCACCACGCTGACCAGCGTGGTCGGATGGAACGGGCGTTCGAGAAAGCTGACATTGCCGAGGATGTCGGTCAGGATTGCCGCCGCCGGGTTGCGTTCCAGTCCGCCCCCATGCTGCGTCAGCACGATGAACGGAAAATCGGACCATGGCGGCTGGCTCGCGACCCATTCCGCCAGTTCCTGGACGTCGCCGCGCAGCGTTTCCTCGGTGACGATGGCGACCTCCGCGCCGCGCCTGATTTCACGAACGAGATCGACGAGATCGCTGCAAATCTCGGCGCTGAGCTGCGCATCGCGCAGGATGGACTTTGCAACCGCGGCATCGCGCCCGCGCGGCGCGAGGATCAGCGTTCGCCCGGGAAACCCGGTGTCCCGCATATTCACTCCTGATCCATCAGCGGTTCGGAACGCCCGACATAGGTCGGCACGCCGCGCAGCACGCCCTGGAACTCCTCCAGCGGCCTGCCGACGACGATGCCCCTGTTGCCGATCATGAACTCGCGGATCGTCGATTCGTGCGGGCCGGCCCGTTTCTTGACCACCGACATCGCGCGGCGCACACGGCCGGTCGCCTCGAAATACCGCAGCACGATCATGGTGTCGGCCAGGTAAGTCACGTCCGCCGGCTGAGTGAATTCGCCCACCATGCCCTGCTGCGCCATCGTGATAAAGGTCGTGACGCCACAGCGGTTCAGATATTGCAGCAGCTCGTGCAGATGCAGGGTGAGAAAGGACTCCTCGGGCATGGCCGCGTGATAGCCGTTGATGCTGTCGATGGCGACGGTTTGCGTGTTCATGTTGTCGACGAGATTGCGGACCCGGTAGGCGAACTCGCCCGGCGACAATTCGGCCGCATCCATCTGTTCGACAATGAGCGCGCCCTTCGCCTGCATTGCCTGCAGATCGATCCCCATCGCGTGTGCGCGCGCGAACAGCATGCCAAGCTCTTCCTCGAAGACGAAATAGGCGGCACGCTCGCCGCGATCCACGGCGGCCTTGATGTAGTGCATGACGAGCAGCGACTTGCCGGTGCCGGCAGGCCCCGAGATCAGCGTACTCGAACCTTCGGCGATTCCGCCTCCGAGCAGCCGGTCGAGGCCTTCGATGCCGCTGGCAATCTGTTTGCCGGAAAATCCCTTGCGGCGGTCGGCTGCGATGAGGCGGGGAAACACCTGGACGCCTTCCCGATCGATGACGAAGTCGTGGTAGCCGCTGCGAAACGACTGGCCGCGACATTTGAGGACGCGCAGCCGGCGCCGCTCGCCGCCGTAAATCGGCGTGAGCTGATCGAGATGCATGACGCTGTGTGCAATGCTGTGGACGGCGCGTTCGGTGCTTTCCGTCGTCAGGTCGTCGAGCAGCACGACCGTCGAATTGTGGCGGGCGAAATAGTGCTTCAGTCCCAGAATTTGCCGCCGGTAGCGCAGCGAGCTTTGCGCCAGCAGCCGGATTTCCGAGAGACTGTCGATCACCACGCGCTTGGGCTGCAGCCGTTCGATGGCAGCGAATATCCGCTTGATCGTCTCGCCGAGTTCGAGATCGGACGAATACAGCAGGCTCTGGTGCTGGTCCGGATCGAGCACGCTTTCCGGCGGGATCAGCTCGAATATCTCGATCTTCGGATCCAGGGTCCAGCCGTGCGAATGAGCGCCCTCGCGCAGTTCGTGCTCGGTCTCCGCCAGGCTGACATAAATTCCGGTTTCGCCGGCCTGTGCTCCGGCCAGCAGGAATTGCAGCGCGATCGTCGTCTTGCCCGTCCCCGGACAGCCTTCCAGCAGGTGCAGCCGGTTGCGGGCCCAGCCGCCCTCCAAAACGAAATCGAGACCTGCGACGCCGGTATCGGCGCGGGGAAGCACTTGATACTGCCGTTGCATGGGGGCGGTCCCGTTTTGCTCCTTCTGTGCGGGCGCCGGCATGACGCGCGGGAGGTGAGTTCGGGGATGCGGCCGGCCTGCCCGGGCGGGCAAAATAGAACGATGCAATCGGGGAAAAGTTCCAGTCGCCGCAATATCGCCGGATTGCAGGCCCGGCTTCAATTGCCGAGCAGGTCGCGGCTCACGATCAGCCGCATGACTTCGTTGGTGCCTTCGAGAATCTGATGCACGCGCACGTCGCGCAGTACGCGCTCGATCGGGTGGTCGCGCAGATAGCCGTAGCCGCCGTGCAGTTGCAGGCAACCGTTCACCGCCTCAAATCCGATGTCGGTGGCAAGCCGCTTGGCCATTGCCGCAAGCCGCGTGCCGCCCGGCTCGCTCTCGCCGACCGCATGCGCGGCGCGCCGCACCATCAGCCGCGCCGCCTCCAGTTCGGTCGCATAATCGGCGATACGAAATCGCAGCGCCTGGAAATCGGACAGGCGGGTACCGAACTGCTTGCGCTCGCGCATATATTCGACCGTGCGGTCGAGACAGAACTGGGCTCCGCCGAGCGAGCAGGCCGCGATATTGAGCCTGCCGCCATCGAGGCCGGCCATGGCGATCCTGAAGCCCTGCCCTTCCGCCCCGATCAGGTTGTCGGCCGGGACGCGGCAATTCTCGAACATCACCATTGCGGTGGGCTGCGATTTCCAGCCGAGCTTCTTCTCCTGCGCGCCGAACGACAGGCCGGGCGTCCCCTTCTCGACCACGATGCAGGAAATGCCCTTCGGCCCCGCCTCTCCGGTGCGCACCATGCAGACATAGATGTCGGACACGCCGCCGCCGGAGATGAATGCCTTGGCGCCGTCGAGCACGTAATGGTCGCCCTCGCGCCGCGCGCGCGTCGACAGGCTCGCCGCATCCGATCCGGAGCCCGGCTCGGTCAGGCAATAACTGGCGAAATGCTCCATCGCGCATAGCCTGGGCAGGAATCGCTTGCGCTGCGTCTCGCCGCCGAAGGCGTCGATCATCCAGGCCGCCATGTTGTGGATCGAGATATAGGCGGCGGTCGAGGTGCAGCCCTGCGCCAGCTCCTCGAAGATGATGGTGGCATCGAGCCGCGTCAGCGAGGATCCGCCGACATCGTCGTTGACATAGATGCCGCCAAAGCCGAGCGCGGCCGCCTTGCGCAAGGTCTCGACCGGGAAAATCTCGTTCTCGTCCCATTCGCGCGCGAACGGCATCATCTCTTCGCGGGCGAATTGCCTTGCGGTGGCCTGGAAGGCGCGCTGGTCTTCGGAGAGATCGAAATCCATGACCGCGACCGATAGAAGCGCCACTTTCCGGCGTCAACGCTTCCGGTGACAGAAGGGTGGAAGGCGCGCCCGGGACGCGGTAAAAACGCAGCGGAATCCGGAGCAGACCATGGCCATAAAATACGGCCGGCCGCTGGAGAGCCGCACGCGCTTCGTGCCGGCTTCGACCGGCGCCGCACAACCGCAGCACGACCTCGCCCTGACCGAGCGGCCGCGCCGGCTGCGCCGCGCCGACTGGCTCCGCCGCATGGTGCGCGAGGCGGTGCTGACGGCGGACGACCTGATCTGGCCGCTCTTCATCGTCGACGGCGAGAATGTGCGCACGCCCGTGGCCTCCATGCCCGGCGTCGACCGGCTCTCCGTCGATCGGGCTTTGCGCGAGGCGGAGCGGGCGGCGACATTGTCGATCCCCTGCATCGCCCTCTTTCCCTATACCGATCCCGCCCTGCGCGACGAGGACGGCAGCGAGGCGCTCAACCCCGACAATCTCGTCTGCCGCGCGGTGCGCGCGATCAAGCAGGCGGTGCCGGAGATCGGCGTCCTGTGCGACGTGGCGCTCGATCCCTATACCAGCCACGGGCATGACGGGCTCCTGCGCGACGGCGTCATCCGCAACGACGAGACGGTAGAAGTGCTGGTGCGCCAGGCGCTGGTGCAGGCGCAGGCCGGCTGCGACATCATCGCGCCCTCCGACATGATGGACGGGCGCGTCGGCGCGATCCGCGACGGACTGGACGAAAACGGGCTGACCGACGTGGCGATTATGGCTTATGCGGCAAAATACGCTTCGGCGTTTTATGGGCCGTTCCGCGACGCCGTCGGCTCGGCCAAGACGCTGACCGGCGACAAACGCACCTACCAGATGGATCCGGGAAATTCCGACGAGGCGTTACGCGAGGTCGCGCTCGACCTCGAACAGGGCGCCGACATGGTGATGGTCAAGCCCGGCCTGCCCTATCTCGACATCGTGCGGCGGGTGAAGGACGAATTCGGCGTGCCGACCTTCGCCTATCAGGTGTCGGGCGAATATTCGATGATCGTGGCCGCAATGCAGAACGGCTGGCTCGACGGCGAGCGTGCCATGCTGGAGAGCCTGATCGCCTTCAAGCGCGCGGGTGCGGACGGGGTGCTCACCTATTTTGCGCCGCAGGTGGCGGCGATCTTGAAGGCCTGACGCTGCGGGTGCCCTATTCCATCGCGTCGCCGGCCTCGATCGGCAGCGGCTGGAAGCCGTCCGCCGCCAGCGCGCGGATGATTTCCTCGGCATGCGCGCGGTCGCGCGTCTCCACCGTCACGTCGAGCCGCGTGCCCTTGGCCGGCACGTCGAGAAACAGCCGCTTGTGGTCGACTTCGAGGATGTTGGCGCCGAGTTCGCCGAGCCGCGTGGCGATCTGCCCGAGCAGGCCGGGCCGGTCGGACAGCGTCAGGCGGAACGACATGATGCGGCCGTCGCGCTCCAGTTCGCGGATCATGATCGAGGCAAGGATGCGCGGGTCGATATTGCCGCCCGACAGGATCAGCCCGACACGGCGGCCGCGAAAGCGCTCCGGATCCGCCAGGATGGCGGCGAGGCCGGCGGCGCCGGCGCCCTCCGCCATGGTCTTCTGCAGCGTGAGATAGGCGTTCACCGCCCGTTCGAGATGCGGCTCGTCGACCAGCACGATTTCCGCGACATGCTCGCGCACGATCGGCACGGTCAGCCCGCTCACCGATTTCACCGCGATGCCCTCCGCCAGCGTCGGCCCGCCGGCCGGCCGGTCGTCGCCGCGAATGGCATTCCACATCGACGGATACAGCGCCGCCTCGACCCCGATCACCTCGATCGCCGGATTGACCGCCCGGGCGGCAATGGCATTGCCCGAAATCAGTCCGCCGCCGCCGACCGGCACCACCAGGCAATCGAGATCGGGAACCTGTTCCAGCATTTCCAGCGCGATGGTGCCTTGTCCGGCGATAATGCGCGCATCGTCGTAAGGGTGAACCTGGACGGAGCCGTGCGCGGCGACAAGCTGCTCGACCCGGCCCTGCGCCTCGCCGACGCTCTCGCCGTGCAGCACGATCTCCGCGCCATAGGCCCGGGTGGCCGCCACCTTCACCGAGGGCGTGAACAGCGGCATGACGATCGTGGCGGCGATGCCGAGCCGGCGCGCATGATAGGCCACCGCCTGCGCGTGGTTGCCCGCCGACATGGCGACGACGCCGCGAGCGCGGTCGGCGGCGGTGAGCGAGGCGAGCTTGTTGAGCGCGCCGCGCTCCTTGAACGAATTGGTGACCTGGAGATTCTCGTATTTGACGAAAATCTCGGCGCCGGTCAGTTCCGACAACCGCGGCGCCGGCAGCATCGGCGTGTGCAGGACGCGCCCCTCCAGGATGGTCTGGGCGTCGCGGATGGCGGCAATGGTGATCGGCGTCGTCGCGTTCATGGCATGGATCCCGGCCTGCCCCTTCCGCTGCGGCAGCATGCTGCGACCATGCAGGCCGCGCGTGCCCGGCGCAATGCCATAGCCGCGTGCAAGGCTACGCCTTCCTCTTGCATCGTCTGCGGATAATTCACATCCTGATGGCTGCGATTCAAGCGGTCGGCGACCGGCCGGAGCGAACCGAGAAGGCACGCGATATGAGCGACCCGAAGAAGATCGGCGTTTCCCTCGACCTGAAGCCGCATGCCTACGATCCGGCGGCCAGTCCCGAACTGTTCGAGGGCGTGCTGGCGCGTCGCGTGGTCGCCTTTCTGATCGACTTCGCCATCATCGCCATTCCCGTGGTGTTCATGGCGATTTTCATCTTCGCCGTCGGTGTCGTGACCTTCGGCTTGGGATTTTTCCTCTACGGGCTGCTGCCGGCCGCCGCCACCGTCTGGGCGCTGGCCTATTACGGCACCACCTTCGGCAGCGTGCATTCCGCCACCATCGGCATGCGCATTATGGACCTGGAAATGCGCACCTGGTACGGCGCGCCGGCCTATTTCGTGCTCGGCGCCGTGCATGCCATCGTGTTCTGGGTCTCGATGTCGTTTCCCATCGTGCTCGTCGTGTGCCTGTTCAACGAACGCCGGCGGCTGTTGCACGACATGCTGGTCGGCACCGTCGTAATCAACAACCAGCGGCGGGCGAATGCGCTGCGGGCCGCCCGCACGCGCCTTTGACCGGAGGCGGCTTCTGGGAGAAAATCCCAGCGCGGTAACGAACAGGCGGTTCCGAAAGCCGGTGACACAACATTCGCGCGATACCCCGCAATTCTACCTGACGGCGCCCTCGCCGTGTCCCTATCTATTGGGCAAGCAGGAGCGCAAGGTGTTCACGCATCTGGTCGGCGAGCGCGCGCCGGGGCTGAACGATCTTCTGACCCATGGCGGCTTTCGCCGCAGCCAGTCGATCGCATACCGGCCGGCCTGCGAAGCGTGCCGCGCCTGCGTCTCCGTGCGGGTCGTGGCGGAGGATTTCACGCCGACGCGCAGCATGCGCCGCGTCATGGAGCGCAACGAGGACATCGTCAGCGAGATGCGGCAGGCCACGCCCACGTCCGAGCAATATTCGGTGTTCCGCGCCTATCTCGATGCACGGCACCGCGACGGCGGCATGGCCGACATGACCGTGCTCGACTACGCGATGATGGTCGAGGACAGCCATGTCGAGACCCGGATCGCCGAATATCGCGTCCGCGACCCCGATTCCGGTTTTCGCGCGCGCAGCAACGGTCCCGTCGTCGGGGTGGCGCTGACCGACATCCTCAGCGACGGCCTGTCGATGGTGTATTCGTTTTTCGAGCCGGCGGAAGAAATGCGTTCGCTCGGCACCTTCATGATTCTCGACCACATCGCACGCGCGAAACGCTTGCAATTGCCCTATGTCTATCTCGGCTATTGGGTGCGCGGTTCGCGCAAGATGGATTACAAGAGCCGCTTCCTTCCGCAGGAACGGCTGATGTCGCAGGGCTGGCTGCGCATCGACGGCTAGCCCGGCCGCATTTTCAGGGACGCGCGCCGAACGAATTGCTGCGCGGAAAGCCTTTCGGCGCGAGCCGGCCGGCGTCGGAACGGTTGCCGCGCCAGTCCGACAATTCCTTCAGCGTCATGGTGAATGTGCGGCCGGCGGCATCGAGCCAGTTCAGGCCCTCCTTGCCGACGAAGGTGGTCACGTCGGACAGCCCGCCGTCGCGGTAGCGCTGCAGGCGCACGCCGGCGCCGCGCGTCATTTCCGGCACCTGGTTGAGCGGGAAGATCACCATCTTGCGATTGTCGCCGATGGCGGCGACCAGTTCGCCGGCAACCGGCGTCATCGCCCGCGCGCGGTCGCGTCCCTTGACGTTGAGCACCTGTTTGCCCTTGCGCGTGGTGGCGACGCATTCGTCCTCCGCCACGACGAAGCCGCGCCCTTCGCGGCTGGCGACCAGGAACTTGCGCCCCCCACGGTAGACGAAGGCCGAAACGATATCGGCGTCCTGCTCCATGTCGATATAGAGGCGGACCGGCTCGCCGTGTCCGCGGCCGCCCGGCAGCTTCGCCGCCTCGATCGTGTAAAAACGGCCGTTGCTGCCGAACACCATGCAACGCGAGGTCGTCTCGGCAAAGAACGCGAATCGCAGCGCGTCGTCGGTCTTGAATGCGACGCCCGAAAGGTCGGAGACATGTCCGCGCAGCGCGCGGATCCAGCCTTTTGCGGAGACGACCACGGTGACGGGCTCGCGCTCGACCAGCGCTTCCTCGATGGCTGCGGCGTCGTGCGCGGGCGCTTCGCCGAAGCTGGTGCGGCGGCGGCCAAGGTCGGTCTTCGGCCCGAACAGGTTGCGCAATTCCTTGATCTCCGCCGCAACCGATTTCCACTGGTCCTTTTCGGATGCGAGCAGCGCCTTGATCCTGGTGCGCTCGGCGCGCAGCGCCTTGTCCTCCTCGCGGATTTCCATCTCTTCGAGTTTGCGCAGATTGCGCAGCCGCATGTTGAGGATGGCGTCGGCCTGCACGTCCGTGAGCTTGAAGGTCCGCATCAGCACCGGCTTGGGCTCGTCCTGCGTGCGGATGATCTTGATGACGCGGTCCAGATTGAGATAGGCGATCAGGTAGCCGCCGAGCACTTCCAGCCTGTGCTCGATGACGGCAAGGCGGTGGCGCGAGCGGCGCACAAGGACGTCGCGGCGATGGTCGAGCCATTCGCGCAGCGCCTCGGCCAGACCGATCACTTTCGGGATGCGCCCCTTGACCAGCACATTCATGTTGAGCGGAATGCGCGACTCGAGGTCGGTCAGCTTGAACAGCGACTCCATCATCAATGCAGGGTCGACCGTGCGCGAGCGCGGCTCGATCACGATACGCACGTCCTGGGTGGATTCGTCGCGGATATCGGCAACCAGCGGCAGCTTGCGCTCCTGCAGCAATTCCGCGATGCGCTCGATCAGGCGCGATTTCTGCACCAACCAGGGAATTTCGGTGACGATTACGGAATAGACGCCGCGCCCTTCGTCCTCCTTGTGCCAGCGCGCACGCACGCGGAACGCACCGCGGCCGGTGGCATAGGCCTCGGCGATCGCGGCCTTGTCGTCGACGACGATTCCGCCGGTCGGCAGATCCGGTCCGGGCACGAATTGCATCAGGTCGCGGCTTTTCGCGCGCTTGTGGCCGATCAGGTAGAGCGCGGCGTCGCACAGCTCGGCGGCATTGTGCGGCGGAATGGCGGTCGCCATGCCGACCGCAATGCCCTGCGATCCGTTGGCCAGCAGATTGGGGAACGCCCCCGGCAGCACCGCCGGCTCCTGCGAGAGCCCGTCGTAATTGGGACGGAAGTCGACCGCGTCCTCGTCGATGCCTTCGAGCAGCAGGCGCGCGACCTCGGTCATGCGCGCCTCGGTATAACGGTAGGCGGCGGCGTTATCGCCGTCGATATTGCCGAAATTGCCCTGCCCGTCGATCAGCGGATAGCGCGAGGCGAAGTCCTGCGCCAGACGCACCAACGCGTCATAGATCGCCTGATCGCCGTGCGGATGGAAATTGCCCATCACGTCGCCGACGATTTTCGCCGACTTCTTGAACGCGGCGCCGGGATCGAGCCGCAGCAGCCGCATGCCGTAGAGTATGCGTCGGTGTACCGGCTTCAGTCCGTCGCGCGCATCGGGCAGCGCGCGGTGCATGATCGTCGACAGCGCATAGGCGAGATAGCGCTCTTCCAGCGCCTCGCGCAGCGCGATTTCCTGGACGCCGTCCGGTCCGGGGGGAATCAGGCGTTTGCCCATGTGTGACGGGTACTCCGATGCATTGCCATGAACAAGAGATGAATGACCTGGCCGCTATTTGATCGCAATCGCGGCCGACACTCGCAGCGGCAGGAGCGGTGGGGCACCAAACGGGGGCGACAAAGATTCGGCGCCCGCGCTCTGTCCTGAACGGGAGTGACCTCGATGCGCAGAATCTTTCTCAGTCTTGCCGCCTTTGCCGCCCTGATCCTGTCCGCTCCGCTGGCCGCGGAACGCGCGGTTGCGATGACGCTGCCGGCGCCCGCCGGACTGGCCAATGCCACCGCCGGCGTGAACCTTGCCGAGCAGGTGCGCTATGTCTGCCGCCGCTATTGCAACCGGCGCGGCTGCTGGCGGCGCTGCTACTATACGCGCCCGCACTACGTCTACCCCTACTATCCCTATTACCATCGCCCCTATCGGCGCCACCGGCACTGGCGCTATTGGTAAGGCCGCAGACCGGCCGCACCGGCCCGGCTGCGGTCATGCCGCAGTCGGCTGTGTGCGCATTACCGCGGCGATGAAACCCTGCCGCGCGTCGGAGACGGCAAGGCCGCGCGGTTCCAGCACGTGACGCGCGAGAAAGAAGTTCGTCAGCGCAAAACCTTGCGCCAGTTCCGCGGGCGACGGACGGCAGTCTGCGCTGTCGAGCAGAAACGGCGGAAGCGCAAGCAGGCGGTCGCGCCATTGCGCGCCGGCTTCGGCGGAGACGGCGCGTCCGGATTTCGGCGACACGAAGACCAGACCGTCGGCGCTTCCGGTCGCCGCGCAGCGGTCGAGATCGAGGCCGAAGCCAAGCTCCGACAAAAGCAGCAATTCGAAACGAACGACCAGGGCCGCGGCCAGGGCGGAATCGTCGAGATGGTCGAGAATGGCGTCGAGGCCGACATAGACGCGCTCGTGCGGATCGCGCTCGGGCAAAAGCCGCGTCAGCGCCGCCAGATGCGTCACCGCAAACACTGCATGCGAGGCGGCGAAGAACGCACCGGCGCGCAGCCTGTGCGCGTCGATCGTATAATTGCCGAGATGCTCGTCGAGCCGCGCGCGCCAGTTCGCGTGCACGACATTGCCGGGCTGCAGCAACGGACGCATGCGCGTGCCCGCCCCGCCGCGCACGAGGCCGAGATGGCGGCCGTGCGCGCGCGTCATCAGTTCGAGGATGGCGTTGGCCTCCCCGTGACGCCGCACGCCGAGCACGATGCCGTCGTCGGACCATTCCATGGCGGCCATTCTACTCCTTCGGAAATTCCAGTCCCATCTCGCGATAGCGTTCCGGGTCGTCGCTCCAGCCTTCCCGCACCTTGACGAACAGGAACAGGTGCACCGGCGTCCCGGCGGCTTCGGCGATGTCCCTGCGCGCCAATGCGCCGATCGCGCGGATGCTCTGACCGCCCTTGCCGAGCACGATCTTGCGCTGGCTTTCGCGCTCAACATAGATCGTCTGCTCGATTCGGACAGAGCCGTCCTTCAGTTCCTTCCACGCCGTGGTCTCCACCGTCGAGCGGTAAGGCAGCTCCTGGTGCAGACGCTCGAACAGCTTCTCTCGGGTGATTTCGGCGGCGAGCTGGCGCAGCGGCGCATCCGCGATCTGTTCGGGCGGATAATGCCAGGGGCCCTCGGGCACCGCGCGCGCCAGCCAGGATTTGACGTCGGCGACGCCGTCGCCGCCGAGCGCGGAGATCATGAAGGTGGCGGCGAAGTCGGTGCGCGCATTCGCCGCCTGCGCCAGTGCCAGCAACGCGGCCTTGTCGACAAGATCGATCTTGTTGATGAGCAGGAATTTGCGGCCGGGCATGCCGGCGAGTCCGGCCAGGATCGGCTCGATCTCCGCGTCGATCCCCCGCCGCGCGTCGATCAGCAGGCCGGTGAGATCGGCGTCGTGCGCCCCGCCCCAGGCGGCGGCAACCATGGCGCGGTCGAGCCGGCGCTTCGGTGCGAAAATGCCGGGTGTGTCGATGAAGACGAGTTGCGCGCCGTCCTCGATCGCGATCCCCCGCACCAGCGTGCGCGTGGTCTGCACCTTGTGCGACACGATCGACACCTTGGCGCCGACCAGGGCATTGAGCAGCGTCGACTTGCCGGCATTGGGCGCACCGACCAGCGCGATGAAGCCGCAGCGCGCCGGACTCGCGCCCTCAGCCATCGGCGCGCACGCCCTCGCGCGCCAGCAATGCGGCGGCGGCGGCCTGTTCGGCCGCGCGCTTGGAACGGCCGCGCCCTTCCGCCGGATCGCGGTCGGGCAGCGCCACCGAGACGCGGAATTCGGGATCGTGATGCGGTCCGATGCGCTCGACCTCGCGGTAGGCGGGCGTCGGCAGGCCGCGCGCCTGCGCCCATTCCTGCAGCACCGTTTTCGGATCGCGCAGGGGGCGCGCCGGCTTGCGCATGCGCTCGGCCCAGAACCGGTCGACGAAAGCGGACGCGGCCTTGTATCCGCCGTCGAGAAAAATCGCGCCGATCAGCGACTCGCAGACATCGGCAAGGATCGCCGTGCGCGCGCGCCCGCCGGACTTGGCTTCCGAGGCGCCGAGACGCAGCGCGGTGCCGAGATCGACCGCGCGCGCGACATCGGCGCAGGTCTCGCGGCGCACCAGATCGGCGAGCCGGCGCGAAAGCTCGCCCTCCTCCGCTCTGGGAAAGGCGGCAAACAGCATTTCCGAGACCGCAAGGCCGAGCACGTGATCGCCGAGAAATTCCAGCCGCTGATAGCTGCCGGCGCGCCCCTGTGCGCCCTTGAGCGCGGAGATATGCGTGAGCGCGCGTTCCAGCAATTCGGGATCGCGAAAGCGGTAGCCGATAGTCTTTTCCAGCACGCTCGGCGTGCGCGGCCGCGCCGCCGCCTTGCGTTTAGGCAGCTTGCGCACCGGCGGCTGGGCGCGCAGAGAGGATTTCGGCGCGGGCGCCGCGACCGCCGGCGCGGCGGCCTGTGCCTTGTTCTCGGCCCTGCGGCTCATCGCACGATCGAGAACAGGCGGCTCCAGCGCACGGTCCAGGGCCAGAGCCAGAACTGCCAGGCTCTCTCGCCTTCCGCTACGGAAAAGAAGATCACCTGCGCGCGCCCGATCAGGTTTTCGAACGGGACATAGCCGACCTGCGAGAGCACGCGGCTGTCGGTGGAATTGTCGCGGTTGTCGCCCATCATGAAATAGTGGCCTGTGGGCACCACGTATTCCTGCGTGTTGTCGTAGAAGCCGTTGTCGATGAGATCGAGCGTGGTGTAGCTCACGCCGTTGGGCAGCGTCTCGCGCCAGCGCTTGACGCGGGTTGCGCGCTCGCTTTCCTCGGTCTCGATATAGTCGGCGATGCGCTCGCGCCTGACCGGCTGGCCGTTGATGTGCAAGAGGCCGTCGATCATGCGAATGCGGTCGCCGGGAAGGCCGATCACGCGCTTGATGTAGTCGGTGGAATCGTCCTTGGGCAGACGGAAGACGGCAATGTCTCCGCGCTCGGGCGGGGAGCCGAACACGCGTCCGGAAAACAGCGGCGGCGAAAACGGAATCGAATAATACGTGTATCCGTACGAATATTTCGAAACGAACAGATAGTCGCCGACCAGCAGGGTTTCCTTCATCGAGCCGGAAGGAATGTTGAAGGGCTGAAACAGGAATGTGCGGATGACCAGCGCGATGATCAGGGCATGAACGATGACGCGCGCGGTTTCGCCGAAACCGCTGTCCTTACCTTTTGTCGTGCCGGTCACGCTCATGGGCCTCTTGTCCGTGGAAAACTGCCATTCGCGAACTTGTAGCGATTAGGGACAGCGCGCGCAATGAACGCCCGTATCGCCTATAACTACTTGATATATTGTGCGAATTTGCCTTGCCCGAAGCGCCGCAAAATGCCGCGAAACAGCCGCCGCGACCGCTGAATCGGCTGCGGCGGCAACCGCGCATCGCGCATATTCGCCTCAGGAAACGGCCGCACCGGGTATCGCCGAGATCACCACAAATGCCTGCGCGATCGGATATTCGTCGGTCAGGCTGAGGTCGATCTGCGCCCGGCATCCGGCCGGCGTGATCGCCTGCAGGCGCTGCAGCGCGCCGCCGGTCAGTTTCATGGTCGGCCGTCCCGAGGGCAGATTGACGACGCCCATGTCGCGAAAAAAAACGCCGCGGCGAAATCCGGTTCCCAGCGCCTTGGCGCAGGCTTCCTTGGCGGCAAACCTCTTGGCATAGGTTTCCACGCGCGTGGCGCGCCGCTCCGCCTTCGCGCGTTCGGCCGGCGTGAAAATGCGATCGAGGAAACGGTCGCCGTGGCGCGCAATCACCTTTTCGATGCGGCGAATGTCGCACAGGTCGGAGCCGACGCCGAGGATCATGCCGCCCTCGCCCTCCCCCGCCGCATCGCCGCGCGCATCGTGCCGATCGCTTCGCCTAGGCCGGAGAATACGGCCTCCCCGATCATGTAATGCCCGATATTCAGTTCGACAATTTCGGGCAGCGCCGAAATCCGCTCCGCCGTCGCATAGTCGAGACCGTGCCCGGCATGCACTTCGAGCCCGAGCGCATGTGCAAGCCGCGCTCCCTCGACAATGCGCCGCCATTCGCGATCGGCGCCGCCGGCCTCGCCCTGCAGCAACGCTTCGCACCAGGCCCCGGTATGGATTTCGACCACCGGCGCGCCGATGCGCGCCGCCGCTTCGATCTGGTCCGGATCGGCGGCGATGAACAGCGAGACGCGGATGCCGGCTTCGCGCAACCGGGCCACCGCCGGCGCGAGCGGCGCTTCCTGCCCGGCCACGTCGAGCCCGCCTTCGGTCGTTCGCTCGGTGCGCTTTTCCGGCACCAGACAGGCGGCATGCGGCTTCGTCTTCAGCGCGATCGCGATCATTTCGTCGGTCGCGGCCATCTCGAAATTGAGCGGCCGGGAAATCGACTGCATCAGCCGCGCGATGTCGTCGTCGCGGATATGCCGCCGGTCCTCGCGCAAATGCGCGGTGATTCCGTCCGCGCCGGCCTCGATGGCAAGCAGCGCCGCGCGCACGGGATCGGGATGCACCCCGCCGCGCGCATTGCGGATGGTGGCGACATGATCGACGTTCACGCCGAGGCGAATGGGGGGCGCTGCAGTCACAACCGGATTCCAGGTCAGCCGTTCACGCGGGCGACATTGGCGACCACCGCCTTGGCGCGCAACTGCGCGATGATCGCGGTGAGATGCTTGAGATCGTAGACCTCGAGATCGATGGTCACCGTGGTGAAATCCGGCGACTGGCGGGTCATGCGGATATTGTCGATGTTGCCGTCGTTTTCGGCGATGACCTGGGCGATCTGTGCCAGCGAACCGGGCTCGTTGACCGACTGCACGACGACCTGGGCGGGAAAGCGCTGCGGGGTGCGTTCGTCGACGTCCCAGCGCAGGTCGACCCAGCGCTCCGGCTTGTCCTCGAATTCCTTCAGCATCGGCGACTGGATCGGATAGACGGTAAGCGCCTCGCCCGGCGTGAGAATGCCCACGATACGGTCGCCCGGCACAGCCCCGCCGTTAGGCGCAAAACGCACCGGCAGGTCGGAGTTGAAGCCGCGGATCGGGATGGCGCCCTTCTCCGCATCCGGCACCTTGAACTTGATCGATTTGAGCCGTTTCAGGCCGAACCAGGAACTGTCGGATTTGGGCACGCTCGCCGCCACGCGTTCCTCAAGATAATCCGGGTACATCGCGCGGGCGACATCGGAGGCCTTCATCTCGCCGCGACCCACCGCCGCCATCACCTCGTCGATCGAGCCGCGCGCGAGACGCGACAGCGCGCCCTGCAGCTTTTCGTCGGCATAGTCTTTCTTCGCGCGCTGGAACAGCCGCTCCACGATGCGGCGGCCGAGCCCGGCATATTGACTGCGGACGGCGGCGCGCGTCGCGCGCCGGATCGCAGCGCGCGCCTTGCCGGTCACCACGATAGATTCCCAGGCGGCGGGCGGGGCGACCTGCGCCTTCGAGGTGATGATGTCGACTTCGTCGCCATTGGCGAGTTCGGACACCAGCGGCGCAATTTTGCCGTTCACCTTTGCGCCGACGGCGGTGTTGCCGACGTCGGTGTGAACCGCATAGGCGAAATCGATGGTGGTGGCGCCGCGCGGCAGCGCAATCAGCTTGCCTTTCGGCGTAAAGCAGAACACCTGGTCGTGAAACAGTTCGAGCTTGGTGTGCTCGAGAAATTCTTCCGGATTGGAGCCCTCGGCGAGAAGCTCGATGGTGCGCCGCAACCAGGCATAGGCATTCGATTCGAGCGACAACATTTCCGTCGGCGAGCCGCCGGTGTCCTTGTACAGCGCGTGCGCGGCGATGCCGTATTCGGCGATCTCGTCCATTTCGCGCGTGCGGATCTGCAGTTCGACGCGCTGCTGGCCGGGGCCGACGACGGTCGTATGCAGCGACCGGTAGTCGTTCTGCTTTGGCGTCGACACATAGTCCTTGAAGCGTCCGGGCACGAACGGCCAGGTGGTGTGCACGATTCCCAGCGCCTGGTAGCAGTCCGCCATCGTCCGGACGATGACGCGAAAGGCGAAAATATCGGAGAGCTGCTCGAAGCCGATCGACTTGCGCTCCATCTTGCGCCAGATCGAATACGGCCGCTTCTGCCGTCCCTTCACCACAGCCGCAATGCCGCGGTCGGCCAGCTTCCGGGTGAGTTGCTGCTCGATCTCGGCGGTGAGATCGCGGTTGCGCTCGGCCAGCGCGGCCAGACGTTCGCTCACCACACGGAACGCTTCCGGGTACAGCTCGCGGAACGACAAGTCCTCCAGCTCTTCCCGCAGTTCCTGCATGCCCATGCGCCCGGCTAGCGGCGCGTAGATGTCGAGCGTCTCCTCGGCCGTCCGCCGCCGCCCTTCCGGCGGCATGTAGTGGACGGTGCGCATATTGTGCAGACGGTCGGCGAGCTTGATCAGCAGGACGCGCACGTCTTCGGCGATCGCGAGCAGCAGCTTGCGCAGATTTTCCGCCTGCTTGGCTTCCTTGGTGACGAGATCGAGCTTCTTCAGCTTGGTCAGACCTTCGACCAATGCGCCGATGTCGGCGCCGAACAGTCCGTCGATTTCGGTACGCGTCGTTGCCGTGTCTTCGATGGTGTCGTGCAGAAGCGCGGCCGCGATGGTCGCGTCGTCCAGCTTCAGGTCGGTGAGGATGGCGGCAACCTGGAGCGGGTGCGAAAAGTAGGGATCGCCGGAAGCGCGCGTCTGCTCGCCATGCGCGCGCATGGCATAGACATAGGCGCGGTTGAGCAGGCCTTCGTCGGTCTTGGGATTGTAGCGGCGGACCCGCTCGATCAGGTCGTATTGCCGCATGACCTGCGGCTTCTTGCTTTTCTCTTTTTTTTCAGTGCCTTGAGGAACGATATTCAGACCGCGATCGAGCGGCGCCCGGGACTTCGACTGGTTCTGCATCCGCGGCAACCGCGGTCTCGACCGCGACATGACTGTCCGTCTTTCGCCTGAATCGGCCGCTGGATGTGCCGACCCACAAGATATCGCCGTATTCCGCCGCACCTGCAAGGGCTTGCCCTGACCGGCCGGTTCGGGCCCGGCCGACTGCGGCTCGGCGCATGCGCAAGCAAAAGGCCCGGTCGGGTGGACCGGGCCTTGATTCGTCGGAGCGATAACGCGCGCTTATTCGACTTCCTCGTCCGGCTGCGCCTCCGGCGGCGCCAGCCCTTCCAGCCCTTTGAGCAGTTCTTCCTCGCTCATGTGTTCGACTGCGACTTCGGTATCGTCGGCATCGACCGACCCGGAACTGCCGATCAGCGGCGCTTCCGGTTCCGGTTCGTCGACTTCGACGTATTTCTGCAGGGAATGAATAAGGTCTTCTTTGAGATCCTCGGGGGAAATCGTCTTTTCCGCGATCTCGCGCAAGGCCACAACCGGATTCTTGTCGTTATCGCGGTCGACGGTAATCTGCGCGCCGGACGACACCATCCTGGCGCGATGACTGGCCAGCAACACGAGATCGAAGCGGTTTTCGACCTTGTCGATGCAATCTTCCACGGTGACCCGGGCCATGCCTCGTCACTCCCATAGCGAACCATAATGACTGGAAATCAGGCGCGTACCTAAACCTGTTGCCGGAAAAGCGCAAGAGTCATTTTCCGCAACGGTGGCATGGCGTCCGATTGCCTTGGCCGGGACAAATGGCTTTGCTACCCAGACTTGGTCCAGTCTTGGGGCCGGACTTGGACCAGACTTGGGCCGGACTTGATTCAGACTTGGGAACCGGATTTGCCGCGACCGATTACCGACACTTAAGCACTGAAACATAGATAAGCACCGAAACATCGAAACAGTCGTTAGAGACAACGCCGAATATCCAGGCGCGCAACGGTCGTTTTTCGACCAGGCAATTGCCGGCCGGGCGCCGGCGGTCCGGAACCTGCAGGGAACCCGGCCGCATATCGGCGGCACAAGATTCGCCATCGAGAAACAGGAAAGAACAACAATGGCAGTCCCATCGGAAAAGATCGCCCTCTTCATTGACGGCGCCAACCTCTACGCCACCGCCAGGACGCTCGGCTTCGATATCGACTACAAGCGCCTGCTGCGCGAATTCCAGTCGCGCGGCTATCTGCTGCGCGCCTTCTATTACACCGCGGTGATCGAAGATCAGGAATATTCCTCGATCCGCCCGCTGATCGACTGGCTCGATTACAACGGCTATTCGGTCGTCACCAAGGCCACCAAGGAATTCGTCGACCAGACCGGGCGGCGCAAGGTCAAGGGCAACATGGACATCGAGCTTGCCGTCGACGCCATGGAACTGGCGGGCTCGATCGATCACATGGTGCTGTTTTCCGGCGACGGCGATTTCCGTTCGCTGGTGGAGGCGGTGCAGCGGCGCGGCGTGCGCGTGACCGTCGTCTCCACCGTGTCGACGCAGCCTCCGATGGTCGCCGACGAATTGCGGCGGCAGGCCGACGAATTCGTCGACATCGCCCGGCTGCAGGACAAGATCGGCCGCGATCCGAGCGAGCGGCCGGCGCGTGAACCGCGCGAGAGCCGCGAGCCGCGCCAGCATACGCCGCAATTCCTGCAGCGCAGCGCGCAACCGCAGCGTGCCGGCGCCGACGACGATTTCGACGAGGATTGAGCCCGTCTTGGCACTCCTTTGCGTGCCAGAACCGGCGCGGGTTTGCTAAGGACGCGGCATGCCCGTTTCTCCCGCACCCCGGCGCGACAGCGGCAAGGCCGGCCCCGATTGCCCGCTTTGTCCGCGTCTGGTCGCATTCCGCGAACATTGGCGCGCGCGCGAGCCCGCCTGGTTCAATGCGCCGGTCCCCTCGTTCGGCCCGCGCACCGCAAGGCTGCTGATTGTCGGGCTGGCGCCCGGCCTGCAGGGCGCCAACCGCACCGGACGGCCATTCACCGGCGACTATGCCGGCGTGCTGCTCTACCGGACGTTGACCGAGTTCGGCTTCGCCGCGGGCAGCTACGAGGCGCGGCCCGACGACACGCTGATGCTGGCCGACGCACGCATCACCAATGCCGTGCGCTGCGTGCCGCCGGAAAACAAGCCGAACGGCGGCGAGATCGGCGCCTGCCGCAATTTTCTCACGGCGACGATCGCGGAGATGGAGCGCCTGCGCGCAATCGTGGCGCTCGGCCGCATCGCGCATGACAGCGTCGTCGGCGCCCTCGGCGTCAGGAAGTCGGCCGCCCCGTTCGGGCACGGCGCCAGCGCCGTCATCGGACCGCTGACGCTGTTCGACAGCTATCACTGCTCGCGCTACAACACCAATACCGGCGTGCTGACCCCGGACATGTTTCGCGCCGTGTTCGCATCGGTGCGCGACTATCTCGACCGCAGCCAGGCCACCACCTCCTCCGCGTTCCGGTCCGGCGGAAAGACCGGATAGAACACCTTGGCGATCGTGCCGTCGTCGACGATCAGGGTCAGGCGCCGGAGCAGCGTCATGCCGCCGATTTCGAAAGTCGGCAGCCGCATCGCCCGGGCCAATTCCAGCTTCGCATCGGACAGCAGCGGAAACGGCAGATGCAGCCGCCCGGCCGCCTCGCGCTGATAGGCGGTGTCCTGGGTCGACAGACCGTAGAGGTGGGTGACGCCGAGCGCGGTCAGTTCGGCGAAATGGTCGCGGAATGCGCAGGATTGCGGGGTGCAGCCGCGCGCGCCGGGGATCGCATCCCAGCCATCGGGCGGCGATCGGCCCGGCTCGCCGGTGCGCGGATAGGCATAGACGACCGTGCGTCCCGGCAGCCATGCGAGGCTGACGCGCGTCCCGTCGGTCGCCGGCAATTCGATGTCGGCGCATTTGATGCCATGCAGATGCGCGGCGGCGCCGTCGTCCTGCGGCGCCGGGAGATCGGGCGGCAATATCGTCGGATCGTGCACGTTGCTCATGCGACGCTCTCCGCGAGGAAGCTCGGTGCGCGCTCAGCGCAGCGCGCCCCGATAGCTGATAAATTCCAGCAGCGAGCCGTCGGGATCGCGGAAATAGACGCTGGTGCCCGCTCCGCGCGCGCCGAAACGCTGCATCGGACCTTTCTCGACCGGCACGTTGCAGCGTCCGAGATGCGCCACCGCCTCGTCGATCGGACCTTTCCATTCGAAGCACAGATCGCTGTTGCCCGGCTGCACCGGCAGCTTCGCGACCTCGGCCGGCGTGAAGCCCGGCCCGTGCAGATTGAGCTGCGTATCGCCGAAACGGTAGGCGAAGCCGACCTCGCGCGCGACGATCTCCGCGCCGACGACGTCGCGGTAGAAGGCGTTCGAGCGCTCCCAGTCGGAGACGTGGATGACGCAATGATCGAGCTTGGTCGGCAGGGACATCTGTAAACTCCGGCTGCTCCGATGATAGCCGTGTCGCCGCACGACGCCAGCCCTTCTCCGCGCTATCCCTTGATGCGCATCAGCCGGGCGCGCTCGCGGTCCCAGCTGCGCTTTTTTTCGGTGTGCCGCTTGTCGTGCAGCTTCTTGCCGCGGGCGAGCGCGATCTCGACCTTGGCGCGGCCGCGGTCGTTGAAATAGAGCTTGAGCGGCACCACCGTCATGCCTTCGCGCTCGACCGCCCCGATCAGCTTGTTGATCTGACGCCGGTGCATCAGCAGCTTGCGCGGACGCTTGGGCGCATGATTGAAGCGTCCTGCCTGCAGATATTCGGGAATGTTGGAGTTGATCAGCCACAATTCTCCGCCGCGCGTATCGGCGTAGGATTCTCCGATCGTGGCCTTGCCGGCGCGCAGCGACTTCACTTCGCTGCCGGTCAGGGCGATGCCGGCCTCATAGGTTTCGCCGATCTCGTAGTTGAAGCGCGCCTTGCGGTTGTCGGCGACAAGCTTGCGCGAATCCTTTTTTGCCGGCTTGGCGGCCATCGTCGCTCCTTGACGGACAAGCGTGCGGAATGCAGGCGATCCGGCGCGCGGCGCGCCGAACCGCGCGCCGTCATGCAGCCGTACCGCGATCAGTTGAGCAGGCCGGCGTGCACCATCGCCGCGCGGATCGCATCTTTCGTCGGCGGGGTGACCGGCAGCAGCGGCGGCCGTACCGTCTCGCTGCAGCGGCCGAGCATATTGAGCCCGCATTTGGCGCCGGCCAGACCGGGCTCCAGGAAGATCGCGGCGTGCAGCGGGATCAACCGGTCCTGGATTTTCAGCGCCTGCGGGTAGTCGTTCGACAGCGTCGCCTCCTGCAGCCTGGCGCAGAGCGCGGGCGCGACATTGGAGACGACCGAGATGCAGCCATGGCCGCCGGCGGCGTTATAGGCCAGCGCCGTCATGTCCTCGCCGGAGAGCTGGATGAAGTCCGGACCCATCGCCTCGCGCTGGGTGGACACGCGCGCCAGATTGCCCGTGGCGTCCTTGACGCCGACGATGTTCTTCAGTTCGAACAGCCGTTTCATGGTGTCGACCGACATGTCGACCACCGAGCGCGGTGGAATGTTGTAGATAATGATCGGGATGCCGATGGCGTCGTTGACCGCCTTGAAGTGTACGTAAAGGCCTTCCTGCGTCGGCTTGTTGTAATAGGGCGTCACCACCAGCACCGCATCGGCGCCTGCCTTTTCCGCATGCCGGGCCAGCTCGATCGCTTCGCTGGTCGCGTTCGAACCCGCGCCCGCGATGACCGGAACGCGCCCGCCCGCCTGGTCGATGCACCATTCCACCACCTTGCGGTGTTCCTCGTGCGACAGCGTGGGGCTCTCGCCGGTCGTGCCGACGGGAACCAGACCCTTGGTGCCTTCGGCGATCTGCCAGTCGATCAGTTCGCGAAACGCCTTTTCGTCGAGCGATCCGTTCTTGAACGGAGTGACAAGCGCTGTGAACGATCCGCGGAAGCGCGCCTTGGCCGTCATGACATGATTTCCCGGCTGGTCGGTGTGGCTTTGTCGCAAAATACCGGTTCACTGCCGCCGTTCAAAGCGAATGTTGGTGGACCGGCGCATCAGCCGCGCTGATGATCCGTCCGCGCCCCGATTCCCGCCGTTTTCCTGTGGCAGCGGAAAGGCGGCCTGCCGCGTTAGTGCTTCGTCAAGACAATCGAACGATTAGGGGGTCGGGTCGGGTCGACGACCGGGCCGGTCCCGATCAATTGCGGAAGGAACATGCCGTTGGCGACATTGCGGATTCTTGCAGCGGCGGGATTGATGGTCTGCTTCTGCGCCGATGCCCTGGCGCGCACGCAGCCGGTTCCCCTGCCCAAACCGCGGCCCGGCAAGACGGCCCTCCCCGAGAGCCCGGGCCACCAGGCCCGCGCGGCCGGCCATCAGCTCAAGACGGCGGCAGCGCGGCCCGCGGTTCCGCTCGCCGTCGCTGCGACGGCCGCGACGCCTGCGGCAAGCCTGCCGGCGCTGAAGCGCGCCATCGAACTGGTGCGCCGCAGCAAGCTTGCCGAAGCGGCGGCCATCGGCGGCTCGCTCAACGATCCGGTCGCCCGCAAGCTCGTGGAATGGATCGTCCTGCGCGCGGAAGACGACGATTTCCAGTTCGACCGCTATGCCGCCTTCATTGCCGCCAATCCCGGCTGGCCCAGCATCGGCATGTTCCGCCGCAAGGCCGAGGCCGCGCTCTGGCACAATCGGGCACCGGATCAGACGGTGCGGCAATTCTTCGCGAGCGTGCGGCCGCTCACCGCCAAGGGCCGGCTTGCGCTCGCGCGCGCCATGCTGGCGCAGGGAGACCGCACGCTGGCGCAGCAATATGCGCGCGAGGCCTGGCGCGGAGACGCCATGACCGCCGAGCTGGAGAAGCAGACGCTGGCCGCTTTCGGCAGTCTGCTCACGGCTGCCGATCACAAGGTCCGCATGGATCGCCGCTTCTACGCCGAGGATGCCGAGGGCGGGATGCGCGCGGCCGGACGACTTGGCGGCGTGCAACTCGCCATCGCACGCGCACGCCAGGCCGTGATCCGCAAATCGGCGCGCACCGGAGCGCTGTTCGATGCCGTCCCGCAGGATGCCCGGCGCGATGCCGGCTACCAGTTCAGCCGCATCCGCTGGCTGCGGCGCGACGACAAGCATCGCGACGCGGCACAGCTGCTGCTGGCGGCGCCGGTCGATGCGGCGGTGCTGCTCGATCCGGACGAATGGTGGGTGGAGCGGCGGCTGGTCGCGCGCAAGCTGCTTGAACTCGGCGATGCCCAGACGGCCTACCGGGTCGCGAGCCGCGGTCCGGTCCCCGGCGACGAGAATGCGCGAGTCGACCACCATTTTACCGCCGGCTGGATCGCGCTGCGCTTTCTGAACGAGGCGGCGGCGGCGCAGGCGCATTTCGCGAAAATCCACGCCCCGGGCGCGCATCCGACCTCGCTGGCGCGCGGCTTCTACTGGCAGGGCCGCGCGGCGGAAGCGCTGGGCCGTCAGGAAGAGGCGCGCGGCTTCTACGAGCGCGGCGCGCGCTTTGCGGCCGCCTATTACGGGCAATTGGCGCGCGCCAGGATCGGCGCCGCCGACATCGCTCTGCCACCTGCCCCGCAGCCGCCGGCCGACGCGCGCCCGATGCTGGAGCGGCTCGAAATCGTGCGCGCGATGGAACTTCTGTATGCGATCGACGAGCGCGATCTCGTCGCGTTCGTCGCCGCCGACCTCGCCGACCGTCCCACCGATCCCGCAGCGCTGGCCATGCTCGCCGAAGTGGCCGGCCGCCATAACGACGCGCGCAGCGTGCTCCTGATCGGTCGCGGCGCGCTGGCGCGCGGGCTGCCGTTCGAGGCGCATGCGTTCCCGACCGTCGGGCTGCCGCGCTACAACCCGGTCGGTCCGCAGGTCGACGCGGCGCTGGCCTATGCGGTGGCGCGCCAGGAGAGCGGCTTCAATCCGCGCGCCGTCTCCAGCGCCAAGGCCTATGGCCTGATGCAGGTCACCGCCGGCACCGGCAAGCTGATCGCCAGGCGCAGCGGGCTGGCTTTCAACGCCAAACGGCTGCTCGACGATCCCGCCTACAACGTGCAGCTTGGCGCCGCCGAACTCGGCGACGTGCTGGAGAGCTATCGCGGCTCCTACATTCTCTCTTTCGTCGCCTACAATGCCGGGCGCGGACGCGTGCGCGAATGGATCGAGCGCTATGGCGATCCGCGCGACCCGAAGGTCGACCCGGTCGACTGGGTGGAGCGCATTCCCTTCACCGAGACGCGCAACTATGTGCAGCGCGTGCTGGAAAACCTGCAGGTCTATCGCGTGCGTTTCGGCGGCCCGCCGAAGCTGACGATCGAGGCAGACCTGCGCCGCGGGACGCTGTGAGCCGCGCCGCGCGGCGGCAACGGCGCTTGCCAAGCGGCGCCGGCGCGGCATGAATCGCGGCATGCCGGACGAATTTCCGCCCGCCGCCGACGCCCGATCCGTCTTCGTCTCCGCAAGCGACGGATTGCGGCTGCACGTGCGCGCCTGCGGTCCGCGCCGGTCGCAGACGCTGCCGGTGCTGTGCCTGCCCGGCCTGTCGCGCGACGGCCGCGATTTCGAGGCGCTGGCGCAGGCGCTTGCCGGCGACAGGGCGCGGCCTCGCCGCGTCTATGCGCTCGATGCGCGCGGGCGTGGCCTTTCCGCACACGACCGCAATCCCGCCAATTACAGCCTGCCGGTGGAACTGGACGACGTCGTCTCGGTCCTGACGGCGCTCGATGCGCGGCCGGCGATCCTCGTCGGCACCTCGCGCGGCGGAATTCTGACCATGCTGCTCGCCGCCGCCCAGCCGGGCGCGATCGCGGGCGCGGTGCTCAACGACATCGGGCCGGCGATCGAGGGCAAGGGCGTACTGCGCATCAAGGGCTATCTCGGCAAGCTGCCGCGACCGGCCACTTTCGAGGAAGGCGCGGAAATCTTGCGCCGGCTGTTCAGTGCGCAATTCACCCGCTTCGGTGCGGAGGACTGGCTGGCGCTGGCGCGGCGGAGCTGGCTTGCGGGCGAACGCGGAGAGCCGTTGCCCTCCTACGACCCGAGGCTGGCGCGCACGCTCGATTCCGTCGATGCCGAGCGTCCGCTGCCGGCGCTCTGGGCGCAGTTCGGCGCGCTGGCGCGCGTGCCGGTCATGGCAATCCGCGGCGAGAATTCCGACCTGCTCAGCGTGCAGACGCTGGCGGCGATGAAGGCGCAGCGGCCGGATCTCGTTGCGGTGGAGGTTGCGGGCGAAGGGCATCCGCCGGTTCTGGAGGGCCGCCTGATCGGCGCGATCGCGGATTTTGCCGCGCGCTGCGATGCGGCACATGCACACGGCTGACACCGGCGGCGACGAATTACGGCCGGCAGGCCGCAATGCAAAGCCCCCGGCGGGGATACCGCCGGGGGCTTCGAACGCGAGGCTGTGATCAAGAGATCAGGCGATCACGGCCAGAAGTTGCGCTGCACGCGGAAGATCGCGGACCAGATGCCCGACTCGCCGGTCAGGTTCATCAGGCTGGTCGCAGCCGTGGCCGGGACGGCAACGGCCGTGCCGCACTGCAGGCCGGCAGCAGCAGCTGCCTGGGCACAGCGGGCACCGTCGACCTCGGAGTACATCACATCAAGGCCGATATCGAGGTTGGTGACCGGGTTCCACAGCAGGCGGGAACCGACCTGCCAGGCCGACCAGTCGAAGCAGCCCGCGCCGCCGGAATTGGCGGTCACGTTGCAGACCCGGGTGTCAACCATCCCGGGAGCTTCGTACTCGGTATACGACGCGTAGATCGACTGCTGCAGGGTCGGGGTCCAGTAGTGGTTGAAGCCACCGCTGATGTTCCAGGCCGTCGGCAGATGCAGACCGTCCCGCACGCCGGCATTGGCGCCCCAGAAGTAGCCGTCATCGGCCCAAGCCACGGCGAGGTTGTTGCCGTCGGCAAGAGCGGCCATCAGACCGCCGCCGGTCGCGCCGCCCGAAGGATTGAGCACATAGCGTGTCGCACCTTTGCCGTAGTTCGCCTCGACCCGCAGGGTGTCCTTCGGATCCCACGGCATCTTCAGCAGCAGGCCGCCGCCGACCGCCCAGCCCCACCTGTCGTCGGGATGCAGGGTGGTCACGTTGGCGCCGTAATAGCCGCCGGAGACATTGTGCAGGGCGCCCGAAATCTGGGCGGAGCCCCAGGCCTGGTCGACGCGCAGGTTACCGACGATGTCGGGCACGTTGTTGCCCTGATGGTCGGAGACGTTGGACACGCCGATCACCGCAGCGTTCGCGGCCGCCGCGTCAACCTCGACCACCGGAGTACGACGTTCGGAGTGATCTTCCAGCGACAGGGTCGCCGTCACGCCGTTGCCGAGCTGCCAGGTATAGGCCGCCACGGGCGTACCGGAACCGCCGGTGTCGCCGTTGAGCAGCTGCGTCTGCAGGCTGATGCCGCCCGCATTGAAGCCGGGATCGAAGAACGACTGCGTCTTGCCGAAGGTGAAGCCGGCGAACTGGACGAAGAAGCGGTCGACATAGACCGTTCCAGCCGAACCGCCCACCGTGGCGTCGTCCGTGGACCACTGCCAGCCGGCGCGCATATAGGACCGCAGGGTCCCGTATTCGGTCTGCGAGCGGGTGTCGAAGGTCACGATGCCGCGCGAACGGTTGATCAGCGTGCGCTGACCGCGGTTGCGGTAGCCGTCGAGACCGCCGGTCGACGAGGTCACGGCGCCGCCGGCCAGATGCGGGGCGAACGAGCCCGACGCATTGTGCAGCCATTCGGTGCGGACGAAGCCGCCGATCTTGATGCAGGTGTCGGTGCCGGGGATGTAGTAGAATCCGGCGCCGTACAGGGAGCAAACCTTCACGTATTCGACCGCTTTGGCCTTAACGGGAAGATCGGCTGCCTGCGCTCCAGCGACTGCCACCAAACCGGCGGCGGAGCCGAGGAGAAGGCTTTTCACCATCTTCATGTTGAACCTCCAAGTTTGCTTTAGGGAGGGTTCGGTCTCCGCCGGGTTTGCACCCTTAGAGGTTCCCTTGTCCCCCACGAACCGCCCTGGCTTCTTCCGAGACCCCCCGAAGAGTTTCCCCTTGAGGAAGACGCCAAGATGGGCGACCCGGGGTTGCCCCCCTCCGTCGCACCATCACATTAGCCAAAGCCCTTTGAGCCGCAATGAAGAACCGCCTCTCCCACAGGCGTCCGGAACTGTTTTCAGGCCGATGTTGCACAAATGGCACGCATTTTTGGATGCCCGGAAACCGCGCGCCGTCGCCGCAACGATCGCCCGGCGACCGGCAAAGCCCACTCAAAATCTTCTGTTTTTCAAGCGTTTGCGTTGCGCGCCACCGAATGGCGGCATGTGATCCGAAATTAGGCAGCGGTCCGGGGACGGCTTGTGTCTGCGAATACCGCGCCGGCCGCCCCGACGCTTGCTTGCCATCCGGTTAAGGCCGGTCGGCCGCGCCGATTCTGCCCCGGCCGACTCGCCGAGGAAAATCGCGGGTTCGGGTGCAACGGCGCGCCGGACGCCGCCGCGCGATCAAAATCGCGGGTTCGAACAGTCGGGTAATTTGGGAACTGGCGGAGGAAGGAACCGGGATTCAACATTCTCCATTGAAATGTGGCCCACATGCTTTTATGTGCTTCGCATGACGACGATGATACAAATCCGCAACGTGCCCGATGCGTTGCACCGCCGGCTCAAAGCGCGCGCGGCATTGGCAGGTATGTCGCTTTCCGACTACTTGTTGAGCGAAATTCGGGAAGTGGCAGAGCGACCGACTCTGGAAGAGTTACGGGATCGCCTGGCGCGTCGCTTTCCAGTCATGCCTTCCATTGCTCCGAGCGACGCGGTCCGCATCGAGCGCGATCGGCAGTGATCGTCGTCGATGCATCGGCACTGCTGGAAGTCCTGCTCCGCACGCCAGCCGCGGAAGCGGTGGAGAGGCGTCTTTTCGGTGCGCCGCGGCAGACATTGCATGCGCCGCACCTGCTCGATGTCGAAGTGGCGCAGGTGCTCCGCCGCTACGCCGCGACTGGAGAAATCGATGACGAACGCGGCCATGCGGCCCTTGCCGATCTTGTCGATTTTCCCATTCGGCGCTACCCGCACGATTTCCTTCTGGCACGCGTTTGGAGCCTGCGGAGCAATTTCACCGCGTATGATGCCGTCTATGTTGCCCTCGCGGAAGCACTGGATGCCAGTTTGCTCACGCGTAACCGGCGTCTGACCGCCGCAATCGGTCGTCACTCTGGCATCGCGCTGGCATGAAGGACGGCATTTGAAGGACGGCACTTGAAGGACGGCGCTTGAAGGACTGCACTTGAAGGACTGCACTTGGCCGCCACCCAGCCGGAGACTGGAGAACGTTGTTGGATGCCAGTTCCTCTCGCAGGGCTGGACAAATTTGGGAACTGGCGGAGACGGAGGGATTCGAACCCTCGATACGCCTTGAGAGCGTATAACGGTTTAGCAAACCGCCGCCTTCAGCCACTCGGCCACGTCTCCGGATGCCATCCGGTATGCCGGAGAGCGCCCCGCGAGGCAAGCAATCGTCCCGCGCGCACGGGGCGGCGGCCGACTTCCCCTTGTCCCCCTCCGGACGCCCTTAAGTAACCCTTGTTCCCAGATCGCCCTCGCCGCATCCGCGGGCACGCGCCCCGGTGCCGCTACAAGCCCGGGATTTCAATGGTGCGACTTCAGCCAGTCGCGCGCGGCACGCTGCGCCTGCGCGATTTCGGCCGGCGACATGCTGGCGGCCACTTCCTGACGGAGCTGGATCGCCTCGCGGTTGCCCTTCATCGCCGCAAGATTGAACCACATATGCGCGGACACGAGGTCCGTCGGCACCGCGTTGCCGACCGAATACCGCATTCCGAGCTGATAGAACGCATCCGCCGTCGCCGGCGCCTGCCCGAGCACAGCCTGCTCGACACTGGCCATTTCAAAGCGTGCCATTTGATCCCCCTGCCAGCGGGCGCATGTCCCGCCGCCTTGTCCCGATCCGGTCATTGCCGGACGCGCGAACCTTGCAGGGAAAATTTGAATGGTGATTTAAGCATCGCGATGAATCGAGGGTGAATGGCGGTCCGGGCCGCTTCTACGAAAGTACCGGGAAAACAGGCATTTCCGGCCGCTTTTTCGTCACGATCCGCGCCGAAGTGACCATTCGCTAACGCTCGTCGTTGAGCGCCGGCTAACCAACTGCGAACGTTGCGCACGCGCCGCAGCGCCCGAAACGGAGACCGCACCGGAATGCCAAGACGCTATGCTCTGGCTCTCGCCGCCCTTCCCGCGCTCGTCCTTCTCGTCAAGCCAGCCGAAATTCTCGCCGCCGATCCGGAAGGCATCTGGCTGTCGGAAGACCGTGACGCCAAGGTGCGCATCTCCCGCTGCGGCGGCGAGCGGCTGTGCGGCACGGTCGTGTGGCTGAAGGAGCCGGTGGATCCGCGCACCGGCAAGGCGAAGACCGACAAGGAAAATCCGGATGCCGCCAAGCAGAGCCGCCCGCTGATCGGGCTGCGCGTCTTTTCCGGCATGACGCCGAACGGGCCTGATTCGTGGGCCGGCAGGATTTACAATGCCGACGACGGACGCACCTACAAGGCCAGTCTCGAATTTCTGGGCCGCAATCGCGCCCGCGTCGAAGGTTGCGTGCTGGCGGTGCTGTGCAAGGGCCAGACCTGGACCCGCACGAATTGACGCGCGCCGCCGCGCTCAGCGCGCGCGCTGTCCGAACAGCACCTTCCGGACCGCGGGGTCTTTCATGTCGACGCTGGAGGCTTCCGGCACGCGCAGCTTCATGCCGCGCTGAACCGCCGGGCGCGCCAGCAGCGTTTCGAGCCAGCGCTTCAGATGCGGGAATTGCTTGAAGTCCTGCCCCTGCCGCTCGTGGCGCGAGGCCCAGCCGACACAGGCCATATCCGCAATCGAATAGGCGCCGGCGAGAAACTTCCGGTCCGCCAGGCGCCTGTTCATGACGCCATAGAGCCGGTTGCATTCGTCGGTGTAGCGGTCGATGGCGTAGGGCAGCTTTTCCGGTGCATAGAGCCTGAAATGATGCGCCTGCCCCGCCATGGGGCCGAGCCCCCCCATCTGCCACATCAGCCACTGGTCGACTTCGACGCGCGCGCGCTCGTTCGCCGGATAGAACTTGCCGGTCTTGCGGCCGAGATATTGCAGGATGGCGCCGGATTCGAAGACGGAGATCGGCTTGCCGCCGGGACCGTCGGGATCGACGATTGCCGGCATGCGGTTGTTGGGCGAGATGCGCAGGAAGTCCGGCTTGAACTGCTCGCCGGTGGCAATGTTCACCGGAATCAAGGTGTAGGGCAGTCGGCATTCTTCGAGCATGATCGAGATTTTCCAGCCGTTCGGCGTCGGCCAGTAATAGAGGGCGATCGGCCGTTGCCGCGAAGCTGCGCCGCGCGCAGCCCGTGCCGCACCGCGCCCGGCGCCCTTCGCCGCACCGCGTCCGCCCCCGCCCGGCGCCGCCTTGCGCGGGCGCAAAGTCCCGCCCGCCGATTTCGATTTTTTGCGCGCCATCGCTTGTCTCCGCCGGCCAATCTCCCCGGCCCACCCGTAGAATGCCGGGCACGACTTCGCAACCGACATATGGCCCGGCCGGCGAGAACGGCCTATCGTCGGCGTCCCGGTTGTGGCGTTGGCTGAGGAGTGACGCTCATGCTCAGACGAATCGTGCCGCTGATTATTTTGTCCGTACCGCTGGTTCTGTACCCGGCTGCAGGCACCGTGCACGCGCAGAGCGCGGCGCCCGCCGCACAGGCCGACAAGACGAACGAGGATGCGAAGGCGGCCAAGGCCGCCGAGCGCAAGGCAAAGGCTGCTGCACGCAAGGCGGAGCGAGAACAGCGCAAGGCCAAGGCGTCGGAGGCGCGCAAGGCCGCTACCGAGCGGCAGAGACAATGCGGTTCGGAGTGGAAGGAAGCGCGCGCGGGCGGCAAGGTCGAAAAGGGCATGACCTGGCCGAAATATTACAGCGCCTGCAACAAGCGGCTGAAGGAAAAGGCCGCCTGAGGGCGGACGCCGCTCCCGAAAAGGCCGAGGGCGTCGGCGAGACCTGTCTGTCTCGCCGACGCCCTCGTCGTCTTCAAGCCGACGTCGCCATCACGAAAGCATGCAAGGCGTTTGCAGTCGATGCAGTTGCACGTGATGCGTTCCGATCTTCGGCGCCGCCGGCTTGTATGACGCGATCACCGGACTTGCTTTGAAGTCGAAGTCGGGGATCGTAGGACGGCCTGCGCCTTACTTCTTCTTCCGGCGCTTGGTCTTCTTCGCCGTCTTCTTCGCCGCAGACTTCGTCTTCGATTTACGCTTCTTCGCCATTGCTGCCCTCCTAGCTGATGAGAGATGGCGTCATCAATTTCGTGCCACCGCGAATCGACGGCACTGCACTGCGATTACTACAGCACAACGCAAAAAACAGCGACTCCGCTTAACGAAGCGTGTACGCGGCGCGCGCGGTCGCGGCGACGACGGCGGCGCGCCGGCATGCGCAGCGCGCGCGATGCGACGACGGAGCGAAAAATTCGCAGCGTCGTCGCCGTTGCGATGCGATCGCAGAAACAACGATAAAATATGGGTTTTTCGCATGTCGGCGAATGGCTGCGTTGCCGCAGCCTCGCTTCGATACGCAACGCGGATCGCGCATGCCGCAGCGACTTGCGTTGACCCGGCCGCCGCGCGCGCGGGCAAATTTTTTTTCACACACGACGCGCCCGCAGCCGTCCCGGAACGACGAAATCGATCAAAACCGAGCGAATCGGGTGCAAGTGATTCGCGCCGCGCGCCGCACGACGGCGTTCCGGCTCGCCGCTGTGACGGCGAAAAGCATACCGGAGCGCCCGTGCGATCGCGTCGGCAAGCGGCCGGCGCGCATGGCGCGGCCGCCAAACGCGGCGACCGCCGACCGCAAAAGGTCAATGCACCGGCGCCGGCACGACTTCGCGCGCGATCAGGGCGTCGAGCGCCGCTTCCCCGCCGAGATCGGCAACCGCACTGGCGTCCAAAAGCGCGCCGATCGCCTCGCTGGATGCCTGGTTGCGGCCGGACGCGTGGCCGGGCGTGCGAAAATCGTCGCAAAAGACCGGGCCCGGCGCGACGGCTGCGACAATGCGGGTCCATACGGCGGGATCGATGCGGTTGCGGCCCCAGATTCCGGACAGCAGCAGGCGGAATTTCGGGCTCGCAAGCGCCAGCCGTTCGATCGCGCCGATGACCTCGGTGCCGAAGCGGGCCAGAACGTTCTCCATCGGGCCTGCCGCATGCACTGCAAGCATCTCGGCGGAACGGATGCGGTCGAGCGCATGGACGATGAAGCGCAGCGCGGCGGCGGGGTCGTGGTGCTCAAGATGGTGCAGGCAGTCGCCGATCCAGGCATCCGGCCGCTCCGGCTCGCCGCCGTTGAGGCGCGCCGCCCAGTAGCGCAGATAGGTCTCCGCCATCAGCGCGAAATCGCGCATGTCGGCGCGCCCGCGGCAGGGCCGGCCGAGGCCGTTGAATTCGCAATCGTAGCAGACGGTGGACATCCGGGCCTCGCTCGACATTGGCCCGGTTTGGTCGAACGAGCGGAGCGTCGGGTTCAGTGCCTCACAAACCCAGCTTTCGCTTGAGCAGATCGTTCACCGCCTGCGGATTGGCCTTGCCGCCGGAGGCCTTCATCGCCTGCCCGACGAACCAGCCGATGGCCTTGGGATTGGTCCTGGCGTCGGCCACCTTGTCGGGATTGGCGGCGACGATCTCGTCGACCGTCCTTTCCAGGGCGCCAAGGTCGGTCACCTGCTTCATGCCTCGTCGCTCGACGATGGCGCGCGGTTCGCCGCCTTCGCTCCACACGATCTCGAAAAGCTCCTTTGCGATCTTCCCCGAGATCGTTCCCTCGGCGATCAGATCGAGTATGGCGCCGAGCTGCGCCGCCGAGACGGGCGACGCCGAAACGTCCCTCCCCTCCCGGTTCAGGCGACCGGTCAGTTCGTTGATGACCCAGTTCGCCGCAAGCTTGGGATCGCGCCCGCCGGCAGCCGATTCGAAAAAGTCGGCCATGTCCTTTTCCGCCACCAGAACGCCGGCATCGTAGGGCGACAGCCCGAAATCTGCGATGAACCGCGCCTTCTTCTCGTCGGGGAGTTCCGGAAGATCCGCCCGCAGCCGATCGACATAGGCCTGGTCGAATTCCAGCGGCAGCAGGTCCGGATCGGGGAAATACCGGTAATCGTGCGCCTCTTCCTTCGAGCGCATCGAGCGGGTCTCGCCGCGTGTCGGGTCGAACAGCCGGGTCTCCTGCTCGATCCGCCCGCCATCTTCCAGGATTCCGACCTGCCGTCGCGCCTCGAAGTCGATGGCCTGACCGATGAAGCGGATGGAATTGACGTTCTTGATCTCGCAACGGGTGCCGAAAGGGGCGCCCGGCCTGCGCACCGAAACGTTCACATCGGCGCGCAGGCTGCCCTTCTCCATGTCGCCGTCGCAGGTGCCCAGATAGCGCAGGATCTGGCGCAGCTTGGCGACGAAGAGCTTGGCCTGCTCCGCCGAGCGCAGATCGGGCCGGGAGACGATCTCCATCAGCGCTACACCGGAGCGGTTGAGGTCGACCAAGGACATAGTCGGATGCTGGTCGTGCAGCGACTTGCCGGCATCCTGCTCCAGATGCAGCCG
>CAYWCE010000028.1:0-35923 GCA_964456755.1 uncultured Hyphomicrobiales bacterium
TGACGATGCGCAGCGCCAGGCCCTCGACGATGGCGGTCTTGCCGACGCCGGGCTCGCCGATCAGCACCGGATTGTTCTTGGTGCGGCGCGACAGCACCTGGACGGTGCGGCGGATTTCCTCGTCGCGGCCGATGACCGGATCGAGCTTGCCCTCGCGCGCCGCCTGGGTCAGGTCGCGCGCATATTTCTTCAGCGCCTCGTAGGCGTTCTCCGCCGTCGCCGAATCGGCGGTGCGGCCTTTGCGCAGCGCGTTGATAGCCGAATTCAGGTTCTGCGGCGACACGCCGGCGCGTGCGAGAATCTTTCCCGCCTCGCTGTCCTTCTCCAGCGCCAGCGCCAGCAGGAGCCGCTCCACCGTGACGAAGGAATCGCCGGCTTTTTCGGCGACCTGTTGCGCCTGCTCGAACACGCGCGCGGTTGCCGGGGCGAGATAGAGCTGGCCCGCGCCGCCGCCGGAAACCTTCGGCACCGCCTTGAGCGCGGCCTCGACGGCGGTCAGCGCATCGCGCGAGCGCCCGCCGGCACGATCGATCAGGCCGGCGGCGAGCCCCTCGGGGTCGTCGAGCAGCACTTTCAGGATATGCTCGGGGGTGAATTGCTGATGCCCCTCGCGCAAGGCCAGGGACTGGGCCGCCTGCACGAAACCGCGCGACCGCTCGGTAAACTTCTCGAAATCCATCATGTCGCTCCCTCGGCCTGTTCGGCGGCCCCGCAGGCACCGGCAGAACATCGTCACTGGGTCTGGTCCGCCTTGAACTGAATCAACCGGACCGGCATTCGGGGCGGACCCGCTTTGGCTTTGGCATCCGCGTCGAGGGATGTAAGAAGCGGGCGTTTCCGGCGGAAGGGGTTTCCGTCGTATTTTCGTTTCGGGGGAGGCAGGGTGCAGAGCGCGGCGACGATCCAGGCCATCTACCGCTACCCGGTCAAGGGGCTCTCGCCCGAGCGGCTTGCGCGCACCCGGCTCGCCGCCGGAGCGACCGTCCCCGCCGACCGCCTCTACGCCATCGAGAACGGCCCCTCCGGCTTCGATCCGGCCGCGCCCGCCTATTTCTCCAAGCAGAAATTCCTCATGCTGATGCGCAACGAGCGCCTCGCCGCGCTCGATACCCGCTTCGACGACGCCACGCATGTGCTGACCGTCATGCACAACGGTCGGGAAGCGGCGCGCGGCGACCTGCGCACGGCGGAAGGCCGCGCCGCGATCGAGACCTTCTTCGCCGCGTATTGCGCCGGCGAGTTGCGCGGCCCGCCGCGCGTGCTGCATGCCACAGGGCACAGCTTTTCCGACGTCGCGGCAAAAGTGGTTTCCGTCATCAATCTCGCCTCGGTCTCCGCCCTGGAAAGCGCGGTCGGCGCTCCGGTCGACCCGCTGCGTCTGCGCGGCAACATCCATGTCGAGGGCTGGCCGGCCTGGCACGAATTCGACCTGGTCGGCCGGACCCTCGAGGCCGGCGGGGCGCGGCTGAAAATCGTCCAGCGCATCGTGCGCTGCGCCGCAACCAACGTCGAACCGCAGACCGGCATTCGCGACCTGCAGATTCCGAAGACGCTGATGCAGGCCTTCGGCCACATGGATTGCGGCGTCTACGCGCAGGTGATCGCCGCCGGGCCGGTCGCCGCAGGCGACGTCCTGCGCGAAACGGCCGAGACATTGCCGTTCTGAAGCCGGCCCTTGCCGGGAGCGGCGTCCGGCGCGACCCTGTCGCACAAGCGATTCGCGGCCGGACAGGATGACGAGCGGCAGGATCAGACGGACAGTCGCCGGGCTTTGCACAGCGGGGGCGCTGTGCTGCGCCGCCTCGGCCGCGCATGCCGACCTGAAAATCTGCAACCGCATGAGCTACGTGGTCGATGCCGCCATCGCCATCGAGGAACGCGGCGCGGCGGCGAGCCGCGGCTGGTTCCGCATCAATCCCGGCGATTGCCGCCCCATCCTGCAGGGCACGCCGACCCTGACCCAGATTCTGTTCGTGCATGCCCGGGTGCCGGCGCTCTACGGCGCGGCGCCGCTGCCGCAGGGCACCGGCGGCGATTTCTGCGTCGCGGAAGGCAACTTCGTCATCGGCGGCGCACGCAACTGCCGCGCCGGCCAGAAGCTGGCGCCGTTCGCGGCGGTCAAGGCCTCGGTCAACGGCGACGAATGGACCGTCAACCTCGCCGAGGACGCCGAATATTCCAACGAGCAGGCGCGCGATGCCGGCATCCAGCGACTGCTGGTGGCCGCCGGCTACGATGCGACCCCGATCGACGGCATTCGGGGAAGCAAGACCGACGCCGCGCTGAGCCAGTTCATCCAGGACAACCGTCTGCCGGTGACCGTGGCCGCGCGTTCGGACATATTCGAGATATTGCTGGAGGCCGCGCAGAAGCCGGGCGCCGGCTTCTCCTGGTGCAACGACACGACCAATCCGGTGATGGCTGCGATCGGCGTGGAGGAGCGCAGCGTCGTGGTCACGCGCGGCTGGTACCGCATCGAGCCCGGCAAATGCCTGCGCCCCGACATTGCCGGCCAGCCGCAGCGCATCTTTTCCTTCGCCGAGGCGGTGGACGGGGAAGGCCGCGTCATCCGCCAGGGCGACCGGCCGCTGGCCTGGGGCGGCGAACATGTCATG
The DNA here is from genome assembly GCA_964456755.1 of uncultured Hyphomicrobiales bacterium. Classification (GTDB taxonomy): domain Bacteria; phylum Pseudomonadota; class Alphaproteobacteria; order Rhizobiales; family Xanthobacteraceae; genus Pseudorhodoplanes. The sequence goes on from CAYWCE010000028.1 coordinate 2,616, forward strand.
TGCACCCGAGTCAGCAAGTTCGAGATCGTCGACCAGAACGACTGCGCGGCCAAGGGGCTGACCGCGTCCGGTTTTGCCGCCATCGATCTGGCCGGGCGGGAACCGACAACGGTCCGCTTCAAATAGCGATTCCGGATCGTTTCCCGGGATTGCTTCTCCAGGTCGCTTCTCTTTGTATCGCTCTGCGGCTATATCCCCGGCATCGCTTCCCGCAAGGCGCCCCGGCCCGCAACACGCAGCATGAATAGCCGCCCCGGAGATCCGGCACGACGGACCGCAACTGCGGCCGCTGCGCAGTCATTCGCGCATGTGACAACCTGGGTGTTCGATCTCGACAACACGCTCTATCCGCATCACCTTAACCTCTGGCAGCAGGTGGACGCGCGCATTCGCGACTACATCGCGACTTTCCTCGACATCACCCACGACGATGCGTTTCGCCTGCAGAAAGACTATTACAGGCGCTACGGCACCTCGATGCGCGGGCTGATGACCGAGCACGGCTTGCAGCCGGACGATTTTCTCGACTTCGTACACCGGATCGACCATTCGCCGCTGGAGCCGAACCCGCAACTCGGTGACGCGCTGGAGCGCCTGCCCGGCCGCAAGCTCGTCCTCACCAACGGCACCCGCCATCACGCCGATGCGGTGATGCGCCGGCTCGGAATCGATTCGCATTTCGAGGATGTGTTCGACATCCATGCCGCCGCGCTTGAGCCGAAGCCCTCGGCGCAGACCTATGACCGCTTCCTGTCGCGGCATGGCGTCGACCCGGCGCAGGCGGCGATGTTTGAGGATCTGGCGCGCAATCTCGCGGTGCCGCATGCGCTGGGGATGCGCACGGTGCTGGTGGTGCCGGAAGGCACGCGCGAAGTGTTCCGCGAGGACTGGGAGCTGGAGGGCCGCGACGACCCGCATGTCGATCACGTCACCGACAATCTCGTCAGGTTTCTGTCCGCCATTAACGGCACGCCCTGATCACGCCGCAGCGATCTGCTGTATCACCAGGACGATGCCGAATATGGCGACCAGCGCCCCTGCCGCACGCAGCGGGCCGCGCGAGAGACCGGCGGCCTTGTGCGCCAACATCATCGCGCCGAGCGCCGTCGCCGACTGCACAATGGCAAGTCCGGCAAAATAGGCATAAAGCGGCGCGGGCTCAGCGCCGACGATCGATTCACCGAGCGCATAGCCGTGAATCGCGCCGGCCAGCACGAACAGGATCAGCGCCGCGATCGGCGGAAACGGCCGGGCGACGACGAGGACAAGGCCGAGCACGGCGACGCTCGCCGCCACCGCAATTTCCATGGCCGGGATGTCGAACGACTGCCGGTGCAGGGCCGCACCGCTCAGGACCGCCACGACGAAGGACAGCGCGAGTAGCGCGCCGCGCGGAAACAGCGAAGCGATGCAACCGGCCGCGACAAGGGCGGCGAGGTGATCGAGCCCGATCACCGGATGGCCGAGCCCCGACAAGAGCCCTTGCAGCGGCGTCGTCGGGGTCCGTCCTTCCATTGCATGATGCGCCGAGGCCGGCACGGCGGACGCCGCCAGCATCCAGGCAATCGCCATCAGTCGTTTCATCGTCGCCGTTCTCCCGGTTGACCGCCAGCATAGGGCGGCGGCGCGCGCTGCGCCAGTTGACAGGATCGAAGGCGTCCGCGACACCAGCGGGACGCAACGTGCCGAGGATGCCTCATGCCGGACGCCGCACTGACCAAGCTCGCCGCCACAATCGACGACGCCTTCGAAAAGCGCGACGGGATCACGCCGAAGACCCGCGGACCGGTGCGCAAGGCGGTGCAGCAGGCGCTCGATCTTCTCGACGGCGGCGCCGCGCGCGTCGCCGAGCGGCAGCCCGGCGGGCAATGGCATGTCAACCAGTGGCTGAAGAAGGCGGTGCTGCTGTCGTTCCGCCTCAACGACATGAGCGTGATCAGGGGCGGCCCCGGCAAGGCCGTGTGGTGGGACAAGGTGCCCTCCAAGTTCGACGGGTGGAACGCGGCTAAATTCCGAAAGGCCGGTTTTCGCGCGGTGCCCTCCTGCGTCGTGCGCCACTCCGCCTACATCGCTCCGGGCGTGATCCTGATGCCCTCCTTCGTCAATCTCGGCGCCCATGTCGGCTCCGGCACCATGGTCGATACCTGGGCGACGGTCGGCTCCTGCGCGCAGATCGGCAGGAACGTGCATCTGTCCGGCGGCGTCGGCATCGGCGGCGTGCTGGAGCCGCTGCAGGCCGGGCCCGTCATCATCGAGGACAATTGCTTCATCGGTGCGCGCTCGGAGGTGGTCGAGGGCGTGATCGTGCGCGAGGGCGCTGTCCTCGGCATGGGCGTCTATCTCGGCGCTTCCACCAAGATCGTCGATCGCGACACCGGGAAAATCTATCAGGGCGAAGTCCCGCCCTATTCGGTCGTGGTCTCCGGCACGCTGCCCGGCAGGCCGGTCAACGGCCAGCCGGGGCCGTCCCTCTATTGCGCAGTCATCGTCAAGCGCGTCGACGAAAAGACGCGCTCGAAAACCAGTATCAACGAATTGCTGCGGGACTGACGGTGATCGAAGGCAAGCTGTCCGGCATATTCAGCTACCGGGGCCGGCTAGGCCGCGGCCAGTACTGGGCCGGCCTTGCGCTGGTTCTGGTCGTCGGCGTGGTCCTGCTCGGCGCGGCCGGCCCCTATCTGAGCGCAGCCGGCGGCAGCCTCGCCGACGCCGCCATTGTCGTTTTGCTGCTCGGCGCGTTCTTCTGGCTGCTATCGCTGCTGATGATCCGGCGGCTGCACGACCGCGACATGAGCGGCTGGTGGTTTGTGCCGTTCGCGCCGCTGCCGGTCGCCATGCTGGCCGGCTCGTTCGAAATCGGCGATCTGTTCGAGACGCAACAGGTGACCGGGTCGTTTGCTGTGTCGCTGCGGATCGGCGCGATTTTGCTGCTGCTCTGGGGTCTGGCAGCGCTCGGTCTGCGCGCCGGCACCGCAGGCGGCAATCGCTTCGGCCCCGCGCCGTGACGAACGCCGATCCTATCGCCATCGCGCGCGCGCTGCTGCGCTGTCCCTCGGTGACGCCGGCGGAGGGCGGCGCGCTCGCCGTCCTGGAAAGCCTGCTCGGGCCCGCCGGCTTTACCGTGCAGCGCATGGCGTTCAGCGACACAAATACGCCCGATGTCGAAAATCTCTATGCCCGCATCGGCAATACCGCCCCGCACCTGATGTTCGCCGGCCATACCGATGTGGTACCGCCGGGCGATCTCGCGCGCTGGACGCACCCGCCGTTTGCGGGGGCGATTGCCGACGGCATGCTGTACGGACGCGGCGCCGTCGACATGAAGGGCGGCATCGCGGCGTGCGTCGCCGCCGTGCTCGACCATCTGGCCGCGCATGGCGGACGCCCGAAAGGCTCGATCTCCTTTCTGATCACCGGCGACGAGGAAAGCGTCGCGGTGAACGGCACCGTCAAGCTGCTGAAATGGGCGGCCGAACGCGGCGAAAAATTCGATCACTGCATCCTGGCGGAGCCGAGCAATGTCGACGCGCTCGGCGACACGATCAAGATCGGCCGGCGCGGCTCGCTCAACGGCACGCTGACCGTGCACGGCAAACAGGGGCATGTCGCCTATCCGGAGCGCGCCGACAATCCGGTGAGCGGGATCGTTGCGCTGATCGCCGCGCTCAAGGGCGAGCCGCTCGACGCCGGCAGCAAATTGTTCGATCCCTCCAATCTGGAATTCACCTCGGTCGACGTCGGCAACAGCACGGTCAATCTGATACCCGGCGAAGCGCGCGCGCGCTTCAACGTCCGTTTCAACGACCTGCACAGCCTGGAATCGCTGAAAATCCTGCTGGAGCGGCGCGCACTGCAGGCAGCGCAGGGCAAAATCCGCTTCTCCTTCGCCTTCGAGCCTTCCAACGCCGAGGTGTTCGCGGTCGAGCCGGGGCCGTTCACCGATCTGGTCGCCGATGCCGTGGCCGGGGTGACCGGCCGCAGGCCGGTGCTGTCCACCACCGGCGGCACCTCGGACGCGCGCTTCATCAAGAATTACTGTCCGGTGGTGGAATTCGGCCTGGTCGGACGCACCATGCATGCGGTCGACGAACGGGTGCCGACAGCCGAGCTTGTTGCGCTGACGCAGATATACCGGACGATACTGGAACGGTATTTCGCGTAGGCCGCGCTTGCGGCGGACGCGCGGGCGATGACGGCGCGACATTCTCCGCGTGCGGCCCGACGCTCAATAATCCACCCGCACCAGGTAGAGCCCCTGCGGCGGCGCGACCTGGCCGCAAGCCGAGCGGTCGCGCGCGGCGAGCGCGGCGGCAAGATCGTCGGCGCTCCATTTGCCGTCGCCGACCAGCGCCAGCGATCCGACCATCGAGCGCACCTGGTTGTGCAGGAAGGAGCGCGCCGAACACGCCACGATCACCTCCTCGCCCTGGCGCGTCACGTCGAGCCGGTCCAGCGTCTTCACCGGCGACTGCGCCTGGCATTCGCTGGAGCGGAAAGTGGTGAAGTCGTGATGGCCGACAAGGCGCTGCGCCGCCGCGTGCATCGCCGGCGCGTCGAGCGGACGCGGCACGCGCCAGGCGCGCAGGCGATCGAGGGTCAGGTCGGGGCGGCGATTGACGATGCGATAGCGGTAATGCCGCCGCCTCGCGGACAGGCGCGCGTTGAACGAAACATCCACTTCCTCCGCATTCAGGATCGCGACCGGATGCGGCCGCAGATGCGCATTCAGCCCGTCGCGAATCGTGTCGGTGGGCAACGGCCGGGCCAGATCGGCATGCGCGACCTGCCCGAGCGCATGCACGCCGGCATCGGTGCGTCCGGCGCCCTGAATGGTGACGCGCTCGCCGGTCAGTGCGGCGATGGCCGTCTCGATCGCGCCCTGCACCGACAACCCGTCGGCCTGGAATTGCCAGCCGACGAAGGGCGTCCCGTCATATTCGATCAGGAGCTTGTAGCGCGGCAAGTTTGATGCACCTCAAATCAATTCCGCACGCGCGCTCTAGCATGTCCGCCGCAGCGCAGGGAGAGCAGACGTGAAACGCGTATTCCGGCAGAGGATCGTCGATCTGCTGAACCAGCACAGGATCATGACGATTGCAACCAACCGACCGGACGGCTGGCCGCAGGCCACCGTGGTCGGTTATGCCAACGACGGACTGATCATGTACTGCTTCGTCGGGCGCGACAGCCAGAAATACGCCAACATCGCGCGCGACCCGCGCATCTCCATCGCCATCGCCAACGACTATCCGCAACCGCTTCTGATCAAGGGCCTGTCGATGTCCGCGCGTGCGGCGATCGTCGAGGAGCGCGGCGAGATCGATCATGCCTATGCACTGCTGCTGCAGCGCTATCCCGAATACAAGATCATGCCGCAGCCGAATCCGCAGGCGGTGCCGCTCGTGCGCAAGACGCCGGAGATCGTATCCATTCTCGACTACGACAAGGGATTCGGTCATACCGATCTGGTGCAGGTGAGCGACGAAGACCTCGCGGAATTCGTCGAATCGCGTCGTCACCATTGGGCGAGCCATCCGGTCGAGCGCTATCAGCGCGAAACTCCCGCCGGCACCTGAAGCCGGCCGCGCCGCCTATGCGAGCGCGGCAAACGCCGCCGGATATCTCACCCGTCCCGGCCGCATTGCGGGCCCCAGCCGGCAGGCCTGGAAATACCGGCCCGCATATTCCGAGTCGAAAGCGGCCGCCGCTTCCGCGCTGAAACCGAAGCGCGCGTAATATCGCGGATCGCCCAGAACGAAGACCAGCGTTTCCCCCTGCGCGGTCAGCCGGTCGAGGCCCTCCCGGACGAGATTGCCGCCATGCCCCTTGCCTTGCCGGCCCGGCAGCACCGCAACCGGCGCAAGCGCGATCGCCGGCCGCGCTTCCGCGCCGTCTTCGATCCACAGCCGGGAGAAGGCGGCGTGGCCGATCGCAGCGCCATCGTCGAGCGCGACCAGCGACAGCACGAGATCGCCGTCGGCGCGCAGCCGCGCCACGAGGTCGGCCTCCGCCGAAGTCGGAAACGCACGGCGATGGACTTCGGCAACGGCCTCAGCGTCGCCGGCCCGTTCCTGCCGGACCGCAACGCTCATGTCAGCTTTGCGCCGCGCGCAAGCGGCACGCCGCGCAGGAATTCTTCCGCCTGCATCGGTTGCCGGCCTGCGCGCTGCAATTCGGTCAGACGCACGGCGCCCTCGCCGCAGGCGATCGTGAGACGCTCGTCGAGCACCGTGCCGGGCGCGCCGCTGCCCTCGCCGCGCGTGCTGCGCAGCACCTTCACGCGCACCGGCGGATCGCCCGCCAGTTCGAACCACGCGCCGGGAAACGGAGAGAGCCCGCGGATGTGATCGTGCACCGCGTACCACGACTGCGACCAGTCGATCCGGGTTTTGCCCTTCTCGATCTTGCCGGCGTAGGTGACGCCGTCCTGCGGCTGCGGCGTGAGGACCAGCGCGTCCTTTTCCAGCGCGGCCAGCGCGCGCAGCATGAGGTCGCCTCCAAGAACGGCGAGCCGGTCGTGCAGCTCGCCCGCGGTCATGTCCGGTGCGATCGGCAGACGCTCGGCCATCGCCACCGGTCCGGTGTCGAGGCCCTCGTCCATCTTCATCACCATCACCCCGCTCTCCTTGTCGCCCGCCATGATGGCGCGGTTAATCGGGGCGGCGCCGCGCCAGCGCGGCAGCAGCGAGGCATGCAGATTGAAGCAGCCGAGCGGAACGGCATCGAGGATCGGCTTCGGCAGGATCAGTCCGTAAGCGACGACCACGGCGGCCTGCGCGTCGAAGGCCCGAAACTCGTCCGCCGCCTGCGCCGTCTTCAGGCTTTTCGGCGTGAGGACGGAAATCCCGAATCGCCGCGCCTCGCGCGCGACCGGGGTTTCCTGCATCTCCATGCCGCGGCCTTTGGGCTTTGGCGCGCGCGTATAGACGGCGGCAACGTCATGCCCCGCCCCGACGATCTCGGTCAGCGTCGGCACCGCGAAATCCGGCGTGCCCATGAAGACGAGGCGAAGGGGCATCCTAACAACCGCTGTTAGCTTTAAGAAGGGAAACGAGCAAAGGGATCGAACAGCACAAGCTCTAATTCAGCGAAGTCCTGAGTATTTCGAGTCGCCAATGTCGCATGGTTGCTCAGTCCAATTGCCGCTATGAAGGCGTCCATCTGCTGGATGGGCCTTCCAATACGTTCGCGATGGGCGACGAGCCGCCCATATTGAATGGCTGCGGCGGTATCGAAAGGAAGGATACGGTCACGAAAAAGATCGTTCTGGAGGCGCTCTATGGCTTCACGCAGATGTTCTTTTCGCGCGCCTTCGGCAAGGCGTTCAATCCCGAACCGCAGTTCCGCCAAGACCGGCGTGCAAATAAATACGTCGGAGGCGGCTTGAGTGTTGAGCCACTCTATGACGTTACCGTTCGGATTGGGGTGGAAGCTTTCCGAAACAATATTAGTGTCAAGAATGATCATTCAAAGTCGGGCGGCCGTCTTAAGGAGCCGGAGCTTTCGAAGACAAGATCGTCTCCTCGATATTCCCTTGCAACGAGATCGCGTAACGCCGTTCCCAAGCCCCTCTCTTGTTGAGTCTCCAGCAAGCCTTTTCTCACAAGCATTTTGATCTCGTCGGATAGGCTACGACGATGTTCTCGCGCACGCTGGTCAATCTGGCGCTTAAGCTCAGGATCGATATCGCGGACAAGGATGTCGGCCATCTCAACCTCATTTTGATATCAATGATATCAATTTATTGTATCGCGTCCAGTCCATAAATGAGGGGCAATTTGAATGCATCGTCCCTATTAGGAACTCAACGTTAACGTTTCATTTACCGCCCGTGCTTAACTTCGTGGAATGATGTCCAAAATGCCTTCGCCAAGTTGGCTGGCCGAGATCGAGATTTCGGAGAAGGTTTCCGCCTCGAAGAATTCAAACAAGAAGCAGAAAACCTACGTTCTCCGATCCAGCCCGCTGGGCGCCTTGCTCATCGTCATTCTTGCCGCAACGATATTTTGCATCGTGCTGCTTAAGGCAATACGGATATTTGCCAGCTCTTAGATTCGTCTAACCGGCCGCGCCGCGCTTTGCGACCTTGGTGTATTTCTTGATCACGCGGTCGCGCTTGAGCTTGGAGAGATGATCGATGAACAGCACGCCATTGAGATGGTCGATCTCGTGCTGCAGGCAGGTCGCCAGCATGCCCTCGGCATTCACCTCGTGCTGTCTGCCATCCAGATCGAGATAGCGCACCTTCACCGCGGCCGGCCGTTGCACCTCTTCGTAATATTCCGGGATCGACAGGCATCCTTCTTCGTGGATGCGCGTCTCTTCCGAGGACCACAGGATGTCGGGATTGATGAAGACCTGCGGTTGCTTGTCCTCGTCCTTCTTGGCGAGGTCCATGGTGACGATGCGCCTCGGCTCGCCGAGCTGGATCGCGGCAAGCCCGATGCCCGGCGCGGCATACATCGCCGCGAACATCTCCTCGACCAGCCCGCGCACCGACGAATCGATCTTCGCCACCGGCTCGGAGACGAGCCGCAGCCGCTTGTCGGGAATAACGAGGATGTCGCGCGGAGCCATGGCCGGGCGGATTTAATGTCTGGTCCGGGCCGGGTCAATCCGTTCGCCCTTCGTTCGCCAGTTCGGCCGAATCGGTCTAGACATGCGGCATGGACGCACAGGCTCTGGCGGCACGGCTGACGCAGGCCGACCCGCTCCTTCTTGCCGGCGGCGCTGTGGCGCTTGCCGGGCTCTGTCTTGCCGGCCTGATTTGTGCCGTGGTGCTGCTGGTCCTGCGCGCGCGGCGCGCGGCCGAGGCCGAGGCGGCCGGCCAGCGCATGGCCGATCTGGCGCGGCTGCAGTCGGAAACCGCAGGCCAGGTGCTGGCCATGGGGCAGATGCTGCATGCGCAGCACGCGGAATTGCAGCGCGCGGTGAATACCCGCCTCGACGCGGTGAGCGAGCGGCTCGGCCAGTCGATGCAGGCGACCGCCAGGCAGACCACCGACAACCTGCAGAAGCTGAACGAGCGGCTGGCGGTGATCGACAATGCGCAGAAAAACATTACCGATCTCGCATCCCAGGTGACCTCGCTCACCGGCGTGCTCGCCAACAAGCAGCAGCGCGGGGCTTTCGGCCAGGGGCGCATGGAAGTCATCGTCCGGGACGGCCTGCCGAAAAACTGCTACGCGTTCCAGTACACGCTGTCGAACCGGACGCGGCCGGACTGCGCCATCTTTCTGCCCGACCAGCGGCCGCTGGTCGTCGACGCAAAATTCCCGCTGGAGGCCGTCACCGCCTGGCGCGAGGCGCAGACCGAGGAGGCGCGCAATGCCGCCGCGCGTCTGTTGCGCCAGCACGTTTCAACCCATGTCGCCGATATCGCGAAAAAATATCTCATTCCCGGCGAAACGCAGGATCTTGCGCTGATGTTCGTTCCCTCCGAATCCGTCTATGCCGAGTTGCATGACGGTTTCGACGATCTTGTGCAGAAGGCCTACCGGTCGAAAGTGGTGATCGTCTCGCCGTCCTTGCTGATGCTGGCGGTGCAGGTGATTCAGCAGATCCAGCGCGATGCCCGCATGCGCGAAGCGGCAGACCGCATTCACGCCGAAGTCGGCCACCTGATGGAAGACCTGCGCCGCCTGCAGGAGCGCGTGCTCAAATTGCAGCATCATTTCGGGCAGGCCAACGAGGACGTGAAGCTCATTCTCACCTCGGCCGAGAAAGTGGAGCGGCGCGCCGGCCGTATCCGCGACGTGGAATTCGAGGCGGAGGCCGAGGACGACGCGCTGGTGCTGCCGGCGCCGCTGCCGCGCCGGCTGCAAGCGGGCGAATGACGCAGCAGCACCGCATCGATACGCCGGCGGCGATGGCGAAGCCTGCTTCGCGCTTCGCCGATGCGCTTACCGTCTATCTGAAGCCGCGCGTCCTCATCGTGCTGTTTCTCGGCTTCTCGTCCGGCCTGCCGCTGGCCTTGTCCGGCTCGACGCTGCTCGTGTGGATGCGAGAAAGCGGTGTCGATCTCGGCACCATCGGCCTGTTCGCGCTGGTTGGCACGCCCTACACCGTGAAATTCCTGTGGGCGCCGGTGGTCGACGCACTCGACGTGCCGTTGTTGTCGGCCTGGCTCGGCAGACGGCGCGGCTGGCTGGTCTTCTCGCAATTGCTGCTGATGGCGGCGATTGTCTTCCTCGCCTTCTGTAACCCGGCGCAGGCGCCGGCGCTGGTGGCGCTCGGCGCGCTGTTAGTGGCCGCCGCCTCGGCGACGCAGGACATCGTCATCGACGCCTTCCGCATCGAGACGCTGGACGAAAGCGAACAGGCCGCCGGCATGGCCTCCTATGTCGCCGCCTATCGCATCGGCATGCTCGCATCCACCGTCGGCGCGCTCTATGCGGTGACCGGCTTCGAGAAGAGTCTCGGCTTTGCGCGCGATGCGGCCTGGACCGGCGGCTATCTGGTCATGGCCGCCCTGGTCCTGATCGGCATTGTCACGGCGCTGATGGCGACAAGGCCGGAGAAATCCGCGCGCCGGGAGCAGACGCAAGGGAGCCAGTTGCAGCGCGTCTGGCATGCCGCACTCGGCGCCTTTTCCGAGTTTCTCACCCGCGATGCCGCGCTCGCCATTCTCGCCTTTGTAGTGCTGTTCAAGTTCTGCGACGCCTTTGCCGGCACCATGACCGCGCCTTTCGTCATCGATCTCGGCTTCGACCGCACCGATTACGCCAACATCGTCAAGGGCGTGGGGCTGGCGGCGACATTGATCGGCGGCTTCGCCGGCGGGGCGGTGGCGCGCGCGCTGCCGCTGATCGCCTGCCTCTGGCTCGGCGCTTTTCTGCAGGCGGCGTCCAATCTCGTTTTCGCCTGGCTCTCCTTCATGGGCACAAACACGCTGGCGCTGACGGCGGCGATCGTCGCGGAGAATTTCACCGGCGCAATCGGCACCGTGATCTTCGTCGCCTATCTTTCCGCGCTGTGCAAAAATCCGCTGCACACCGCGACGCAATTTGCGCTGCTTACCGCGCTGGCCGCGGTCGGCCGCACTTATCTTTCCTCCGGCGCGGGCTTTGTCGCACAGGCGACCGGCTGGCCGACCTTCTTCATTCTCAGCGCGCTGGTGGCTTTGCCCAGTCTCGCCTTGCTCGCCTGGCTGCAGCGGCGCGGTCATTTCGCCGCGCTGGGCAAGGCCGAAGGCGCGGGTTCGTAGGCCCGCGCGCGCTGCTGCACCCGGCGACCGTTGCGCGGAACGCGGCTCCGTGGCGCGCATTGTCCCATATGCAGCGCGGACTTCTCATTGCGAGCCTGATACTTCTCGCCGTCTCGATGGCGCTCCCCCTTGCTCATGCACTCGAACGTCCGGGCAAGCTGCGCCTCGATCGGAAGACCTATCGCGCCGTTCGGACGATTTACTATCCCGGCTTCGCCATCGGCGGAGTTGCCGAGCCTCTCGGCATCCTCGCGCTCCTGGCCTTGCTCTGGACCGCGCCGTGGGGCGCACGCTTGTGGTGGATCGCGGCGGCGCTCGGGACGCTTGCGCTGTCGCACGCCACCTACTGGCTCGTCACGCATCCGGTGAACAATGTCTGGACCAGGGAGATCCCGCTCAGCGGACCCGGTGCGGCTTTCTTTTCGGCCTTCGCCGGGAATATTTCAGGCGACTGGGCGCGTCTCCGCGACGTGTGGGAATTTTCGCATGTTGCCCGGTCGGTCTTCGCGACGCTGAGCTTCGTTTTCCTGACGATCGCGGCCACCAGCGACAGCGCCGCCCCTTGAGGCGACGCCGCCCGTTCCAGCGCGGCGCGCCGCAACCCGTCAGAGGCCGCCTAGCGCACGCGGTACCATACGCCGCAGAACCGCATCGCCGCGGATGAAGTGGTGATACAGCGCCGCAGCGATATGCGTTGCGGCGAGCGCGATCAGCAGCCAGCCGGTCCATCGATGCAGCATAAAGAGCTGGTCGGCGAGGGCTTCGTTCTTTCCGACGATCGGGGGCAACGCGAACAGACCGAAAAACGGGGTTGCGGCACCGAATGCGGAATTGGCGATATAGCCGACGACGGGCATTGCGAGCAGCAGCACATACAGGGCGGTATGCACGAAGGACGAGACGACCTTCTGCCAGTGCGCGATTTCCGGCTCCGGGGCCGGCGCGCCGGCGACCAGGCGGTTGACGACGCGCAGGATCATCAGCACCAGGATCAGCACGCCGAGCGATTTGTGGAAGTCGTACAGCGCGTTCTTGAGCGGGCCGTCGGCGACCCGGCTCATCGCGATGGCGACCGGCGCCGTGGTGAGAACGCAGGCGGCAACCGTCCAGTGCAGCAATTTCGACGTTGCGGGATAATGGTCAGTTCTATTGCCATATGTCATCGCTATCTCCTCAGAGCGGTCGCGCGCGATTCCAGAGCCGACAACGCAAAGCCGTACCGTTGGTTCGATGATGGCCGTCTCGCCGGCGAATTCCGCAAAGCGGGGCGAGCACGCGGCCCACAGTCAGATCGGCGTCCTCTGCCGGATCGCCGCCGACAACGTGCCTTCGTCGAGATAATCGAGCTCGCCGCCGACCGGCACCCCGTGCGCGAGCCGCGTCACCTTCACATTGGCGTTGTGCAGCAGGTCGGTGATGTAATGCGCCGTGGTCTGCCCGTCGACGGTGGCGTTGAGCGCCAGGATCACCTCCTGCACCGCCGGATCGTGCGCGCGGGTGACCAGCGCGTCGATCGAAAGATCCTGCGGCCCCACCCCGTCGAGCGGCGACAGCGTGCCGCCGAGTACGTGATAGCGCGCATTCACCGCGCCCGCCCGCTCCAGCGCCCACAGATCGGAGACGTCGGCGACGACGACGATGACGGAGGCGTCGCGCTTGCCGTCGGTGCACACCGTACAGGGATTCTGCGTGTCGATATTGCCGCACGCACCGCACACCGCGATCCTCTCGCGCGCAGTCGCAAGCGCATCGGTCAGCGGCGCCATCAGTTGCTCGCGCTTCTTGATCAGGTGCAATGCAGCGCGCCGCGCCGAGCGCGGCCCGAGCCCGGGCAGCCGCGCCAGCAACTGGATCAGGCGCTCGATTTCCGGTCCGGCGACGGCTTTGGGCATGCGCGGCATATTGCGGGCAAAGCCGGCCAAGGCAAGGTGCGGCGGGGGCGCTGCACATCAAAATGCACGGGGCCTCAGCCGGGCAGAAACGCGACCCTGCCGAGCCCGGAATCCGCCAGCCGCAGCACCGGCGCCCGGTAAAGCTGCTGCAGGTTGGCGGCGGTCAGCACCGCGCCGACCGGCCCCGCCGCCAGTATCTCGCCCGCGCGCAGCAGGCAGGCGCGGTCGGCCGCGCGCAAAGCGTGATTGGGATCGTGCGTGGTGAACAGCACGCCGAGGCCCGACTGCGCCAGCGCGCGGATTTCCTGCATCACCTTGCCCTGGTTGCCGAAGTCGAGACTGGCAGTGGGCTCGTCGAGCACCACGAAGCGCGGCTCTTGCGCCAGCGCCCGCGCCAGCAGCACCAGCTGGCGCTCGCCGCCGGATATCTCCGTATAAGGCCGCTCGGCCAGATGCCCGACGCCCAGGCGCGCCAGCGCCTGCACCGCCGCCTCGCGGTCGCGCGCCGTCGGCCCGCTGAACAGCGAGCCATGCGCGGTGCGCCCCATCATTACCACGCTCGTCACCGTGAAGGCGAAAGTACCCGCATGCACCTGCGGCACATAGGCGAGCATGCGCGCGCGTTCGCGCACCGGAATCCTTTCGATCGGCCTGTCGTTCAGCCGCACCTCGCCGGCCTGCGCCCGCAGCAGCCCGAGCAGGGTCTTCAGCAGCGTCGTCTTGCCGCCGCCATTCGGCCCGAGCAGCGCCAGCACCTCGCCTTCGCGCAGCACGACATCGAGATCGCGCCCGACCACGTGCCGGTCGTAGCCGATGGTCAGCTGTCGCCCCTCGACGCTCATGACCAAGTCCTGCTCATGCCGGCGAGCAGCCAGATGAAAAACGGCGTGCCGATCACGGCGGTAAGAATGCCGAGCGGGATTTCGATCGCCGCCGCGGTGCGCGCCAGCGTATCGATGAACAGCAGGAATCCGCCGCCGAGCAGGGCAGCGACCGGAAGCAGCCGCGCAAAATCCGGCCCGACCAGGGTGCGCGCGAGATGCGGCACCACCAGCCCCACCCAGCCGACAATTCCGGCGGTGGCGACGCTCGCCGAGGTGACCAGCGTCGCCGCCGCGACAATGACCACGCGCAGCGGTCCGGTCGGAACGCCGAGCGCGCGCGCCTCCTCCTCCGACAGCGACATCACGTTCATGCGAAAGCGCAGCAGCAGCAGCACGGCGGTGCCGAGAAAGACCGGTCCGACCAGCGGCAGCAGGTCGGACGGGCTCACCGCCGAAAGGCTGCCGAGCAGCCAGAACGTCATCGCCGGAAGCTGGTTGTAGGGATCGGCAAGATATTTCACCAACCCGACGCCGGCGCCGAGCAGCGATCCGATCACGACGCCGGTGAGCACCAGCACGAGAATCGGATCGCGCGCGCGGATCGCAGACCCGACCAGATAGACGGCGGTCACCGCAACCAGGCCGCCGGCAAAGGCCGCCGCCTGGATGCCGAACACGCCGAGCGAGAAGAAGATGCCGAGCACGGCGCCGAGCGCGGCGCCCGAGGAAGCGCCGAGAATGTCGGGCGAGACCAGAGGGTTGCGGAACAGGCCCTGAAACGCGGTGCCGGCAACCGCAAGCGCCGCGCCGACCAGAAACGCGGCGAGGACGCGCGGCCCGCGCACCTGCAGGATCACGCTTTCGACCGCCGGCGGCACGCCGGAGGCGCCGCCTGTCGCTTTCGACCAGACCACCGCTGCAATATCGCCCAGCGCCACCGGAAACCGCCCGATCAAAAACGATACGGCAAACCCCGCCGCCAGCACGGCGAGCGCAATCAGCGTTCCGGGAACGGCGGACCGGTTCATGGCGCCGCCGGCGCCGCTGCGGGGTGACGTCGTGCGCGCGGCAAGGCCCTATCCCCGTCCGGCGAGAACGCGTGCGATCTGCCCGTCGTCAAGCGCGACATGATAGAAGCGCTTGTAGAAATCGCGCGTCAGCGCGGCCAGCTCTTCCGGAAACCGCCCGGGATAGAGAATCCCGGCGAGCCACCACAATCCGATCAGCCGGTTGACGCTCGGCGGAAAATCGACCCAGCCGAACGGCAGTTTGGGCGACAGATGCACCCGCCCCGACCGCACCGCCCGCACGCCCACCCATGCCGGGTTCTTGTGCGCAGTCGCGGCAAAATCCCGGTCGATCGTGACGATGACATCGGGATCCCACAACAGCACCTGCTCGATGGAGACGCGGGCGAGCCCGCCCCTGAACTCCGCCGCCGCGTTGCGCGCGAGAAACTCAATCGTCTCCACATTGATCGAACCGCCGAGCCCGGTCTCCAGTCCCTGCGGCCCGCGTGCGTAATAGACCCGTGGCCGCCGCTCCGGGGGAATGTCGGCGATACGGGCGCTGACTGTGTCCAGCACGAACCTGGCATGGTCGGCCAGAGCGTCGCCTTCTTTTGCCCGGCCGGTCAGCGCGCCAAGCTTGCGATAGGAATCGGGGATGGCGGCAAACCGGCCGTCGAGCAGCGCGTAGGGAATGCCGGTCTGTTCCTGCACCCGCGTGGCAAGCGAGACGAAAGTCGCGCTGGTGGAACCGACATCGACCACGAGATCGGGCTTGAGCGCGAGCAGCACTTCGAGATTGGCGGTGTTGCCGCGCCCGGTGATGCGGCCGATTTCCGGACGGCTGCCGATATCGGGAAGCAGAAATTCGCGCTCCTCCACCCGGTTGGCGCGCGGCCAGCCCAGCAGCAAGTCGGGAGCAAGCGTATAGAGCATGATCGCCGCCGGCGGACCGGCTGGAAACACGCGCGTCACGCGCGGCGGCACGCTCAGTTTGCGGCCGGTCGCGTCGGCTACCGTCGACGCCCGCGCATGTCGCGGGAACGGCGCCATCGCCGCCGACAGTCCGGCGATAAACATGCGCCGGGTGGTCCGCTTGTCAGGCATCCGGTTCAGTTCTCCCGCGCGCCAGAACGCATGCAGGCGACGCTGCTGGCAGGTGGCAGCTTGCCGCAGCCGCCTGTGGCCGTCAAAGCGGCGCCGGTGCGCGAACGGTGCAGATGCGCTCTGGACAGACACGCAGCCGGCGCTAGTCTTGTCGTGCCCCCGGCCCGCCGTAAGCGGCCGGCGCGACGCCTTCGCCCGAAGGCTTTCCGGCAGCAGATCGACAGTCTGAGCTTTGCATTGCCGGAGGCCGCGTCGCCATGCCCGAGACGAGCCAGCTTCTCCTTGCCGCCTGCATGCTTCTGGGGGCGGCACTTTACACCACCGTCGGTCATGCAGGCGCTTCCGCCTATATCGCGCTGATGGCGCTGTTCGGACTGTCTGCCACGACGATGCGGCCGACGGCGCTGGCGCTCAACATCATGGTCGCCACCTTCGCATCGTTTCGCTACCTGCGCGCGGGCTATTTCCGCTGGCGCACGGTCTGGCCATTTCTCGTCGGTGCGGTGCCGTTCGCTTTTGTCGGCGGTGCGATTCAGCTTCCCGTGCACTATTACCGCCCCGTCGTCGGCGCCGTTCTGCTGTTTGGCGGACTGCGTCTGATCGTCGCCGGCGAGCGGACGGTCAGCGCGGAGCCGCGCGATCCGCCGCTGGCACTCGCGATCGCCTGCGGCGCGGCGATCGGCCTGCTGGCGGGTCTTACCGGAACGGGCGGCGGCATATTCCTTTCCCCGCTGATCCTGTTTTTCGGCTGGGCGCAGACCCGCACCGCCTCCGGCATCGCCGCAGTGTTCATTCTCTGCAACTCGATTGCCGGCCTCGCCGGCAATTTCGCCGCGGTGCGCGCGTTGCCGCCCGACCTGCCGCTTTACGCCGCCGCCGTGCTGGCGGGCGCAGTCGTCGGGACGACGATGGGCATCCGCTTCCCCGTTCCGGTGATCCTGCGCGCGCTCGGCATCGTACTCATCGTTGCCGCGCTGAAGCTGTTCGGCGCGTATTGATGCGTTGCTTCGTTCGCATCATTTCGCCGGAGCGGCAAAGCCGTGTTTTGCCAGAATGCGCTGTCCGTCCGCCGACAGAATGAAAGCGGCGAGGCGTCCGCCATTTGCGGATGCGCCTTGCATCACGGTCAATCCGTAATCGGCGCCGACCGACAGCGCGTCGGGCAGATGCACGATCTGCTGGGCCGGATTCTCCCGCTGCGCCACGACCGCATTCGTACAATAGGTCAGGAATATGTCGGCCTTGCCCTCGGCCACGACGTGTCCGTACACGTTGCGGCCTGCGGGCGGCGGCGGCGACGACGGCCCGCCGGTGAGCTGCAGCGCCTTTTTCTCCAGCGACGCGAAGGCTCCGGGCTTCAGCTTTTCGGCCTTGCGGAACACGTCCCAGGCATAATCGCCGGAAGGATCCGCCTTCGGCGTCGACGTTCCAAGCCTGATTGCAGGATCGAGCATTCGTTCGAGAAGATCGGCCGCGGTAACGGCAAGTCCGGGCTTCACCAGCGCGCACAGCGTATTGCGCGCGAACATCGAGACCGCGCCCGCCTTTCCCGCCTCCGCAAGCGCGCGCGGATGCGCCATGTTGGCGGATGCAAACACGTCCGCCCTGCCGCCGCCGGCCAGTTCGTCCCTGAGCAGGCCCGACGGCGCAAATTTCATTTCGACCTTTGCACCGCCGGAGGCCTCGAACGACCTGGCCACCTCAGTCAGCGCGCCGCGCAGACTGCCGGCCGCATAGAGTGCGACGGTGTCGGCGGCGGCAGCGCCTTGTGCGGCGGCCATGGCGAGACAGGCGGCAACGATTCCGCGCCGCATGATTCAGACTCCCTGCGCGGTCGCGTTGGCGAAGAAGAGCTGCTGGCCGTCGATCTTGTAATCGGCAATCGCCTTCTGGCCTTCCGGAGAGACCAGCCAGTCGATGAAGGCCTGGCCCGCCTCCTTCTTCACGCTCGGATGCTTGGCCGGGCTGACCAGGATGACGCCATACTGGTTGAACAGCCTGCGGTCGCCTTCGACGACGATGCCGAGATCGCCGCGATTCTTGAACGAAATCCAGGTGCCGCGGTCGGCGAGCACATAGGCGCCGGAGGCGGACGCGGTGTTGAGCGCAGCGCCCATGCCCTGGCCGATTTCCTTGTACCAGGGGCCCTTGGCTGCGGCGATGTCGATGCCGGCTGCTTTCCAGAGGTTAAGTTCTGCGGCATGCGTGCCCGACTTGTCGCCGCGGGAGATGAAGGATGCGCCCTTCTCCCGGATCGCTTTCAGCGCCGCGGTGATGTCCTTGCCGCCCCGGATGCCGGCGGGATCGTTCTTCGGCCCGATCAGGATG
Organism: uncultured Hyphomicrobiales bacterium; assembly: GCA_964456755.1. Classification (GTDB taxonomy): domain Bacteria; phylum Pseudomonadota; class Alphaproteobacteria; order Rhizobiales; family Xanthobacteraceae; genus Pseudorhodoplanes. The sequence continues at coordinate 20,980 of CAYWCE010000028.1, forward strand.
AAGTCGTTATACATGACGGGATAGCGCTTTACGCCGAAGCCGTCGGCGACGAATTTCTCTTCCTGCGCGCGCGCATGCACGAACACGACGTCGGCGTCGCCGCGCCGTCCGGTTTCCAGCGCCTGGCCGGTACCCTGCGAAACGACCTTCACGTCGATCCCGGTCTTCTGCTTGAAAAGCGGAAGGATGTGGCCGAACAGGCCGGAATCTTGTGTCGATGTCGTCGACGAGACGACAATCGACTTGTCCTGCGCGAAAGCGGGAGTCGCTGCCGCGAGCATGGCTGCGACAATCAGATGGCGGCGGTTCAGCATGGTGTTCTCCCTGTCCTGTCGATTTTCGTTGTCATCGCGTCCACTTTCCCGTTCGTCGCCGGCGGGTCTTTGTCCTTGCCGTCGTTTTCGTCATTGCCGTCGCTTTTTGATCGTCGCCGATCCGGCATTCGCGTGCTTGGCGTCTGCCGGATGTACCGGTTGCGCCAAACATCGCCGCGAAAAGACGGACGTTCGATGTTCGTGCGTCACAACAGCAGTTCCCCGGCTACGAACCGGCGCGCTTCCTGCGTCTGCGGCTGTGTGAAGAACGTTTGCGCGTCGGCGGTCTCGACGATGCGGCCGCGATGCATGAGCACGATGTCGCCGGCGAGCCGGCGCGCTTCGCCGAGGTCGTGCGTCGACATCACCACCTTGATGCCGCGCGCGGCGACGGAGCGCACCACGTCCTCCAGCGACTTGGTCGCGGCGGGATCGAGGCTTGCGGTCGGCTCGTCGAGAAAGAGAATTTCCGGATCCTTGGCGAGCGCGCGCGCCAGTGCCAGCCGCTGCTGCTCGCCGCCTGACATGCGGCGCGCCGGACGCTGGCCCAGTCCGGACAGGCCGACCAGGTCGAGCAGCCGTTCGGCGCGGGCGGTGCGCTCGCTGCGCGCCACACCGGCCGCGGCCAGCGCGTAATGCAGGTTGGCGAGGGCGCTGCGGCGGAGCATGGCCGGGCGCTGGAACACGATGGCGCGGCGCAGCGGCTCCGATCGCGCCGCCCCGCCCCAGGTGATCCGGCCCTGCGTCGGGGCGAGCAGGCCCATGGCCACGCGCAGCAGCGTGGTCTTGCCCGAGCCGTTCGGACCGACCAGTACGGTCGGCGCGCCGGCGGAGAAAGTCAGCGTTATTCGCGCGAGGATCGTCAGTTCTTTTGCGAGTATCGACACTTCTTCGAGCAAAATAGGCAGATCGGAGGCGGGCGCGCGCATGGTCACCCCGCATAGCGCTCGCCGGCGCGGCGTACCGTCCAGGCCAGCGCGTTGACGATAAACACAAGCGAAATCAGTACGATGCCCAGGCCGATGGCGAGCGGCAGGTCGCCCTTGGACGTCTCCAGCGCGATCGCCGTGGTCATGGTGCGGGTGAAGCCCTCGATATTGCCCCCGACGATGATCACCGCCCCGACCTCCGCCGCTGCCCGCCCAAACCCGGCCAGAAGCGCCGTAATCAGGCTGAATCGCGCGTCGAATATGAGCGTTGCGACGCGCCGCGGCGCGCCGACATTCATCGCCGCCAGTTCGTCGCGATATTCCGCCCACAGATCTTCGATCGTCTGCCGCGCCAGCGCCGCAACGATGGGAGTGACCAGAATCGTCTGCGCTATGATCATGGCGGTCGGCGTGAACAGCAGGCCGAGCGGGCCGAGCGGCCCCGATCGCGACAGCATCAGATAGACCGCCAGTCCGACCACCACCGGTGGCAGCCCCATCAGCGCGTTGAGCAGAACAATCGTCCCGGTGCGGCCGGGAAAACGGGTCAGCGCGATCAGCGCGCCGAGCGGAATGCCGATCAGCCCGGCCAGAGCGGCCGCAGACAGGCTGATCGCCAGCGACAGGCGGACGATGGCCATCAGGGCGGGATCGGCACGCAGAACCAGTTCGAGGGCGGTCGCATCGGTCGGCATCGCAATTTTCTTGCATCTGTAGGAAAATCGGTCAATTTTCGGAGCAGATGCATCTTTTTGCAGGTTTCTGCATGCCAGAGCTGCTGACGACGGAAGAGGCCGCGGCGCATCTGCGGCTGAGCGAACGCAAGCTTTATGAGCTGGTCGCGGCCGGCTCCGTGCCTTGCAGCAAGACGACGGGTCGATGGCTGTTTCCCAAGGCCGCCCTCGACCGCTGGGTTGCTGCCGGACTGATCGCCGGTACGCCGGCGGCGCTCGCCCCGGCGCCTCCGATCGTCGGCGGCAGTCACGATCCGCTGCTCGAATGGGCGCTGCGCGAAAGTGCGAGCGGCCTTGCCAGTCTGCCGGAGGGCAGCGAAGCCGGACTGCGGCGCCTTTCCCGCGGCGAGGTGCTGGCGGCGGCCATCCACATCCACAGGTTCGGCGGCACCGACGAGGAGGCCAATGTCGATGCGGTGCGGAGCGGACCCGGCCTGCACGACGTGGTACTGATCGCCTTCGCCCGGCGCGAGCAAGGCCTTCTGGTCGCCGCCGGCAATCCGCTGCGTTTGCAAACGCTCGAGACAGCCGCCCGCCACGGCGCGCGGCTGGCGCGGCGGCCCGACGGAGCCGGCGCCCAGCTTCTGCTTCTGGCCCTGCTGGAACGCTCCGGCCTGACGGCGGATGCGCTCAATATCGTAAAGCCGGTCTGCGTCACCGGCGCCGACCTCGCACAGGCCATCCGCTCGGGTCGCGCCGACTGGGGTATCGCGACCCGCGCCGTAGCACGGGCGGCCGGGCTCGATTTCGTTCCGGTCGCCTGGGAGCGTTTCGACCTCGCCGTGCGCGAACGCGAGTATTTCCGGCCGGCCTTCCAGACGCTGACCGAGTTCCTGCGGCAGCCTGCTTTCGCCGATTATGCACGCGAGCTTGGCGGCTACGATATCGCGGAGACGAACAGGGTCCGCTATGCCGGCTGACCCGCAGCCCCTCGCTGCCGACCGCCAATTCGCTTGCCTCCAGCGCTGCTTGCCTATATTCCGCGGCCCGTGGGCAATCGGCTCGAAGCCGGGATGCCGACGCCGCCGCGGTGACGCACGCAGGCAACCGGATGAATCGACCGGCGGCTTGAGGCGGTCAAGCGCGCATCGCGCGCGTCTTTACTTCAAGATGCGCGCGCCTTAGTTCAGAGTTCGGGGAGAGGTGGCCGAGTGGCTTAAGGCGCACGCTTGGAAAGCGTGTATACGGGAAACCGTATCGAGGGTTCGAATCCCTCTCTCTCCGCCAGTTTCACTTGAGAACTCAATTCTCCGCAGCGATTGCTCGCGAAGTATCCGCGCGAAATCGGGCCATTTGGACAGTAGTACCTCTGCACTGGCCGGAGGCCGCGCGACAGACGAACTCTTCTCTGTGCCCGCATTTTCTCTGAGGCTGTGTACTTTGTGCCCAAAAGTACGGTCCCTAAACCCCAGGAAAATTCGCTACTTGTGCGAAGCGCTCCTTTGCGGAGTTCGAATCGCTCTTGCTCGGGCGATAGGATTGCAAACGCGACCATCGGCCTGGAAAACGAGAGTTCCTTTGGGCTGACACCGGACAGTTCGGGGGATAGCTTAACGTCCCGGTTGTGGTAGCGAGCCGTTGGGGGCTGGGTTGGAATTTGCCAACAATCCGATCATCAATTCGCCGTTCGACAGGCCCTTGTGGCACTTCGAGCTGGACGGTGATGGTCAGCCGACCGGCAAGAAGTTGCCCGGTCGGCGCGAGAGCAGCCACGTGGTCCCGGTACCCGCCGCGCGGCGGCGCGGGCCGCAACAGCGTGAACTCGCGCTGGAGGACAAGGTAACGACCAACGTCCTGGTCAATGAAATCCGCAAGCACGTTGATCAGTGGCGCGATCTACCGCCTGGCCAGTGGGGGGTGACGCCCGAAACCCAAAGGCTTCTCGCGCACTGGCGGGATCCCGATCGGGAGCGAAAGCTGTTCTTCTGTCAGCTCGAGGCGGTCGAGACGCTGATCTGGCTGACCGAGGTCGAACCCAAGGCGTTCCGCAAGCAGATTGAGGACGCGAACGCAGAGGCCAACCCCGGCCTCTATCGTCTCGCCTGCAAGATGGCGACCGGCGCGGGCAAGACCACCGTCATGGCCATGATCATCGCCTGGCACGCGGTCAACCGCGCTCGTCGCCCCAGCTCCAGGCATTTCTCCGATGCGTTCTTGGTCGTGACGCCCGGCATCACGATCAAAGACCGTCTGCGGGTCCTCAAGCCGCAGGACTCGCAGAATATCTACGAACAGCTCGATCTCGTGCCGCGCGATCTCATGGATGCGGTCCGCAAAGCCCGAATCGTCATCGCGAACTACCACGCCTTCATGCCGAAGGAGAAAGAGCAGGTTTCCAAACTCAACCGCCAGATTCTCGGCGGGCGCGAGGGCGAGAAGCGCTTCACCGAAACGACTGGCGAGATGATTGCGCGTGTCGGCGGGACGGACCTGATGGGGCGCAAGAACATCATCGTGCTGAATGACGAAGCGCATCACTGCTATCGACACAAAGTCGGTGGCGAAGAAGAGGAATTGACCGGCGAGGACCGAGAGGAAGCAAAAAAGAACGAAGAGGCGGCTCGCGTCTGGATCAGCGGGCTCGAAGCCTTTGCGCACACCCTCGGTATTGAAGCGATCTACGACCTGTCAGCTACGCCCTTCTTTCTGCGCGGCTCTGGCTACGGCGAGGGCAAGCTGTTTCCGTGGGTCGTGTCTGATTTCGGTCTGCTGGACGCCATCGAGAGCGGCATCGTCAAGGTGCCCCGGTTGCCGGTGCTGGACGATGCGATCAAGGGCGAACTGCCGAAGTTCCGCGACGTCTATAATGTGATCCGCAAAGAGAACCCGCGCGCCTTTCCGATGCGAGGACGTCGCACGCAGGGGGCCGTGGCCGATCCCAGCCGGTTGCCACACCATCTGCTCGAGGCGGCGATCGAAGCCCTTTACAAGCACTATGATGAGATGTTCGCGAAGTGGGAGAAGGTCCCCGAGCTGGGCCGCCCACCGGTGTTTATCGTTGTGTGCAACAACACGTCCACGTCGAAGCTCGTCTACGATTGGATATCCGGCTACGAGAAGACCGAAGGGGAAGGCGAAAACGCCGTCACCCGTATCGTCCCCGGCAAGTTGCGGCTGTTCTCAAACGTCGATGAGAATGGGCAGTGGCGTTCACGGTTCCGGACGTTCCTAATCGACAGCTCGCAGCTCGAATCCGGCGAGGCCCTGTCCGACGATTTCCGCAAGGTTGCCGCGCGCGAGATCGAGGAGTTCAAGCGCGAGAAGCAGGCACGAGGTGAGTCGATCGACAACCTCACCGACGCCGATCTGTTGCGCGAGGTGATGAACACCATCGGCCGGCCGGGCCGACTTGGCGCCGACATCCGCTGCGTCGTCTCGGTCTCGATGCTCACCGAAGGCTGGGACGCCAACACGGTCACGCACATCATGGGTGTGCGCGCCTTCGGCACGCAGTTGCTCTGCGAGCAGGTGGTCGGGCGCGGCCTGCGCCGCGTGTCCTATGAGGTCGATCCCAAGACCGGATTCTTCCCGACCGAATATGCCGAAGTGCTGGGCGTCCCGTTCTCGTTTGCACGGGGCGGCGGTGGGGACCCTCCGCCTCCGCCGCCACGCGTCACCCGCGTGCGCGCTTTGGACGAGCGCAGGGAGAAGCGCGAGATTCGCTTTCCGAACGTCGAGGGCTATCGCGTTGTGTTTCCGCGCAAGCCACTTCAGCCGGTGTTCACCAAGGACAGCGGCATGGAGCTTACGCCCGACGACGTGCCCAACGTCACCGAAAGCGAGCCGCTCATCGGGGAAGGCATCACCTTCGACCTGCGCAAGGACGCCGAGCGGCTGCGCTTGAAGTCGGTAGCTTTCGATGTGGCGGGACTGCTCCTTCAAGAGAAATTCCGCGATCAGGACGGCAACCTTGAAGTCTGGCGCTATCCCGAGCTGGTCCGGATCACCGAACAGTGGTTCCGGGAATGCCTGACCACACGCGGCAAAACCCCGAAGCAATACCTGAAATGGCGCCCGCTGGCGCTGCGGGCCGTTGGCCGCATCTACACTGCGCTCGTCGGCTCTCTCGCCGATCCCCCGGATGGGGCGCGCGGATTGCTGCTGCCGATCGTCAATCCCTACAATCCTGAGGGCTCGACGCGCCACGTCGACTTCACCACCTCGAAGCAGACGCTGCTTCCGACAACGCTGTCGCATGTCAACTACGTCGTCTACGACAAGGACTGGGAAGCCGGCTTCGCAGAGCGTCTCGAAAAGATGGGTGACATCGTTCTGTCCTACGTCAAGAACCACAGTCTCCATTTCGAGGTGCCTTACGAGTACGGCGGCGATACCTTTCGCTATCGGCCGGATTTCATCGTCCGGCTGGGCGCTGACGGCAGCGAGCCCATCAATCTCGTCGTCGAGGTGAAGGGCCAGCGCGACGCCAGGGACGCGGCCAAGGCCGATACCATGAGCAAGGTGTGGAAGCCCGCGGTGAACAACGCCGGCAAATACGGGCGATGGGAGTTCCTGGAACTCACTGATATTCCCTATGACATCGAAGACCGCCTGCGCGCGTTTGTGCGCGCGCCGGCGATGGCGTGAGGACCGGGATGGCGAAGAGGGCGGGAAAGCGTAAGCCAGGCGCCGAAGCAGACGTCGAGAGCTACAAGCACAAAGAAGCCAAGCGCAAGAACATTCCGACGGCTGAAAACCAGAAGCTCGTCGCCGACGAAGACAAGGCGATCAAGAAGCTGCGGTGGAAGCGCAATCCCGATCTTGATCCGCAGCTGGTTTGGCGCGGCAAGGATGTCGAGTCCGACCCGCTCGATGTCGACGCCCCGCCAATTTACATCCAGGAGAAGATTCAGCCTCGCGCGATTGTCGAAGACCTTCGCAGGCAGACGCAGGACCGCCGAAAGGGCGGCGCCCCGCAGTTCGACTTCTTCCAGGACTTCAACGGCCTGCCGGAAGGCTGGAAAGAGGACGCCACCGCCAGCTACTACCACGATGAGGGCCACTGGCAGAACCGCATGGTCCTCGGCGACTCGCTGCTGGTGATGGCATCGCTGGCCGAGCGGGAAGGACTGCGAGGCAAGGTCCAGTGTATCTATTTCGATCCACCATACGGGATCAAGTTCAATTCCAACTGGCAACCCTCGACCAAGAGCCGCAAAGTCGACGACGGCCAGCAGCAAAGCATCAGCCGCGAACCGGAGGTGATTAGAGCGTTCCGGGATACATGGCTCAATGGCATTCATTCATATCTAAATTATCTGCGCGATCGATTGATCGTAGCGCGCGATTTGTTGTCCGAGCGTGGATCAATCTTCGTTCAGATTAGCGACGAAAACGTGCATCGGGTGAGGGCGATTCTGGACGAGGTCTTTGGCGCCGACAATTTTGTTGTTTCGATCGTTGTAAAGAAGAAGGGAAGCCAAATCGGCAGCACGTTGGAAGCAGTCAATGATCATATTTTGTGGTACGGCCGCAGCCCCAAGGCTTCTGGATTGGTCACCATTCGCCCGCTGTTTCTCGTTCGAGAGGACGAGGAAATCCTCGAAGACTATAACGTCGTGGAAAAGGAGACCGGCGAGCGAGTCAGGATCGCAGAATTGGAAGCGCAAGACGGTGCGAATTACCGAGAGAATTTCGCCCGTTTCCGTTCTCGATATCCGGATGCTCGGCTATTCGGCTTGAACCCTCTAAAGAGCGGCGGATTTCGGAAGAACCAATCTTTAGATTTTCATTTTCAAGATCGAAAGTTCCCGATTGGTCCGAATCAATGCTGGAAGCATACCGTTCAGGAAGAGTCCGGCGAAACCCCAGGGATGGATCGGTTGGCACGTGCGGATCGCCTATTTCCGCTAGAAAGTGACGTCCGCTTTGTCCGCTACGCTCCCATCCCACCAGTGAAGCGAATATCAAATTGGTGGGACAATCTGGGTGGCGCATCGGCACCGATCTACGTTGTTCAAACCAATCCTGAGTTGGTTAAGCGCTGCATATTGATGACTACCGATCCCGGCGATCTGGTTCTCGACCCAACCTGTGGATCTGGCACGACGGCATACGTAGCTGAGCAATGGGGACGCCGCTGGATTACCGTTGACACGAGCCGGGTGGCATTGACCCTCGCGCGTGCCCGGTTGATGGGCGCCAAATACGACTATTACTTGCTCAGTGATAGCGAGGAAGGAGCGCGAAAGGAAGGCGACGTTACTGGGAGGCCGCCTGCAAGCCGCGACTACACTTACAACATTCGTCATGGCTTTGTCCTTGAACGAGTGCGCTGGAACACCTCAGGCTCGATTGCCAACAACGCCGAGATCGACGTCATTTGGGATCGATGGCTACCTACGTTGGAACAGCTGCGTGAGAAGCTGAACGAATCGACCAAGCAGACTTGGCAGGAATGGGAAATTCCACGCGACGCAGGCGACGGGTGGCCCGACGTTGCGAAGAAGCTTCATGCAGAATGGTGGGAAGCGTGGCGAGCGCGTCAGAAGGAGATCGACGACTCAATCGCTCGCAACGCGGATGTCGAGTATCTCTACGATCGGCCTTTTAAGACGCGAGGCGTCGTAAGAGTCGCAGGGCCATTTACTGTTGAAAGTTTGTCGCCCCATCGCGTCCTGCCCATGGGCGAGGATCCGTACCTGGAGGAGTTGCTCGCGGCGCAGGAGGACGGAGGCCTCCCCGCCTCCTTGTCCGATCGCCGGAAGCGTACCGACAGCAAAGTGGCTCAAGCAGCGGCGGCTGATCCCAATGCAGGCGGTGAGGTCATCACCGACTTCGCCCAAGTGGTCTACGAGAATCTTAAGACAGCCGGCGTGCAGAACACCAAGAAGGGCGAGCGGCTGATGCTGGAGAATCTCAGGCCGTTTGCGTCGCGCACCGGGCTGATCCAGTTCGAGGGCCGCTATCTGGAAAAGGGCCAAAGCAAACGCGCTGCCGTCTGCATCGGGCCGGAATACGACACGGTGGGCTATGAACTGGTGCGGCGCGCCGCGCGCGAGGCGGCCGATCTGTTCGACACCCTGATCGTGTGTGGTTTCGCCTTTGCCCCGGAAGTGGACGACACGCGGCTCAATTTCGGGCGGCTGACCGTGCTCAAGGCGCGCATGAATCAGGACCTGCGGATGGCCGACAAGCTGAAGGCCACCGGCGCGGGCAACCTGTTCGTGGTGTTCGGGGAGCCGGATATCGAAATCCGCACCCTGAAGGACGGCATGCTGCAGGTGGAAATCCGCGGCATGGACATTTTCGATCCGACCACCGGGGAGGTGCGCTCTTCCGGCGGTAAGGACTTGATGAACGATGTCGCCGCGTGGTTCATCGACCACGACTACGACGAGGAAAGCTTCTTCGTTCGCCAGGCCTATTTCGTCGGCGAGGACCCCTATGACGGCCTCAAGCGTGCGCTCAGAGCCGAGATCGACGAAACAGCATGGGCCGAGCTGAACTCGACGGTGTCACGACCGTTTCCAAAGTCCGCCAGCGGACGGATTTGCGTCAAGGTGATCAATCACTTCGGGGACGAAGTGCAGAAGGTTTTCGTGGTGTAGGGGCAGCTACCGATGCAGGCGCGATTCCGGGAGTTTGCTGATCCCAGATCGCCGGCAGCGGTTTCATGAGCGCTTCCAGCGTCAGATTGGTCCCGCGCCGGTCAAGGAGCAATTCGACAATCGAAGGCGACAACAACGTCAGCCGTAGCATCCGACAGGCGTAAGATTGATTGACACCCTGCTCTTTGGCCAGTTCGGTGATCGACGCATAGGTCCCGTCTTCAATCTGCGAGCGCCAGCGATAGGCGCGCGCGAGCGCCTTGACGATCGAGTCGTCGAAACGGGTCCGCGGGGTCACGTGGGCGACCGTTGGCGCCTGCCCGATGATAGTCTTGCGACCGCCGCGAATGGTGAATTTCAGCGGTACGTGGACTCTGATGGTCCCGGGCAGGTTCGGCGCTGCTTTGCTCATGCGGTTTGCTCCCGTCACGCCGCCTCGGACTGCGGCTTCTGGCGCAGGTCTTGGAGCAACGTCGACAGGCCGTCCGTGCGGAGCGTGATATCCGCTCCTGCGGGGCTTACATCGACGCGGGCGACCAGTAGCTGGACAATGCGCGCCTGCTCCGCGGGAAAGAGCTCGGACCAGACGTCTTCGAAGCTGTGCAGCAATTCACGGACCTGCCGCTCTGTAAGGCCGGCAATGTGATTCCGCGCCGTGCGCCAAGTCGCCACCACGATCTCGGGCGAGCGGACCAATAGTTTGATCTGTTCAACGACGGCGGCCTCGATTTCCGACGCTGGGATGCGTCGGATGGCGCCGGTGCTCGGTTGACCCGATCGGATCACGCTGGTCGCGACGTAGTAGCGATAGAGCCTGCCGTCCTTCTTCGTGTGCGACGGCGTCATGGCGACGCCATCAGGTCCAAAGATCAGCCCCTTCAGCAATGCAGGCGATCGTGCGCGCGTCGAAGCGCCACGCCTGCGCGGACTCTCAGTCAGAATCTCGTGGACCCTGTCCCAGAGCCCCTGTTCGATGATGGCTTCGTGTTCGCCCGGATACGCTGTGCCCTTGTGCACGGCGAGGCCGATGTAGACGCGGTTATTTAGGAGTTTGTAGAGCGCGCCCTTGTCGATCAATTTGCCGTAACGGTTGCGAACATTCTCGGTTGCCAGCTCCTGAACCAGCCTTGTGCCCGAACGGACCCGCACGAAGCGCTTGAAGATGGAGCGAACGAGACTTGCCTCGCGCTCGTTCACGACCAGCTTGCGGTCCTTCACCATGTATCCCATGGGCACGAAACCACCCATCCACATTCCCTTCTTGCGGGACGCAGCGAATTTGTCTCGAATGCGCTCGCCGATCACCTCGCGCTCGAACTGAGCAAACGAGAGAAGAATGTTCAGCGTCAGCCGACCCATGCTGGTGGTCGTATTGAAGGACTGCGTCACGCTGACGAAGGTCACCGCATTGCGATCGAACACTTCGACAAGCTTGGCAAAGTCCATCAGCGATCGGCTTAGCCGATCGATTTTGTAGACTACGACGATGTCGATCCGTTTGGCTTCGATGTCGGCCACGAGGCGCTTCAGAGCCGGACGATCCAGGGTGCCGCCGGAAAACCCGCCGTCGTCGTAGCGGTCGCTGAGCAGGAGCCAGCCCTCGGCCCTCTGGCTTGCGATGTAGGCCTCGCAAGCTTCCCGCTGCGCATCGAGGCTGTTGAATTCCTGCTCCAGGCCCTCTTCGGACGACTTCCGGGTATAGACGGCGCAGCGCAATTTACGGCGAAGGGTGAGCGGTTCTTTCGCCATCACGGCCCTCGCTGATTCTTGAGACCGAAGAACAACAGGCCATTCCAGCGAGTCCCGGTGATCGCTCGCGCCACGGCCGACAGCGACTTGTAGGGACGCCCCTCGTATTCGAAATCCAGGTCGCGAACGGTGACGCAGTGCTCGACACCCTTCCATTCGCGGATCAGACGAGTGCCTGCGATCGGGCGAGTCTCCGTTGATGCACGACGCCTGCCAGTCTTGCCTTCAAGCTCGTCGGCAATTGCTTCCAGCCGCTCTATGGTCTCGGGCTTCAGCCCGCCATACGCCAGTTCCTGAATGCGGTAGGCCAGCCTATTTTCGAGGAAGCGACGGTTGTACGGCGGCGGCTCTCGCTCGAATAATTCACGCCACTTCAGTTTGAGGGCTGCGATCGGGGCAGTCTTCAGTGCCGCCAGTTGCGCCAGAACGGTGTCAACCATCCGCAGTTCTCCGATCCACGGGGGTCGGATGACCGCGTTGGTCGACCGGGAAGTCGAGCGAACTTTCTCCGTCGTCGCGAGATAAAGGGCTGGACTTCCGCTGCTGTAGCCGAATCAGACCGGCGGCCAGGATCTCGGCAATCTCGCCGAGGCGGTCGCCCGCGTCATAGTCGCCGGCTAGGGGATTTGCAGCCATCTCGGCACCCGTTGAGTTCGGCGCCAAGATGAACTTGGAGAAGGGAAAGATACAGCAAAATCAATCGCTTGTAGTACTCTTGCGCTTAAGAAAGCAGCAAAGCGCAGGGGAGCGAAGTTGGAGCTCGGCAGGCGATGGATCGCAGAAACCTGCGGGTTGGTTTTAAGAATCGCTTCAGTTGTCCTAACTTAGCCTCGCAACTAGGTCGTGAACCGCTCCGCTGGGGGGTCGCGACGAATGTCGTGCGGATTCTGTGATCCCGCGGCGGACAAGCGCTTCGTGACGTAGGCTAACGCGATCTCCCATCGTCTCGTGCGCTCTGCCCGTGGGTCTTGGGTGATCCCATGGGCCATCAACATCTCGGCAAGCTTCCCGGGTCCCGAAAATGGCGTCAGGTCATTGACCTGATCAGCGGTGGTGCCGACGTCGGAGACGTCGCAGCGGCAACCTCCAAAGCTGCCGAAAGCCAGATGATCGATGCGAGCAACGACCCCGCGGTCCAGCACGCAGTCTGGCTCCTAACGCAAATACCAATCGCAGCGAGACAGGAGAATTTTGCCACCGAGCTTCGGAAGCTCGGGCTGCAGGTCGGGAATCGCCCGTCGCTCATCGAGGTGGTGACCGCAATGACGGACGCGGTTGACCGTCATGTCGCTCGCGTGGGTGGTCGAACCGATCTTGGCGAAATGGCGCAGCTCTCCGCTGCGGAAAGTTTGAACGCGGTAGCGGGACGCGAGCTGCCGGACTTATTCGGCGCAACGCCCGAGAAGGCGCAAGCGGCGCTCGGCGGCCTCGGCACCGTGTCGCAGTTCGCAGTACTTGCACGCGATTTCTTCGCGCGCCTCTCTCGCCGGCAGTTGGGTTATTTCCTTAGCCGCGAACTGTCGCAGCACGTCGGCGTCAATTCACGGTTCCGTACGATTCGCGATCATAGCGATTTCGAGAATGCCCTCGATCTTCATTGCCATGAGGCATCGCGGATCATCAAGGAATTCTCCGGCGAATGGTTTTCCAAGCACACCTATGAAGGCGGGATCAACGAGGCCAAAGCTGGCCGTTTCGCGCACGTAGCGTTCAAGAAGCTCCGAGACGAGCTGCGGCATCGGAGAGATGCCCATGCGTGAACGGCTGATCGTGTGCGGTGGAATAAAGCCACCTCGAAGCGCGCCGACCGACACGCTGCGGCTCGACATCAACGCCGCGGAAAACTCGTCTCACAAGGTAAACCTGCATCTCGACCATCTGGCGCGGCCGATGGCGGACAATATACCTGATGTGCTGACCGACCTCTTAGACATTGCCGCCTACGTCTATTGCGCCGATCAGTTTACCAAGCGTGGCACTGCCTTGATGTCGGACATGGGCGCAGAGTGGCGGCGCAAGTTTCGCTTCCAAATCCCTGTTCGCCGCCTCGACATATGGCAACAAGACGAAGTGCGAGGTGCCCTTACCGACGCACTTGGCTTTCTCTCCGAGGATGAATTCGCTTTCGAATTTTCCGCCGGAACTTCCTCAAGTGGCATGCAGCCCTATCTGGGCTTTGGCGATTCATCTGCGCAGGCCATTTCGCCCGATGAGGTGATCTTGCTGTCGGGCGGATTGGACTCGCTTGCCGGGGCAGTGGATGAGCTGATCGGGAACAAGAAGAAAGTCATTCTGGTCAGCCATCAAAGCTCCACCTTAATCACATCGAAGCAGAACGCGTTGGTCGGTGAACTTCGAAGCCGAACCCAAAACAATCAACTCTTTTACGTGCCGGTCACGATCAACAAGAGCCAGGAGGATGCTCTTGAATTCACCCAGCGCACGCGGTCGTTCCTGTTTGCCACGCTCGGCATCATCGTGGCGCGCATGTTCGGCAAGAATGAATTGAACTTCTTCGAGAATGGCATCATCAGCCTTAATTTCCCGATCTCGGAGCACGTCATTGGCGCCCGCGCCAGCCGCACCACCCATCCTCGCGTCCTGGCCGATTTCAGTCGCTTCTTCTCGCAGCTGCTGTCCGAAAAGATCGTCATCCGGAATCCATTCATCTGGAAGACCAAGAGCGAGGTGGTCAAAATCCTCCCCGATCGGGGGTGCGCTGATCTGATCGCAAAGACATTGAGCTGTACTCGCGTGCGGGAGACGACTCGGCTGAGCCGCCAATGCGGCACCTGCTCGCAATGCGTAGACCGTCGCTTCGCAATCCTGGCCGCCGACCTTGCCGAGTATGAGCCAGCAGAAAATTACGCGATCGACCTGTTCAAGGGGGAGCACAAGCCCGGCCCAGCCCTGACAATGGTGGAGTCCTACGTAGTTCGAGCCCAGAAGCTCGCGACCATGGCGGAGCAAAGCTTCCTTGCAAGCTATGGTCAGGTGTTTCGCGTTCTTCCGCATCTCCCAGGTTCGCCCGACAGCAATGTCCGGAAGATCTACGATCTTCATCGCAAACATGGGCAACAGGTAATTCAGATCGTCGATCGCGAGCTGAAGAACAACGCCAGCTTGGTCCAGGCGCTTTCGCTGCCCGTGACGTCCCTGTTGGCCATGATCGTATCCCCAGTAGCCAAGCAGCCCAATTTCATCGACCCGATTGAATCGGAGCAGCCAGCCTCGGTCCAAGCTGCGCTCGAAACGCAGGCAATTGTGGTTCAGCCGATCGTGTTCGCAATCGATCGCACTGCGCGGAAAGTGTTGTTCCGCGGAGGGCCGGAGTTGAAAGGTGCCAGCTACAAGCTGGTGTTAGAGCTGACACAGGAGTTCGAGGCAGACGTTGAAGCGGCTCTTGGCAAAGACGCCTTTCGATATGTGAAGGCGGCAGACTTGGCCAGGCGGCTTAGTGTTGATGAACAGAGCTTGCGCCAACGTGTTTCGCGTACACGGAAGAGCCTTGAGGATCAGTTCTTACAGCACTGCGATAAGCAGCTCGACCTCGAGGACGTCATCCAGAACGAGGAGTGGAAAGGCTACCGACTCAATCCATACCTGCTGCAAGTCAAGCCGGGGCAGCTCCAGGAGAGCTCGACGCCGTCACAACTCGGATCCTCGTC
>CAYWCE010000029.1:0-521 GCA_964456755.1 uncultured Hyphomicrobiales bacterium
CGCACCCATCAGCATGGCGGGCGTGGTCTTGTCGCAGCCGATGGTCAGCACCACGCCGTCGAGCGGGTAGCCGTAGAGCACTTCGACCAGGCTCAGGTAGGCGAGATTGCGGTCGAGGCCGGCGGTCGGGCGCTTGCCCGTCTCCTGGATCGGATGGCAGGGGAACTCGAAGGGGATGCCGCCCGCGGCTTCGATGCCCGCGCGTACCCGCTTGGCGAGTTCGAGGTGGTGGCGGTTGCAGGGCGACAGGTCGGAGCCGGTCTGGGCGATGCCGATCAGCGGCTTGCCGGACTGCAGTTCCTCGCGGGTGAGGCCGAAATTGAGGTAGCGCTCAAGGTAGAGCGCCGTCATCCCGGGATTGTCCGGGTTGTCGAACCATTCCTGCGACCGCAGCTTTTTCGAATGGCTGTTTGCCCCGGACATCTGTCCCTCCGCTATTTGTATGACAAATCGATATGGCAACGCGCAGACACAGGCAAGAGGCACGTGGCAGCGCTACCATACCGCTAGGTGAGGCTCCG
>CAYWCE010000029.1:531-1393 GCA_964456755.1 uncultured Hyphomicrobiales bacterium
AAGCGCGCGGCTAGCGGCGGCGGCCGGTAAATTGCGCCGGCCGCTTGGCGAGGAATGCCGCCACACCTTCGCGGAAGTCGGGAGACAGCCCTGCCTCACGTTGCAACGTACGTTCCAACCCGAGCTGTTCCTCGAGCGTGTTGCCCGAAGCGGCGTGGACGGCCTGCTTGGTCAGCGCGTAGGCGGCAGTCGGACCTTCTGCGAGCCGTTCGGCCAGCGCCAGCGCGTCGGGCATGAGCTTGTCGTCGTCGCAGACCTTCCAGATCAGCCCCCAGTCGGCGGCGGTCTGTGCGGCCAGCGGCTCGGCTGTCATCGCCAGCGCCTTGGCGCGCACCTCGCCGAGGCGTTGCGTCAGCCAGAACGTGCCACCGGCATCGGGCACAAGCGCGATGCGCGAAAAGACCTGGATGAAACTGGCCGAGCGCGCCGCGAGCACGATGTCGCCGGCCAGCGCGATATTGGCGCCGGCGCCGGCCGCCACGCCGTTGACGGCGACGATCACCGGCTTCTCCAGTGCGCGCAGCTTCAGCACCAGCGGGTTGTAGGTCTTTTCGAGCGTCAGGCCGGCGTCGAAGATGGGCTTTTCCGCATCGGGCTCGGCCAGGTCCTGGCCGGCACAGAAGCCGCGCCCAGCTCCGGTGATGAGGACCGCGCGGCAGCTTTCATCAGCGCAGGCGTCGAGCGCCGCATGCAGCGCGTCGAGCAGCGCCGCGTTCAGCGCATTCAGCCGGTCGGGACGGTTCAGCGTGATGAGCGCGACAGCGCCGCGACGCTCGTAAAGAAGCTCGGGCGCGGCGGTCATTCGAAGACGATCGCCGGCGTTGCCGCGGTGACCCTCCTGCCGACTCTGCTGCGCGGCAGG
>CAYWCE010000029.1:1403-34673 GCA_964456755.1 uncultured Hyphomicrobiales bacterium
CGCGTTCGAGGCAGCACTCGCCTTCACCATGTTGTCCCAGACCTTCGCCGCGATGTCGCGATAGATCGCGGCGTGCGGGCCGCCGGGATCCGACACGACGACCGGCGTGCCGGCGTCGGACATTTCGCGGATCTGCATCTCCAGCGGCACCTCGCCGAGGAAAGGAATGCCAAGCCGCTCGGCCTCGGCACGGGCGCCGCCATGACCGAAGATGTCGTAGCGACTGCCGGTGTCGGGCGCGATGAAGTAGCTCATGTTCTCGACGATGCCGAGCAGCGGCACGTCGACCTTCTTGAACATGTTGAGCCCTTTTCGCGCGTCGATCAGCGCAAGATCCTGCGGCGTCGAGACGATCACGGCACCCGCCAACGGTACGGCCTGCGCCATGGTCAGCTGCGCGTCGCCGGTGCCGGGAGGCATGTCGACGACCAGCACGTCGAGTTCGCCCCACTCCACCTCGCGCAGCATCTGCGTGATCGCCGACATCACCATCGGGCCGCGCCAGATCATCGGCGTCTCTTCCTCGATCAGAAAGCCGATCGACATCACGGTCATGCCGTAGCTGGAGATCGGCTTCAATCGCGTGCCGCCAAGTGTCTGCGGACGCTCCTTGATGGCCAGCAGCTTCGGCAGCGATGGACCGTAAATGTCGGCGTCGAGCACGCCCACCTTCAGCCCGAGATCGCGCAGCCCGAGCGCAAGATTGATCGAGGTCGTCGACTTGCCGACACCGCCCTTGCCGGATGCAACCGCGATGATGGAAGAGACGCCGGGGACGCCGGCCGGCCCGCCGCCGTGTCCATGCGTATGCGGGGCGCCCGGTCGCGGCGCCTGCGCCGCAGCGGCCTTGCCGCCGGCCCGTTCCGCCGTCAGCGCAACCATCGCCGAGGTCACGCCGGGAACGGTCCGGACGGCGTCTTCGACCTGTTTGCGCACGCCCTCCCAGGCCTTCACCGCCGCCGCGTCCACGGCGATCGAAAAAAATACCTTCCCGTCGCTGACCACGATATCGGAGAGCGCGCCGACCTGTGTCAGCGGCTTGCCGTCGGGCGCGGTCAGCGTGGCGAGGCGGTCGAGAATGTCCTGTTTTGTCGGCGCCATGATTGTCTCCCGGTCCGACTTAATATGAGGGCGGCGGCGACGGTCAACAGAGGGTGCGGCCATTCAGGCTTTCGCGCTCGGCCGCGCCGAGACCTCTGCGTGCCAGCGAGCCACATTGGGAAGATCGGACGGCAGGGTGAGCCGGGCCGGCTTCATGAAGTCGATGGCGACCATGGCGGTGATGTCGGCGACGCTGTAGGCGTCGCCGGCGACGTAGCGATGACCGCCCAGTTGCACGTCGAGCAGCTTCAGAAAATCGGCGGCCCGCGCCTTATTGGCCTCGCCCCAGTCGGGGACTTGCGGCTGTTCCAGCTCGGCCATTGCCGGGTGCAAATGGCGGAACACCGCCTGAATGGCCGCCATCAGGTGCAGTTCGACGCGCCTTTGCCACATCTCGACGATGGCCTGCTCCCGGGCATTGCCGCCGAACAGGACGGGCTGCGGCTGCAGAGCCTCGAAATAGCGGCAGATGGCGATCGACTCGGTCAGCACCGTGCCGTCGTCCAGCACCAGCACCGGCAGGCGCTGCAGCGGGTTGAGCGCGGTGAAAGCCTCGGATTTGTGCGCCTTTGCCCCGATATCGACGGCCTCGATGGGGACCGAAATGCCCTTTTCCGCCAGAAAAACGCGCACCCGGCGCGGGTTCGGCGCCCGCCCCCCGTCATAAAGCTTCATTTCCGTCCTCCTCTACCGCCAGCACGGGCCTTTTATCCCTGCCTTAAGGTTGCCCTTAAGGATTTTGGGCGAGTTTAGCGTGCTTTTTCGGCAATCCTTGCGTCCCGCGTAGCATGACGAGTACCGCCAGCGACCAGCGAGAGGAAGTGGCCGCCCGCCGCCGCCGTGTGGCGGCGCAGCGGGTCCGCGACGCCCGCGACCGCCTCACCTCGACCACCGGGACGCGCCCGGTTTTCGACTACGAGCTGCTGCGCCTGTTCGCCCAGAACCGCCAGTCGGCCTCCCTCGTCGTCCTGCTTTTGGTCGGCACGGTCGGCTTCCTGTCAAGCCTGTGGACCGGAGCGGTGACCGCGGGCATCTGGACCGCCGGCGTCCTGATGATCCATGCGGTCATCATCACCAAATGCAAGCAGTTCCTGTCCACGCCGCAGAGCGAAATCAACATCCGCACCTGGCGGCTGCGCTTCATCATGCTCGACCTGTTCTTCGGGCTGGCATGGATGTTCAACCTGATCGAACCGGTGGGCGTGGAGGAAGGCACCGGCACCTTCATGCTGTTCGTGATGCTGCTGGTCGTCGCCGTCTCCAGCATGCTGGCATCGAGCCTGCCGATTGCCGTGTTCGCCGCAACCGTGCCGGTGACGGCCGTGGTCGCAATCAATTTCGCGATGAAGGGCAGCCTTCACTATTATATTCTCGGAATCATGGCGGTCACCGCGCAGGGCTATTTCCTGCTGCTGGCGCATCGCCTTTATTCGTCCGCGCTCGCCACGCTGCAGGCGCGCGCCGAAAAGGACATGCTGATCGGCGAGCTGGAACAGGCCAAGGCGATCTCGGACGAGGCGCGCAACCGCGCCGAAGCGGCGAACATTTCAAAGTCGCGCTTCCTTGCACAGATGAGCCACGAGCTGCGCACGCCGCTCAACGCCATCCTCGGCTTTTCCGAAGTGATGAAAAGCGAGATTTTCGGTCCGCATACGGTGCCCGTCTACAAGGATTACTCAAACGACATCCATTCTTCCGGGCAGCATCTGCTCGGCCTGATCAACGAGATTCTCGACCTGTCGCGCATCGAGGCCGGCCGCTACGAGCTGAACGAGGAGGCCGTGCCGCTCGCAACCGTGGTCGAGGAGTGCCATCACCTGCTTAAACTGCGCGCCACCAATCGCGGGATCACCATCCACGAAGCGTTCGAGCCGAACCTGCCGCGTGTGTGGGCGGACGAGCGCGCCATCCGCCAGATCTGCCTCAATCTCCTGTCCAACGCGATCAAGTTCACCCCGCAGGGCGGGGAAATCTGGATCAAGGTCGGCTGGACCGCTTCGGGCGGACAGTATTTCAGCGTCAAGGATACCGGGCCCGGCATCCCGGAGGAGGAAATTCCGGTTGTGCTGGCTTCGTTCGGGCAAGGTTCGAACGCGATCAAGTCGGCCGAGCAGGGGGCCGGTCTCGGCCTGCCGATCGCAAAGAGCCTCGTCGACCTGCACAGCGGCACCTTCACGCTCAAGTCCAAGCTGCGCGTGGGCACCGAGGTGATCATCGCGCTGCCGCCGGAACGCGTCATGGCCGCGCTCGCTCCGATCGCCGAACCGTCCCCGCCGGTGCAGCCGCAGCAGGCTGAAATCCCGATCGTCCCGTTCGAGGACCGAACGGGCGCGCGCAAGAGGCAGATGTTCAGCGTGGGGTCTTCCTGAACGCCCTTGCGGGTCAATTCGCGGATTTGCCTTTGCGGGCGGCATGCTTATGTTGCGCGTAAACGGACCGATGGCCGCAAATGACAATTCAGTCGCCCTGCATCAAGGTCTGCGTGCTCGATCCCCGGTCCGGGTTCTGCCGGGGTTGCGCCCGCAATGTCGAGGAAATCGCCGGCTGGGCCGCGATGCCGGACGGCGAACGCGCGCGCATCATGGCGCAGCTCCCGCAACGCCGGCGCGCCTTCGGCCTGGGTGACGTCGCCGCCGCCAACGCCGATTGAGGACGCCGTGCGAAGCCGACTCCTGTGGGTGCTTCTCCTCGGTCTCGGGCTTGCGATGCTGGTTCTGCTGGCGCGGCACCAACAGGGCACGGTTGCCGGCCTCTCCACCGACGACTTCGCCTCGCTGGCCGCAAAGATCGCGCTTCTTGTCTTCCTCGGCGGTTCGGTGCTGGTCGTATTCCGTCACAGCTTTTCCGAGGCGCTGCGCGCGGCATTGTTTTGGGTGGTGGTCGGCCTCGTCCTTGTCGTCGCCTATAGCTACCGCTTCGAGCTGAAGGACGTCTCCGAGCGCGTCATGTCGGAACTGGTGCCCGGCCGGGCCGCATCGCGCGCGGCACGCACGGTGGAAATCGCGCGTGGACGCGTCGGCGAGTTCAGTGTCGTCGCCGAAGTGAACGGCGAGCGCGTGCCGATGGCGCTCGACACCGGCGCGAGCGCGGTGGTGCTGACGCAGGAGGCGGCGAAGGCGGCCGGGCTGCCGCTCGAGGTTCTGTCCTATAACGTGACGGTCGACACCGCCAACGGGCGCACGCGCGCGGCCTCCGTCACGCTCGACCGTGTCGGCGTCGGCGGCATTGTCGAGCGCTCGGTGCCGGCGCTGATTGCACAGCCCGGACAGTTGCGCGTCAGCCTGCTCGGCATGAGCTTTCTCAACCGCCTGGAAAGCTGGGAGGTGCGCGGCGACAGGCTGATCATGCGCGGCTATCCGTGAGCGTCAGAGCAGGCTGACGATAAAGCGCAAAGCCACCAGCCACAGAAAGACCCCGAAGGCGATTTCCAGCCTGCGCTTGGGCAACGCATGCGCAAGGCGCGCGCCATAGGGCGCCGCCAATGCGCTCACCGGCCCCATCAGCACGACCCCGATCAGCGACACATAGCCGATCGACAACGGCGGCAGCAGTGCCTGATGCGGCAGCCCGGCGATCATGAATCCGGCGCTGCCGACGATCGAGATAAGAACGCCGATGCCTGCCGCAATTCCCACAGCGGCGTGGATCGGCTGGCCGTACATGGTCAGGATCGCGCTGGAAACCGATCCGCCGCCAACCCCCATCAGCGCCGAATAGAGACCGATAATGAGCCCGTAGCCGGACATCGCGACGCGTCCCGGAAGCCTGTCGCCGAACCGCCAGCTCTCCTTGGCGAAAAAGAACTTGGCGCCGATGACCAATGCGAGCACGACGAAGCTCGCCTTGAACAATTCGGCCGGCGCGACGGCGGCGAGCAGCCCGCCCGCGATCACGCCTGCGGCGACGGGCAGCGCCCAGATGCGCAGGATTTCCGTCGGCAGTTTCCCGCGCGCGCGGTGCGCGCGGAACGAGCCGATCGAGGTCGGGATGATGACGGCGAGCGAGGTGCCCACGCAAAGCTGCATCCGCACTTCTTCCGGCACTTCGAGGATGCGGAAAATCTCGTACAGGACCGGCACGATCACGCCGCCGCCGCCCACGCCGAACAGCCCGGCGAGAAAGCCGGTGACCAGGCCGCCGAAAACGATCGCAGCCGCGAGCGTGGCCAGCTCGCCTGCCGGGATGCCGTACATGCCGTACTCCGGAAATTCCGTCCGGCGCGGACGGATCAGGCGGCTTCCGTTTGCGCCAGTTCGGCTGCCGAGTCCACGAGCATGGCCAGCGCCTCGCGCAGGACACCGATGCCGGCGCCCGGCTTGACAGCCCGGGTCGACAGATGCCGGCGGAACGCGCGCGCGCCCGGCACCGCGCGGAACAGACCGAGGATGTGCCGCGTCATCGCATGCAGGCGCGTACCGCGGGCAAGTTCGCGCTCGACATAGGGGATATAGGCTTCGAGCGCCGCCTTCGCCGAGACAGCCGGCGCCGTCTCGCCGAACAGCAGCGGATCGACCTCAAGCAGCCGCCACGGCTCCTGGTAGGCGGCGCGGCCCATCATCACGCCGTCGACATGCCGCAGATGAAGGGCAGCCTGTTCCGGCGTGTGAACGCCGCCGTTGAGGATAATTTCCAATTCAGGATTGGCACGCTTGAGGCGGTAGACGCGGTCGTAGTCGAGCGGCGGGATGTCGCGGTTTTCGCGCGGCGAAAGCCCCTGCAGCCACGCTTTGCGCGCGTGCACGATCAGCGCATCGACGCCCGCCTGCCGCACGCGCGCGGTGAGCGTATCGAGCGCGGCTTCCGGATCCTGGTCGTCGACGCCGATGCGGCATTTCACGGTGACGGGAATTTGCACCGCGCGCTTCATCGCCGCGACGCAATCGCCGACCAGATCCGGCTCCGCCATCAGGCAGGCGCCGAACCGCCCCTCCTGCACGCGGTCGGACGGACAGCCGACATTGAGATTGACCTCGTCATAGCCGAAGTCCTCGGCGATGCGCGCACTCTCGGCGAGCGCCGCCGGATCGGCGCCGCCGAGCTGCAACGCCACCGGATGCTCGCACGCATCGAAGCCGATCAGCCGCGCGCGATCGCCACGCAGCACCGCGCCGGTCGTCACCATCTCGCTGTAGAGCAGCGCCCGGCGCGTCAGCCGCCGATGGAACGCCCGGCAATGCCGGTCGGTCCAGTCCATCATCGGCGCGACGGCGAATGTCCTGTCGATTTCAATCACTTGTTCACCGATTTCAGGCCGCTTGCGGAACCCGGGCCGGCCGCGATTTCGCATTCCAATATATTGGAGGCATCTCGACATTTCGAGCCGCCTGCCGATTCCCGCCATTTCGGCGAGGACGCCCGACGCTTCCGCGTCGTTGCGGATGGCGCATCATGTGGCCGGCCCCCCGATTACGCACGGCAAGCGCCCAAGCCCGGGCCGCCTTGCGGCAGCGGCCGTAGCCGTCGCACGGCTGCGCTTATCGGCGAGCGGGGGCGCGACTGCCTCAGCAACCGCTAGGGCAAATCCTGCAAGTCCCGCGAGGCCAGGCGGTCGCCAGGCTTCAAGGCAATCCGGGAACCGTGCATCGTTCCGGATGCCGCGAGACAGCCACTGAAATCGGCGAATTCCCGCACTTCTTCTAAAATTCGTTCCGAAAAACAACGAAAACCCGACCGAGTTCGGGGATTATTCGGAATGCACGATCCCGTCTGCGCGCCATTGGCAGACATCGTTCGCGAGGCGCGCGACACCGGTCCGTTTCTGACACACCGCGCACAGAGCGGCGCCCGCGAAAATGAGACGCTTGGATATGGGCGGTTTCGGCTTTGAGCGGCAGCTTTCCTGAAGGCGCGCCCGAGAGCGCGCGACGAGGCGCGCATGGGGAAGGTCCGGCGTGAGTGCCGGATTCTATCCTCCGCGTCAGAGGGAGGAACATCAATGCGCAAAGCTATGCTCGGTGCGGTCGCGATGGCCGCCATTATGCTGCCCGGTACGGCTCTCGCCCAGGGCGGCACGATCAAGATCGGCATTCTGGTCGCGCTGGAAGGCGCCTTCGCGGCCGGCGGTCAGGACGGTGTCCGCAACGTCGAACTGGCGCTCAGGCAGGTGAATAACACCGTCGCCGGCAAGAAGATCGAAACCGTCGTCGCGCCGACGGACACCAAACCCGACACAACGATCCGTATGGCCCGCAAGCTTGTGGAGCAGGACAAGGTCGATCTTATCATCGGCCCGCTTTCCGGCTCGGAAGGCATCGCCATGCGCGATTTCGCCAAGACCATCCCCGACAAGGTGGTGATCAACGGCATTTCCGGCGCGCTTGAGACGACCTGGGTCGATCCCGCCCCGAACTTCTACCGCTTCAATCTCGACGGCTCGCAATGGGGCTACGGCCTCGGCAATTACGTCGTGAACAAGAAGGGCTGGAAGCGGGTGGCAACGATCGCAGCCGATTATTCGTTCGGCTACACCAACTTCATGGGCTTCGCGGTGGACTTCTGCAAGTCGGGCGGCGACATCGTCCAGCGCTTCTGGCAGCCGCTCGGCCAATCTGATTTCGGCGGGATCATCGCGCAGCTGCCCGACAATGTGGATGCGATCTATCTGGGCCTTGGCGGCACGGATGCCATCAACTTCCTCAATCAGTATCAGCAGGCCGGTGAAAAGACCCGCCTGATCGGCGGCACCATCATGGCCGATCAGACGGTTCTGACGGCGCGCGGCCGCGCGAAAGACGCCCTGAAGGGCACGCCGACTTCGGGCCCGTTCGCCGCCGACAATACGGACCCGGCCTGGACCAGCTATGTCAAGCTGTATCAGGACGGCTTCCCCGCCAACCAGCGCTTCCCCTCGCCCTCGCTGTTCGGTCTGGGCTACTACACGGCCACGCTCGCCGCCATCAAGGCGCTCGAAGCGGCCGGAGGCGACCTCTCGAACGGACAGGCAAAGGTCAAGGACGCTCTGAACAAGATGCAGCTTGACAGCCCGGTCGGCAAAATCACGCTGAACGAAAACCGGCAGGCGACCGGAACGGTCTTCATCAACGAAGTCGTCGACGGGCCGGACGGCAACATGACCAGCAAGATGGTGGCCAAGAGCGAAAACGTTAACCAGACGCTCGGCATGACGCCGGCTCAGTTCCGCGCCCTGGGACTTCCGTCGCGCGATGTGGTTGACTGCGCCAAGATGCGCTCGGGCGGCTAAGCGCGACTGCCCTGACGGGTGGCCGGCGCATTCGGCCGGCCACCCTTTTTCCTTCGCGAATTCCGCCGGCACGGATTCCGTTCGGCGACGCGCCGGGAGCGTCTCGGATGACTCTGATCGGCTATCTCACACGCACTCATTTTGCGGAAGCCGCAATCGAAGATGCGCTTCCCGAGGAGGTGGGGCCGCTCCCCCGGGCGCTGGCCGTCGTCGACGACGAACCGGGAAGCGCGGCCGTCTGCACCCGCGTGCAGGAGTCGCTCGGCCAGACCGCGATCAGCGTGGCGCGGACCGATGCTGCCACACCCCATCGGGAAGCAACCTCGCGGATCCTGAGCGCCTTGAGCGACGTCCGGACGGACACGCTCATTGCCGTAGGCGGAACGGTCGCCATCGGACAGTCGCGGCTCGCTGCGGAACATGCGATGCGGCGAGGCGACCGCCTTACGCTGATCGCGGTGCCTGCCGGCCTTTGCGATTTCGGGTTGGCGCGCCGGGTACGCCTGGGGCACGGCCAGCCGCTCGCCTGCCCTCGCCCCGATCAGGTGATCGCCGATCCGACGGTACTTCAAGGAGCGCCCGCCCGCCGCCTTGCCGCTGCGGCGATGGAGGTGCTGGTGCATGCAATCGAGGCTTATGCCAGCCCCGTCTACCATCCGCCGGCAGACGCCCTTGCGCTTGAGGCAACAAGGCGGCTCACGCGCTGGCTGCCGGTGGCGCTTGCTTCGCCAACTCACCGGGAGGCGCAGCGCGAACTGATGGCCGCGGCTTTGACGGCCGGACTGGCGCTGGAAAAGGCGGTCGGCGGGGTCGATGCGCTTGCATATCCGATCAAGATCGAACTTGGACCCGGCGTCCTGCACGGCGATCTGCATGCACCGTTGATGGCGGCCATGGCCGACTTCAACACCGAAGCGGTGGGCGATCGATACGCCACAATGGCCGAAACGTTCGCCAGGGCGACGCGGGAGCCGCACTTCAGCAACGCAATCGGCGCTTTCGCGCGCGCCATCGGCCTGCCCGCTTCCTTGCGCGAGATCGGGATCGATCCGGCCCGGTTCGACCGTTTTGCGGAAATGGCAGCGAACGACCCTGGAGCCCTTGCCAATCCCCGCCGGCTGACCCCCGGGGATTGCCGTCGCATTCTCGAGGCCGCATGGTGAGTACGAAAGAGGAACGCTCGACGCGCGGCAGACGGCCCGGACGGGCCGCAGCCAAGACATTTTGCCCGTTGTCGCAACGCGATCACCTTATACACTCATCCAAAACCGCACCCAAAAACGGGCGGGGAGGAAACCGATGAGTATTGCTCACGCGGTCTCACATGGCGCGTTCGGGCGCGCCTGCCTCTATGAGCTCGATCGGCCGATGGTGCCGCATGCCCATCGCGAGGGGCATCTGATCTTTCATGTCAGCGGACCGGTCGCCAGCGTGGTCGTCGACGGCAAAACCTTGCCGCTTACGCCGCGCAGCGCGACCGCAATCAGCCCCTGGCAACCGCATTATTTCGCGCCGGTGGACCGCCGGCAACCGACACTGACGCTCGTTCTCTACATTCGCCCGGGCTGGTTTGTGGATGCGAGCCACACGGCCTTTGAAATCCTGCGCTTCGGCCGCTCAACCGTCGAAATGAGCAATCACATTACCCGGCTTGCATCGGAAACCGCACGGCTGCTCGCCGCCCATGGCGGCTGCGATGGCTCGTTCGAGGATCGGCTCAGCGCCCTCACCCAGGCAGCCTTCGATCAGACCTGGCAGTGGACGAGCGCGGGCGACAGGCCGGCCGCCCAGTGCTCGGGGCTGCGCGATTTCCGCCTGAGACGCGCGATAAACCTCCTGAGCGAGCGGCTTGGCGAGCCCGTCGACCTTGCGGACATTTCACGGAATGCCGGTCTTTCGCGGCCGCATTTCTTCAAGCTGTTTCGCGAGCAGATGGGTCTGCCCCCCACGATCTTCCTCAATGCTCTGCGCATGGAGCGCGCGATCGAGCGATTGGCCAGAGGCACGGAAACGGTTTCGGAGATCGGCCTCGATCTCGGCTTTGCGACTCCGGCGAGCTTCTCGCGGTTCTTCATCGCCAATGGCGTCGTGCCGCCGAGCGCATACCGGCGCAGTGTCGCGGGCCTCGCGCACTAAAGAGGATGCGGCATTCCAAAGATAGAGACGCTCGGGCTAAAGAAAAGACGTTGGGAAAAGACAGGTTGGCAACTTCAATCTAGCCTTCCTTCCAACGGTGGCGAGGTCCGCCGCGGGAAGCGGCCGGGCCGTTCTGAGATGGAAAATTTCATCAAGCGCTATCCGCTCTGGACCCTGATTATCGGACTTCTGGTCGCAGCGTTCCTGTGGCTTGTGCTGGCCCCCTGGCCGCCCGAACTGGTGGCGAGCTGGGGCCGCAAGCAGATTTTCCTGAATGCACTTTTGGGCGGCATCACACTTGGCGCCCTTTATTTCCTTGTCGCCGCCGGCTTCACGCTGATTTTCGGCCTGATGCGCATCGTCAATCTCGCGCATGGCTCATTGTTCCTGATCGGCGGATATCTCGGCTACGAAATCGCGACCGCCTCGGGTTCATGGCTGCTGGCATTTCCGATCGTCTTCATCGTCGTGGCGCTGATCGGTCTTCTGATGCAGCACTTCATCTTCTCCAAGATGGAAGGCGAAGAACTCCGTCAGACGCTGGTCAGTATCGGATTTGCGATCGTGTTTGCCGACCTCATGCTGTGGTGGTGGGGCGGGCAATCCTACTCGATCCTGCCGCCGCAATTCCTGCAGGGACCGACGGAATTGCCCATCGTGAACAGCGTCAATGCCACGACCGGCGCGGTCACCTGGCTGCGCTACCCCGCCGTGCGCATCTGGATCCTGGTCGCGGCAATCGTGATCGGAATTGCAATGTGGCTTGTTTTGAACCGCACGGCGCTCGGCATGCTGATCCGTGCCGGCGTCGACGACCGCGAGATGCTCGCCGCTTCCGGGGTGCGCATCCAGCTCGTGTTTCTGGCGGTGTTCGGTTTCGGCGCCGGGCTTGCCGGTATCGCGGGCATCATCGGTGGCACGTTCCAGTCGCTGTCGCCCGGCGAGGATACGCGTTTCCTGCTGGCGAGCCTCGTGGTGGTGATCGTCGGAGGCATGGGATCGATCGTAGGCGCGGCTTTGGGCGCGCTCATCATCGGGGTGGCCGAACAGATGGGCTTTGTCTACGCGCCGACCTATTCGGTTGTTTTCACCTTCCTGATCATGGCGGCGGTGCTGGCGTTTCGGCCGCAGGGGCTTCTGGGAACGAGGCTGTAGCATATGTCGGTTGCCGATCACGCCCCTCGCCTGACCAGCCGCTTCGAACGGATGTGGACCGAGCGCGTCCCCGCCGCGTGGTGGATCGTCGGGCTTGTCCTGTTGTTTCTGCCGATCGTCGCCAACAATTTCTGGCTGTTCCAGGTGATGGGCTGGACCTTCATTCTCGGCATGATCGGGCTCAGCCTGATGTTCCTCGCCGGCTATGGCGGAATGGTGAGCCTGCTGCAAATGTCGATTGCCGGGATGGCCGGCTACATGGTGGCAATCCTCGGCCCGTCCGGCGCGCTCAATGTCAGTCTCGGTCTGTCCTGGTGGATCGTGCTGCCGGCCGCTTTTCTGATCGCAGCACTTTTCGCGACGATATCGGGCGCACTCGCCGTTCGTACCGAAGGCATCTACACGATCATGATCACGCTGGCGATCGCGGCGGCCTTCTTCTATTTCACGCGACAGAACTACACGATCTTCAACGGCTATTCCGGGTTCAACCTCGTGTTGCCGCCGCAGCTTTTCGGCGTGAACTGGCGCGAACCGGTGCCCTTCTATTACCTCTCCCTCGGCTGCGCCGTCCTTTGCTATGCCGCGGTCGTCTATATTGCGCGCTCCCCCTTTGGGCTTGCGCTCCAGGGCGTACGCGACAATCCGCGCCGCATGGCGGCACTGGGATTCAACGTGACCGCCCATCGCGTCGCGGCCTACGCCCTGGCGAGCGTTTTCGCCTCAACGGGCGGCATTTTGCTGGTCTGGCAGAATGCGCAGATCGCGCCGGGCACAATCGGCATCGCCTCCGCCATCGACGTGCTCGTGGTCGCGGTGGTCGGCGGAATGCGCCGCCCGCTCGGACCGTTTATCGGCGCCTTTATTTATGTGCTGCTGCAAGTGTTCTCGGCCGACATTCTCGGCGTTTTCGGATTCTCGGTGGATCGCTTCAAGCTGATTATCGGGATCGGCTTCCTGGCGATCGTGCTGTTCTCGCCGGATGGCGTGCTGGGCCTGTGGGACCGCTGGCGCGCGCGGGTTGCGGCGCGCAACGGCGACCTGCCGGGAGGCGGAGCATGAACGTGCCCGTCGTGCCTTCCCGGATAAACGCGCTCGGGGCAGGCAATGCCGCCTCCGGCAACGCGCTCGAACTGCGCGGCGTTACCAAGATGTTCGGCGCGCTGGCTGCGATTCTGGACGTGACGCTATCGGTGAAACCGGGCGAAAGGCGGGCCGTTCTCGGCTCGAATGGCGCGGGCAAGACCACGCTGTTCAACTGCATTACCGGTGATTTTCTGCCTACAGCGGGCCTCATCCGGTTTTTCGGCGAGGATGTGACCGTTTTCCCGCCCTACGAGCGCACGCGCCGGGGATTGCGCCGCACTTATCAGATCTCCTCGCTCTTCACCGGGCTGAGCGTGATCGACAATATCTATCTCGCCTGCCGCGGCGTTTCGCGGAACCGTTTCTCGCTGCTGCGGCCCCGTCCCGACGATTCACTCATGCATGCGGCGGAAACGCTGGTCGAGGCCGTGCATCTGACCGACAACAAGGACCGCCTGGTCGGCGAACTGGCCTATGGCCAGCAGCGGCAGCTTGAAATTGCGCTCGCGCTCTCGGGCGCTCCCCGCTTCGTCCTGTTCGACGAACCGGCAGCGGGGCTTTCACCCGCCGAGCGAAGCGATCTGATCCATATCCTCACCTCGCTGCCGAGCCATATCGGCTACATCATCATCGAGCACGACATGGATGTCGCTTTGCGCGTCGTCGAAAGCGTAACGATGATGCACAATGGCCGCATCTTCAAGGAAGGGCGCCCCGCGGAAATCGAAGACGATCCCGAAGTCCAGGAGCTTTATCTGGGAGGCGGGCATGACTGAACGTCCGCATCGCCAGACGGGTTCGTCCGCGCCCATCCTGCAACTGCAGGGCGTGAACGTCTTCTACGGACGAAGCCATGCCCTGCAGGGAGTCGATCTGTCGCTTCATTCCGGTGTGCTCTCCGTCGTCGGGCGCAACGGCATGGGCAAGACCACGATGTGCAAGGCGATCATGGGGCTTGTCCGGGTTTCTTCCGGATCGATCCGCTTCATGGGCGAGGAACTCACCCGACGCTCGCCGGCGGAAATCGCGCGGATGGGGATCGGATATGTGCCGCAAGGGCGCCGCCTGTGGCGATCCCTGACCGTGGACGAACATCTGCACGTGACGTCGAGTGGCACGGGCAATTGGACGCCGGAACGCATCTACGAGATGTTCCCGCGCCTTGCCGAACGGCGGCGCAATGGCGGCGGCCAGCTTTCCGGCGGCGAGCAGCAGATGCTGGCGATCAGTCGGGCGCTGCTGATGAATCCGCGCCTGCTCATCATGGACGAACCGACCGAGGGCCTCGCACCGGTCATCGTCGCGCATGTCGAGGAAACGCTGGTGCGGCTCGCCGCGGAGGGCGATGTCTCGATCCTCGTCATCGAGCAGAATATCGGCGTTGCAACGCAGATGTCGGATCCCGTGGCCATCATGGTCAACGGGCGGATCCATCGTGTGATCGCCTCGCAAACGCTCGCGGCCGATCGCGAACTCCAGCAACGCCTGCTTGGCGTCGGCCGACACAGCATCGATGAAACCGAAGGGCTCGACGCCCCCGGGCCCGACACTCCGCGCAAGCTCGCCGAGAGCGGGCCGCAGGGACCGACCCGGATTTACAATGCCAATCCGGTGCTGCCGACGCGCTGGTCGCAGGACGTCCCTGCAGCACGGATAGAGGCTGCGGCGCGCACCGTTTCGCGTCCCACCCTTGCAACGCTCGATGGCCGGCGCGTGGGCGATATTTCTCCGCTCGCGGCGCGCGCCCCGCAGGAGCCGCATGTCATCGTTGCCGGCACGCTCGACACCAAGGGCGACGAGCTGCGCTACATCCGCGACATAATCAAAGCTGCGGGGCTTCGCACGCGACTTGTCGATCTGTCCACGATCGGCCGCAACCAGGGGGGCGACGTTTCGGCACAGGAAGTCGCGCTCGCATCCCCGATGGGATCCGCCGGCGTCGCATCGAGCGATCGCGGCACGGCGGTGGCCGCGATGACGGAAGCGTTCCGCGTCTGGATCGGCAAGCAGCAGAACGTGGCCGGGATTATTTCAGCCGGCGGTTCCGGCGGTACGGCGATCGCGACAGCGGGGATGCAGGCGCTGCCTGTCGGCGTGCCGAAGATCATGATCTCGACCATGGCTGCGGGCAATGTCGCCGCCTATGTCGGACCGACCGACATCACGATGATGCATTCCGTGACCGACGTGCAGGGCCTCAACCGCGTCTCGCGCGCGGTGCTCGGCAACGGAGCGCATGCAATGGCGGCGATGGCGCGCAGCTGGATCGAGCAGAACGTAACGAACTCCGCGCAGCGCGCCGTTGCCGATCGTCCGCTCGTCGGCATGACGATGTTCGGCGTCACGACCCCGTGCGTGCAGCAGACCGTCAAGCTGATCGAAAAGGACTGGGAGCCGCTGGTCTTCCACGCCACCGGCATTGGCGGGAGATCGATGGAAAAGCTCATCGATTCCGGTCTGATGCGGGGCGTGATCGACGTTTCGACCACCGAAATATGCGACATGATGATGGGCGGCATTCTCCCCGCCACGGAAGACCGTTTCGGGGCGATCATCCGCACGCGCATTCCCTATGTGGGTTCGGTCGGCGCGCTCGACATGGTGAATTTCGGTGCGCCGGATACTGTGCCGGCGCATTACCGCAACCGCACATTCTATCCGCACAATCCGCAGATCACGCTTATGCGCACCAGCGCGGAAGAGAACCGGCGGATGGGGCGCTGGATCGGCGAAAAACTCAACCTGATGGAAGGCCCCGTGCGTTTCCTGCTGCCGGAAGGCGGCGTTTCCGCGCTCGACGCGCCGGGACAAGCCTTCTGGGATCCGGAAGCGGATGCCGCCCTGTTCGGCGCCATTACCGAAACGGTGCGGGTGACGGCCAACCGGCAGATCGTCCGGCTCCCCCATCACATCAACGATCCCGCTTTCGCCTCCGCTCTGGCCCAGCACTTCCGCGCCTTGCACCAGAGCCGCTCCCGCGGCGCATCCGGCAGGAGCTGATCGATGCCCGGCTTCCCCCGATCCGACCTTATCGCACGCTATCGCGCCATGATCGCCCGAGGCGAACCGATCGTCGGCGGAGGCGCCGGCACCGGCCTGTCCGCCAAATGCGAAGAAGCAGGCGGAATCGATCTCATCGTCATCTACAATTCCGGCCGGTTTCGCATGGCAGGCCGCGGGTCGCTCTCCGGACTGATGCCCTATGGCGATGCCAATGCGATCGTAATGGACATGGCGGGCGAGGTGCTGCCGATGGTGAAGCATACCCCGGTCATCGCCGGGGTCTGCGGTACCGATCCGTTCCGCGCGATGGACGTCTTTCTCGACGAAGTGAAGCGGATCGGCTTCTCCGGCGTGCAGAATTTCCCGACCGTCGGGCTGATCGACGGCGTGTTCCGCCGGAATCTCGAGGAAACCGGCATGAGCTACGACCTCGAAGTGGAAATGGTCGCGCTCGCTCACCGCAAGGGCCTTCTCACCACGCCATATGTCTTCTCCGAAGCGGATGCGGCCGCGATGGCCGGGGCCGGCGCGGATATCATCGTCTGCCATCTGGGCCTCACGACCGGCGGCTCGATCGGGGCGGAAACGGCGCTCAAGCTCGCCGATTGCCCCGCGATCGTCGATCGCTGGACCGAGGCGGCGCTTTCGGTGAATCCCGAGGCCATCATCCTCGTGCATGGCGGGCCGGTGGCCGAGCCGCCGGATGCCGATTTCATCATGAAGAACACGCGACATTGCCACGGCTTTTACGGCGCCTCTTCGATGGAGCGCCTGCCGGTGGAAACGGCGATCCGCGATCGGACGCAGGCTTTCAAGACGATCGGCCGCAAGGGCGGCACAGACGAAAATCCGGCGGAGGCAACCCGCCGTTCAAGTGCCGCCCGGTAAGGCCGGGCCGGCGGACGGGAGAAACGTGACATGACGGGCCAACTGATAGGAACCCTCATTCTCTGGCTCATCGTGATGGTGATCGCGATCGCGATCGTCGTCTATCTGGTGAACTGGCTCTATCGCCGATCCTCGAAAGAGGTGTCGTTCGTCCGCACCGGTCTGTTTGGAGAAAAGGTGGTCATCAACGGCGGCGCCTTCGTGCTGCCGATCATCCACGATGTCACGCCCGTCAATATGAACGTCCTCCGCATGGCGGTGACCCGCGCGAACGACGAGGCGCTCATCACCCGCGACCGGATGCGTGTCGATATCGACGCCGAGTTTTATGTGCGCGTCCGCCCGCGACGCGAGGCCGTATCCGTCGCAGCCGCCACGCTCGGGCGACGTACGCTGCAGCCCGATCAGCTCAATACGCTGCTTTCCGGCAGACTGGTCTCGGCGCTGCGCTCGATCGCCTCCGAGATGACGATGGAGGAGATGCACGAGCAGCGCGGCATCTATGTCCAGCGCGTCAAGGAATCGGCCGCCGAGGCGTTCGACCAGAACGGACTGGAACTCGAAAGCGTTGCCATCACCAATCTCGACCAGACCGACCTGCAATATTTCAACCCCTCCAACCGCTTCGATGCGGAAGGCCTTACACGCATCATCCAGGAGATCGAGGAAAAGCGGAAACTGCGAAACGACATCGAACAGGAGGCGATGATCAAGATTCGCACGCGCAACCTCGAAGCCGAGCGCCAGTCGCTCGATATCGAGCGCGAAAGCGAATCTGCACGACTCGAACAGCAGCGCGAAATCGAAATTCGCCGCGCCATGCAGCGTGCCGAGGTGGCACGGGAACGGGCCGCTCGCGATACGGAAGCGGAACAGGCACAGATCCAGTCCCGCGAGGAGATCGAGAAGGCGCGAATCGCCAACGAACGCGCCATCAGCGAGGCGCGCATCGCGTCCGAACGCGACATACGTCAAAAGGAAATCGAGCGGACGCGCGCGGTGGAAGAAGCCGAGATCGCCGCGCGTGAACTGGTCGAGAAAGCGCGGATCACCAACGAGCAGGCAATCAATGCCGCCCGCATCGCCTCCGAACGCGAAATCCGCCAGAAGGAAATCGAGCGCGCGAAGGTGATCGAGGCCGCGGAGATCGCGGCCCGCGAAGCCACCGACAAGGCGCGTATCCTTCAGGAAGCCGCGGTGAACGCCGAGCGTATCGTCCGCGAGCAGGAAGTGCGCAACCGGGAAATCGAGCGGACCCGGGCGCTCGAGCAGGAAGACATCGCCGCCCGCGAAGCCATCGAATCGGCGCGGATCGCACAGGAGGAGCGCGTGCGCGCGCTCCAGATCGTGCGCAACAGAACGCTCGACGAGGCGGAGATTGCCGCGCGCGAAGCCATCGAGAAAGCGCGCATTGCGACCGAGCTAATGCTCGAACAGGAGCGTATCGCTTCCACCAGGACACGCGAGATGCTCCAGATCGACCAGAAGAAGACGATCGAGGTTGCCGAAGAAGAACGCGCCATCTCGATCGCTGCCAAGAAGGTGGAACGCACCGATGCGGACAAGACCCTGCGTCAGGCGGAAATCGTCGCCAGGCAGGAAATCGAGAAGGTCGATATCGGCCGCGAACAGGTGCTCGAAGCCGCGCGGGTGGAACGGCGGCGTGCGCTCGAACAGCTGGAGATCGCCCGCGCCCAGGCGCTGCAGGAGGCGCAGATTACCTCTAACGAAGAGGTGGAGCGTGCGCGCATTTCTTCCGATCGGGGGCTCGACGAGGCTCGCGTGGGCCGGCAACGCGATCTGCGCAAGCTCGAGATCGACCGCGAGCGCGACGTGGAGATCGCCGCGATGGAGAAGGCCATCGCGCTTTATGCCAAGGCGCTGGAAGAAGCCGCCGCCCAGGTGAAGGCGGAGACGGCCCGCGCCAAGGCCGTGGAAGCGGAAGAACTCGTGAAGACCGTGAAGGAGAGCGAGAGCGCCAGGCGCCGCCGGATCGTGGAAGTGATGCTCGCCGAGAAGGCTGCGGAGGAGACCCGCATTGCCGCCGAGGCCGACAAGGTGCGTCGCCGGGTCGAAGCGGAAGCGCAGAGGCTGCTCTACGAGGCCGAAAACGTTCTCACGGACGGTGCGCGCTACGGGCTGTTCCGCCGTCGCCTGCTCGACCGGATCGAGGGCATCGTGCGCGAGAGCGTCAAGCCGATGGAAAAGATCGACGGCATCAAGATCCTGCATGTCGACGGGCTGGCCGGCGGAGGCGGCGGCGGCTCGATTGCCCGCACGCCCACCGACGAGGTGATCGAAAGCGCCTTGCGCTATCGCGTGCAGGCGCCGCTGATCGACGAAGTGCTCAAGGAGATCGGCATCGAGGGTGGGAACCTTGCGAAGATGGGCGGGCTCATGCGCGAGGCGAGCGACATGCAGCGTATCGGCAAAGAGGCGCCGGCAGCGAAGCCCAAGGATGCGCCGGGCGCCAAGCCCAAGGATGGCGCCGGCGGCGGCGCGGGCGGAAAGACCAAGGAGTAAGCGGCAATGGCCCGGGTTTATGCATCCAGCGTTATCAACGCCTCCGCGGCGCGGGTTTGGACCCGCGTGCGCGATTTCAACGGGTTGGCGACCTGGCATCCCGCGATTGCCGAAAGCCGGATCGAGAATAGCGAACCGGCGGACAGGGTCGGCTGCATCCGCAATTTCTCGCTCAGAAACGGCGACCGGTTGCGCGAGCAGCTGCTCGGCCTTTCCGATTACGACATGTTCTGCACCTACTCGATTCTCGATTCGCCCATGCCGCTGACGAATTACGTGGCGACCCTGCGGCTCACCCCGATCACCGATCAGGACCGGACTTTCATCGAATGGTCGGCCGACTTCGACTGCGCGCCCGACAAGGAAAGCGAACTGGTTTCCAGCATTGGCGGGAATGTGTTCCAGGGCGGCTTTGACGCGCTCAAGCGCGCCTTCGGAGGCTGATATGCCGAGGGTCGTTCGCAGCACAATCGTCGATGTGCCCGTGGACCGGCTCTGGGCCGTCGTGCGCGATTTCAATGCGCATGATCAGTATCACCCCATCGTGGCCACGAGCCTGATCGAACGCGGACATCCGGTCGACAAGGTCGGCTGCATCCGTCGCTTCTCGCTCAAGGATGGCAGCGAGCTGCGCGAGCAATTGCTCTCGCTTTCCGATCTCGAAATGACCTACAGCTATTGCCTGCTCGATACGCCCATCCCCCTATTCAACTACGTCGCACATATACGCTTGCTGCCGGTGACGGACGGCAATCGCAGCTTCTGGCATTGGGAAAGCCGCTTCACCACGCCTGCGGGGCGCGAGGAGGAACTCGCCCGCACGGTGGGTGAAGAGGTTTATGTCGCGGGCATGGAGGCCGTGCGCCAGCTCCCTCAACTGAAAAATGAGAGCATCTGACATGCCGCTCGACGCGCGCGTTGCAACCAGCATGGCGGAAGCCGCCGGCATTCTTGCTGCGGATCAGCAGACAAGGCTCCTCGCAGGCGGCACGCTTGTGATGCGGGATGTGAACGAGGGGCGGCTCCTCGATGGCACGTTGCTGCGGGTGACCGACCCCGCCTTCCGCCAGATAAGCTCCTCCGGCGCACGCATCGAGCTTGGCGCGGGTGTGACGATGGCGATGGTGCTGAACAACCGCGATCTCGCCTTTCTCCACGCCGCCGCGCGCGCGGTGGGCGGCCCGGCCATCCGGCATATGGCAACGATCGGCGGCAATCTCTTCGCTGACGCACCCTACGGCGATTTCGCCGTTGCGCTGCTGGCGCTCGATGCCCAGGTGATGGTGCAGTCGGGCTACGGCTCGGCCCGCGCCATCGCGCTCGAGGAGTTTCTTAACGCGCGCGAGCGGGGCGTATCTGGTCTTGTCACCGGCGTGCAGTTTGCGCGACCGCAGAACGCGGCCGACTTCCGCTTCTGCAAGGTGAGCCGGGTGAAGCCGAAGGGGCTCTCGGTGCTGAGCATCGCCGCGCATCTGCCCAATGCCGGCGGGCGGATCGGTCAGCCGCGCATCGCCTACGGCGCGATGGCCCCCGTTCCGATGCGAGCGCGCGGTGCCGAACGCGCACTGACAGGACAGGCGCTCGATGCGACCGGCATTCAGGCTGCGAAGGCGGCCGCTCTCGAAGGAACCCGCCCCGCCACCGATGCTATCGCTACCGAATGGTATCGCCGTGAGGTTCTGCCGGTGCATCTCGGCCGGCTGCTGGCCGGTGAAGGGCGCTGAGGGGGCACAAATGGCAAAGATTCCCGTTCAGTTTCGCCTCAACGGATCGCATCGCGCAACATTTGCCGATGCAGCCGACAATCTGCTCACGACGCTTCGGCGCGGGCTCAACGAGTTCGCGCCGAAATATGGGTGCGGACAGGGCACATGCGGAGCCTGCACCGTGCTGATCGACGGCGAACCGCAGCTCGCCTGCCTGACGCTGACGGTCGCGTGCGAGGGCCGCAATGTGGAGACGGCTTCCGGCATGGCGGACGGACCGAACCTGCACGCACTTCAGGTCGCCTTCATGGACCATTTTGCCGCGCAATGCGGCTTCTGCACGCCCGGCATGCTGATGGCCGCGCGCGCGCTTCTCGACCGCAATCCGAGCCCCAGCCGGGACGATGTCATCGAGGCGATTGCGGGGAATATCTGCCGCTGCACCGGCTACGAGCCGATCATCGGCGCCATTCTCGCCGCGGCCGGCGCTCGCGGCCAGAAGCGCGCCTGAGGGAGAACCCGATGCTCGATATCCGGAAAGACCTGTTCGCCAACGAGCGCGATGACAATCTCAATGTCATCGGCAAGGGCATTCAACGCCAGGACATGCCGGGCCATGTCACGGGTCGTTCGCGTTTCTTCGACGATCACGCTTTCGAGGGGCTGCTCCACCTGAAGGTTGTGCGCAGCCCGCATCACCATGCCCGCATCCGCTCCATCGATATCAGCGCGGCGGAGCGCGCACCGGGCGTGAAACGGGTTCTGCGGGCGGCGGACGTTCCGGTGAACAAGAATACGCTGCTGAGCCTGATCAATTTCGGCAAGGACGACGAGCCGTCGCTTGCAGTCGACAAGGTACGCTACAAGGGCGAGCCGGTCGTGGCGATCGTTGCCGAGAGCGAAGCGGCGGCGATGGCGGCGCGCAAGCTGGTGCGGGTCGACTACGAAACGTTGCCGACCGTCTTCGACGTCGAGGAGGCGCTCAAGCCCGGCGCGCCCGTCGTCAACGAAACCTATCCGCACAATTACTTCGAGTATCACGAGAAATTCGACCACCAGAAACTGCGTTTCGGCGACACGGAAACGGCCTTCCGTGCAGCCGACCTTGTAATCGAGGAGCGCTACCAGACTTCGCCCATCGAGCATGCTCCGACGGAGACCAACGGTTCGATCGCCGCGCCGGAGCAGGATAACCGCTTCGTCGTTTATTCCTGTGCGCAGGGGCTGTTTTTCTCGCTCGGCACCGCGGCAAAGATTCTCGACCTCGATTCGAACCGGCTGCATTTCATCGGCGGCACGGTGGGCGGCGGCTTCGGCGGCAAGGTGGATACGCTCACCGAACCGCTCGCGATTCTCGGCGCGATGCTGACCGGGCGACCGGTACGCTACGTGCTCGATCGCGAGGAGGAAATGCTCTATGGCTCGCCGCGCGGAGCCGAGCGCATCTATATCAAGGACGGCCTCATGCGCGATGGGCGCATCGTTGCGCGCCACATCCGCTCCTATTTCGATGCCGGCGCCTATACCCGCCTCTCCTCCTATGCCGCCGTCAAGTGCACCGCGCATGTCCCGGGCCCTTACTGGATCCCGAACGTTTCGTCGGACATTTACGTCGCCTACACGAACCGCTGCCCCTCGACCGCGATGCGCGGCTTCGGCATCACGGCGGTCGATTTCGCACTCGAAGTGCAAATGGACAAGCTCGCCCATGCGGTGAACATGGACCCGATGGAGTTCCGCATCCGCAACGCCTATCGCGATGGCGACATGAAAGCGCATCGGCGTGTGGCGAAAAACACGGCGCTGATCGAATGCGTGCAGGTGGCGGCGGAAAAGGCGCGCTGGCCGATCTCCGACAGCGCCAGGCGGCAATCTTCGCTTGAGGGCGGTGGCCAGGGCGAGCGCGGGCAAATCCCCGCTACGCCGATCGACCACCGCGGGCAGATCGGCCGCCCCGAGACGCGCAACGCGCCTCCCATGCAGACTTTGCCGGCCGGGACCATGCGCATTCCGCTGACCAAACAGCCGGACCTGGAGGGCAGCCGCGACGGGCGGCCGCTGGCACCGAACGTGCCGCGCTACGAGCCCGCGCGCCCGCTATTGCAGCCGGCGGTGCAGGCACCCGCGCCGCTCGCGCCGCTACCGCCCGCCGCGCCGTCGTCCGCTGCGCCGCCGCCCCCGCCCGGCGCTGCGTCCCCTGCCCCGCCCTCTCCGAGCGCTCAGCCTCAACACGGCGCGATGCGTTTCTCTTCGGTTTTCGGAACAAGGAGGCGGTGAAATGGCACGCCACCGAGGTCGCGGCATGGCCGCCGTCAACTATCCGATCGGCATGAATCTCGGCGGAGATCCGAGCCAGGCGCTGATCCATTCCAACCCCGACGGCAAGTTCACCGTCGCGCTGTCGGCAATCGATCTCGGCCAGGGCATGAAACAGGTCACGCGGCAGGTGGCGGCCGAAACGCTCGGCGTGCCGGTCGAGGATGTCTATGTCGATACCGCCGACAGCGATACCGGGCCGCACGATATGGGCTCCTTCGCTTCGCGGGGCACGCATCGCATGGGCAACGCGGTGATCGCGGCGGCGCGCGAGGCGCGCGGCATTCTGCTTGAAGCGGCGGCGGAAGAGCTTGAGGTCAACGCCGCCGATCTCGTTACCGACGGTCGCGGCAATATCCATGTGCGCGGCGCGCCTTCCCGCTCGATTACCGTGCGCGCGACCGCGCAGGCCGCACAGTTCAAGCAGGGCAAGACGATCGCCGGGCGCGGCATTTTTCTCATTCCGCTCTCCGCAGTCGATCCGGAGACCGGCGAGATGAATCCCAATACCGCCTTCGCCCATGCCTGTCTCGTCGCGGATGTGGAGGTGGATGACGAGACCGGCGAAGTCAGTCTGATCGGCATGACAAGCGCCTATGAGCTTGGCCGTGCGCTCAATCCGAAAATGGTGGAGCAGCAGCTCGTCGGCGGCGCCTGGATGGGCCAGAGCCATGTGCTGTTCGAAACGCCGGAGCCCTATTATCCGAATCCGGATCACGGTCCTCGCGATTTCAACGAGTACCTGATGCCGGGGCCGGGCGACATCGCGCCCTATTCGGTGAGCGTGCTGGAGCGACCCGCGCCGGATGGTCCGTTCGGGGGCAAAGGGCCGGGCGAAATGTGCGCAAATCCGGTGCTGCCGGCGGTGGCCAATGCCGTGTTCAATGCCGTCGGTGTGCGGGTGGACGAACTGCCGATCACGCCCGAAAAAGTGCTGCGCGGCATCCGCGCGAATGGCGGCGCGCGCCCGCAGGCAAGGCGGGGCGGCTGAACATGGCCCTGCGCAGCACCGTCGTCGGCATTTCGAGCCCTGAAGCGCTGGCCGAAGCGCTCAGGTCGGCTTTGTATCTCGCAGACGACGGGATCGCGACGGCCGGCTATCTCGCGCTTGCGCTCGGCAAGCCGCTGCTGCTGGAGGGCGCCCCGGGCGTCGGCAAGACGGAGGCCGCGAAGGCACTTGCCGGCATTCTCGGCCGACAACTGATCCGGCTGCAATGTTTCGAGGGAATCGACGCCGCAGCGGCGCTTTACGAATGGAACTACCCTCGCCAGATGCTGGCGATCCGGCAGGCGCAGGAGGGATCCAGCACGGATATCTACCGCGATGAATTCCTCATCGAGCGCCCGATGCTCGCGGCACTGCGGCGACCGGATTCGACCGTGCTGCTGATCGACGAAATCGACCGTTCGGATCACGAGTTCGAAGCATTCCTGCTCGAATTTCTCTCCGACTTTTCGATTTCCATCCCCGAACGCGGCACCTTGCGCGCGGCGGAACGCCCGGTTGTTATCTTGACCTCGAACCGCACGCGCGACCTGCATGAAGCGCTGCGGCGGCGCTGCGTCTATCATTACATCGCCTATCCCGATCCGGCGCGCGAGGCGGAGATCATCATGATGCGCTCGTCCGCCGTTGCCGAGAGTACGGCGCGTGCGGTGGTGGCGGCTGTCGGCATCCTGCGCAGCGAACCGCTCTCCAAACCTCCCGGCATCGCCGAGGCCGTGGACTGGGCCGAGGCCGCGACGGCGCTGGCCCGCACCGGCGCATCCTGGCCGGAGGCGTTCCGCCGTTCTCTCGGCGCCGCGATCAAGGATGAGGAAGATCTCGCCCATCTGCGCCCGCGTCTCGCACAATTCATACCGGGAATGGCGGCATGAGCGCGAAGGTGCCCGGCGCGGTGCGCCCTCTGATCGCCTTTCCCGTCTTGCTGCGCGAACACGGATTCACGATCGCGCCCGAACAGATAGTGAGCTTCCTGCAGGCGGTGGAACTGCTCGGCCCGCGCACGATCGAGCATGTGCGCAAGGCCGCAATTGCGACGCTCGCACCTCATCCCGAGCAGCGTGCGCGTTTCGACGCTCTGTTCGACCTGCATTTTCTGGGAGCTGCCGGCGAGCCGGGAGAGGATGAGTGGCAGCCCGACGACGAGATGCAGGTGCAGGACGACATCGGCACCGAAGAAATCGTCGTCGGCGACGAGGTCAACGAGACTGGCCAGGCCGCCACGGGCGCGGAAGCCCTCGCGATACGCACTCTGCGCACACCCGACGATGCGGAAGCCCTGCGGCGATTCGCCGATGCCCTGCCCGACGCCTTGCCCCGCCGGCGCGGCTATCGCCACAAGGCGGCGCGGCGCGGCAAGGGCATCGACCTCGCGCGCAGCCTGCGGGAGGCGATACGGAACGAGGGCGAGGTGATGAGCCTCAGACGGCTGCGGCGCGCGACACGTCCTCGCCCTGTTCTACTTCTGATCGACGTCTCCGGCTCGATGAAGCAGCGCAGCGACGCGCATCTCGCTCTGGCGCATGAAATCGTCCATGCGATGCCGCGAGTGGAGGTTTTCACCTTCGGCACGCGACTCACACGCCTCACCCGCGCCCTGCGTCTCAGGAATCGTCAGCTGGCCCTTGCCGAAGCCTCCGGCCTCGTGGCCGATTGGGATGGCGGCACACGGATCGGCGATGCGATCGAAGCATTCCTCGGCGTGCCGCGCTTTGCCGGCTATGCCCGCGGGGCAAACGTCATCGTGCTCTCCGACGGTCTCGAGCGCGGAGACCCCACGACGATGATCCGCGCCGTGCAGCGACTTGCAACGCGCGCCTTCCGCATCGACTGGTTCACGCCGCTGGCCATCGATCCTGCGTACCGGCCGGAGACAGAAGCCCTGCGCGCCATTCGTCCGCTGCTCGCCTCGCTGGGCGATGCCAGTTCCACATCGCGGCTTTGCCGGGCGATCCTGGCCATCGGGGAGGCGCGAGCGGCATGACGGGCCTCGTCGACGCGCATTTCCATATCTGGCGACAGGCCGATCTGCCCTGGCTCATGGGACCGATGCAACCGCGCATTTTCGGACCCTATGAGCCGATCCGGCGCGATTACCCGGTCGAGGAGTATCTCGCCGATTGCCGGGCGGAAGGCATCGCCGAGGCCGTTTACGTGCAGGCGAACTGGGCGCCCGCGCGAGCGCTGGATGAGGTCAGGTTCGTGGCGGAGTCCGCCCGCCGCGCGGCGTTTCCGATCGCGACCGTCGCTTATGCCGACATGCTCGTTGACGATATCCGACCCCAGCTCGATGCATTGGCCGCCGAACCTTCCGTTCGCGGCGTTCGGATGCAACTCCATTGGCATGAAAATCCGCTCTACCGCTTCGCGCAGACGCCCGATCTGGCGCGCGATCCCGCCCTGCAGCGCAATGTCGCGCGGCTTGCGGATTATGGCTGGAGTTTCGACCTTCAGGTTTTCGCCGGCCAGATGCAGGGCGCCGCGGACCTGGCCGTGGCCTGCCCGAAAGTGACCTTCGTTCTGCAGCATGCGGGCATGCTGGAAGACCTGACGCCGGCAGGCATCGCAGCGTGGCGCGAGGGCATGAAGCGCCTCGCCGCCTGCCCCAATGTCGTCAGCAAGCTGTCCGGTCTCGGCACGTTTCTCCGGCGCAACGATCCGGCGCATATCGCCTTGGTTGCAGGCGAAACGCTGACGCTTTTTGGCGCGGAGCGCTGCCTGTTCGGCTCAAACTTTCCCATCGAGAAGCTGTGGACGACCTACGCCGCGCTCGTCGGGGCTTATCGCGCCGGCGTTCCGGCGCACGATCACGATCAAGTTTTCAACAGAACCGCGCGCCGGGTCTACCGGCTCCGCCAATAGGATGAATGGGAGGCCC
Source organism: uncultured Hyphomicrobiales bacterium (assembly GCA_964456755.1). Taxonomy (GTDB): domain Bacteria; phylum Pseudomonadota; class Alphaproteobacteria; order Rhizobiales; family Xanthobacteraceae; genus Pseudorhodoplanes. The sequence goes on from CAYWCE010000029.1 coordinate 28,400, forward strand.
AGATGGCTCTGGAAATCAAGATTCTCGACTATGGCGATATCGAGCTTGAATCGAGCTTCCTCGTGCTGGGGCGCGATTGCGGCCGCGTGCGCCGCGTGCCGACCTATGGCTTTTTGATCCTCGGCGGACCCTGGCCGATCGTTGTCGATACCGGCTATCGCCACAACCAGATCATGGAGAGCCTCGGCATGCGCGGCCTCCAGTTCCACGAGAACATGATCGAGAACCAGCTCGCGAAATACGGCGTGCGCATGGGCGACGTGCGCTACGTGCTGCACACGCACCTGCATATCGATCACGCCGGCAAGGACGAGCTTTTCCCGATGAACACCACCGTGATCATCAACCGGCGCGAGCTGGAACACTCGGTCTCCGGCCTGATGCATCCGCAATATCCCCTGCCCGACATCAAGCATCTGATCGACCGGTTGCACACGAAAGACGCGTTAAGACTGGAAGATCTCGAACTCTCCGGCACGATCGAACTCTTCCCCGGCTGCTACATGGAGGCGGCCGGCGCGCATACCGAGGGTTCGATGAACGTCCATGTCGACACGGTCGAGGGCCGCGCCACGATTTGCGGCGACGTCATCTACGATTTCAACGATCAGGTGGTGAACCCTTTCCATGAAATTCACGCCAATGAACCGCGCGTTACAGGAAACCACAGCGTGTCCAAGCGCGAGGAGAAGGCTGCGATCAAGAAGCTGCTCTCCAGTTCGAAATTCCTGCTGCCGGTGCATGACAAGGCCGCAAAGATAGCCGGCGGTCAGGTGATCGGACGCATGGACATGGCCGTTCCCGGCCCGGTGGTGCAAAGCCTGCCGATGCGCAACTGGTTTCCGATGTAAGCAACGGGATCGGGCCGCATCGACAGATGCCAGCCTGCTATCGAGGGGTTCGCCATGACAACGCACGTCGCTGTCCAGCCCGGCTTTGCCGATCTCATCGATCTCTGGGCACCCGTGCGCCAGATCGGCACCGGTTTCCAGTTCACCGAAGGGCCGATCTGGCACCCGCGGGAAGGCTACCTGCTTTTCTCCGACATGCCCGGCGATGTGCGCCGCCGCTACGATTCAACCGGCATCCGGGAGGTGATGAAGCCGGCAAACAAGTGCAACGGCATGACCTATGACGCCGAACTCAACCTTATCGTCTGCGAGCACGCGACATCGACTCTCGTGCGGGAGCGGCCGGACGGGCGGCGCGAGGTTCTCGCCGCGCATTTCGAGGGGATGGAACTCAACAGCCCCAATGACGTCTGTGTGAAATCGGACGGCTCGATCTACTTCTCCGACCCCTGGTATGGCCGCATGCCCGTTTACGGCGTCGAGCGGCCGCGCCAGCTCGGTTTCCAGGGCGTCTATCGCGTGCCGGCGCGCGGCGGAAAGCCGGAATTGCTGGTCGACCGCTATCTGTTCGAGCAGCCGAACGGGCTTTGCTTCTCGCCGGACGAAAAGCTGCTCTATGTCAACGATACGGTGCAGCATTTGATCCGGGTCTTCGAGATCCAGCCCAGCGGCGCATTGACCGGGGGACGGGTGTTTGCCTCCGGCATCCATTCGTCCAGCGAACCGGGCGTGCCGGACGGAATGAAGTGCGACGCGCAAGGCAATGTCTGGGTCTGCGCTCCGGGCGGCGTCTGGGTCTATGCGCCGAACGGCGCGCTGATCGGCAAAGTGCGCGTGCCCGAGCTTGTCGGCAATCTGACTTGGGGCGGTCCGGATTTTCGCACATTGTTTCTCACGGCAACCCACTCGGTCTATACGGTGGAGACCAGGATCGGCCCGCGCATCGAGCCCTATATGCGGCAGGCGGCGGGGCCAAGAACGTCGGCGCCGCAGGCCGCCGGTATCTCCCGCAACGGCACAAAAAAGGCCGCCCCCGGCTTTACGCTCGATCCCTCGCGCTGCGCGCTCATCATCCAGGATATGCAGAACGATGTGGTGATGGACGGCGGCGCTTTCGCGGCTTCCGGTTCGCCGATCCATTGCCGGGAGCAGAACGCGATTTCCAACGCTTCCCGGCTGGCCGCGGCGGCGCGCGCGCGCGGCATTCCCGTCATCCATGTCTGGTTCATTGTCGAAGCCGGCTGCCCCGGTGTGACGATGAATGCGCCGCTATTTGAGGGCCTTGCCGATGCACGCGCCATGGTGCGCGGAAGCTGGGGTGCGGCTCCCGTGCCGGGCCTTGAGGCGCAACCGGGAGACCATATCGTCGAGAAACAGCGTATGAGCGCCTGGGAGGGAACGCGGCTTGAAACCGTGCTGAAAGCGTCCAAGCGCGACATCGTCATCGTCACCGGAGCGTGGACCAACATGTCGATCGAGCACACCTCCCGCACAGGAGCGGACAAGGGATATTACATGGTGGTGCCCGAGGATTGCTGCTCGACGATGAATGCCGAATGGCATACGGCTTCGGTGAATTACGCCCTCCAGAACGTGGCGGTGGTGACGGATACCGATGCCCTGGTCGGATCCTGGTCTTCGGGGACGCACTCGCAATAATCGGCGCGCCCATCGGTAAAACGCCAGCGGACTCTCCGCGACGGAGTCGCGATCCGGGTCCGTGACGGGTGACGCGGGCGCCGTGCCCGCCGGCAACCTCTCCGGCGAGACCGCAAAGAGAAGCGCGATTGCCGATGCGCATCGCGCTGTCTTTCGAAGCCCGGGGATTCCACATGCATTCGACAGCCGCGCCACCGGCCTGCCTCGCAATCGCGAGACGCAAGCGGAAATTTGCGGCGAGGCAGCCGGGGCCGATCGATGCGCGTCGGCCGTACCGTTGTCAGGCCTGCCTGCATTGACAGCTCTGCCGCATGCGACCATGAAGTGGCGAAATCCCCGGTTCGAACGGCACATGCAGGACAGGAAGGAAAGCGTCGCGCTCGGCTCGATGGTGGCGTCGGGAGGTCTCGCGGCCGCCAAGGCGGCGGTTGGGATCAGCACCGGCTCGCTCGCGATTCTGTCCGAGGCCGCGCATTCGCTGCTCGATCTTGCCGCGACGGTGATGACCTATTTCGCGGTGCGCATGTCCGGCAAGCCTGCGGACGACGAGCACCATTACGGACACGGCAAGATCGAAAGCGTGGCGGCGCTCGCCGAGACGGCGCTTCTGTTCGTACTCTCGGGCGTAGTGATCTGGGAAGCGGTGCAGCGTCTGTTCGGAGCGGAGGCGCATGTGGAGGCCACGCTTGCCGCATTCGCAGTGATGGTCGTGTCGATTGGGGTGGATTACTGGCGGGCACGCCTTCTTTCGCGCGTCGCCGCACAGACCAGGAGCGAGGCGCTGGAAGCCGATGCGCTGCATTTTCGCTCCGACATGTGGTCGTCGGCAGCGGTGCTGGTGGGGCTGGGAGGTGTGTGGGCGGGAATTGCCTGGGCGGACGCTGCCGCCGCGCTTGTCGTGGCGGTCTTCATCCTGCTCGCCGGCTGGCGGCTGGCCGGCCGCACGGTTGCGACCTTGACCGATACGGCACCGCCGGGCAGCGGCGCGCTGATTGCGGACATCGCCGCACGCGTGCCCGGCGTGGTCGGCATCGATCGTGTGCGCGTACGGCCGGTCGGACGCCACCTGTTCGTCGAGCTGACCGCCGCCGTCAGCCGCACCCTGCCGATGGATCGCGTCAGCCAGATCAAGCAGGAGATCGCATCCCGGGTGAGAAAATTCGACGCGGGCGCGGAAATCAGCATCGCCACCGAAGCGCGCGCGCTGGACAACGAGACGGTGCAGGAACGCGTAATGGTAATTGCGCGCAACAACGCTCTCGCCGTGCATCATGTCACGGTGCAAAATCTGCAGGGAAAGCTGTCGGTATCCCTCGATCTGGAGGTCGACGGCAGGCTATCGCTCGGACGCGCGCACGAGATCGCGGACGCGCTGGAAAGCGCCATCGCCGCCGAACTGGGCAGCGATGTCGAGGTGGAGACGCATATCGAGCCGTTGCAGACCGACGATCTTGCCGGCCGCGATGCGGGCGAAGCGCGGACCGAAGAGGTGATCGAGGCGCTGGCCGGATTTGCCGGTCGCTCGGACACGATCCGGCAGGTCCATAATGTCAGGGTCCGGGTGACGGACGACGGCGAGATCGTCAATTTTCATTGCCGCGCCGATCCGCGACAGTCGGTGCACGACGTACACGAGCAGGTGGACGACCTCGAACGCGCGCTGCGCGAGCGCTGGCCATCGATCCGGCGCGTGATCGGACATGCCGAGCCGCTGGTCAGGGAATGAGCACCGCCGCACCCTGCATACGCCCGGCGCGCAAGTCGGACAGTGCCTCGTTGGCCTGCTCGAGCGGATAGCGCCTGACCTGCGTCTGCACGCCGGCTTTCGGCGCGATATCGAGAAATTCTCGGGCATCCTCGCGCGTGAGATTGGCGACGGAGACCAGTTGCCGTTCTTCCCAGAGAATGCGGTAGGGAAAGGCGGGAATGTCGCTCATATGGATGCCGCCGCAGACCACGCGTCCGCCCTTTTTCACCGCGCGCAGCGCCAGCGGCACCAGCGCGCCGACCGGTGCAAAAATAATGGCGGCGTCGAGCGGTTCCGGCGGCGTCTCCTCCGAACCGCCGGCCCACACCGCGCCGAGCGCGCGCGCAAAGTCCTGCGCGGCAACGTCGCCTGCGCGTGTGAAAGCGCAGACCCTGCGTCCCTGCCAGCGCGCAACCTGAGCGAGAATGTGCGCTGCCGCGCCGAAGCCGTAGATGCCGAGCGTCCGGCCCACTCCCGCCATGCGATAGCTGCGCCAGCCGATCAGACCCGCGCACAAAAGCGGTGCCGCATGCGCGTCGTCGAGTCCCTCGGGTAGCGTAAATGCGTATCGCGCATCGGCGATGCAGTGTGTGGCAAAGCCGCCCTGCCGCGTATAGCCGGTAAACAGCGACGCATCGCACAGGTTCTCGCGGTTGTCGCGACAATAGGGGCATACGCCGCAGGCATGTCCGAGCCACGGCACGCCGACCCGCATGCCGCGTGCAAATCCGGTCACGTCCGGTCCGATCCGGTCGACCCGGCCGACGATTTCGTGGCCGGGCACGACCGGTAGCAGCGGATCGGGCAGTTCGCCGTCGACGACATGCAGGTCGGTCCGGCACACGCCGCAGGCGGAAACGGCGATGCGGATTTCGCCGGGACCGGGCATCGACAGTGGGCGCTGCCGCAGCACCAGCGGCGTTCCCGGTTTCAGCAATTCCATCGCCCGCATTGTTGCCATGTCGCCTTCCGCCTTTACTCCGCTGCAGGAGAGCCTTAGATGAACGCCGACCCTGCCGATCCGACCCGTTCCGCAATTTCGCCATGAGCATGCGCACCGAACAAGCCCGTCCCGTTCGACTTGCGGACTACCGGCCGCCCGACTGGCTGATCGAACGTGTCGAGCTTGACGTCTCGTTGCGCGCCGACGCGACGCGGGTGCGCGCGCGCCTGCATCTGCGCCCGCACCCGGCTGCGCGCAGCACGGCACCGCTCGTGCTCGACGGCGACGAACTGAAGCTGCAATCGATTGCGCTTGACGGCGCCCCGTTGTCGGCCGCCACTTACGCGGCGTCGCCCGACCAGCTCACCCTCGCGCAGCCGCCGCAGCGCGCGTTTCGTCTCGACATCGAGACGCTCATCGATCCCGCCGCCAACACCCAGCTCATGGGACTTTATCGCTCGAACGGCACCTATTGTACGCAATGTGAGGCGGAAGGATTTCGCCGCATCACGTATTTTCTCGATCGTCCCGACGTTATGGCGGTTTATACGACGCGCATCGAGGCCGACAAATCCGAGGCGCCGGTGTTGCTGGCAAACGGCAATTGCGTCGAATCGGGCGATCTGCCCGGCGGACGCCATTTCGCCGTGTGGCACGATCCGCATCCCAAGCCCTCCTATCTGTTCGCCCTGGTCGGCGGCAATCTCGCCTGCGTCGAGGCCACGTTCACCACGATGTCGGGACGCAAGGTGGCGCTGAAAATCTACGTCGAGCCGGGCAAGCAGGACCGTTGCGGCTATGCGATGGACGCGCTCATGCGCTCGATGCGCTGGGACGAGGAGGCTTTCGGCCGCGAATACGACCTCGACATCTTCATGATTGTCGCCGTATCCGACTTCAACATGGGCGCGATGGAGAACAAGGGGCTCAATATATTCAACGACAAATATGTACTTGCCTCGCCCGAGACCGCGACCGACGGCGATTTTGCCTCGATCGAAGGCATTATCGCACACGAGTATTTTCACAACTGGACCGGCAACCGCATCACCTGCCGCGACTGGTTCCAGCTCT
>CAYWCE010000030.1:0-34320 GCA_964456755.1 uncultured Hyphomicrobiales bacterium
CGAGCGCGAGCAGACGCTGAACCAGCTGCTGGTCGAGATGGACGGCTTCGAGGCGAACGAAGGCATCATCCTGATCGCCGCAACAAACCGGCCCGACGTGCTCGATCCGGCCCTGCTGCGTCCGGGCCGCTTCGACCGCCAGGTGATCGTGCCCAATCCGGACGTGGTCGGCCGCGAGCAGATCCTGAAGGTGCATGTGCGGAAAGTTCCGCTGGCGCCCGACGTGAATCTGAAGACCATCGCGCGCGGCACGCCCGGCTTCTCCGGCGCCGACCTGATGAATCTCGTCAACGAGGCGGCGCTGATGGCGGCGCGGCGCAACAAGCGCATGGTGACGCAGATCGAGTTCGAGGACGCCAAGGACAAGGTGATGATGGGCGCCGAGCGCAAGTCGCTCGTGATGACCGAAGAGGAAAAGCTTCTCACCGCCTATCACGAGGGCGGCCACGCCATCGTCGCGCTCAACGTCAAGGCGACCGATCCGGTGCACAAGGCAACCATCATTCCGCGCGGCCGCGCGCTCGGCATGGTCATGCAACTGCCCGAACGCGACAAGCTGTCGATGAGCTTCGAGCAGATGACCTCGCGGCTCGCCATCATGATGGGCGGCCGTGTCGCCGAGGAGATGATTTTCGGCAAGGAGAAGGTCACCTCCGGTGCGCAATCCGATATCGAGCAGGCGACGCGGCTCGCGCGCATGATGGTGACGCGCTGGGGCTTCTCGCCCGAGCTTGGCGCCGTCGCCTATGGCGAGAATCAGGACGAGGTATTCCTCGGCATGTCGGTGGCGCGCCAGCAGAATATTTCGGAAGCGACCGCGCAGAAGATCGACGCCGAGGTGCGCCGCCTGGTCGAGGCGGGCCACGTGGAGGCGCGGCAGATTCTCGACGAGAAGCGCGAGCACCTCGAAACGCTCGCCAAGGGACTGCTCGAATTCGAGACGCTGTCGGGCGACGAGATCAAGGATCTGCTCAACGGCAAGCGGCCGACGCGCGAATCGGCGATCGAGCCGACGGCGCCGCGTTCCTCCGCCGTGCCGACCACCGGACGCGGCCGCACCCGTCCGGATACCGGCGGCATGGAGCCGGAGCCGCAGCCGCAGGCCTGATTGAAAATTCTAATAAGGATCCAGGACGCCCGCCTTCGCCGGCGGGCGTTTTGCTGTTGCGGAAATGTCCGCCGCCTTCGCATGACATAAGTCAAGGCGCGACGGCGCCGGCAATGCGACGGAACGGTCCGGATACATTCGCGGAGCCGCATCATGTCGATGCCCGCTGCATTGGCGCGCCGGCGCGACTATGCCGGACCGGCGCTGTTCTCCTACGGCTTTCGTCCGTTCTTCCTCGGCGGCGCGCTTTGGGCCGCGCTGTCGGTTCTGCTCTGGCTGCCGCAATATGCCGGCATGCTGTCGCTGCCGACCGCGCTCTCGCCGCTCGACTGGCATGCGCACGAGATGATCTGGGGCTATGGCGCGGCCGTCATTGCCGGTTTCCTGCTCACCGCCATCCCGAACTGGACCGGCCGGCTTCCCGTCTGCGGCTGGCCGCTGGCCGGGCTTGCGGCGCTCTGGGCCGCCGGACGCCTCGCCATCCTGTTCTCCGCGGCGATCGGTGCGCCTGTGGCGGCGGCCGTCGATTGCGCATTCCTCGCGGTGCTGGCGCTGGTGGCGCTTCGCGAAATTATCGCCGGCCGCAACTGGCGCAATCTGCGCGTGCTGGCCGTGCTCGGCGTGCTGGTCGCCGGCAATGTCGCGTTCCATCTGGAAACGATCTCCGCCGGCGCTTCGATCTACGGCTGGCGGCTCGGCCTTGCCGCCGTGATCGCACTGATCATGCTGATCGGCGGGCGTATCGTGCCGAGTTTCACGCGCAACTGGCTGGTGCGGGAAAATCCCGGGCGCCTGCCGCAGCCGTTCGGACGTTACGATGCAGCGAGCCTCGCGCTGTCCGCAGCGGCGTTGCTGAGCTGGGTTTTCGTGCCCGCTCATGCCGCCACGCCTTATCTCCTTCTCGTTGCGGGAGCCCTTCAGGTCGTGCGGCTTGCCCGCTGGGCCGGCGACCGCGTCGCGGCCGATCCTCTGGTGCTGGTCCTGCACGCAGCCTATGCCTTCGTTCCCGCGGGTTTCGTGCTCTCCGGCGTCGCCGGCCTGTGGCCGGACGCCGTTCCGGCCAGCGCCGGGCTGCATGCCTGGGGCGCAGGCGCGATCGGAATGATGACGCTTGCGGTCATGACGCGAGCCAGCCTCGGTCATACCGGCCGCGCCCTGATCGCCACGCCGGCGACGCAGGTCATTTATCTGCTGGCCTTCGCCGCGGCGTCGATCCGGATTGCGGCCGCAATCGGCGGCGATATGATGCTGCTCCATGTGGCGGCAGCGGCCTGGGTCGCGGCGTTCGGCGGCTTTGCCGCCGTCTACGGTCCGTGGCTGATCCGCAGGCCGCCGGTATGGTCGGTTACGTGCTGACGGCACATCGATGGCAGGCAGGTTGCAGGGCGTAGCGGCGGTGCTGCTCGGAGCGCTGGTTTCCGGCGCCGCATGGGCCAACGATTCCACTGCGGAACTCGCCACCGGCGGACTGGTCTTCGTCCACAACGATCGTATCGAGATGCGCAGCGAGGATCTCTACATCTCCGCCGCCGAGATCCGTGTCCGCTACCGGTTCGCCAACAAGACGGACCGCGACGTCACCGTACTGGTCGCCTTTCCGATGCCGGAGATCGCGGGCGCGCAGGACCGGATGCAGGCATTGCCCACCGACGATCCCGTCAACCTGCTCGATTTCCGGACGCTGGTGAACGGCAGGCCGGTGGAGGCCCGCGTGGAGCAGCGTGCTTTCGCCGCCGGCATCGATCGCACGCAATTCCTGATCGACCACGGCATTCCGCTCGCGCCGCATCTCGGCGCGACCAACGAGGCGCTCGACCGCCTGCCGCGCGAGAAATGGGACGAATTCCTGCGGCTCGGGCTCGCGGAGGTCGAGCAATACGATATCGGCCGCGGCATGCAGGAGCACCTCGCCGCGCGCTGGAGTCTGCGCACCAACTTCTACTGGGAGCAGCATTTTCCCGCTGCCACGGAGACGGCCATCGAGCATCGCTACAGGCCGAGCGTGGGCGAAAGCGCGGGTACTGCGCTCGGCGCCCCGGGCACCTTCCGGGAAGCGTGGTTCGAGGAATACCGGCGCAAATACTGCATCGAGAAAGATTTCCTCAATGCGGTCGCGCGCGCTGCCAGGGCCGCGCGAAACGAATATGGCGCGCCGTTCAGCGAAGAACGCATCGACTATGTCCTGCGCACCGGTGCCAACTGGGCCGGACCGATCGGCGCGTTCCGCCTCGTCGTCGACAAGGGCGATCCCGAAAATCTGGTCAGCTTCTGCGCGGAAGGTCTGAAAAAGATATCGCCGACGCAGTTCGAAATGCAGCGCCGGGATTTCCGCCCCGAGGCGGATTTGTCGATCCTGATCCTGAAGCGGACCGATCGGCGCAACTGAGGCGGCACGAATCCCCGGTGCGAATCGCGGCCGCGCCTCAGAATGCGCAATCCTGCGCCGTCCCCGGTTTCAGCCGGAACACCCGGTCGTCGTCGCCGAGTGTCGTGCGGAACATTTTCGACAGCAGCCCGTGCCGGTCGCGCAGCAACGCATCGCCGCCGTCGCCGCGCGTGAGATAAAGGTAACGGTCGGCGTCGAGCGGAATGCCGGCAGGCTGGCAGGCATAGGCGTAACGGTCCGGCGCGCAATCCGCCGTGCGTTCGTGGCTGCGTCCGTCGCGCGTCTCGACGCGGAAGGTGAGCCTGTAGGAAGTGTCGTCGCCCTCGGGCGCGGAATCCTTCGACTTCAGCACCGCGATGCGCTTCACCGCCTGTCGCGGATGCGCGGCAAGATGCGCGGCGTCGTAGCGGCGGGCGAGGCACAGCGTCTCCGCCTCCTTGAAACGCACGCGCAGCGGCCGGCCGCGCTTTGCCCAGGCCGGCGCCATCGCCTCGCGCTCGGCCATGCATGCGGAGAACGCTTTTGCGTCGAGGCGGAACAGCTTGTCGTCGGCGCCCGGCGCGACATGCACGGGATTGTCGCTGTCGTCCTCGCTGGCGCCGCAGCCGCCGACCACGACGAAGCCGCCATTCTCCAGCAGCAGCGAGGAGCCCGACGGCCGCAATGCGAAGGTGCCGCCGTCGCAGTCGATCGCGCAAAGCACCGTCCCGGAGCCGGTCTTCGCACAGGACAGCGCGTTGCTGTAGACGCCCTTGCGCTCGCGCAGGCGCACATAGGCGGTGACGAGCACGCGCCCGTCCTCGCCGTCGACGGCCTTGAGCGCCTCTTCCGTCCACGGAGCCTGCTCGGCAAACGGGTCTTGCCTGAATTCGCGCGCGATATGCAGGCTGGCGACCTTCTGTTTCGGATGTGCCGCAAGGTGGGCGGCGTCGTAGACGCGCCCGAAACACGCCTCGGTGCGCAGAGGCAGATGCGCGGGCAGCGGGGACGTTTTCGCGTCCTGCGCCAGGGCTGGCGCCGCCGCGGCGAGCAGCACGAGAGCAACCGGGATACGCGGCATGAGAAGTTCCTCAGAAATTGCAGGCGGCAGCCGGCGCGCCCTGCATGCGGAAGGTGCGGTCGTCGGCGCCGAGCCGGACGCCGAACAGGTCGTTGAGCTTGCCCGTCCGGTCGCGCAGGATGACGCCGTCGCTTCCGGCGCGCCTGAGGATGAACTCGCGTGCGGTATCCATGGCGGGGTCGTGCGTGCAGGAAAAGGCGTAGTTGTCGGCACCGCAGGTCGTTTTCTTTTCGATGCGCCGTCCGTCCTTCAGTTCGGCGCGGAAAGTCAGTTCGTAGGCGGGATGATCGTCCGCACCGGGCCCGACGTCCTCGGCTTTCAGCACGGCAATGCGACGCACGGTCTGTTGCGGATGGCGGGCGAGATGCGCCTCGTCGTAGCTGCGCGCGAAGCAGACCGCGCCTTCCCGCGCCAGGCTTTCGCGGATCGGCGGACCGAGCTTCGCCCAGGCGGGCTTTCGCTCGTCTTCGATCGCGCGGCAGGCGGCAAGCGGCATCGGGTCGAGACGGAACGTCTTGTCGTCGCTGCCCGGCTTGACGAAATCGGCCCTGCTGTCGTCGTCCTCGTCGCTGCCGCAGCCGCCGGATACGACGAAGCCGTCATTTTCCACCAGCAGCGAGGCGCCGCCGGGCTTGAGCCGGAAGCCGCCGCCGTCGCATTCGATGCTGCAACTGCCGCCGCTGCCGCATTGCAGATTGGACCGGAACACGCCCTTGCGGTCGCGCAGGCGTATATAGGCGGCGACCCACACGCCGCCGTCGCCATCCTGTGCGATCGTCTCCTGCGCGGACCGGGCGGGGGTTTCGGTGTCCGGGTCGGGCGTGAAATTGCGGAACAGATGGAAGCTCGTGACCCGCTGTCCGGGATGGGCGGCGAGGTGTTTGCTGTCGTAGCTGCGGCCGAAACAGGCCTCCTGCCCGAGCGGCAGATGTGCGGGCAGCGGCGAAGCCCTGTCCTGCGCCGCAACGGGGATCGGAGCGAGCGCAAAGAGCGCTGCGACGAGTCGGATTTTTCGCGTGAATGCGTGCATGACGCTTGAGTAGGGGCGCGGGCGGCGCAGGTTCAATGCGCAAGTTCGTGGCGCCGTTTTTCGGCAATGCGCGTTCGCGACGCATGTCGCGGTCCGGGCCGCGTCAGCGCACGCTGTGCGCCCATGCGGCGCGGACGATGCCGGCCATCAGCGCCAGCATGGCGAGCACCATGGCGACGGTGCCGGGCCAGCCGAACGCTTCCCAGGCCGCGCCCGGCACGACCGCCCCGACGCTGCCGCCGACATAAAAGGCGGTCACATAGAGGCCGATGGCCGCCGACAGGCCGCTTCCGGCGGAGGTCGCGACATAGCTCTGCGCCGCCGCCTGGCAGAGAAATCCGGCCGCCGCGGCAATCGCCAGGCCGATCGCGATCGCAAGCAGCGACGGCACCAGAGTGAGCGCCACGCCGAATGCCCACACCGCGATAATGCCGGTCACGAAGGGCCGCCGGCCGAAACGCGAGACGGCGCGTCCGACCAGCGGCGTCGTCACCGTGCCGAGCAGGTAGACGGCGAAAATCATGCCGAGCGCGGCCGGCGACAGGTTGAAGGGGGGCGCGGCGAGGTGAAAGCTGACGAAGGTGAAGATGGCGATAAAGTTGAACAGCACCCCGAAGCCGACCGCGAAGGTCGCAATCAGACGCGGGTTGCGCAGATGCGCCAGCATCTGTCGCAGCGACGCCGCAAGATTGCTTGCGCGCACGAATTGCGTCTCGCGCGGCAACAGCAGGATCACGCCGATGGCACAGACGAGCGTCAGCGCGGCATCGAACAGGAACGCCCCGCGCCAGCCGACCGGATCGGCGAGAAGGCCGGTGGACAGCCGCCCGATGAAGCCGCCGAGGCCGGCGGCCGCGGTATAGAGGCCGGTGACGCCGGTCGCCTCGTCGGTCGGCCATTCGCCGCCGATATAGGCGACGGTGACGGCGAAGATCGGCGGCAGCATCAGGCCCTGCACGAAGCGCCAGAAAATCATCGCTTCCAGGTTCGGCGACAGGGCGGTCATCGCGGTGGGGACGACCAGCGCCAGCATCGCCGCCGCGATCACCCGCTTGCGTCCGAGCACATCGGCGATGACCCCGGTAAAAGGGGCGGTGAAGGCGATGGCGAAAGTTGCAGCCGACATGATCATGGCGATGTCGGCGGCAGTGGCGCCGAATTCCTGCGCCAGCAGCGGCAGCACCGATTGCGGCGCATACAGATTGAGAAAGGCGCCGGCGCCGGCGAGCGCGACCGCAACATGCCGCCTGTCGGGAAACATCGGAAAACCCGGAATCGGGTGGGAAGGAGCAGCGAAGCCACGGAACATTGCCCACTTGCCGCCGCTTTGCTAGGGCTCCGCCCTTCGCCGATCCATGACACCGACGCATAGCGACATACACGGCGGCCCGCCGCCGCACTTGAGCCTGTCCGGCCTTCGTCTCGGCATGCATGCGGTCCTGCCGTTGCTGCCGGGGACGTCGGTATTCGGCGCCGCCTTCGGTGCCATCGCCGCGCAAAAGGGCCTCTCGCTGACCGAGGCGACGCTGATGAGCGCGTTCGTCTTTGCCGGCGCCGCTCAGCTTGTGGCGATGGAAATCTGGAGCGACCCGCTGACGCTTGGCGGCATCGTCACGCTCACGCTGGTCACCGCCGTGGTCAACATGCGCATGCTGCTGATGGGCGCTTCCCTTTATCCCTGGCTCGGCACGCTTCCGGCCTCGCGGATCTATCCGGTGCTGCTCATCAACACGGATGCAAGCTGGCTGATCGCGGTGCGCCATCGCGCCGAGGGCGGTTCCGATGCCGCGGTTCTGGTCGGCTCCGGGATCGCGCTGTGGCTGCTCTGGGTGCCGGTGACCGTCGCCGGCTATCTGCTCGGCGGTCTGCTTGCCGATCCCGCACGCTACGGCGTCGATTTGATCATGCCGATTTTCTTCGTCGCCATGCTGGTGCCGCTGTGGCGCGGCCTGCGGCGGGCGGCGTCGTGGGCGGTGGCGGGAGCGGTGGCGCTGCTGGTGCATGCGCTGGTGCCCGGTTTCTGGTTCATCGTCGCCGGCGCCCTCGCCGGTGCGCTTGCCGCGGGATTCGTCGATGAACGGCAATGACGCGTTTCCGCATGCGGCGTTTCTCGCCATCGCCGGCATGGCCGCTGCCACCTACCTGATGCGCGTCGGCGGATTCTGGCTGATGGGGCATGTGCCGCTGTCCCCGCGCATGCAGCGCATGTTGGAGGCGCTGCCCGGCTGCGTCGTCACCGCCATCGTGCTGCCGGTCATGGTCCGAAACGGGATGCCGGCGGTGCTGGCGATTTCCGCCGTCGTCGCCGCGATGGTGGCGACCCGCAACACATTTCTGGCCATGGCGGTCGGTCTTGCCGCCGCCGCATTGGCGCGCGCCGGCGGACTTTGAGTGTCGTGGCTGCGGCGAAAGGCGGGGGAACCGGCGCGTCGCCGCTCTGTTAGCATCGGTCCGATTCATCGCACACCGATTCGCTCCGGATGGCCTCCCGCATCGAAGACTATGCCCTGATCGGCGATTGCCGCACCGCCGCACTGGTCAGCCGCGACGGCTCGATCGACTGGATGTGCGCGCCGCGCTTCGATTCGGATGCCTGTTTTGCCGCGCTGCTCGGCACCGCGGAGAATGGCTGCTGGCGCATCGCGCCGCGCGACGAACCGGTCCGCATCGCCCGCAGCTACCGGCCCGGCACCATGATCCTGGAGACCCACTTCGAGACGCGCGAGGGCGCGGTGCGGCTGATCGATTTCATGCCCGGGCGCACGCAGGGCACCGGCGTGGTGCGCCTGGTCGTCGGCGAAAGCGGACGCGTGACCATGTATAGCGAACTGATCATGCGCTTCGGCTACGGCGCAACCGTGCCCTGGGTCTCGCGCCTCGACGACGGCACGCTGCGCGCCATTGCCGGCCCCGACATGCTGATCCTGCGCACCCCGGCCAAGTTGCGCGGGGAAAATTTCCGCACCAAGAGCATGTTTGCGGTGAAGGCCGGCGACACCGTCCCGTTCTCGCTGACTTACGTCGATTCGCATTTGCCGCCGCCGGAGCCGCACGATCCGCTGGAAGAATTGCAGTCGACCGAGGCGTTCTGGAAGGACTGGATCGCGCAGGCGCGCATCCCCGACGAATGGCGCGACAGCGTCGTGCGTTCGCTGCTGACGCTGAAGGCGCTGACCGATGCGCGCACCGGCGGCATCATCGCCGCACCCACGACGTCGCTGCCCGAACATATCGGCGGCGCGCGCAACTGGGACTACCGCTTTTGCTGGTTGCGCGACGCCACGCTGTCGCTGCTGGCGCTGATGGATTGCGGCTTCGACGCCGAGGCGCATGCCTGGCGCGACTGGCTTCTGCGCGCGGCGGCGGGCCGTCCCGACCAGCTGCAGATCATGTACGGCATCGCCGGCGAGCGCCGGCTGACCGAGTGGGAAGTGCCGTGGCTTTCGGGCTACGAGAATTCCCGCCCCGTGCGCATCGGCAACGCCGCCTATCGTCAGCTCCAGCTCGATGTGTTCGGCGAACTGATGGACGCGCTGCATCTGGCGCGTCAGGGCGAACTGGCGCCGAAGGAATCGGGCTGGGAATTGCAGCTTGCCGCGTTGCGTCAGCTTGAGACGCTGTGGCGGGAGCCGGACGAGGGCATCTGGGAGGTGCGCTCGGGCCGCGAACATTTCACCTATTCGAAGGTGATGGCATGGGTCTCGTTCGACCGCGCGATCAAAAGCGCGGAAATGTTCGGCCTGCCGGGGCCGGTCGCGCGCTGGAAGGAGTTCTGCAAGCTGATCCGCGAGGACGTGGAAAGCAGGGGATTCGATCCGGAGCTGAACTCGTTTGTGCGCAGCTACGGCTCGCGCGATCTCGATGCCAGCCTGCTGCTGCTGCCGGTCGTCGGTTTCCTGCCGGCGCAGGATCCGCGCATGCGCGCCACCGTCGAGGCGATCGAGCGGACCCTGCTCAAGGACGGGCTGGTGATGCGCTACGATACGCGTTTTGCCGAGGACGGGCTGCCGGCGGGGGAGGGCGCATTTCTCGCCTGCAGCTTCTGGCTGGTCGATGCCTATACGCTGCTCGGCCGGCACGAGGACGCACGCAGGCTGTTCGAGCGTTTGCTCGGGCTGTGCAACGATGTCGGGCTGCTCAGCGAGGAATACGACCTGCACGCGCAGCGCCAGGTCGGCAATTTTCCGCAGGCGCTCTCCCACATCGCGCTGATCAATTCGGCGCTGAACCTGACCGCGGGGGTCAAGCCGGCCAAGCAGCGCGCGGCTGCCGATACCGGGGCGATCGATTAGCGTATCTCAGACTGTGAAAAGCCCGGGACGGTCCGCCGGGACGCCTCCCGCTTGACCGGCCGGTGCCCCGCAACGGCTGCAGCGAAGGCTATTGACGCCCCTGCCGGTGGCGGAAAAAGTGCGGCGGCGGCGGTCAGCCGCACCAGGGGAGAGAACCGTGCTCGTCGACCATCGCACCTACCGCATCAAGCCCGGCAAAATG
Organism: uncultured Hyphomicrobiales bacterium; assembly: GCA_964456755.1. GTDB lineage: Bacteria > Pseudomonadota > Alphaproteobacteria > Rhizobiales > Xanthobacteraceae > Pseudorhodoplanes. The sequence goes on from CAYWCE010000030.1 coordinate 10,079, forward strand.
CAGGCGCATCTCGAGCTTTACGAACAATATGGCTACCAGCCGCAGACCCGCCATCTCGGCAAGCCGCTGGCCTACATGTTCGCCGAATCCGGGGAACTCAACACCATCGTGCATATCTGGGTTTACGAGGACGCAGCCGACCGGGCGAAGCGGCGCGCGGCGATGATGGCCGACCCGGACTGGCAGACCTATCTGAAAAAGAACGCCGAGGCCGGCTATCTCGAACACCAGGTGACCAAGCTGATGGTGCCCGCGGCGTTCGCGCCCCTGAGCAAGCCCTGACCGGAGCGATTGCAGATGCGTGCCAATGACGGATCGCGGACCGGCGGCGAAATCCTCGTCGACCAGTTGCTCTTGCACGGCGTCGAGCATGCGTTTTGCGTGCCGGGCGAAAGTTACCTCGCCGCGCTCGACGCGTTCCACGACCGCAACGTGAAAATCACCGTCTGCCGCCAGGAAGGCGGGGCGGCGATGATGGCGGAGGCGGTCGGCAAGGCCACCGGACGTCCCGGTATCTGCTTTGTCACGCGCGGCCCCGGCGCTACCAACGCTTCGCCCGGCATCCACATCGCACGCCAGGATTCGACGCCGATGATTCTGTTTGTCGGCCAGGTCGCGCGCGAAATGCGCGAGCGCGAGGCGTTTCAGGAACTGGACTATCGCGCCGTGTTCGGCTCGGTCGCCAAGTGGACGACCGAGATCGACGATCCTGCGCGCATTCCCGAACTGGTCTCGCGCGCTTTCTATACCGCCACCGGCGGCCGGCCGGGCCCGGTGGTAATCGCGCTGCCGGAGGACATGCTGACCGAGCGCGCTGTCGTCGCCGATGCGCCGGCGTCCGAGCCGGTGGAAACCTGGCCCGGCCTGACCGACATGTCGCGGCTGCAGAAGCTTCTGTGGGCGGCGCAGCGTCCGCTGGTGCTGGTCGGCGGCAGCCGCTGGTCGGACAAGGCCTGCGCGACGCTGGTGCGGTTCGCCGAGCGTTTCCGCTTGCCGGTCGTCAATACGTTCCGCCGCGGTCATTTGTTCGACCAGACGCATCCCTGCTATGCCGGCGATCTCGGCGTCGGCCCCAATCCGAAGCTCGTCGCGCGCGTCAAGGCGGCCGACCTGCTGCTGCTGATCGGCGGACGGCTCGGCGAGATGCCGAGCCAGGGTTACACGCTGATCGACATTCCCGCGCCGCGGCAGACCCTGGTGCATGTGCATCCGGGTGCGGAAGAGCTTGGCCGTGTCTATCGCCCGCATCTGGCGATCCATGCCTCGCCCACCGCTTTCGCCGCCGCGTTGGAGGGGCTGCAGGCGCCGGCCTCGATATCCTGGGCCGGCGAGACGGACGCAGCGCATGCGGACTATCTCGCTTTTTCCGACAAGGCGACCGACGTGCCGGGCGCGGTCAATGTCGGCGAGATCATGGTGTGGCTGCGCGGGCAGCTCTCCGCCGACGACGTCATCTGCAACGGGGCGGGAAATTTCTCCGCCTGGATTCATCGTTTCTACCGTTTCCGCCGCTTTGCCACGCTGTACGGCCCGACCTCGGGCTCGATGGGCTACGGGCTGCCGGCGGCGGTCGCGATCAAGCGCCTGTATCCGCAACGCACCGTGTTTTGCCTCGCCGGCGACGGCGATTTCCTGATGAACGGACAGGAATTCGCCACCGCCGTGCAATACGACTTGCCGATCGTCGTCGCCGTCGCCGACAACGGCATGTACGGCACGATCCGCATGCACCAGGAGCGCGAATATCCCGGGCGCGTCGTGGCGACGGCCTTGAAGAATCCGGATTTCGCAGCCTACGCGCGCGCCTTCGGCGGGTTCGGCGTGGCGGTGGACAAGACCGCCGATTTTCCCGAGGCGTTCGAGCGGGCCCGCGCATCCGGCAAGCCCGCCATCATTCATCTCAAGCTCGATCCCGAAGCGATCACGCCATCGACGACGCTGGCCGCCATCCGCAGCAAGGCGATGTCGCGGTCGGGCTGAACGCCGCAGGTGCCGCGACCGATCGACCGATCCATTGCCGGTCGTGGCGGGCAATGGCCAGGTCGTGCCCAAACCGCCCGAGTCGTCGCCGCGACGATTGCCAAAATCGCTGGCCGTTGTCGGCCAATTCGCCCCGGCCAAGTCGTCGGCCAAGTCGTCGGCCAAGTCGTCGACCAAGTCGTGGGCCGGAGCATGATCCGTTCGGATTGAATCGATCATGCTCGAGATTCTTTGGTTTCGCGCGATCTTGCGCCGAACCGGTTCCCGCTTCGGCGGTTCGCGCTCCAAGTTCGTTGGCCAAGTTCGTTGGCACAGCCGCGACCTTGTATTTTAGACTGAATCGTAGTTCATTTCTTTATGCCCTATCGCCGGACCGACAATGTGATCCGCCGACAGACGGCGCGCCGCAGCGCCATTCTCGATGCGGCGCGCGCCATCGCCGCAACGCAGGGCATGGCGGCGGTTCAGGTCGTGCCGGTGGCGGAAAGGGCCGGCATCGCGGCGGGGACCGTCTACCGCTATTTCCCGTCCAAGGCCGACCTTGTCGGTGCCGTGGTGACGGCTTTTGCCGAGCGCGAGATCGCCGCCATCCGCCGCGCTGCCGCGGCCGCGCCGGGACCGCTTTCCGCACTGGCCGCCGCCATCGCCACCTTTGCCGCGCGCGCCTTGCGCCATCGCAGGCTCACCTGGGCGGTGATCGCCGAGCCGTCCGATCCCGCCGTCGAGGACAGCCGCGTCGCTTGCCGCCGCGCGCTTGCCGCCGAATTCCACCGGCGCATCGCCGCCGCCATGTCGGCGACGCATCTGCCGCAGCAGGATCCGGCGTTGTCCGCGCCGGCGCTGGTCGGCGCGCTGCTCGAAGGGCTGGTCGGTCCGCTGGCGCGGCCGGGATCGACCGGCGAGGAAAACAGCACGCGTCTGGCGGTGCAGATGCTCACCCTGTTCTGCCTGCGCGCGCTCGGGGTCGTGGACGCGCGCGCGCGGGGCCTGGTCGTGCAGACGACGCTGCCCGCGCTGGAAGACGCCCTGTGAGAAGACGACGGCCGGTTCAATGCGCGGCCGTGCCGCTCTCGCCCAGGGTCGTGTGCGCAATCCATTCGGCGACCGCGCGCAGCGCCGCCTCGGCATTGTCGCTGCCGCCATTCTCCTCATAGACGGCGACCTGGCGGTCCGCCGACGTGCCGGTCTCCGCGATCGTGCGGCAATGCCCGAGTTCGGCCGTGCAACCGAGCGCGTCCGCATCGTCCGCCATATCGGCAACCAGCCGCTGTACGATATCGGGAATGGCGGCGGCGCCCTCGCCGCTGATGCTGGCGAACGTGCCGTGGATGCCATAGCGCTGCGCGCGCCACTTGTTCTCCACGACGATCGCGCGCGATACGGCGTCGAGATCGCGGTGCAGCGTGCGATCGCGGTAGAGCCGGCGTGCCAGCACGCGCCACAGCGCGGTGAGGGCGATCGTGTCCTCGATGCGCGTGCAGCTGTCGGGTGCGCGCAGCTCCAGCGTCGGGTGTTTCAGCGACGGGCGGATCGCCCACCAGACATAGCTGGAATCGGGGATGACGCCCGCTTTCACCAGCGCGGCGATATAGGCGTCGAATTCCTCGTTCGAGCGAAACAGTTCGGGCACGCCGGTGCGCGGCAGCTCGTCATAGGCGGCCAGACGGTAGCCCATCAGGCCGGTCGGTCGCGACTGCCAGAACGGCGAGGACGTCGACAGCGCGACGAACAGCGGCAGATAGGGCAGCATGCGCGTCATCACGTCGACGCGCCGGTCGGGATCGGGCAATTCGACATGTACGTGCATGCCGCACAGCATGTTGCGCTGACCGATCATCTGCAGATCGTCCATCACCGCGTCGTAGCGTTCCCCCTCGCTGCGCCGCGCGCGAATCCAGGCCGCGGTCGGATGCGTGCCGCAGGCGAGAATGGCGAGGCCGTATTGCTGCGCCACGCCCGAGAGCGAATGGCGCAGGTCGCGCAGGTCGCGCCGCGCCGCCCCGATATCGGTGTGCGGGTTGGTCAGGATTTCGATTTGCGATTGCAGGAATTCGATTTTTGCACGGCCAGCGGTCGCCTGCTCGGCGGCGCACAGAAATCCTTGCGGCATGGTGCGCACGACCGATTTGGTCCGCGCATCCACCAGAAAAAATTCTTCTTCGATTCCAAAGCTGAAATCATCCGGCATACGGTCCCCTCGGCACCCCTCCCCGGGGGCGTAGGCGGCGTTCAACGCCGGGAAGCGTTGTCCGGTTCCCGCGCCGTGGCAAGCGCGATTTTGGCACCTCGCGGCCGCGCTCGCGGGCCGGGCCCGCATGCTGCGGGTCCGGCCGGCGACGTTCGGTCGGGTCGGGGACGACGCTGCGTCAGTGCGACATCAGCACCGGTACCGTCATGGTATTGAGAATGCCAAGCGTCGTGCCGCCGAGGATGAACTGGCGCAGCCGCGAATGGCCATAGCCGCCCATGACGATGAAATCGATGCTGTTGTCGGCCGCATAGGACAGGATGACGTCGCCGACTTCGACATTGGCGGAGGCGAGCTGCTTGACGTTGACGTTGATGCCGTGCCGGGCAAGGTGATGGCCCATGTCGGCGCCGCTCAGTTCGTCGGGTTTGACCTTGCTGGTCGCCACGATGATCAGGTCGACGGATTTGGCCCGCTTCAGGAACGGCATTGCGTCGCCGATCGCGCGCGAGGCGGTCTGGCTGCCGTCCCAGCAGCACATGATGCGGTCGGTTTTCAGACCGCCCTTCTGGATATAGGGCACGACGACGACCGGGCGCCCGGACTGGAACAAAGCGGCTTCGGTGACCAGCTCCTGCGCCGCCGACTCGTCCGGCTTCGGCTGGCCGATGACCGAGAGATCGGAGCGGCGCGCCGCATTGGCGAAATAGGTCATCGCCTCGGAGGTCGTGGCGCTCACCACCTGCGCTTCGACCGACAGGCCGTCCCGCCTGGCGGCGGCTTCGAAGGAGGCATGCGCCTTCTGCGCCGCCTTCAGGCTCTCGGCGCGGTCGGCCTCGATGATCTCGGCAGTCATTGCGCCCATCACCGAGCCGGGGATCACCCGCTCATAGGCGAAAGCGATGGCCCGCAGGTGGGCATTGAAGGCCTGGGCAATCGAAATCGCATATTCGGCGGCTGGATCCTTGTCCATCCCGACGGAAAGATTGACGACAATATCCTTGATCATGACGTGCTCCGGTCTGCCGGTTTGTTTCGTTCGCAGGCGAACCTACAATCTCGTCCCTTGCGGAAGTTGACGCAGGTCAAAGGCGGGACGGCGTGCGCATTTGTCAAATGTCGCGCAGGGACTTATTCGGATCAGGATATATACTGAGGATGCGATGACAATGGCTGTCGGACCCGGAGGGGGCCCATGTCGGTTGTAATGCCCGAGCTTGACCGGGACGTGCTCGCCCGCCGCGAGGAGATCGTGCGCGCGCTGCAGGCGATCGTGCCGGGGGAGGGGGTGATCGCCGCCGAGCGGGAAATGCGCCCCTACGAATCCGACGGGCTGACCGCCTACCGCCAGTTGCCCATGGTTGTGGTCCTGCCGTCGACAACCGGGCAGGTCAGCCGCATCCTCCGCTATTGCCATGAAAACCGGATCAAGGTGGTGCCGCGCGGGGCGGGAACGTCGCTGTCCGGCGGCGCGCTGCCGCTCGGCGACGGCGTCCTGCTCGGCATGGCCAAGTTCAATCGCGTGCGCGAGATCGACTACGACAATCGCGTCGCCGTGGTCGAGCCGGGCGTCACCAATCTCGGCGTGACCAGGGCAGTCGAAGAGCGCGGCTTCTATTACGCGCCCGACCCCTCCTCGCAGATCGCCTGCACCATCGGCGGCAATGTGGCGGAGAATTCCGGCGGCGTGCATTGCCTGAAATACGGCATGACCACGAACAACGTGCTCGGCGTCGAGATGGTGCTGATGACCGGAGAAATCGTGCGCATCGGCGGCAAGCATCTCGATGCCGAGGGTTACGACCTGCTCGGCGTGGTGATCGGCTCCGAGGGCCTGCTCGGCGTGGTCACCGAGGTGACGGTGCGCATCCTGAGAAAGCCTGAGACCGCGCGCGCCGTGCTGATCGGCTTCTCCAGTTCCGAGGACGCCGGCGAATGCGTTGGCCGCATCATCGGTGCGGGCATCGTTCCCGGCGGCATGGAAATGATGGACAGGCCGGCGATCCATGCGGTGGAGGAATTCGTGCATGCGAATTATCCGCTCGATGTCGAGGCGCTGCTGATCGTGGAGCTGGACGGCGGACAGGCCGAGGTCGATCACCTGATCGGCCGGGTCGAGGCGCTGGCGCGCGAATGCCGTGCCACCACCCTGCGGGCCTCCACCTCGGAGGCCGAGCGGCTTCTGTTCTGGGCCGGCCGCAAGGCGGCGTTCCCCGCGGTCGGACGCATTTCTCCGGACTATTACTGCATGGACGGCACCATTCCGCGCGCCAAGCTGCCGCTCGTGCTCGCGCGCATGCGCGAGATGAGCGCGAAATACGGTCTGCAGGTCGCCAATGTGTTCCATGCCGGCGACGGCAACCTGCATCCGCTCATCCTTTACGACGCCAACAAGGAGGGGGAATTGCAGCGCGCCGAGGAATTCGGAGCCGAAATTCTCCGCCTGTGCGTCGAGGTCGGCGGCGTACTCACGGGCGAACACGGGGTCGGCGTCGAAAAGCGCGATCTGATGCCGGCGATGTTCTCGGAGATCGATCTGCGGCAGCAGCAGCGGCTCAAATGCGCTTTCGATTCCGAGGGCCTGCTCAACCCCGGCAAGGTCTTTCCGCAACTTCACCGCTGCGCCGAGCTTGGTCGCATGCATATCGCCGGCGGCAAGCTGCCGTTCCCCGACATTCCGCGATTCTGAATCATGCCATCCCTATCGCTCACCCTGACCGACACATTGCCGGCCGATGCCGGACGCGCGGCTCTGGCCGGACGCATCTGGCGGCCGGAGCTGGAAGGGCCGTCGGTCGTCGCCATCCGCGACGGACATGTCTTCGACGTGTCGGAAGATTTTCCGACCATGCACGAAGTGTGCGAGGCGCCGCAACCCGCCGCCATGCTGCACGAGGCGACCGGGCATTTCGTTGCGCCGCTGTCGGAGATTCTCGCCAACACGCCGCCGGACCGGCGCAATCCGACCAAGCCGTGGCTGCTGGCGCCTCCCGATCTGCAGACGGTAAAGGCGGCCGGCGTCACCTTCATTACCTCCCTGCTCGAACGCGTGATCGAGGAGCGCGCGCGCGGCAATCCTGCCGCCGCGGCCGCCATCCGCACCGAGATCGAACGGCTGGTCGGCAAGGATCTGCGCGCGCTCAAGCCCGGCTCGCCGCAGGCGGACGCGCTCAAGGCGATGCTGCTCGCGCAGGGCGGCTGGAGCCAGTATCTCGAAGTCGGGATCGGTCACGACGCGGAAATTTTCACCAAGGCCTCGCCGATGGCCTCGGTCGGCACCGGCATGGATGCCGGGCTGCATCCGAAATCGGTGTGGAACAATCCCGAGCCGGAAATCGTGCTCGCGGTCGCCTCCGACGGACGCATCGTCGGCGCCACGCTCGGCAACGACGTCAACCTGCGCGATTTCGAGGGGCGTTCGGCGCTGCTGTTGAGCAAGGCGAAGGATAACAACGCCTCCTGCGCAATCGGCCCGTTCATCCGCCTGTTCGACCGCGATTTCACGCTCGACGACGTCCGCCGCAGCACGGTGACGTTGCGGGTCGACGGCGCGGACGGCTTCCGGCTGGAAGGCTCGTCGACGATTGCGGAGATCGCGCGCGATCCGGTGGATCTGGTCGCGCAGATGCTCGGCCGCCATCATCAATATCCGGACGGCGCGGTGCTGTTCCTCGGCACCATGTTCGCGCCGGTCGAAGATCGCGATGCGCCCGGTCAGGGCTTCACGCACAAGCATGGCGATATCGTCACCGTCGCCTCCCCGCTGCTCGGCAGCCTCGTCAACCGCATGCGCTCCTCGGAAGACTGCGAGCCCTGGACTTTCGGCACCGGCGCGCTGATGCGCAATCTCGCCAGGCGCGGGCTGCTCTAGGCGGGCGTCGCCCGATTGATCCATTTCAATGCGTATGCGCGTCCGACCGGCCAGTCTGCAGGCTTCGAGGTTGGAGCCTGCGCATGCCGAAATCGGTCGCCATCATCGACGGACATCCGGATCCCGAGCCGGCGCGCTTCTGCCACGCGCTGGCGCAGGCCTATGCCGAAGGCGCAAACGCCGCCGGCCATGACGTGACGCGGCTCTCGCTCGCCGAGATCGACGTTCCGGTCCTGCGTTCGCAGCGCGACTGGGAGGACGGCGAGGCGCCGGCCGCGATCCGTGCGGCGCAGAAAGCGATCGCTGCCGCCGATCATCTCGTCATCATCTATCCGCTATGGCTCGGCGACATGCCCGCCCTGCTCAAAGCCTTTCTCGAACAGACGCTGCGGCCCGGTTTTGCGGTGAAGAAGGATCGCCTGGCCCTCAATCCCGGTCTGTTGCGCGGCAAGAGCGCGCGCATCGTCGTCACCATGGGCATGCCGGCTTTCGTCTATCGCTGGTTCTATTGCGCGCACAGTCTGCGAAGTCTGAAGCGGAACGTCTTGAAATTCTGCGGCATCGGAAAAATCCGCGAAAGCCTGATCGGCAATATCGAACAACGCAGTATGGAAGGTCGTACAGCAATACTCAAAGGTATCCGTCGGCTGGGACGTTCGGCGCTCTGAAGCGCCGTGCTTGCGTTATGGCGCCTTCGAGCGAAGTGAAAACCGGTTCGCGCGAAATAACGCATCGAAACAGGCCGCGGGATCCCCAGCATGGGTTTCGTCGGCGCCGGATCGTTTGCAACATGCGCAGGACTACCGGCTTCCGACGCATTTCCGTTCGCAATTGATCCGGCACCGGTACGCGTGTGATGCAATTGCAACATCGCGCGACCTTTGCACTGCTGCGATCGCTTCCGCGCCCAAATTGAGCAGCGACGCTCAAGTCCGGTCGCTGTCGCCGTCAAGTTTGCCCGACGCACGGCACGATTCGATGCCGAGGGGGGCGGGTATGCGGCGACGAAAATTTCTGTGTTCGACGACGATGCTTTATGGCTTTGTCGGTGCATATTTTTTGTCCGCGGCGGCGGTGAAAGCGGACCCTGCCCCTAATCGCGCGGAGCAGCTTTCGACTGCCGCCGTAGACGGGGTCAATGCAAAGATAGACGGGCTCGGCGGAACTTTCGCCAACAAGAGCATCTACGGCACGCGCGGCGTCCTCACGCTGCCGCTCGGACACCAGTTCGGACTGCAGATCGACGGCGCGGCCGGAAGCTTTGACAATCGCTTTTTCGGCAGCGGCGCGGCGCATCTGTTCTGGCGCGATCCTTCTCGTGCATTGTTCGGCATCTATGCCGGCCATACCTACTGGAACAGTCGCGTCGGCGGCATCAATGTGAACCAGGTCGCCGGCGAGATGGAACTGTATCTCGGCCAGTGGACCCTGCAGGGCATCGCCGGCGTTGAGTTCGGCAATTCGCGAAGCGGCAATGTCGGCAACCTGGTGCAGAACTACAATATCGAGACGCGGTTCACCGACCAGGTCAACCTCAACTATTATGTCAACGACAACTGGAAGGTCTTCGTCGGTCACCGCTATATCGGCGGCAAGCATGCGCTTGCGTTGGGCACCGAGATGGGATTTGCGCTCGGTGGCGGGCGGATGGGCGCATGGTTCGTCGAGGGTCGCGTCGGTGAGGACAATTTCGACGGCATCTGGGGCGGCCTGAAAGTCTATCTTGGCCAGCGGGACAAGTCTCTCAAGCGTCGTCATCGCGAGGACGACCCGATCGACTGGGCTCCCGCAACACTATTCTCGCTGACCAATTCCGGTTCCACTGCGCCGGTCCAGTCTGCCAGCGCGCCACCGCCTGACGGCGAGGGCGACGGCGATGGCGATGGTGACGGCGATGGCGATGGCGACGGCGATGGCGATGGCGATGGCGGCGAACCGTGATCGCCGCCAGCCGCCGCTGCAGATGTAACCTTTAAGCGCCGGCGGCCGTCGAAATCACAGCTTCGTGCTTGCCGCCGCTGCTTCTGGGGATGCTGTCGGCAGGCGTCAGCGTCGCGTGAATCGGTCGCTGCAGCAGGCGCGAGAAGTATTCTTCGATTGGCTGCCGGTCCGGACTGCGGCGGTCCGCGCGTCGGCAATAGATCAGCTCGATTTTTGTGGGCTCGCTCTGGCGTATCTGAAAGCGGCCGGGCGGAATCAGGTCGAGCAGTTCGCGCGTGAGCGCTGCGCTCGGCCAGACACGCCGGTTGCGTGCATCGACAAGCGCATTGCGCGCGCGGCCCTCGATTCGACCGAGGCGCGCATGCGGCAGAACGTCTCCGCTCTCGGCGCTGCGCGTCGCATAGTCGCCGATCTCGTAGCGGATGAACGGGGTGGCATAATTGTAGAGGCTGGTCAGAACGACGCGGCCTGTTTCTCCGGGGCCGACTTCGTTGCCGTCCTCGTCGAGAATCTCGACAAAGACGGACTCCTCGCATATCGTGCTTTCGACGCTGCCCGGCCTTTGCAGGGAGATGCAGCCCATCTCCGCACAGGCGTAAATCTGCGCCATCTCGCAACCGAATGCTTCGCGAACGCGCTCGCGGGCATGGTTCGTCACGATTTCGCTGATCGCGATCACCGCTTTCGGCGCAGCGTGCGCACGAATATCCGCGCCGTGCTGCGTGGCCAGCTCCTCCGCCAGCGAGGGAAAGGTCAACAGATAGCCGGGCCGGCGGCGGCAGAGCCAGTCGGCGAGTTTATCGATCGGATGCCGGATATCGATGGTGAAGTGCTCGGATTGCGGGCCGGGATAGGACCATTGGCGAGAGGTTTCGCCGTCGGGAAACGTCCGCCGTCCCGAGCTGTAATAGCGGATGCTGGCAAGAGAGGCGGACAGGTCGAAGCCGTGCCAGCGATACATGCGATGCATCATGCAGGCAGCGGCAATGCGGGCGAGCGCGCAGGTGCGCACTGCCATGCGCGGGCCGGAAGTGCCCGAGGTTCGCATGACCGTCACCGTTCCCAGTTGCGGCGGCAGCTCGGCCGGATTGATGCGGTCGATTTGCGTGGCGAGATCGGCGCGGCGCAACACCGCAATGTCGCCCCACGCTGCGAGATCGGGATCGTCGCCGTTGCGGAACAAGGGCTGCAGGCGGTCTTTGTAGAACGGCGAATAGCGGTAGGCGAAAGTCGCCAGCTGACGGCGCAGATCGTCGCGATAGCGGGTGAGGGCGACGCGCGGCAAACGCTCGGTTGTCTCCAGAGCCGCCGCATAATCCCGGTAAACGCGGTCGGACCAGTAATTATCCGGCGGCTGCATGCATCGGTAATTCATGATTATGGATGCGGCAATTTAGTACGGCAAACCGCGCGGTTTGTGCTTGCTGCCCCAAAACGGGCGGCGGGGCGTGCGGTCGCGTACCGCCCGTCGCCGCAGACCGGCGTTTGCAGCGCGCAGACCGATGCTGATTTCGGAACGATCGCAGTTACTTGCGACGTCAGTCCGGCTCTTGTCAGGCGAAGCGCGGGAGCCCCTTGCCAGCGCCACATTAGCCTGAGACGATAAAGGTCCGGCGTCGGTACATACGGCCGGAGCGAGCCGGCCGTGCGGCGCCGAAGGGAGGCGTCGATGTCGGTTGCAAACGGCAATGGCAATAGGCCGAACGGCAATAGAGCAAAGGGTCCCCGGTGCATCGCGCTGGTGGGCCCGTTCCAGAGTGGCAAGACCACCCTGCTCGAAGCGATCCTTGCACGCACGGGCGCGATCCAGCGCCAGGGCAGCGTCGAATCCGGCAGCACCATCGGCGACGGTTCCAGGGAAGCGCGCGACCATCGCATGAGCGTGGAATTGTCGGTCGCCACCACCGCGTTCATGGACGAAAGCTACACTTTCATCGATTGTCCGGGCTCGATCGAATTCATTCACGACATGCGCGCCGCGCTGCCGGCGGTCGATGCCGCCGTCGTCGTCTGCGAGGCGGACGAGAAAAAAGTTCCGCAGCTCCAGCTCATACTGCGCGAGCTGGAAGACCGGAAAATTCCCCATTTCCTGTTTCTCAACAAGATCGACAAGAGCGACAAGCGGCTGCGCGACACGCTGCAATTGCTGCAGCCGGCCTCGCGCATTCCGCTGCTGCTGCGCCAGATTCCGATCTGGAAAGACGATATCGTCACCGGCTTTGTCGACCTCGCGCTCGAGCGCGCCCATGTCTACAAGGAATATGCGCCATCGCAGGTGATCGAACTCTCGGGCGAGAATCTGGAGCGCGAGAAGACCGCGCGCTTCACCATGCTGGAAACGCTCGCCGATCACGACGACGAACTGATGGAGCAGTTGCTGGAGGACATTCCGCCGCCGCGCGACAGGGTATTCGACGATCTCGCCAAGGAGTTGCGCGAAGGGCAGGTCTGTCCGGTGCTGATCGGCGTGGCGACCCGCACCAACGGCGTGTTGCGCCTGCTGAAGGCGTTGCGGCACGAGGCGCCCGATATCGGGACGACGGCGGGACGACTCGGCGTCAAGGCCAACGGGGACGCCGTCGCCTATGTGATCAAGTCGCTCAACACGGCCCATGGCGGCAAGATGTCGGTCGTGCGGGTGCTTGCCGGCCAGATCGGCGACGGCACGACGCTCAATGCGGACGACACCGAGGCGGGCCGCGTTTCGGGCGTGTTCAGGCTGATGGGCCAGTCGACCGAAAAGCGCGGCGCGGCGGCAGCCGGGGAAACCGTGGCGCTCGGCAAGCTCGATGGTGCGAAAACCGGAGATACGCTCTCCTCCGGCAAGACGCCGCATCCAAAGGTCGCCGAGATCAGGCCCTATCCGCCGGTGCTGGCCATCGCCATCGCGGCGAAGGAACGCAAGGACGACGTCAAGCTCGGCCAGGCGCTGCACAAGCTGGTGGAGGAAGACCCCTCGATCACGGTGGTGCACAATGCCGACGCGCACGAAGTGATCCTGTGGGGGCAGGGCGAGATGCATCTGCGCGTCGCCACCGAGCGCCTTGCCGAACGTTTCGGCATCGCAATCGAAAAACGCAGGCCCTCGGTCGGCTATTGCGAGACCATTCGCAAGGGCATTTCACAACGCGGCCGCCACAAGAAGCAGTCGGGCGGTCACGGCCAGTTCGGCGACGTCGTCGTCGATATCAAGCCGCTGCCGCGCGGTTCGGGATTTGTGTTCGCCGAAACGATTACCGGCGGCGTCGTGCCGCGCAACTACATTCCGTCGGTGGAGGAAGGCGTGTGCGACGGGCTGAAGACCGGCCCGCTCGGCTTTCCGGTGGTCGACGTGTCGGTGACGCTGACCGACGGCTCCTACCACACGGTGGATTCCTCGGACCAGGCATTCCGCACCGCCGGGCGCATCGCCATGGTCGAAGGCCTGCCGCAATGCCAGCCGGTGCTGCTGGAGCCGATCCACCTGGTCGAGATCGTCTGTCCGTCCGAGGCCACGGCCAAAATCAACGCCATCCTGTCGGGACGGCGCGGGCAGATTCTCGGCTTCGATACGCGCGAAGACTGGGCCGGGTGGGACGTCGTGCGCGCGCAGATGGCGGAAGCGGAGATCGGCGACCTGATCGTCGAAATCCGCTCGGCGACCGCCGGCGTCGGCAGTTTCACCTTCAAGTTCGATCACATGGCCGAACTCACCGGTCGCACTGCCGACCAGATCGTCGCCGCGCGCCGCGCCGCGGAGTGACCGGCGCGTCGCGATGCGGCGCGCCGCCGTCCGGCGCCCGGGGCGGTCTTGCCGCCCTCGGGGCGGCCGCGCTGCGGCCTCTCCTGCGGCCCCCTGCGGCGATGGCGCTCAGTCCAGCGCCGGATAGTCGATATAGCCCTTGGCCTCGCCGGCATAGAAGGTGCCGCGGTCGGGCGCATTCAGCGCCGCGCCGCTGCGATAGCGCAGCGGCAGATCCGGATTGGCGAGGAACGGCACGCCGAAGGCGACCAGATCGGCCTCGCCCGACACGATTGCCGCATTCGCGCTCGCCGCGTCGTATCCGCCATTGACGATCAGCGCGCCCCTGAAAATCCGGCGCAGCGCCGGCGCGATACGGTTTTCGCCGTTCACCGGATCGCTCACGTGCAGATAGCCGATCCCGAGCCGGTCCAGCGCAGCGGCAAAATGCGAGAAAGTCGCGCGCGGATCGGAATCCGACATCGAATAGACGTTTGCGTTCGGCGAGACGCGGTAGCCGACCCGTTCCTTGCCCCACACGCCGATCGCCGCCTCGACCACTTCGAGCGGAAAGCGCATCCGGTTCTGCACGCTGCCGCCATAGGCATCGTTGCGCCGGTTGCTGCCGTCGCGCAGGAACTGGTCGAGCAGATAGCCGTTGGCGCCGTGCAGTTCGACGCCGTGAAAGCCCGCCGCTTTCGCATTCTCCGCCGCCTTGCGGAATTGTTCGACGATTTCGGGTATTTCGGTCGGTTCCAGTGCGCGCGGCGTCACCATCCTTTTCGGACCCTGAAAGGTGAAGACCTCTCCGTCCGCGGCGATCGGCGAAGGCGCGACCGGCAACGCCCCGGCATGGAAATCGGGATGCGAGACGCGGCCGACATGCCAGAGCTGCAGAAAGATTTTTCCGCCGGCGCGATGCACCGCGTTGGTGATTCGCTTCCAGCCGGCGACCTGTTCGGGGGAATAGATGCCGGGCGTGCGGATATAGCCGATGCCCTGAGGGCTCACCGGCGAGGCTTCCGTCACGATCAGGCCGGCGCCGGAACGCTGCACGTAATAGGTCTCGGCCAGCGGGTTTGGGACATTGCCGTCAAGCGCGCGGCTGCGCGTCATCGGCGCCATCACCATGCGGTTGGACAAGCTCAGGCCGGAAAGATCGTAGGACGAGAACAGGGCCGGGTAGCCGGCATCCTGCGCGGGTGCGGCGACACGCACGTTCATGGCTGCAACTCCAAAATGACGGGTTTCCGGACGACGATCGCGCCGGGCCCAACCCCAATGCTGGAGGGGGCCTGCGGGGCCGGAGCCCGGCGCGCGACGCGGCGTGGAAGCAGGCCACGTCGATGCGAATTGTGTGCGCTCAGCATCGCTCCGCGCAGCGGCTCCGCGCCGGCAGATGCGGCTGCGTCTGCGCGACCGCTGCGGCGATTCCGGCGAGGCTGCGTTCGAGTTCGCGCGCATCGACCCGGTCGGCGCGCATCATCAGGCGCACCAGAGGATCGGAGAGAATGGCGGGAAATGTCAGCGGGCGACTGCGCTGCGGGCTACCGTGCGGGCCCGACTTGCCGTAGAGGGTGTCCTGCATGAGGCTCCTTCCCGTTAGAGTGACGGTGCAAGGTGATTCCGATGCGACACGGCGATTGCGGTACCGATCGGTAACGTCTATCTAGTTACTGACCGGTAACACCCATGTCAAGAGCGATGCCCCAGATCGACCCCAAACCTTTGGCTTTGCAGGAAAACCTTGAGCGGTTGCCGCCCCGCGAGCGGATCGTGGCGGCGGCGCGCGCGCTGTTTTACCGGCACGGGATCCGCGCGGTCGGGGTGGATGCGATCGCCGAAGCTGCCGGCACCAACAAGATGACGCTGTACCGGCATTTCAATTCCAAGGACGAACTGGTGGCCGAGTACCTGCGCCGGCTGTCCACCGAGAAAGACGACGTGTGGGTGCGCCTGGAGGCGCAGCATCCCGGCGACCCACGCGCGCAACTGCAGGGCTGGCTGCAGGAAGCCGCAGGCCATGTCAGCGACCCCGCTTCGCGCGGCTGTGCGCTGGCCAATGCCGCGGTGGAACTGCCCGAAAGGGAACATCCCGCGCGCTGCGTGATCGAGGCCTGCAAACAGGCCTCGCGCGAGAAGCTCGTCGCGCTGTGCCGGCGCGCCGGCATTCGCGAGCCCGACCTGCTGGCCGACCAGCTTTTCATGCTGCTGGAAGGCGCGCTGGTCTGCACCCAGAGCATCGGCCGCGAAGGCCCCGCCTGCCATTTCATCGCCGCCGGGCAGGCCATCATCGATGCGCATTCGCGCTGACGTTACGTTTACGCCGAGGTTATCTTCGCGCCGGCGGCGCATTCATGCCGACGGCACCTTCATGCCGACGCGTTTGCAATTTGCAAACCATGATTGCCGACGCGGCGCCGGGTGAGCGCCGATATTAACCCGCGCGCGTTTATCTCTCGAAAGAATAGGGGACGAAAAGGGCCGGATATCGGCCCGCGAGTGGCGTCGATGCTGTCGACAATCCGCAACCTGCTTGCGCCTGCACCCGTTGAGGATAAGCAGCCCGATCCGGTCTGCTTTCTGGCCGGCGATGCGGCGCGTCTGGCGCCGGTGCGCGACGCGCTGACGCCGTTCGCCCTGCGCGGCGAGACGTTCGCCTCGATCCCGGCGATGCTGGAGGCGGCGCGCGCACGCAATCCCGATCTCGTCTTCCTCGACCTCACGCTGAGCGTTTCCGCCTGCCATCAGGCGCTGGCCGCTTTGGCCGCGCTGCCCCGGCGCGGCGCGGTCCAGCTAATCAGCCCGGCCGAGGAACATACCTACGAACAGACCTGCGCCATCGGCCAGCTTCGCTTCGGCGGCGAGAAAATCGGCCTGAAGATGATGCCGGCCATCCAGCCGCCCTATCCCGCCGATGCGGTGCGCAAGACCGTGCAGGAACTCGGCCTGCGCCGCGACGAAGCCGGCCGTCCGAAGGTGACGCTGCAGCAGGCGCTGAAGAACGACTGGCTCGAACTCTGGTATCAGCCCAAGATCGAGCTTGGCAGCAAGCGCCTCACCGGCGCCGAGGGTCTGATCCGGGTGCTGCATCCCAAGCTTGGCGTCATCTTCCCCGACAAGTTTCTTCCCGGCGCCGGCGAGGACGACATGCTTGCGCTCACCGAGCGCGTCATTGTCACCGCATTGCGCGACTTCGACGCCATCGGCGCCAACGGCGCGCCGGTGAAACTCGCGGTCAATACGCCGGTTTCCGCGCTGATCAAGCTGCCGATCGCCCAGATGTTGCGCGAGGAGCGGCCGAAGGCGGCGCACTGGCCCGGGCTTATTCTCGAAGTTACCGAGGACGAGGTGGTCGGCGACCTGCAGGTCGCAAACGAGGTGGCCGAGGAACTGCGCGCCCACAACTGCGCGCTGGCGATCGACGATTTCGGCGCCGGCTATTCCTCGCTCGCCCGCCTGCGTCAGCTTCCTTTCAGCGAACTGAAAATCGACCGCGCCTATGTCACCCATTGCGACAGCGACCGCACCAATGCCGACGTCGTGGAACTGATTGTGGAACTCGCGCACCGTTTCGGGCTGCGCACCGTGGCCGAAGGCATCGAGACCACGCACGAGAGCCACAAGCTGCAGGGAATCGGCTGCAACATCGGACAGGGCTATCTGTTCGCCAAGCCGATGGACAAGGCAAAGTTCGTATCGCTGCTGCGCCGCCGCGCGGTGATCGATCCCGCCGACCAGGCGCGCGAGGCGCTTGGGCCGCTGCCGGCGCTGCGCTTCAACGCACGCCCCTGACCCCTCCCGCATCCGTGACTTGCCTGTGAAGCGGCCTGCGCCATAGTGGGCGGCCGAGAAGGAACCTGCGACCGCAAGGGGGCCGCCGATGCATGTGATCCGCCGCAGGGGCTGGGAGATTCCCGAACGTCTGGCCACGCCGGAATCCGTTTTCCTCGACCGGCGCGGCTTTCTCGGCTCCGCCGCCGGCGCGGCCTGCGCGCTGCTGGCGCCGCAGCTTGCGTCGGCGCAGCGCGTCGCCGACCTGCCGGACCCGACAGCCGACCTGTATCCGGCCAGGCGAAACGCGAAATTCACGCTCGACCGGCCGCTGACCGACGAGAAGCTGAACGCCAACTACAATAATTTCTACGAGTTCGGCACCACCAAGCAGATCGCAGCCGCCGCACAGCAGCTTCGCATCCGGCCGTGGACCGTCAAAATCGACGGCATGGTGGAGAAGCCGTTCGAGATCGGCATCGACGAACTGATCCGCAAGGTGACGCTGGAGGAGCGTCTCTATCGCATGCGCTGCGTCGAAGCCTGGTCGATGACGATTCCCTGGACCGGTTTTCCGTTCGCCGCGCTCCTCGATCTGGCAAAGCCGCTCGGCAGCGCGAAATACGTGAAGATGGAAACCTTCCACGATCCGAAAATGGCGCCGGGCCAGCGCGCCGCCTGGTATCCGTGGCCCTATACCGAGGGCCTGACCGTGGCCGAAGCGCGCAACGAGCTTTGCTTTCTGGTCACCGGCACCTATGGCAAGCCGGCGCCCAAGCAGCACGGCGCGCCGCTGCGGCTGGCGGTGCCGTGGAAATACGGATTCAAGTCGATCAAGTCGATCGTGCGCTTCAGCTTCGTCGAGGAGCGGCCGAAGAGTCTGTGGGAGAGTCTGCAGTCTTCGGAATACGGCTTCTGGGCCAACGTCAATCCGGAAGTCGCCCACCCGCGCTGGAGCCAGGCAACCGAGGAACTGATCGGCACCGGCGAGCGCCGGCCGACGCTGCTGTTCAACGGCTATGGCGAATACGTTGCCGATCTCTACAAGGGACTTGAGAACGAGCGTCTGTGGGCCTGATTGCCGGATGCGATCGGGCTATCGGTATCGTCGATGGTGCCGCCGTCCGGTGCGCACATAGCGCACAAATAATAAAGCGCACAAATAAAAAGCCGGGCCCCGAAGGGCCCGGCTGAAGTCAATGCCGACGCGGGACGGTCGGCAATACCTTCCAGAGGGGAACAACTGCGAGCGCCTGCCGCGATCTGGGAGGACGCGTCGGCTTCGCGCTCACAGCAATAAATTCACTATGCAGAGCCGCGCCGATTCCAGCTACGCGCGCGCACGAATGTCAGCCATGCGGCCTCCGCAGGAGGCGACCGCTTGCCGCGCTCACAGCCGTCAATGTGACGCTGAAGCCTGCAAATTTGCGCACCGGGCATGCGCTGCATTCATTGCGCGCCGATCTGCCGCGCGACATTGCGTGCGACATCGGCGTGCGACATGGGTGTGCGACATCGGCGTGCGACATGGGTGTGCGACATCGGCGTGCGACACGGTGTGGGCGTGCGACGCGCGGTGCGCCGCCGCGCCCGCTTCCGGAATCAGAAATTCCACCGCTGCGCCTTGGAAACCAGAAAATCGCGGAAAACCTGCACGCGCGCGACCGACTTCAGTTCCTCCGGATAGACGAAATACGCATCCAGCGTCACGCCTTCGGACTCGGTGAAAAGCTGCACCAGCCCGTGATTCTCCTCCACCAGATAGTCCGGCAGCATGGCGATGCCGATACCCTGCTGGCAGGCGCGCAGCACGCCGAGAATGTTGTTGATGGTCAGGAACGCCGTGCGCGGTCCCTTGCCGTCGCGGCCCACTTCCGCGAGCCATTTCGCCGGCTGCAGATAGGGCGGCACGGTGCCGCCGAGCACGATAATCCGGTGCTGGTCGAGATCGTCGATCGTGCGCGGCGTGCCGAAGCGCTTCAGGTAATCGGGCGTGGCGCAGGCATGATAATGCACCGAGAACAGCTTGCGCTGGATCAGGTCCGGCTGCGTCGGGATCCGCAGGCGGATGGCGACGTCGGCCTCGCGCATGGCGAGATCGAGTTCTTCGTCGGTCGTGATCAGCGTGATGCGGATATCGGGATAGAGGTCGATGAATTCCCCGAGTTTCGGCGTCAGCCAGTGCGTTCCGAGCCCGACCGTGGTCGTCACCTTGAGGTCGCCGTTCGGCCGCTCGCGGCTGTCGGTCAATTTCGCGCGCGCCGATTCCAGCTTCATGAACACTTCATGCGCGGTGCGATAAAGCAGTTCGCCCTGTTCGGTGAGAATCAGGCCGCGCGCATGGCGATGAAAGAGCGAAACGTTCAGCGCCTGTTCCAGTGCGGAAACCTGGCGCGACACCGCCGATTGCGACAGCCCGAGCTGGTCGCCGGCATGCGTGAAACTGCCGGCTTCGGCGGCGGCGTGGAACACCTTCAGCTTGTCCCAGTCCATGCTGGTCGGACCGCTCAGGCGCGCGGAGATCGGCATCGCGGTTACTCCGCCGCAAGCCGCGGTTCGGCATGCGCGGCGAGATAGCGCTCGGCCTCCAGCGCGGCCATGCAGCCCTGTCCCGCCGCGGTTACCGCCTGGCGGTAGATGTCGTCGGTCACATCGCCGGCCGCAAACAGCCCCGGCACCGATGTCGCGGTGGAGAACGGCGCGGTCTTCACATAGCCGGAAGGCTTCATCTCCACCTTGCCGGCGACAAGTTCGGTGGAGGGGGAATGGCCGATGGCGACGAATACGCCGTCGACCGCCCGCTCGCTGACTTCGCCGGTCCTGACATTCTTCAGCCGCACATGCGTCACCTTGGCCGGGCTTTCCCCGCCCCTGATCTCGTCGAGCACGCTGTCCCAGATCACCTCGATCTTGGGATGCTTGAACAGGCGGTCCTGCAGAATTTTCTCGGCGCGGAAGGAATCGCGCCGGTGCACGACGGTGACCTTTTCGGCGAAATTGGTGAGGAACAGCGCCTCCTCGACCGCCGTATTGCCGCCGCCGATCACCGCGACCTGTTTGCCGCGATAGAAGAAACCGTCGCAGGTGGCGCAGGCGGAGACGCCGTAGCCCTTGAACTTCTCTTCGCTCGGAAGGCCGAGCCAGCGCGCCTGCGCGCCGGTCGCAAGGATCGCCGCATCGGCAAGATAGACATCGCCGGAATCGCAGGTCAGGCGGAACGGCCGCTGCGAGACGTCCAGGTCGTTGACGTGGTCGGTCACGATCCGTGTGCCGACATGTTCGGCCTGCTTCTGCATCTGCTCCATCAGCCAGGGGCCCTGGATCACGTCGGCAAAGCCGGGGTAATTCTCGACGTCCGTGGTGATGGTGAGTTGGCCGCCGGGCTGGATGCCCTGGATCAGCACCGGCTCCAGCATGGCGCGCGCGGCATAGA
This sequence comes from uncultured Hyphomicrobiales bacterium, assembly GCA_964456755.1. Classification (GTDB taxonomy): domain Bacteria; phylum Pseudomonadota; class Alphaproteobacteria; order Rhizobiales; family Xanthobacteraceae; genus Pseudorhodoplanes. The sequence continues at coordinate 30,987 of CAYWCE010000030.1, forward strand.
TCGCGGCCGTATAGCCGGCAGGTCCGGATCCGACGATTACCACCTTGGCGTGCGTGCTTTTGCTCATGATGTCACCGCATCTGCGCCCCGAGCTGCGATCTGCCTTGCCGCGATCTGCCTTGGCGGATCTGCCTTGGGACTTACGCGTCTTGGGATGCGCGCCTCTTGGCGCCCCGCAGGGGGCCTGTTGCGCCGCCATATGTATCGATCCGGGCGAGCTATGCAACATATGCAGGCCTCGGCGCGCGGGTCATCCCGGTGCTAGATGGCCGCATCCCCGGCCCTGCGCAATTTTCTTTCGTGCGCATCGGCGAACGGGTATAGATGAGCCTCCGGAGACTGCGATGCTCGCCCGCCTGGACGCCATCGACCGCAAAATCCTCGCCGAACTGCAGAACGATGGCCGCATCACCAATGTGGAGCTGGCCCGCCGGGTCGGCATTTCGGCGCCGCCCTGCCTGCGCCGGGTACGGGCGCTGGAGGAGGCGGGATTCATTCGCGGCTATCGCGGGCTGCTCGACGAGAAGCGGCTGGGCTTCGAAGTGGTCGCCTTTGCCATGGTGCATCTGTCGAGCCAGGCGGAAAGCGATCTGAAGGCGTTCGAGGACTATGTCCGCCGTCAGCCTCTGGTGCGCGAATGCTGGATGCTGTCGGGCGAGATCGACTTCGTCCTCAAATGCGTGGCGCCGGACCTGAAGTCGTTTCAGGCCCTGGTCGGCGAACTGACCGGCGCGCCGCATGTGCGCAACGTCAAGACCTCCCTGACGCTGCGCAATTCCAAGGACGATGCGATCGTGCCGCTGGAGATCGGCGGCGGCAAAGGCTGAGCCGGCATTGCGCCGCATGGGGGAGCCATGACCGCGACGGCGTTCATCGGTGCGGCGGCGGGTTTTGCGGGCGACCGGACAGACGCCGGCGGTCCGCTGGTCGCCGCGCTGGCCCGTTGCGCCGGCCCGCGCTTTCTGATGTTCGAGACCCTGGCCGAGCGCACGCTGGCGCTGTCGCAGATCGAGCGCCGACGCGATCCCGGCGCCGGCTACAGCCCGGCGCTGGAGCGTTTCGTGCGCCCGCTGCTTGCCGACTGCCTGCGCGAGCGGATCGCGATCGTCGGCAATTTCGGCGCCGCCAATCCGCGCGCCGCCGCCGGGCGCATTCTGGCGATGGCCGCCGCGCTCAAACTGCCGCCGCCGCGCATTGCGGTCGTCGAAGGCGACGACATTGCCGGAGAGTTCGGCGCCGCCGAACTTGCCGCGCGCGAGAGCGACGGCGCGCTGCTGCGCGCTGCCGGCGGCGCCGACATCGTCGCCGCCAACGTCTATCTCGGGGCGGCGCCGATCGCAGAAGGCCTGGCGCAGGGCGCCGATATCGTGGTCACCGGGCGCGTCGCCGATTCCGCGCTCGCGCTCGGGCCGCTGATGCATGCCTTCGGATGGCAGGCCGGCGACTGGGACCGGCTTGCCGCCGGCACTCTGGCGGGCCATCTGCTCGAATGCGGCGCGCAGATCACCGGCGGCTATTTCGCCGATCCGCCGTTCAAGCAGGTGCCGGGCATGGCCGATCTCGGCTATCCGCTCGCCGCGATCGGCGCGGACGGCGACATCGTCGTCACCAAGCCGCCCGGCAGCGGCGGGCGCGTCGACCGGCAGACGGTGATCGAGCAGCTTCTCTACGAAATCCACGATCCCGCCGCCTATCTCGCTCCCGACGTCGTGCTCGACGTCACCGATGTGACGGTCGAGGACATCGCGACAGACCGCGTGCGCGTCGCCGGCGCGCGCGGCCGGCCGGCGCCGGACACGCTGAAGGCGACCGTGTGCGGCGACGCGGGCGTCCTGGGCGAGGCGGAAATCTCCTATGCCGGTCCCGACGCCGCCGTGCGCGCGCGCCTTGCGGCCGACACGGTGATTGCGCGCATGCAGCGCCGCGCCCCCGGTCTGCAGATTCGCGTCGACGCGATCGGCATCGTGAGCGTGCTCGGCGACAATGGCGGCGCGCTGGCATGCGGCTGGCCGGCGGAGGCGCGCGATGTCCGCCTGCGCTTTGCCGCGCAGTCGGCCGATGCCGCCGCGGTCGAATGCCTGCTTGAGGAGGTGGAAGCGCTTTATTGTGCCGGCCCCGCGGGCGGGGCGGGCGTGCGGCGGCGCCTCACGCCGCGGCTGGCCAGCACCTCCTGCCTGATCGAGCGCAGCCGCGTCGCCCCGCGCGTGAGCATGATCGGAGGCGGCGCATGAAGACGGTGCGACTGCGTGAAATCGCCAATGCCCGCGCCGGCGACAAGGGCAACCGGCTCAACATCGCGCTGGTCTGCCGCGATCCCGCCCATTATCCGCTCCTCGCGCGCCAGGTGACGGCCGCGCGGGTCGGCGAACTGTTCGACGCGCGCAGGCCCGCGCGCGTCGTGCGCTACGATCTGCCGAAACTCGGCGCCTTCAATTTCGTCCTCGACGATGTGCTCGAAGGCGGCGTCAATGCCAGCCTCGGCCTCGACGGTCACGGCAAGGCGCTGTCGTTTCTTCTGCTCGACATGCCGGTGGAGATCGGCTGAGGCTATTTTCGCCGCATGGCGTCGACGCTCCAGGCGCCGCCGCCGGCAAAGGCCAGGTAGAGAAACACGAAGCAGTAGAGCGCGGCCAGTTCTCCGCCATTGAGAATCGGATAGAAACCGCGCGGCGCATGCGCGATGAAATACGCCGCCGCCATCGTGCCCGAGCAGACGAACGCCGTCGCGCGCGTGAACAGGCCGATCGTCAGCAATACGCCGCCGACGAGTTCGATCATGCCGGCGATCCCGGGCAGCGAGGTCGGTTGCAGGCTGGCGAATTGCGGCATGGCCGGAATGCCGAGATATTTCGCGGTGCCGTGCTGCAGGAACAGAAGCCCCGCCATGATGCGCAGGATGGCGAGTACGCGCGGCGACCAGGCGGTGCAGATTTCGTTCAGGTTCATGGCGCGGACGATCTCCCCGTTTCGGTTGCGCCCTGGGGTTGGCACGCGCGCCGCCGCGCCGTCCACTGCGCGCAACGACGCGGCGCGTTCAAAATGCGCTCACGACAATGTGCGGGACCGTGCGCGTGCGGGATCGTGCATGTGCGCGACCGCGCAGAATGCAGAACGCCCCGCGCGGGCGGGGCGTCCGGGGTGGCCGCTTCCGGCGCGTCAGCGCCACTCGACCTTCATGACCTCGTAGGCCTTGGCGCCGCCCGGCGTATTGACCTCGACATTGGCGCCCTTGGCCTTGCCGATCAGCGCGCGCGCAAGCGGCGAGGTGATCGAAATCTTGCCGGACTTGGCGTCGGCTTCCGGCTCGCCGACGATCTGCCACACCTTCTTCTCG
>CAYWCE010000031.1:0-6405 GCA_964456755.1 uncultured Hyphomicrobiales bacterium
GGGCGGGATCGCAAGGAATATAATCCTGTATTGTGGCGGCAGTTTGGCGCGTCGGAGACCCCCCGCTTTCGTCCGCACGATGCGACGAGACGCCGCCACCGACCGCGGCCGTTTGCGATTTGCATATCGGCGACGACGATTGCGGCCCGCGCGCGACGCCGCGCGGACGATTGCGGCAAATCTGCCGCCCGCTCACATCACCGCGCCGACCTGCCAGGGAACGAATTCGAAGTCGCCGTAGCCGAGCTCTTCCGAGCGGGTGCGTTCGCCGGAAGCGACCGCGAGAACCTTGCGGAAAATCTCCTCGCCCTTTGCCTCGATCGACACGCCGTCCAGCACGTCGCCGCAATTGATGTCCATGTCGTCGCTCATGCGCGCATAGACTTCGGAATTGGTGGCAAGCTTGATCGACGGCGTCGGCTTGCAACCGAATGCGGAGCCGCGTCCGGTGGTGAAGCACATCACGTTGCAGCCGCCGGCCACCTGCCCGGTGGCGCCGACCGGATCGTAGCCGGGCGTGTCCATGAACACGAATCCCTTCTCCTTCACCGGCTCGGCATATTCGTAAACCGCGCGCATCGTGGTGGTGCCGCCCTTGGCCGCCGCCCCGAGCGATTTTTCCAGAATGGTGGTCAGGCCGCCGGCCTTGTTTCCGGGCGAGGGATTGTTGTTCATCTCGCCGCCGTTGCGCCTGGTGTAATCTTCCCACCAGCGGATGCGCTCGACCAGCTTCTCGCCGACGGCGCGATTGACCGCGCGGCGCGTGAGCAGGTGCTCGGCGCCGTAGATTTCCGGTGTCTCCGCCAGCACCGCCGTGCCGCCGTGCTTCACCAGCAGGTCCGCCGCCGCGCCGAGCGCCGGATTGGCGGTGATGCCGGAATAGCCGTCGGAGCCGCCGCATTGCAGCGCCAGCACGATCTCGGAAGCCGGCCTGGTCTCGCGCTGTGCTCTGGCCGCAACCGGCAGCATCGCCCTGATGCGCTCGACGCCCTCGGCCACCGTCTTGCGGGTGCCGCCGGTCGCCTGGATGGTCATGGTCTGGAAATGGTCGCCCTCGACCAGGCCGTATTCGTCCTTCATCCGGTCGATCTGGAACACCTCGCAGCCAAGCCCGACCATGAGCGCGGCGCCGAGATTGGGATGCGTGGCGTAACCCCATTGCACGCGGCGCAGCAAATCCCATCCCTCGCCATAGGCGGCCATGCCGCAGCCGGTGCCATGCACGAACGGCACCACGCCGTCGATGCCCGGATAATCGTCGAGCATGCCGGAGCGGTTGACGGCGTCGGCGATGAACTTTGCGACCGTCGCCGAACAATTCACCGAGGTGAGCACGCCGATATAGTTGCGGGTGCCGGTCCGCCCGTTTGCCCGCACAAACCCCTCGAAAGTGGCGCGCCGCTCCGGCGGCAGCACTTCGTCGTTCTTCGCCGCTTCGGCGAACCGGTAGTCGCGCGCAAAATCCTGAAACGTCACATTGTGCTCGTGCACCCATTCCCCCGGCACGATCGGCTTCGAAGCAAAACCGATGATCTGGCCGAACTTGAACACCGGCGCGTCCGGCCCGATCGGCTGCAGCGCCATCTTGTGGCCGCGCGGGATGCGCTCGCGCGCAACGACGCCGGCGACTTCCGCGCCCTGCGCGATCTGATCGACGGCGACGAGGACATTGTCGTTCGCGGAAAGACGGATCGTTCTCGGAGCGTTCATTTGTTCAGCGGAAAATCAGGGTCGGCAGCCACATGGTCAGCGACGGGATCATCGTGATCAGCACCAGCGACACCAGCAGCGGAATGAGGAACGGCATGCATGCGCGCATACATTCCTCGAACGAGATATTGGCGACGCGCGCCAGCACGTAAAGCACCATGCCGACCGGCGGCGTCAAAAGGCCGATCATCAGGTTGAGCACCATGATGATGCCGAAATGCACCGGATCGACGCCGACCTGCATGGCGACCGGCAACAGCACCGGCGTGAGGATGGTGATGGCGGCAATCGTCTCCATGAAACAGCCGACGACCAGCAGCAGCAGATTGATGAGAAGCAGGATGACCAGCGGGTTGTCGCTGACGGCGAGGAGCTGGGCGGCGAATTCCTCGGTCACGCGCGACGTCGTCAGGATCCAGCCGAAGATCGACGCGCCGCCGACGATGAACAGCACCACCGCCGTGGTCTCGATGGTGTCGAAGGAGATGCGCAGGAGCTTGCGCCAGTTGAGCGTGCGATAGACCACGAGGCCGAGGAACATCGCCCAGACGCAAGCCGCGATGGCGGCTTCCGTCGGCGTGAACAGGCCGAACACCATGCCGCCGATGATGATGGCCGGCGTCAACAGCGGCAGGAACGAGGCGACGAAGCTGCGCCCGAGCCGGCCGAGCGAGAAATTCTGGTCGCGCGGATAGCCGCGCACGCGCGCATACCAGGCAACCGTGATCATCATCAGCACCGCCATCACCAGGCCCGGCACAATGCCGGCAAGGAACAGCTGGCCGATCGAGGCGGAAGCGACGACGCCGTAGATGACCAGCGGCAGCGAGGGCGGAATGATCGGACCGAGCGTCGAGGACGCCGCGGTGATACCCACCGCAAAGCGCGTATCGTAGCCCTGGTCGCGCATCGCCTTGATCTCGATGGTGCCGAGACCGCCGGCATCGGCGACCGCGGTGCCCGACATGCCGGCGAAGATGATCGAGCCCACGACATTGACGTGTCCCAGTCCGCCGCGCGCCCAGCCGACCGCCGCCTTGGCGAAGGAAAACAGGCGCTCGGTGATGCCCGAGGAGTTCATCAAATTGCCGGCCATGATGAAGAACGGAACGGCGAGCAACGGGAAGGAATCGACGCCGTTGACGATGCGGTGGATGACGGCAATTTCCGGGATCGTCCCGGCCAGCACGATGTAAAGCAGCGAGGAGCCGGCCAGGGCGATGCCGATGGGAACGCCCATGGCAATGAAAACGAGCAGCGATATGAGAAGGACTGCGACGAGCATCGATGCGTCCGGTCAGTCGAGCGTGAGGGTGTGGAGAGCGTCGGATTCGCGGCCGCGCAGGCGGCGGACCAGCCGGATCGCGGCATAGACGACCATGCCGCAGAAGCCGGCACAGACGACCCAATAGATAACCGATTTGGATATGTCGACCGAAACCATGTACTGGTTGGTCAGCATCGCAAGGCGCGCCGCGGTCCAGGCCAGGAACACGCTGAAGGCGGCGACGGTAAAATCGATCAGCACCAGCAGCCAGTGGCGGACGCGCAGCGGCAGGTATTTCAGCAGGGCTTCCACCGAGATATGCGTGCCTTTGCGCATCGCCATCACCGAGCCGACGAAGGTGACGCCGATCAGCAGATAGCGCGCGATCTCCTCGGTCCAGCCGAGCGAGTCGTTGAGCACGTAGCGGGTGAAGACCTGCAGCAGCACGACGCCGAACAGCGCCCAGAACATGAGCAAAGCGAAGCAGTCGTCGGGGCGGATGTCGGACAGGTCGACGGCTTCCTCCTGCTTCTCCCATTCGCGGAAGAGCCGGTGGGTGTCGTCCGGGGCGGGAATGCCGCCCGCCCCGGTTTTTCCTTTGGCCATCGCTTGCGGTCCGCGGTCAGTTCGTGGCCGAGCCAAGGCTCTGCAGTTTGTCGTAGGTCGCCTTGTCCCAGGTCGCGTCCGGACCGTTATGCAGCTTCACCACCGCGTCGCGGAACGGCTTGCGGTCGACCGCGATCACGTTCTTGTTCTGCTTCCTGAACCAGTCGACCAGTTCCTTTTCCGACTTGACGATGTCGGCGGTGCATTTGTCGGCCGCTTCCTTGAGGATCGCGGTGAGCGTGTTGCGTTCCTCCGCCGAAAGCTTGCCCCAGGTCGGCCCGCCGACGATGGTGAGCAGTGCGTCGGTAATGTGGCCGGTCAGCACGATGTGCTTCTGCACCTCGTAGAATTTCTTGGCCTGGATGGTCGGCAGCGGATTTTCCTGCGCGTCGACGGTGCCGCTGGCCAGCGCCAGATAGACCTCGGCAAAGGCGATCGGGGTCGGATTGGCTCCGACCGCGCGCGGGAACATCGTGTAGAGCGGCGCATCCGGCACGCGGATTTTCAGCGCCTTCATGTCTTCCGGCTTGTTGATCTCGCGGTTGGACGTCACGTGCCGCTCGCCATAATAGGTGAGGGTGATGACTTCGTTGCCGGTCTTCTTTTTGTAGCCGTCGGCCAGTTCGCGGAACAGCGGCGAATTGCGGAACGCGTTCCAGTGGCCGTAGTCGCGGAACATGAACGGCGCGCCGCCGATGGCGAGCGGACCGTGCGCGCGGCCGGCAAACAGCTGGCCGGTATAGATGATGTCGACGGTGCCGAGCCCGAGACCCTCGTTGATGTCCGATTCCTTGCCGAGCGAGGATGCCGGAAACACCTGAATCTCGTATTTGCCGTTGGTGCGCTTCTTGAACTCGTCGCCGGCCCAGACCGCCCATTTGTGATAGGGCTCCGAGGTCTCGTAGACATGCGCCCATTTCAGCTTGGTCTGGGCGAGTGCCGGCCCGGACAGGCCGGTGGCGACCAGAACAGCAGCGAGCAGTGTCGCGCCGCACAACAGGCGGCGCATGCAGTTCGACATGGCGTTTCCTCCGCTTTTTTGAGAACCTGCAGACGGCCGGCAGGAATGGCCGCTTGAGCAGCTCTTTGTGACTTACTAACATGTTACAATGAAAGACACCGCGCGCAAGAGCCCTTATTCGTTCCTGCCCGCCCTGAACAGGAACAAGCGGGGCGGAACGGTACAGCACATCCAGGACGCGATCCGCGCCGCGGTGATCCGCCTGCAATTGCCGCCCGGGGCGTTCATCGACAAGAACGCCCTGTGCAGCCAGATCGGGGTTTCGCGGTTCCCGGTATCGGAGGCGCTCGGGCGCCTCGCCGACGAGGGGTTCGTCGAGGTGCTGCCGCAGCGCGGCACGCGGGTGACCCTGATCGACCTGCAGGCCTGCCAGGAGGCGATGTTCATCCGCCGTGCGCTGGAGACGAGCGCGATCCGCCACGTCACGGCGCGGACCGACCAGGCGCTGCTGCGCAGCCTCGAACGCAATCTCGCCGAGCAGCGCGAAGCGATCGTGAGCGGCAACCCGATCCGTTTCTACGAGCTTGACGTCGAGCTGCACGACATTCTGCTGGACGCCTTGGGCTACGAGCGGGTGAAGGCCTTTGCCTTCTCCGCACGCGGGCAGCTCGACCGGCTGCGCGTGTTCATGAATACGCCGACCCGCATGGCCTCCACCTATCGCGAGCACGAGGCGGTGATCGAGGCCGTCGCATCCGGCGACCCGGAGACGGCGGCCAACGCCATGGCGACGCATCTCGACATGGTCATGGCGGAGATCGCCGCCGTGCACGCCTCGCGCCCCGACGTGTTCGAGACCACGGTCAGGGACAAGGTCACGGCCTGACCGCGCCGCCATGGAGGCGGAACCAAACCTTGTGCAGAACGGTTGGACGGGGAACCCAGAAAGGGAGCCTGCCATGGCCGCGCGCGAGATTATCCGGATTTCCGAGCCCGACCCGCTCGGCGATGTCACCCTGGTTCCCGCCGCAGGCGCGGCCGATTCCGGGGCCGGTCTGGCCGAACGCATGAGCGGCGTCCTGCGCGCCGCGCGTCCGGCGAACGGCGCCGAAGCGCTCGGCGTACTGCGCCGCGCCTTTCCCGGCGCCTCCCTCGCCTCGCGGGTTGCCGCCCTCGACGCGATGATGCGGCGCTAGATCCTTTCCGGCTTTGATTGAATCAAGGCCGGGGCTCTAGCATTTTGTTTTGACGCGTTTTCGTCGCGCGAACCGGTGCCCACTTCGCTCGAAAACGCTATAAGCCGCGCGCCGGCCGCGGGCTACAGTCCGAGATAGGCCTGCCGCACCCGGTCGTCGGCGAGCAATTCCTGCCCGGTGCCCGACAGCGTGATGCGACCGTTTTCCAGAACGAAAGCGCGCGTCGCAAGCTTGAGCGAGACCGCGACATTCTGTTCGACCAGCACGCAGGTCAGCCCGTCGCCGTTGAGGTCGCGGATGGTCGCCAGCACCTGCTGCACCACCGTGGGCGCCAGACCGAGCGACGGCTCGTCGAACATCACCAGTTCCGGCGCGCCCATCAGGCAGCGCCCGATCGCCAGCATCTGCTGTTCGCCGCCCGACAACGTGCCGGCCGCCTGGCCGATGCGTTCGCGCAGCCGCGGGAACAATTCGAAGACACGTTCGCGATTGCGCGCGCGCTGCGCGCGGGCGCGCGGCAGCATCGCGCCCATGTCGAGATTCTCCGAGATCGTGAGTGTGGGAAAAACCTGCCGCCCTTCCGCTACCTGCCCGATGCCGAGATCGCAGACGCGGTGGCTGGGCCAGCCGGCAATGTCCAGCCCGCGATAGAAAACCTGCCCGCG